>NZ_JASATN010000122.1:0-207 GCF_038440355.1 Dyadobacter sp. OTU695 | reverse complement strand
CTGCGGTAATGACCAAACAGGCGGTCGATCGTCTCGGAAGTATATAGATCAGTATTATAGCCTATCCCGACTTTTACTCCGCCACTTGTGTCCAACAAGTTGAACAGAATATCATATTGAGTAGTTGTGTAATTTACATTTTCTGAGATTAGATTTATTTCGGCAACCAGCAAACTTTGATCGCGTGGGGTGTTTTCAAGGGAGAAC
>NZ_JASATN010000121.1:0-213 GCF_038440355.1 Dyadobacter sp. OTU695 | reverse complement strand
ATGGTACTGTACGCTGCCTTCCAGCTGGTCGATAAACCACAAACGCTCCTGGCTATACGAAAGCGGGATCCGGTCGGGACGGTCCTGTTTATGCAAAATGCCGATTGGGGATGGCGCTGAAATACCAGCCAGCTTCAAGGCCAGTAGCTCGATGCTCGGACAGTCAAAGACATCCAAAATCGAAAGCTCTGAGTCCAGCTCTTTACGGATGGC
>NZ_JASATN010000120.1:0-230 GCF_038440355.1 Dyadobacter sp. OTU695 | reverse complement strand
CTAAACTTTAAACTCTAACTCAAAGAGCTTGTTGGTGGCTATTGGAACGGTCTGGGGCGACACTCGCTTCACCTCTTCCCCTAACCACACATAAACCAACAAAGACCTTGTTGGTGGCTATTGGCCCGGTGTTCACCTCTTCCCATCCCGAACAGAGAAGTTAAGCCCGGGTCCGCCGATGATACTTGGATCAAACCTGGTAAAGTAGGTAGCCGCCACAATTATTAAAC
>NZ_JASATN010000119.1:0-231 GCF_038440355.1 Dyadobacter sp. OTU695 | reverse complement strand
CATGTAGTCGGGAAGCTGGCTGGAAAGGTGTGCATGCACCTGATCCCGCAAGGCGCCATCGCCTACATAGTAGCCGATCAAACGCTTGTGGCCGCTGCCGTCGGCGCGCGCCACGACAACACCCTGGCTGATGCCCGGCGCTGTTTGCAGCACGCTCTCGATCTCGCCCAGCTCGATACGGTAACCACGCACCTTCACCTGGTCGTCGATACGCCCCACATATTCGATGTT
>NZ_JASATN010000118.1:0-232 GCF_038440355.1 Dyadobacter sp. OTU695 | reverse complement strand
TCTGGGCTGGAAGGCCAGGGGCTACAAGCCTATATCGAAGGGCTGATCAGCCGGCGTTTTGATTTGTCGTCCGAGCACATGCTTCGTTGCGACCTTTTGCAGGCCGCAGAAGGAGAATACATCCTGGTTCTGGTGCTGCACCACATCGCCTCAGACGGTTGGTCCACAGGGATCATCATCAGCGAGCTGGTGGAGCTTTATGATGCCTACCTTGCTGGCCGTTCGGCGGTAC
>NZ_JASATN010000117.1:0-234 GCF_038440355.1 Dyadobacter sp. OTU695 | reverse complement strand
GTAGCCATGTTTCCGAAGAAACCGACCAATGTTTCTAACGAACCTATCTTTTTGCTCTCTTCATCATGTCAAAGAACGTTGCTCTGATGCTTCTCAGAACTAGTGGTTTCGCCGTCTGCGCTACCGTTGTTCCCGATTGGGAGTGCAAAAGTGCAGGCTTTATTTTTAACATGCAAGCGCACTCCCCAAATATTTTTAAATAAAATTTCTCACTTTTCACTAACCGATTGATAA
>NZ_JASATN010000116.1:0-238 GCF_038440355.1 Dyadobacter sp. OTU695 | reverse complement strand
CCAAACCCCAGCATCCTTTGATCAGCCTTGTGCATTTCAACGAGCGCAACCCTTTTAATACAAGCATGGCACCGATCTATGACGTGCTTAGCTTCTATAAAATCACTTTCATTACCGATAACAACGGAAGGCTTAAGTATGGAAGGGACTATTATGATTACGATGAAGGAAGCATGCTGTTCCTGGCGCCTAACCAATTAGTGGGCAGCACGGACTATAATAGCAGGACCTATTGTTA
>NZ_JASATN010000115.1:0-241 GCF_038440355.1 Dyadobacter sp. OTU695 | reverse complement strand
CCCTCTTTTGCTGCCGAGAATGAGATCAGTGTGACGGGCAGGTTGATGTCAGTGACATTGACAGAAGATACTGTTGTATTGAATAGTCCGTCATCTGTCCAGTCTCCTCCGATGTTAAACACCTGGGTGCCGACCGATGCGGCAGGATCAGACCTTGCAGCGATAGCCCTTACCGGGATCTCAAAATAGGGGTCTTCTGTGGTCCAGTCAGTGGAATTGTAGAAAGTCAGGTTGGTCGGAG
>NZ_JASATN010000114.1:0-244 GCF_038440355.1 Dyadobacter sp. OTU695 | reverse complement strand
GGGTTTCTCGCGCCAACGTAAACGGTATAGCCTTCATCAGCAAGTGATTTAGCGATCTGGTATCCCACGCCTGTGTTTGCTCCTGTAACCAGTGCCACTTTCATTGTTTCTGTCTGCATATTATTTTAATTTTTAAACAGCAAATTTCCGCGATCGTGACAAGGCGCTTGTAGCCGAAACAGGAAATGTTGTAGCCGAATTGAGGGTGCATTCCGTACCGATCTACTATCATTGAAAAGCAGGC
>NZ_JASATN010000113.1:0-245 GCF_038440355.1 Dyadobacter sp. OTU695 | reverse complement strand
AGGTTTCTCGCGCCAACGTAAACGGTATAGCCTTCATCAGCAAGTGATTTAGCGATCTGGTATCCCACGCCTGCATTTGCTCCTGTAACCAGTGCCACTTTCATTGTTTCTGTCTGCATATTATTTTAAATTTTTACACAGCAAATTTCCGCGATCGTGACAAGGCGCTTGTAGCCGAAACAGGAAATGTTGTAGCCGAATTGAGGGTGCATTCCGTACCGATCTACTATCATTGAAAAGCAGGA
>NZ_JASATN010000112.1:0-251 GCF_038440355.1 Dyadobacter sp. OTU695 | reverse complement strand
GAGACGCTGAACCTACCGACGGACTATGTGCGCCCAGCGGTGCAGAGCACGCGCGGGGCGCTATTGTCCTTTGAGCTGGGTTCGGATCTGAGTTCTGGCCTTCAATCGTTGAGCCAGCAGCATGGCGTGACGCTTTTTATGACGCTGTTGAGCGCCTTCAAGGTGTTGCTTTCCCGTTACAGCGGCCAGAGCGACATCTGTGTGGGCAGCCCTGTTGCTGGGCGTATGCAGCAGGAGGTGGAAGGGCTTGT
>NZ_JASATN010000111.1:0-254 GCF_038440355.1 Dyadobacter sp. OTU695 | reverse complement strand
CGCTCTGCACCGCTGAGCATTTCAAGCCCGCTGACTGGCTGGCCAGGCGAAGCCAAAACCGATTCGAGCAGCCTGCGGTAATGACCGAACAAGCGGTCGATTGTCTGCTCGGTATATAAATCCGTACAATATTCAATGTGCGCCTTGATCCCTTCCACCGTTTCGGTGATTGAAAGGCTGATATCAAAAGTCGATTTGTTATGCTCAAAACCTACCGGGGAGAAGCTGATCTGCCCACCCAGGTCCAAAGCCGC
>NZ_JASATN010000110.1:0-256 GCF_038440355.1 Dyadobacter sp. OTU695 | reverse complement strand
ACCGGACTTTTCCAGTAATGTGGAGAATAACGGATTCGAACCGTTGACCCCCTGCGTGCAAGGCAGGTGCTCTAGCCAGCTGAGCTAATCCCCCAAAATTCTTCAATAAATAAAATCAGAAACGTTTTCTGACCAACTTGTACATTCCGTGGGCCTGCGTGGACTCGAACCACGGACCTCGACATTATCAGTGTCGCGCTCTAACCACCTGAGCTACAAGCCCTTATATGATAAAGATAAACCAAAAGCAGAATTT
>NZ_JASATN010000109.1:0-273 GCF_038440355.1 Dyadobacter sp. OTU695 | reverse complement strand
CGCTCCTTTAGATTCGTAATGTATTAGGGAAGTAAGGTTGGTGTGGTTAATTTAATGAAATGAGAAAGGGAAGTAAAGTAAACTATGACATGCGCTCTGAGCTGATGACTCATACTGCTGATTTAGACTTTACTTCCCCTTTCATCAATAACTCATATAGAAATTTGGGCTTAAAGCCCATTATCAAGGAGTTGAGTCAATTGATGAATTTCTCACTTCACTTTTCCAATACCAATTTATGAAAAAGATCATTATCGGCATCGATATCAGCAG
>NZ_JASATN010000108.1:0-298 GCF_038440355.1 Dyadobacter sp. OTU695 | reverse complement strand
CACCTCTAATGTCTACGGTTCGGGATACCACCGCCCGGCAAAAGAAGACGAACAGGTAGATATCAATGATCCGCGCGCTTACTCATCCAGCAAGATCGCCGCAGAAAGGGAATTGATCGGGATGCAGCAAAACCAGGGATTTGACGTCCGTATCCTGCGTCTTGGCTTTGTTTACGGTGATAAAGACCCGCATATCGCCGAAATTATCTCATATATTAAAAAGCTGAACATGCATTCAGGATCGCGCATGCATATGGTCCATCACCTGGATGTCGCGCAGGCACTGGTCCTGCTACTC
>NZ_JASATN010000107.1:0-298 GCF_038440355.1 Dyadobacter sp. OTU695 | reverse complement strand
CAGTAGCAGGACCAGTGCCTGCGCGACATCCAGGTGATGGACCATATGCATGCGCGATCCTGAATGCATGTTCAGCTTTTTAATATATGGGATAATTTCGGCGATGTGCGGGTCTTTATCACCGTAAACAAAGCCAAGACGCAGGATACGTACGTCAAATCCCTGGTTTTGCTGCATGCCGATCAATTCCCTTTCTGCGGCGATCTTACTGGATGAGTAGGCGCGCGGATCATTGATATCTACCTGTTCGTCTTCTTTTGCCGGGCGGTGGTATCCCGAACCGTAGACATTAGAGGTA
>NZ_JASATN010000106.1:0-299 GCF_038440355.1 Dyadobacter sp. OTU695 | reverse complement strand
AGGAGACCTTTTTGACAGCTTGTTTGTCTTTGAAAACTATCCTGTCAGTAAGACACTCTCAGAGACAAGCTGGTCGATCACGTTTGAGGATATACAGGCCAGTGAGCATACGAACTATCCGCTTGATATTACGATCGTTGCCGACAAGGACGGCATCCTGATCAAGTTTAACTACAATGCAGGCCTGCTTGCCAGTGGCTACGTCAGCGCAATGCTCGGGCACTTCCACAGGGCCATCAGACAGATCGTGGGCAGTGGCCAGCAGGCCAAAATATCAGAAATAACCATACTGGGCGGTG
>NZ_JASATN010000105.1:0-299 GCF_038440355.1 Dyadobacter sp. OTU695 | reverse complement strand
GAAGGCACGATCTTCAAACAATCGATCCGGTGCTGCTGGAAATAACGGTAAGCCCCGGCAGCATCATTAGCCAGCGAGGCCGAAAAGACATGCAGCGTCCCGCCCCAGGCCAGAAAGCTATACAGCACCGTATTCCCTAAATCGGTATAGGCAGCCGAGATCAGGCCGTAGCTCTCACAACTGCTGATACCGGTCTGGTTATCCAATCCGTAAATATAATCCATCAGGTTGCCATGCTCGACCATCACCCCTTTCGGACGCCCGGTAGAGCCTGAGGTGTAAATCACATACGCAAGGTT
>NZ_JASATN010000104.1:0-311 GCF_038440355.1 Dyadobacter sp. OTU695 | reverse complement strand
CCGATGTGCACACCACTTTTGATATCAATGTTTATGCCCCCTGGCGACTGATCAAACAGGTGCTGCCCGCCATGCGCAAACAGGCCGAAGGACTGATCATCAACGTGACCAGCGGCTTTGGTCGGGTATCGTTCCCGTTCGCTACCATTTATGCGGCCTCCAAATTTGCACTGGAAGGAATAAGCGAGGGCCTGCATTACGAGGTAAAGCGTTTAGGCATTGACGTGGCCATCGTGGAGCCGGGCGCTTTCCCGACCGAAATGCAGCAAAAGAACAACCCCGCATCGGATCAGGGGGTATTCGAGGGATAT
>NZ_JASATN010000103.1:0-312 GCF_038440355.1 Dyadobacter sp. OTU695 | reverse complement strand
TGAACAGTTGTTGACCGGTTTCAACCAGACTGAGCGGGATTACGATCTTTCGCGGACAGTGCTGGACCTTTTTGCGGGCCAGGTGAAAGAAAATCGCCCATCAGTTGCGCTTGTTTTCGAAGGGCAAACGATGAGCTACGGTGAGCTGGACGAAGCCAGTAACCGGCTAGGCCATTACCTTCGCGGGCTGGGCGTGGGCCCTGAGAGCCTGGTGGGGATCTGTCTGGAGCGGGGCATGGATATGGTAGTAGCGATACTGGGTATCCTTAAATCGGGCGGGGCCTATGTTCCGATCGACCCGGATTACCCAGT
>NZ_JASATN010000102.1:0-322 GCF_038440355.1 Dyadobacter sp. OTU695 | reverse complement strand
ACCATCGAGGGGTTGGATGGAGAGATCTTCAACGTAGCCGACGATGCACCAATCACTTTGTACGAACTGGCTGATTCTGTCGGAAAAGCGGCTGATACTTTTGGTGAAACAGAAGGCCCCCTTACCGATCCTTTCCAAGGCGTTCAGGATATTTCCAAACTACGCAGGAAAGCCGGCTTCCGACCATTAGTGCCTAGCTACTACGTGGCCCGCGATCTTGATATATTGTAACCATAGACCGTGTGCTTAGCAGCATTGGAAAATTCGGATACCTTTTACCCGGATTTGGATAATTGCGGCCGCAAGCCGCTTCCTAAGTTTG
>NZ_JASATN010000101.1:0-325 GCF_038440355.1 Dyadobacter sp. OTU695 | reverse complement strand
ATCAGGCGCATTCGCATCAGGGCATTTTAACAAAGCGTTGGAAGCGATATCAGCCAAAAAGGAAGAATGTCAGTGAACATGCTGACTCATAAATCGCCCGATTCAGCTACCACATTTTTCTTGCATCCCCTTCAGGTGAGGGATGACAAGAAAAATGTTCAAGACAGTCAACAAGGCCTGAGCTCGAAACACTTATATTAGTGTGTAAAGTAATTTCAGAATTAAGAAAATCTTGGTGTAAGGGTATTGCAGGACTAACAAAAAGACGAGTCAAGTTTTATTAGGATTATCATCAAAAACTGTAAGGTTTTTTCAGGACGACACA
>NZ_JASATN010000100.1:0-334 GCF_038440355.1 Dyadobacter sp. OTU695 | reverse complement strand
GGCGTGATAGTCGCTCTTGATGCCTTTTGCAAAGTTTTTCAAAAGGGAGTCGGGATGCGAGGCACTTTCCAGCCATTCGTCAAAAGTGCCATGGTGCTGCTTGCCCAAGAGTGTTTTGAATTGTTGGGCAAGCTCAGCGGCCTTCTGAATTGGAGCACTGTGTTGGCAGAGAAAAGTAAAGAATTCCAAATCTTTAGCTGGCAATAAGGATGTATCTGTTAGGGCAATGAAGGCCAGCTTGGTGCTTGACCAGGTTTGCTGTCTGGCAAGTGCCTGGGGTTTATCCAGGGGCTGCCCCACTAAATTTTGCGCGACAAGCCGGTTCATTCTCTCA
>NZ_JASATN010000099.1:0-347 GCF_038440355.1 Dyadobacter sp. OTU695 | reverse complement strand
AGCTGCTCAGTGAAGAGATGTGTAAGCCGGCTTTCGCCATTTCGGAAAGTAGAGCCATGCTGAGCGGGCTGTATTCGAAGGGCCTCGTGGATGATGAGCGTAATGTAGTTTTTGATCAAATCGCTTTTATAAAGGTAGTCTCCATCGTATACTGACAGCATTTTCTCAAAAAGGCCAGTCATAAATGCAGCTTGTTCTGCATGAAGGGATACGACTGGGTTTTCGCCGACCCTGAAAAGCGGGGAGTCCTGTAAGTCCCGCCCATTAAGGAAGGTTTCGGTAAAGATACAGGCGTAACCACTGGTACGGTTGATACGACGAACGAGCGCGTGCGGCACTTGCGGGTT
>NZ_JASATN010000098.1:0-352 GCF_038440355.1 Dyadobacter sp. OTU695 | reverse complement strand
GCTAACGGATACTACGGCGTATACGGCTGAGCGATTGCTGGGTGATGCCCAGGTACGAGGCCACATAGGAAAGCGGGATGCGGTTGACCAGGTTGGGGAACGCCTCGATGAACGAAAGATAACGCGTGGTGGCGTCTTCCGAAACCAGTGGACTGCGCCGTTCCATGGCCAGCGTAAGGCATTTTTTTACCATGTTGGCCTTCATCATTTCCCAGCCCACAATGGTGTCGGATATCTGGTCCCAATTCTTTTTATTGAAAGCCAGTACCTTGCAGTCGGTAACGGCCTGTACATATTCGGAAGCGACCATCTGCGATTCAAACTTTTGATTATCGACCACAAAATTGCCTTC
>NZ_JASATN010000097.1:0-353 GCF_038440355.1 Dyadobacter sp. OTU695 | reverse complement strand
CAACGCCGCTATCAACAAACGCATAAACGGACAGGTTATCAATCACAGATCAAAGAATACGAATGCAGCAGTTGCAGCGGTTGCCCGTTTTATGAGCGTTGTTGCAAATCCGAGCAGGGAGCCAACCGGACGATCAAGGTCAACGAAAAACTTGATCACTACAAGCAGCAAGCCAGGACAAACCTTCACTCGCAAAAAGGCTTCCAGCTCCGGAAACGACGAAGTATTGAAATAGAAAGTTGTTTTGGTGACATAAAAGCTAATATGGGCTTCCGCCGCTTCCATCTTAGAGGTCTTAAAAAGGTAACCGCAGAATTTACCCTGGTTGCCATGGCCCACAATCTGAGAAAACT
>NZ_JASATN010000096.1:0-365 GCF_038440355.1 Dyadobacter sp. OTU695 | reverse complement strand
GCATACACCTCGCTGGCAAACTCCTCGGCGGTAGTGGCGGTCGTCGTTGACTCATCCCGCTTCTGGTAGTTCATATAACCCGTGCTGATCGCCGTGCCCATTTCAATTAGGTTGGAGACGAAATCGGGCGAAAAGCCATTGCCGAGAAATACCTCTCTGACCTTCTCCACCGGCACCTGAACGTAGGCCAGATCCGGTTTGCCGATTGCATTACCTACAATGCTCGTCAGCTCCGCATAGGTATAATCCCGCGGGCCCATGACGGCTTGTACGCTTTTGCCCCTGAAATCGAGGTTAGCCAGATGGCCGGCTGCCACCTGCGCCACATCGCGCGTGGCCACCATCGGAATGGCATGGTTACCGGC
>NZ_JASATN010000095.1:0-368 GCF_038440355.1 Dyadobacter sp. OTU695 | reverse complement strand
TGGTGCGGGTTGTCAACGAGGTTGTCGAGCGGATGGACGTCAGCAGTCTGGTCAACCTTTACGAAGGGGGCGGCACCAGCGCCTATCATCCGCGGATGCTTTTGAAAGTGTTGCTATATGCGTATTGCATGAAGATTTACACCGGTCGGAAAATAGCCCGTGCCTTGGCGCAGGATATCCATTTTTTCTGGTTGAGTGGCATGTCCCGTCCCGACTTCCGGACGATCAACCGATTCCGCAGCGGCAAAGCCAAAGAATCCATCCAGGTCTTGTTCAGCTCGATGCTGGTGTTTTTAATGGAGCATGATTACATCAAAATGGAAAATTATTTCTGTGACGGCAGCACTTTTTCGGCCGATGCGGGTAAG
>NZ_JASATN010000094.1:0-372 GCF_038440355.1 Dyadobacter sp. OTU695 | reverse complement strand
TATGAGCTCGGATTTGAACATTCGCAAAGTTTCAGCAAGCTATTTAAAAACAAAACCAATCAATCTCCGATGGAGTTTAGGGCTTCGTTTACGTAAAAACATTCGTTTAAGGCAAATCAATTTAAGAATGGGAAAGGATTGATTTTATTAACTTTGCCCCATGCTAAATGAAGAAACGACTGGAATACCCGGACTGAATGAGGTGGACCTTCGACTCAAAGGTTTCAAAGTTCACGCCCTTCCGGAATCAACAGAAGTCCCGGTTAAAGCTGGGCGCCGCGACTTTTACAAAATGGGTTTGGTCAATGGCGAGATGACCATTAATTATGGCGGTCAGCTATTGGACATCAAAGGGACCGCACTGTTTTTCGT
>NZ_JASATN010000093.1:0-379 GCF_038440355.1 Dyadobacter sp. OTU695 | reverse complement strand
CGGTGGTAAAGCTCTCTGCCACCCCGCCCATTGCGTAACCGGCGTTGTTCACCAGTACATCGATAGTGCCTTCTTTGGCCAAAATGGTTTCAACGGCCTGCTTCACGCTCTGTTCGTCGGTCAGGGTAACATCCAAAACGGTCACGTTTTCCAGGGCCGCGAGGGCCTGCGCCTTATCGGCATTACGGCCCTGTGTATCGCGCATGGTGGCGTATACCTGGTGTCCCGCGGCGGCTACGCTGTGGGCGGTAAGCCAGCCAAAACCACTATTTGTTCCGGTTACCAATACAATCTTTTTGCTCATCTTTTTACCTTTAAATGAATAAGCAAAGGTTGAAAACGGCAACAGGAAAATTTTTAACATTTGGTAAAAAGCGCC
>NZ_JASATN010000092.1:0-380 GCF_038440355.1 Dyadobacter sp. OTU695 | reverse complement strand
AGCGCTTTTTACCAAATGATAAAAATTTTCCTGTTGCCGTTTTCAACCTTTGCTTATTCATTTAAAGGTAAAAAAGATGAGCAAAAAGATTGTATTGGTAACCGGAACAAATAGCGGTTTTGGCTGGCTTACCGCCCACAGCGTAGCCGCCGCGGGACACCAGGTATACGCCACCATGCGCGATACCCAGGGCCGTAATGCCGATAAAGCGCAGGCCCTTGCGGCCCTGGAAAACGTGACCGTTTTGGACGTTACCCTGACCGACGAGCAGAGCGTGAAGCAGGCCGTTGAAACCATTTTGGCCAAAGAAGGCACTATCGATGTACTGGTGAACAACGCCGGTTACGCAATGGGCGGGGTGGCAGAGAGCTTTACCACCA
>NZ_JASATN010000091.1:0-380 GCF_038440355.1 Dyadobacter sp. OTU695 | reverse complement strand
GATAAATTTGCAGTTTATAAAACAGACTGCAAAAATAGCTAAAATTTGATTATGAACTTCACAGGCAAAAACGTCATTATCACAGGCGGAACAACAGGAATAGGACTGGCAACAGCAAAAGCATTCATCAATGCAGGTGCAAACGTGTGGATTACAGGAAGAAGCGCGGACAATCTACAAAAGGCAAGCACGGACATAAACAGCCCGAAACTGACTACAGTTGTATCGGATACTTCAAAACTCTCAGACATTTCGGTTCTGGAGCAAGCGTTTTCGGAAAGCGGAAATAAACTGGATGTTCTCTTTTTGAATGCAGCGATTGGGGTATTTGAGCCGATAGAAAAAGTCACAGAGGAAAATTTTGACGCACAGTTCACCAC
>NZ_JASATN010000090.1:0-416 GCF_038440355.1 Dyadobacter sp. OTU695 | reverse complement strand
CCGATCGAAGGCGAAGAATAAGAACCACTTTCGGGTTCGAGAATATAATTGCTGGCCACTACCGTATTTTCCGTAGGGCCGTAGTTGTTAACCAGCTTGTAGCTTAACCTACCTGGATTGGCTCCCGCAAGCCGGTCGCCTCCGGTGAGCAGGTATTCAAGAGAGGTACATCTGGTCGATAATTCCCTGACAAGGTCCCACAGCATTGCCGTCGCAACAAAACTATGCGTAATCCCTTCCTGACAAAACAAGTCACCAAGCCTGCCAAGAGACAAGCGGTCTTCATTGTTTACAAGCAGCACCGACGCTCCCGAGCTCAGATATGGAAATAATTCCCAGCCGAACGCATCAAAGCCCACGCCGGCCATTGACGTCGCCCGGCTTGCTTTACTAACCCGATACTCCTGAACGTGCCA
>NZ_JASATN010000089.1:0-416 GCF_038440355.1 Dyadobacter sp. OTU695 | reverse complement strand
GCTTGTATAGATTTAATCAAACCCTGGTTCATTTTAGCCAGCTGCTTTTCAAGACCGATCGTGTTCATCAGCTTGTAGTCAGATTGCTGTCCGAGCAATTGCCTTTTCATTTTGATCCTGCCGTTACGCTCTGTTAATAACACTTTCATTTTCTGAATGTTAGTTGAGCTCGGTTTCCAAACGGCGCATTCATCCTGATTCTTTTGGATAAATTTGCAGATCCGCTCCGCATCCACTTTATCATTTTTGCCCCTGACCAATCCCAAGCTCTTTTTCAGGTGTAAAGCTGAGACTACATACACTTCAAAACCGTATTTAGGCAGGGCTTCATACAGTTGCCAGTTATAGCGTCCTGTGTTCTCCATCGCCACAATAACCGGTTGGTTGGCCAGCTTTTTAAAGAAGCTATGGATCGC
>NZ_JASATN010000088.1:0-435 GCF_038440355.1 Dyadobacter sp. OTU695 | reverse complement strand
GTCTGTCGCAACCCGACTGAATATGGTTTATCAAGTAGCCACCGGGCTATCGAGTCGGCAGGTTGCCAGAATCTATGGGGTCAGCTTTAAACAGGTCATTAATTGGGTGCACCGGTTCGAAAACGAAGGCATCGAAGGGTTATACGACCTTCCAGGACGTGGCAGAAAGTCAATTTTGTCATTATCCGACCTTGAAGATATTCGAGATGTTGTCTTGAATTGCCCCCCTGATGAGTTTGGGTATGCTCAAAAACGCTGGTCTGGCCCGCTATTGCTTGAATGGATCAATAAGAAATACAACACTCAATATAGAAGCTCCCAGATTTATAAGCTTTTGGACAGAATTGGAGTAGAATTCAAGAGGCAGGTTGGCTACGTATCCAAATAATTGTGTAATTTTTAATTATATTTTGTCATCAAAAGTGGCGAAGAGCC
>NZ_JASATN010000087.1:0-475 GCF_038440355.1 Dyadobacter sp. OTU695 | reverse complement strand
GTGATGTTTGTCTTTCAGAATACGCCCGACGCCGCGGCTTTGGACCTGGGTGGGCAGATCAGCTTCTCCCCGGTAGGTTTTGAGTATAACAAATCGACTTTTGATATAGCTTTCTATGTAACGGAGGGGACATCTGGATTGAAAGTCAGCATAGAATACTGTACAGACATATATATGTCGAAGTCGATCGAAGGATTGTTCGGTCATTACCATAGATTATTGGAATCGGTTGTCGTATCACCTGGTCAACCAGTCAGCCAGCTTGAAATGCTGGGTGCTGCCGAACGTGAACAGTTGTTGACCGGTTTCAACCAGACTGAGCGGGATTACGATCTTTCGCGGACAGTGCTGGACCTTTTTGCCGGTCAGGTGAAGCAGTATGGCTCATCGGTTGCGCTTGTTTTCGAAGGGCAAACCATGAGCTATGGGGAGCTGGACGCTGCCAGTAACCGGCTAGGCCATTACCTTCGCGGGT
>NZ_JASATN010000086.1:0-520 GCF_038440355.1 Dyadobacter sp. OTU695 | reverse complement strand
ATCCACGCGCCACACCGCTGCCACCGATGTAAAGCTCGCCGGCTACGCCCACTGGGCATAAACCACCGCTGCCATCTAATATATAAATACGCGTGTTGCCGATCGGCGCTCCAATCGGTAATATTTCTGCATCAACATTTGATAAAAACTTGTAGGATGCTGACGAAATTGTCGCCTCGGTCGGACCGTAAACATTAAAGAATTCTACATGCCCATCCCATCTTTGAGCGAGCTGTTTCCGACAGATCTCCCCACCACATACAACTCTTTTCAAAGCAGCATATTTCCCTACTGTCAAATTCTCTAAAAAGCTCGGAGTGACATCAAGGTGAGTCACCCGCTCATCGTCTACAACCCTCTCAATCAAAGAGATATCCAGACCTGAAACTTGCGGAATCAGAACTAAGGCTCCTCCATTAATCAAGCTCAAAAATATCTGTTCGACAGAGGCATCAAAGCTATAATTAGAGAACTGCAATACTCTCTCATTATCACCAAAGCCATAAGTCAGACTTTGTTG
>NZ_JASATN010000085.1:0-521 GCF_038440355.1 Dyadobacter sp. OTU695 | reverse complement strand
GTCGACAAAATAATTGGTGATTTCCTCTCCCTTGTTGTTATAATAGCAAAAGCGGAATACGCCTTCCAATACAAACGCCACATACCGGGGAACCTTCCCGGCTTCCGACAGGTATTCGTCTTTCTTGAATTCGAGCATTTCGACCTTGCTCAGCAAAAACTCGATCTGTTGTTTGTTCAGGTCACCAAACTGCAGGATTAGATTTATTAATGCTTCCATCACTTAAAAATAGTATACATGGCGGGGCATCCATTTATCATATGGTAAAAAATGAGGTAAGCCAGGCAAAAAAAGCTCAAAGCCGGTGAGATGTTCAGGAGCCGTCCTTTGCTTTCGTATAGTCCGATCAGTAGATTGTTTGGGCATTTCAGTTGAAGGACTGCCGGAAATCCAATGGGCTTTGGTTGGTCTTGCTTTTAAATAATTTGTTGAAAGACTGGGGATGCTCGAAACCCAGTTGGTAGGCGATCTCGCTGACGGACAACCTCGTGGTAGATAATTTTTCTTTTGCCTTCTCGATC
>NZ_JASATN010000084.1:0-568 GCF_038440355.1 Dyadobacter sp. OTU695 | reverse complement strand
CAAAACCGCACTGCTTTCCTGGTCGACCAGTGAAGAAATCAACAGCGACCGATTCGAGATCGAACGCAGTGCCAATGGCAAACAGTGGAATAAAATAGGATCGGTAGAGTCCGGTAAGGAAAGTACAACCGTGCAGAACTATTCATTCCCTGATAAGGAACCTCTGCCAGGCCAGAACCTGTACCGATTGAAGATGGTGGATCAGGATAACACGTTCGCGTATAGTGTCATCCGTCGGGTCAACACGGAGGGCAGGGGAATTGCCCTTTACCCCAACCCGGCAGCGGATTTTGTCAAACTCGACGGCGTTGAACCAGCCTCGGTCAAAAATGTCGAAATCCTTAGTCACAACGGGACTTCTGTTTATCAATCCGCCGCTGTTTCTACCGAGGGTATCGATGTCAAAAAGCTGGCACCAGGTGCTTATCTTTTGAAAATCACCGACCTGAACGGGGCACTAAACACACAAAAGCTGCTTATTGCAAGATAAGTTTTAGTTGATAATCAATGCCTTTTCTAGTATTACAAAAACCGACAGCCCGGCAGATTCCTGCCGGGCTGTTTTGTG
>NZ_JASATN010000083.1:0-581 GCF_038440355.1 Dyadobacter sp. OTU695 | reverse complement strand
CAAGACCAGGTTAACAAGGTTTCCGTGCTCGACCATCACCCCTTTCGGGCGGCCCGTCGAGCCTGAGGTATAGATCACATAAGCAAGGTTCGAGCTTGAAACTCCGCTGATGACTGCTTCGCTGCTGCATGCTGCGATACTTTCGCGGCCTGACCCGTCCAGCTCGATCACCTCGCAAGCCCCCCCTAGCCGGTCTGATAGCCCCTGGCTGCTCACCACGCACGATACCGCGCTGTCAGTGAGCATATAACTGATACGGTCAACTGGGTAATCCGGGTCGATCGGAACATAGGCCCCGCCCGATTTAAGGATACCCAGTATTGCTACCACCATATCCATGCCCCGCTCCAGACAGATACCCACCAGGCTTTCAGGGCCTACACCCAGCCCGCGAAGGTAATGGCCTAGCCGGTTACTGGCTTCGTCCAGCTCACCGTAGCTCATCGTTTGCCCTTCGAAAACCAACGCAGCAGATGAGCGATTTTCTTTCACCTGGCCCGCAAAAAGGTCCAGCACTGTCAGGGACAGATCGTAATCCCGCTCAGTCTGGTTGAAGCCTGCCACCAGTTGCTCACGCTCGG
>NZ_JASATN010000082.1:0-584 GCF_038440355.1 Dyadobacter sp. OTU695 | reverse complement strand
CCTTTTGGGCCTTGACCGGGTGGGTATCCATGACAACTTCTTTGAGCTGGGAGGCCACTCGCTGATGGCAGTTAAGTTAACCGCACAAATACGGGACGATCTATCAGCTCAGGTTTCGATCAGGAAAATTTTCGAATTAAGCACTGTCGAATATTTGGCGCGATATCTGGATGTAATTCAGCTTCAAAGAAAACTAGAAGAAGCGAATGCAGAGTTAGACACATTTGATCTATAGCGGGACAAGAATGAGCAAAGCGGGTGGCAATCCAGTGTTGATTGCGGATTCTAGCGAAAATTAACCGCTCGTACGTATAAAACAGTTTTCAGTTCCTCCATTCAAACTTGACAAGTCCATGAGTTCTAATAATTTGAGCGAGGCAATTAATGTGATCAAGCAAGCAAGCGAAGAAGGCGTATTGATATTTATCGAGGATGGCAAAGTCAAGTTTAAGGCTGACAAAAACAAGCAGTTAAACCAGGCGCTTTTAGAGGAGATTAGGAAATACAAAGAAGACATTGCAATCATTATCGGTAGCAGAAGTGGGCTGGCTCAGAAAATTCGAAAGCGTACCAGCTCGGACTTA
>NZ_JASATN010000081.1:0-601 GCF_038440355.1 Dyadobacter sp. OTU695 | reverse complement strand
AAAATATCCCGCGCGCTGCCGGCTGGTTTCCATAGCCGGGAAAGGTTCCCGGGTCATAGTTTCCGTACCCGGCGTTGATGTCGATTTGCTGACTGTATCCGATGCCCGGAGCGAGCAGGGACAGCGCCAGTAAAATCAACCCTAGGTAATAATTAGTTTTTTTCATGATTGCAAAATTTTGGTATGAACTCGCGTCCGTCTACATGTTTTTGAATACCTGTATGATCAGGTTATTGTTGACATTGTCGGCCACTACTTCTCCCCCTGACAGGTCAGGAATGAACACGCGCAGAGGATAAGTTCCGCTAGGCGTCGCAGAGGCAATCGAGACAGTAGCTGTAATGCTGTTGCCCAACGGTGATGCAGGGATATCTGTGTTAGTTGTCAGCGTATAATAGGTCCCCGAGTTGGTAATGGTCCATTCGGCAGCCGAAGCGCCGGTCAGAGCGATCACCGAGCTAGGCGTTGGCTTGTAGACACGAACAGTGATCAGATCGCTGGCAACAGTTCCCGTGCGCATGTTACGAAGCCTTACCGTGAAAGGCCTGACGGTCTCTGTTGTCGAAAAGGTCACATTGGGCATGATGGTAAAAGGACGCAG
>NZ_JASATN010000080.1:0-616 GCF_038440355.1 Dyadobacter sp. OTU695 | reverse complement strand
GTCAGCGCCAACCTCGCCTATGTGATTTATACGTCTGGTTCGACGGGCCATCCGAAAGGGGTGATGGTCGAGCATGGTAACCTAGTCAACTTTTTGCATAGCATGGGCGGCACGCTGGACTTTGGTGCAGACAGCACCTTCCTTTCGGTGACCACTTACAGCTTTGATATTTTCGGGCTGGAATGCATGCTGCCATTGATCAGTGGCGGCCGGCTGCTACTAGCCAGCCGCGAGACGGCCCAGGACGGTCTGGCCTTGTCGGCACTGTTAAGCGCTGGTGGCGCGACGCATATGCAGGCGACCCCTGCCGGCTGGCAGGTACTGGTCGATGCGCAGTGGCGCAACACGGGGGCAGTGAAGATGGTGGTAGGGGGTGAAGCGCTCGGTGATAGCCTGAAAGAATCGCTTTGCGCGCAAGGCGAGCTATGGAATATGTACGGACCGACCGAGACGACAATCTGGTCTACTGAAAGGCTGATGCTGCCAGGGCAACCTGTGACAATCGGAGGGCCGATCGGCAACACTCGGATCTATATATTAAACAGTAGCGGCGGTTTATGCCCAGTGGGCGTAGCCGGCGAGCTTTACATCGGTGGCAGCGGTGTGGCGCGTGGAT
>NZ_JASATN010000079.1:0-633 GCF_038440355.1 Dyadobacter sp. OTU695 | reverse complement strand
ACAAGCCAAAGGCCTCATGCGTTTCCGATATCGTTATGAACCGTATCAATTTGTCTTCCTTATTTTTCATCATATAAATATACCAAAACCCCGCGACTGTTTCCATTCGCAGGGTTTTAACCCTGTCACTGTTACCACGGAACAATGTTGTCTGATCCGGCATAATGGACGGGTCCGGTAAAACTTCCTGTCGGCAGGTCTTCTGACAAGGCCACCCTTATGGGCTCGATAGATCCTTCCTCCACCGTATCGGTCCCCTGGAAATTATTCAGAGCCGTTGCCGTAAAACCAGGACTTACCAGGTGTACTTTGATATGGGTATTCGCCAAATCGATCGCCAGTGAAAGGAAAACGCCATTAAGCGCAGTTTTGGATGCCCCATAGACGGCATCGAAGGCTGAGCGGTAGGGATTAGCTGGATTGGCATTCAAAATAAGAGAACCCAATGCGCTCGACACGGTCACAATCCGCGCTTTCTCAGCTTTCCTTAATAGAGGTAAAAAAGCTTGTGTCACGGCAAGCGTACCAAATACATTCGTTTCCCAGACCGTTTTCATTTCGTCGATAGGCGCGATACTGGCGCGCTGAGCTCCAAGGACCTCTTCCATGGTGCGTCCAGGTTTCCCCGCATTA
>NZ_JASATN010000078.1:0-633 GCF_038440355.1 Dyadobacter sp. OTU695 | reverse complement strand
GAATGTGGGGAAACCTGGACGCACCATGGAAGAGGTCCTTGGAGCTCAGCGCGCCAGTATCGCGCCTATCGACGAAATGAAAACGGTCTGGGAAACGAATGTATTTGGTACGCTTGCCGTGACACAAGCCTTTTTACCTCTATTAAGGAAAGCCGAGAAAGCGCGGATTGTGACCGTGTCGAGCGCATTGGGTTCTCTTACTTTGAATGCCAATCCAGCTAATCCCTACCGCTCAGCCTTCGATGCCGTCTATGGGGCATCCAAAACTGCGCTTAATGGCGTTTTCCTTTCGCTGGCCATCGATTTAGCGAATACCCATATCAAAGTACACCTGGTAAGTCCTGGTTTTACCGCAACGGCACTCAATAATTTCCAGGGGACCGATACGGTGGAAGAAGGATCTATCGAGCCGATAAGGGTGGCCTTGTCAGAAGACCTGCCGACAGGAAGTTTTACCGGACCCGCCCATTATGCCGGATCAGACAACATTGTTCCGTGGTAACAGTGACAGGGTCAAAACCCTGCGAATGGAAACAGTCGCGGGGTTTTGGTATATTTATATGATGAAAAATAAGGAAGACAAATTGATACGGTTCATAACGATATCGGAAACGCATGAGGCCTTTGGCTTGC
>NZ_JASATN010000077.1:0-666 GCF_038440355.1 Dyadobacter sp. OTU695 | reverse complement strand
CAGGACTATGCCAGACATTTAAGTGTACATGTCAATTACCTGAACCGGTCTGTCAGGGAAACGACGGGCAAAACCACTTCGGCGCATATATCCTCGCGCATTATTGCCGAAGCAAAAGCGCTGTTGCAACATAGTGATTGGAGCGTGGCCGAGATCGCTTACGCGCTTGGGTTTGAATACCCTGCGTACTTTAATAACTATTTTAAACGCCTGACTGGTAGCACACCGAACACTTTCCGGAAGGTTTGAAAATCATAGTTATTGGTTTGATATTGATTGGCTGTCCGCCCAGCTGCGGCCTAATTTTGCCTTGTAAATATTAAATCAATCAACAATGAAAATTTTAGTAACAGGAGCAACAGGAAAAGTAGGAAGCCGTTTAGTGCCACGCCTGATAGCCAAAGGCTATGATGTATCAATATTGGTCAGGGACGTTGCAAAAGCTGGCGGTCTGATAGAGCTCGGCGCGAAACCCATAACCGGCGACTTGTTTGAACCAGCCACACTGCCGGCGGCCGTATCCGGTATGGATGCCGTGATCCATCTTGCCGCGCTCTTCCGGACCTTTACAGATAACGAAGGTATCATCAAAACCAACCGCGAGGGAAGTATCGCGCTAGCGCAGGCTGCACACGAAGCTGGTGTCAAACGATTTGTTTTTACCAG
>NZ_JASATN010000076.1:0-694 GCF_038440355.1 Dyadobacter sp. OTU695 | reverse complement strand
ACGCTCGCCTGCGACAAAAGGGCTGGCTATAAAACGCTCAGCGGTCAGATCGGCCCGGTTCAGGTATCCACGCGCCACACCGCTGCCACCGATGTAAAGCTCGCCGGCTACCCCAACTGGGCATAAATCACCACTGCTGTTTAATATGTAAATACGAACATTTGATACAGGCTGACCGATATTTACTATGCCGTTATCTGTTATCGGACGCAACGCAATCGTTGCACAAACTGTATTTTCGGTAGGGCCATATCCATTAAGCAACTTAACACCGCTTGCTAGTAAATATCTACCTGTCTTGCTATTTAAGGAATCCCCTACTGACAAAATTGTGGATATGCCCGTAACATTTGATTTGAGAACTTCCTGGTATGCTGGCGGCAGTACGGCCAAATCAATCCGCTGATTTTTCAGAAGGTCAGCAAATAAAGTTTCATTTAACAAGACTTCTTTGGTTGTTAAGACCAATTTTCCTCTGATCAATAGCCCGCAAAAAATCTCATGCGAACACGCATCAAAAGAAATCGAAGCGAATTGCAGGATACAGATCCCCGGCCGCAGATTCAATAACTCTATCTGACTGTAAAAAAGATTGGTAAGGTTTCTGTGCTCGACCATCACCCCCTTAGGGCGGCCGGTTGAACCCGAAGTATAGATCACATAGGCAAGGTTGGCGCTGACAACACCCGAGACA
>NZ_JASATN010000075.1:0-700 GCF_038440355.1 Dyadobacter sp. OTU695 | reverse complement strand
CTAACCACGGGAAAGAATGTGCCGTTTCCGCTTGCTCCCTTATTTCGATTAAGGAATTTATATGGATTGTTAATGTGATAAGATAAATGAGTAGCAGCAACAATATTACTGGTCCGATAGCATAGATTAGTTCACCAGTCACCTTTAAACCGGACACATCTACCTCACCCTTATCTTTCTGCTCATCAATCACGGATAAATCGGATAGGGCTTGAATAGCATTATCCGCGCTGAGATTTCTCACATCGAACCAGACCGGCTGCACGTCACGAAACAAAGAATCTACGCTGCCGCCCCCGATAAAAAATCCTTTGAGCCTAAAGGCTCTCAGGTAGTCAGAGCCATAATAATAATCTCTTTCATACCGCCAAGAACCGTCTGATGGCTTGGGTATCACGGGAAATTCGTCAGCATAAAAAGTAGTTTTGTTGCCGTGCACAGTTAGGTTATCACCCCCATCATAGACTAAATCTATTGAATCCAAACTTTCCCAGTTTTGGGAAAGCAGCTCCCGGATCTCCCATAGCTTTATATTTCGGGAGAAGCTTTTGTCAACAAACAAATTGAAGCGCCTATGACCGCCCTCATACGCGGCGGATTTAATCCTTTTTACGCGATCTGCATTGACATCTTTAATTGCGAGATTAATATCTTGTAACCTCAGGCGCGCCTTATCATATTTATTTAAGTCTGTCCTTTG
>NZ_JASATN010000074.1:0-711 GCF_038440355.1 Dyadobacter sp. OTU695 | reverse complement strand
CTGGAAGAAGAATGCGCAGCGCTACAAGGCCTCTGCCGAAGAGAAATGCAGGCAGTTGCTCAAAGAGATCGATGCGTTAAATGCGGTTGAAGATGCGGCTTATGGCAACAAGGACCTGGAAGAATACGGCCCTGAGCCCATCAGCCAACAAGTTATAGCTGAGCAGATCGATCAGCTCAACGAGAAGGTGAAGGGTATCACCAGTAAAAAGGCGAAACGGAAAGCCCAGGGCCTGGGCAAGAAACTGGCGCAGACCGCAGATCGGGCCCGGCAGTACGATGATCAAATCCAAACCGCAGGTGCCCGCAGCGGCTACAATGTGACCGATCCGGATGCTAGTGCGATGATGATGAAAAACAAAGTGGAGGTACTGCCAGCCTACAATGTGCTGGCGGGCTGTGAAGACCAGTTTATCACCGGCCTAAGCCTGCACCAGAATACAAACGACGGCACTTGCTTTAAAGAGCATGTAGCGCAGATAGCAGCCCAGCAGCCCGCCCTTCCTGAAAATATCATTGCAGACAGCATCTTTGGCACAGAAGAGAACTATGAATTGCTGGAAAACAAAGGGATAAACAACTATCTGAAATTCCCCTGGTTCCACGGCGAGCAGAAGAAAAAGTATCAAAACGACCCTTTTCTGAAAGACAACTTTGGCTATAACCCTGCCTGGGATACCTATACGTGCCCTAATAGCCAGACGCTCAGCCT
>NZ_JASATN010000073.1:0-752 GCF_038440355.1 Dyadobacter sp. OTU695 | reverse complement strand
ACCCCTCTAAAACGGATTTCAACACAGCGTACCGGAGCATACTGACCCCCTCTCAACACTGGTTTTGGTTTATTTGGTGATCTTCTAATTACTAAAAGCAGATCACTGATGGCTGGAAAACCAAGACCTATGAGCCAGATTAAACAACTTTTGCGATTACATTCTCAGGGCTACTCCATCAAAGCCATCGCTCGTACGCTCGGTATCAGCAAGAATACGGTGAAGTCATATTTAAGTAAATTGGAGTCGGTTAGTATCGAACCACAGGAGCTATTGCAGTTAGAAGACCCTGCTTTAGAAAGCAAGTTCCATGCGGGCAACCCGGCCTACAAAGATCCAAGATACGTGCATCTGAAGGGTAAACTTGATTACTTCCGAGCCCAACTTAAAGATGTCGGCGTAACCAAGAAATTGCTCTGGGAAGAGTACATTCAGGCCTTTCCGCACGGGTACGGCTATTCTCAGTTTTGCTTTCACCTACATCAGCAGCTTGTTGCCGCCAAGTCGTCTTCAGTCCTTATTTTCCAGCCCGCGGATAAGCTCATGGTCGATTTTGCAGGCAAGCAGATGCATTATATTGATAAGCAAACTGGTGAACTGATTGCCTGCCAGGTGTTTGTTGCCTGCCTGCCTTTCTCAGATTATGCCTTCGCTATGGCAGTACCCAGCCAGCAGATTGGCGACTTTCTATATGCCCTTTCTTGCTGTCTGAATGACTTAGGCGGTGTGCCTAAAGCCCTGGTTCCTGATAA
>NZ_JASATN010000072.1:0-753 GCF_038440355.1 Dyadobacter sp. OTU695 | reverse complement strand
AGCTTCCGCACTGCTGCTACTCGTTTCGGTAACGCTCAGTTTCAAACATGCCTGGGACACCCTGCATTACAGAAACAATCCGGAGTCCGTTAAGATGATGGAAAGTTTAGGAATCAGCGAAACATACATTCCATATCTGGCTTGTGTTGCCATAGCGGTCGGTGTACTTTTGCTCATCCCTGGCACCTTTTTCCTGGGCAATATGCTCAATGCGGTCCTGATTGTTATGATCATGGGACTGGCGCTGCGAGCGGGAGATTACCGCATGGCGTTGATAGAGATCCCATTTTTAGCCATGCCATTAGTGATGATTTGGCTCAAATATCCGTTTAAATTTAAATAACCCGCAGTATGGCAAACTGCAAACCCTACCGGATCAGCTCTATAACGGAGATTCACCGTTTGATGGGGCTCCCCAAACCCCATCACCCGCTGATCAGCATCGTTGACCTGAAAGGCCTGAGAAACGATACAGGTATAGAGGCGGTCGTTTTCGATTTGTATGTAATATCCATGAAAAGAGGGTGTGACGGCTTACATTACGGGCAACAGAAATACGACTTTGACGAAGGGCTTATGGCCTTTTTGTCTCCCGGCCAGATCCTGCGCGGTGAAGAGAACGGTGTACCTGCGGACCTGGAGGGCTGGATGCTGTTCGTACACCCCGACTTTCTTTGGAACACATCGCTTGCTACCAAGATCAAGCGGTACGAATACTTTAGCTATGCGACCAATGAAGCGCTGTTCCTTTCC
>NZ_JASATN010000071.1:0-753 GCF_038440355.1 Dyadobacter sp. OTU695 | reverse complement strand
TGAAAGGAACAGCGCTTCATTGGTCGCATAGCTAAAGTATTCGTACCGCTTGATCTTGGTAGCAAGCGATGTGTTCCAAAGAAAGTCGGGGTGTACGAAAAGCATCCAGCCTTCCAGGTCCGCAGGTACACCGCTCTCTTCGCCGCGCAGGATCTGGCCGGGCGACAGAAAGGCCATAAGCCCTTCGTCAAAGTCGTATTTCTGTTGCCCGTAATGTAAGCCGTCGCATCCTCTTTTCATGGATATTACATACAAATCGAAAACGACCGCCTCTATACCTGTATCGTTTCTGAGGCCTTTCAGGTCAACGATGCTGATCAGCGGGTGATGGGGTTTGGGGAGCCCCATCAAACGGTGTATCTCCGTTATAGAGCTGATCCTATAGGGCTTGCTGTTTGCCATACTGCGGGTTATTTAAATTTAAACGGATATTTGAGCCAAATCATCACTAATGGCATGGCTAAAAATGGGATCTCTATCAACGCCATGCGGTAATCTCCCGCTCGCAGCGCCAGGCCCATGATCATAACAATCAGGACCGCATTGAGCATATTGCCCAGGAAAAAGGTGCCAGGAATGAGCAAAAGTACACCGACCGCTATGGCAACACAAGCCAGATATGGAATGTATGTTTCGCTGATTCCTAAACTTTCCATCATCTTAACGGACTCCGGATTGTTTTTATAATGCAGGGTGTCCCAGGCATGTTTGAAACTGAGCTTTACCGAAACGAGTAGCAGCAGTGCGGAAATA
>NZ_JASATN010000070.1:0-787 GCF_038440355.1 Dyadobacter sp. OTU695 | reverse complement strand
GGGAGACCTTTTTGACAGCTCGATAACATATCAGAATTATCCCCTTAACAATGCAATTTTTGATGGCGGATGGAGCTTGCGTTTGGAAGATGTTCAAGCCAGACCGCAGACTAATTATCCTTTGACGATTCTTATTTCGTCCCGAGATATTGTTCAGTTGCTGTTCAGCTATAACAGTACCCTGCTTGATGAAAGTTATGTGAGGCGTATTTTACAACATTTTGTAACGGTTTTAAAACAATTTGTAAGTGCGGATAGCGGTCATCTGTTAGGCGACATTGTGCTTATAGATTCATTTGAGCGTGAGCAGTTGGTAAATGGTTTGAATGTATCGAGCAGTGTTTACCCGGCAGACGAGACGATTCTGGACCTTTTTGCGCGGCAGGTGAAGTTGGATCGCTCATCGATAGCGTTGGTTTTCGAGGGCCGGGCGATGAGCTATGGGGAGCTGGATGCGGCCAGTAACCGGCTGGGCCATTACCTTCGCGGGTTGGGCGTGGGCCCTGAGAGCCTGGTGGGTATCTGTCTGGACCGGGGCATGGATATGATCGTAGGTATTCTGGGTATCCTTAAATCGGGCGGGGCTTATGTTCCGATCGACCCGGAATATCCATTGGAGCGTATCAGCTACATGGTTAGTGACAGCGGAGTGTCCTATGTGGTCAGCAGCGCAGGGCTCTCAGAACGGTTGCCTGCAACATGCCAGGTGATTGAGCTGGACGGTGCGGACCGTGAAAGGATCGGAACATGCAGCAGCGAAGCGGTGGCTTCGGGCGTTGTCAGCTCA
>NZ_JASATN010000069.1:0-836 GCF_038440355.1 Dyadobacter sp. OTU695 | reverse complement strand
GTTCGAAAGCGGCAGGAATTGTACGCTTTTGCTGGAAATTTGCGGAACAGGCTGGCCTTTACTTTCTGCCAAGCGGCACCAGCACTCGCCTGGCCTGGGAATCATAGAGGTAGTGTCTGCCTATCTGGACTTCCCCGTTCTTAGGTAGTGGAACAAGTTGTAAATACAACACGCCATCGTGCTCGATGATCTTTCCATGCTGCATGATCAGACTGTAAGCCGGGGCGTCCGGGTACTGCTCCAAAATCCTTTGCCGCTCCACATACTGCTGTCCATGGCGTATCAAAACATAGAATAAGACTGATACGACGATCCCTGCGATTGAAAAGGGTGCACTTAAACCTAAGCCGTAGAATAGCGCTTGCCACCGGTCCTGAAATTGCAAGTGCCGTTTCCTGCCTTTTAACTCCAATGCGGCCCGGTCAATGGCTGCAATGGATTTTCCGACCCTGGTTTCCAGGCTTAGGAAATGCTCCTGGGTTTCTGATAAAAACAGGGCTGACCAGTCATCGATCTCGTGACCGTACTTGGCCGCGTACTTGCCCCTGGTCTGGGTCAGGCGGTTTGGCTCAGGGCTATTCATCGATGAAATTTTCTTTAAGTTCCTTTTTCAGCCTGAGCCTTGCGCCTGGTGGGTAGTCTTTGAGCGTGTAGCCATTGCGGATGCCGTCCAGTATTTGGCCGCCTAAAAGTGATGCCGGCTCAAAGTCGCCGAACCGTCTGAGGTCAAGCCCGAGTGCGGTACAGTTATCTTCGAGCTCTCTGGACAAGCCAGGAAACTGGTTAAAGCCGAAAAGGTTTTGCCAGATCACTATCTGGAATTTTGAGCTGAGCGC
>NZ_JASATN010000068.1:0-977 GCF_038440355.1 Dyadobacter sp. OTU695 | reverse complement strand
CAGAACACTCCGATCCAGGCCCGATGCAAGGTGCGAACAAAGATCCCCGATCGTTGAGTTGTCAAAGACTGCGCCGATTGTTACTTCGATCCCAAGCTCTTTACGGATGGCAGATATCAAACGGATCGCCAGCAACGAGTGCCCGCCCAGTTCGAAGAAGTTATCACCCATACCAATCCCTGATACCTCTAAAAGTTCTTCAAGGATCCCTACCAGGCCCACCGCAATGGCGCCCTGTGGGGCGATATGCGATTTGTCCGCCACAGCCATGTTGTCTGGCTCGGGCAGCGAACGCTTATCTATTTTTCCGTTTCCTGTCAGCGGGAAGCTGTCCAGCTCTGTCAGAGACGATGGCACCATGTAGTCAGGAAGCAGCTCCCGGAGCCGTTCACTCACCTTTTCACGGCTCAACCGGCTGACCAGGTAGTAGCCTGCCAGGCGCTTCTGGCCCATACTATCCTCACGCACAACGACAACTGACTGCCCTACCCCTTCGATGCTGCTCATCACCTTCTCGATCTCGCCCAGCTCGACCCGGTAACCCCGGATCTTTACCTGGTCGTCTACACGCCCCAGGTATTCTATATTGCCCTCAGGCAGCCAGCGTACCAAATCACCCGTCCGGTAAAGGCGCTCACCTGGCTGGAAGAGGCTTTCGATAAAACGCTCCGAGGTCAGATCAGCACGGTTCAGATAACCCCGCGCTACACCTTTACCACCGATATAAAGCTCCCCGGCAACACCGGTCGCGCTTACTTTCCCGCCAGCATCCAGTACATAGACACGGGTATTGGAAAAGGGCCTGCCGATCGGTATGCCCTTTTGCTCATACCCGCCGTCAGGTTTGATCATATGCAGTAACTTTCCTACCGTCGTCTCGGTCGGACCATAGTGGTTAACGACCTGGCACGGTGAACCACTTTCCAGGATACGCCCTAAAACCCGGTAGCTTAACGCCTCTCCTCCAAAAACCAGCA
>NZ_JASATN010000067.1:0-1009 GCF_038440355.1 Dyadobacter sp. OTU695 | reverse complement strand
ATGCTCAACACTCGCCTTATACTACCCCCTGGCATGAAGCTTGGAGAGGTTAAGATCAATCTTTGGCAAGGAAAAGTATTGGTCAACGCAAGCTCCCTGCAAAGGTACTCCAGATGCCCTCTTTGTAAAAAGAGGAGCAGGTCAATCCATAGTTATTATCAACGCCAGCTAGCTGATTTGCCTGTTTCTAACTATCAGGTGAAGATCCGCCTCCGAAGTAGAAGGTTCATGTGCCGAAACCACATCTGTCCACGTAAGATATTTACCGAAAGGTTCTGTTCAGACTTAGGCGCTTACAGTCGCCGCTTGCAACGCAGCCGGGACCTTTTGACAAAGATCGGTTTGGAATTGGGAGGTGTCAAGACTGCGATGATTAGCCGGTGGGTAGGTAGCTCCGTAAGTGCAGCCACAGTAATCCGAATGATTAAATCGCTTCCGGTTGTTGATGGCGTTACCTGCTCCGGCGTTATCGGAGTGGACGACTGGGCATTAAAAAAGGGCAGAACCTATGGTACAATCCTAGTGGACCTACATCAGAATAGGGTAATCGACTTATGGGAGGGGCGTAGTGCGGAAGCGCTTGAAGCTTGGCTTAAACAACATCCGGAGGTGCATACTGTGGCCAGGGACAGGGCATCGGCCTATGCATTAGGTATCCGTAAGGGTGCCCCGCAAGCCAGGCAGGTAGCCGACCGCTTTCATTTGCTGGTTAACCTCAGAGAAGCACTCGACAGAGCAATGCAAAGACAAAGCGAAGCGATCAAAAAATGTTTCGTAGCCTTTCATGACAAGCAAAATGCACATAATCAATCCATTCCTTTTAACCATGAAACCGCAACCGGCAAGCGCATGCAAACTGAAAATTCCGAATTATTTACGGGAAATGTTAGTCCCCGTAGGCAGTTTAAATTTGAGCAAACCAAAAAACTCTATGCTCAGGGGCATAGTATCAACGCCATAGCCGCTCACCTGAAATCAAACAGGAAATCCATAAGGAGATATATCCACC
>NZ_JASATN010000066.1:0-1014 GCF_038440355.1 Dyadobacter sp. OTU695 | reverse complement strand
GTCTACCTTCCCGTTAGGTGTCAAAGGAAGCGAGTCCAGCGCTATCAAAACGCCGGGAACCATGTAATCAGGAAGCTGGCTGGAAAGGTGCACATGCACCTGATCCCGCGTAACACCCTGGCCCACATAGTAGCCGATCAGGCGCTTGTGACCGCTGCCGTCGGCGCGCGCCACGACAACACCCTGGCTGATGCCCGGGGCCGTTTGGAGCACGCTCTCGATCTCGCCCAGTTCGATACGGTAACCACGTACCTTCACCTGGTCGTCCATGCGCCCCACATATTCGATGTTGCCATCAGGCAACCAGCGCCCCAAATCACCGGTACGGTAAAGACGGTCGCCTGCGACAAACGGGCTCGCTATAAAACGCTCAGCGGTCAGATCAGCCCGGTTCAGATAACCCCGCGCCACACCACTGCCGCCGATGTAAAGCTCACCGGCTACGCCAACTGGGCATAAACCGCCGCTGCTGCTTAATATGTAAATACACGTGTTGTCGATCGGGGCTCCGATCGTCACAGGCTGCCTTGACTGCATCAGTTTCTTGGTAGAATAAATCGTCGTCTCGGTCGGTCCGTACATATTCCATAGCTCGCCTTGCGCGCAAAGCGACTCTTTCAGGCTTTCACCGAGCGCTTCACCCCCTACCACCATCTTCACTGCCCCCTTGTTGCGCCACTGCGCATCGACCAGCACCTGCCAGCCGGCAGGGGTCGCCTGCATATGCGTCGCCTTGCCAGCGCTGAGCAGCCCCGACAAGGCCAGACCGTCCTGGGCCGTCTCACGGCTGGCTAGTAGCAGCCGGCCGCCACTAATCAATGGCAGCATGCATTCCAGCCCAAAAATATCAAAGCTGTAAGTGGAGACTGAAAGGAAAGTGCTACCTGCATCAAATGCCAACGTATTTCTAACGCTTTGCAGCAAGTTGATAAGGTTCCCATGCTCAACCATCACCCCTTTCGGATGGCCCGTCGAGCCCGAGGTGTAAATCACATAGGCAAGGTTGGCGCTGGT
>NZ_JASATN010000065.1:0-1067 GCF_038440355.1 Dyadobacter sp. OTU695 | reverse complement strand
CCGAGCGTGAGCAACTGGTGGCAGGCTTCAACCAGACTGAGCGGGATTACGATCTGTCCCTGACGGTGCTGGATCTTTTTGCGGGTCAGGTGAAGGCAGACGGCTCATCTGCGGCGTTGATTTTCGAAGGGCAAACGATGAGCTATGGGGAGCTGGACGAAGCCAGTAACCGGCTAGGCCATTACCTTCGCGGGCTGGGTGTAGGCCCTGAAAGCCTGGTGGGTATCTGTCTGGAGCGGGGCATGGATATGGTGGTAGCAATCCTGGGTATCCTTAAATCGGGCGGAGCTTATGTACCGATCGACCCTGATTACCCAATTGACCGTATCAGTTATATGCTCACTGACAGCGCAGTATCGTGCGTGGTGAGCAGCCAGGGGCTGTCAGACCGGCTAGGGGGGGCTTGCCAGGTAATCGAGCTGGACGGGGCGGACCGGGAAAGGGTCAGTTTGTGCAGCAGCGAGGCGGTAGCTTCGGGTGTTGTCAGTTCGAACCTTGCCTATGTGATCTATACCTCAGGCTCTACCGGGCGTCCTAAGGGGGTTATGGTCGAGCACAGCAACCTTTTGAGTTATCTGGCCAATGATAAGACCACTTACATGGAAAACGGGCAGGCGGATGTTTCCGGCAGCTATTTTCATTTGTCTTATACCTTTGATGCCTCTTTGACGAGCCTTTTTGGCTGTTTGATCCATGGTAAGCGCCTGGTGATAGCGCCGCGCGGCTCACTGGATGTATTTTCAGAACCTGACTTTTTATCTAACGCCCCTTATGAGTTTTTAAAGGTTACGCCTGCACACCTTCATTTAATGGAAGGTTTGTTCAGCGCCGGACCACAGGTCTGTTCCCGGATCGTAGTAGGCGGGGAAGCCTTGCATACCAGTCAGGTCCGCTTTTTAGAGGCGAGCAGTATAGAGATTATCAATGAATATGGTCCTACCGAAGCCACTGTTGGCAGCAGCGTATATCGTTTTCATGCCGGCAGCGTGCCTGCGGGCAGCGTTTCGATCGGCACCCCGATCAGCAACACGCGGATCTATATATTAAACAGCAGCGGCGGTTTATGC
>NZ_JASATN010000064.1:0-1093 GCF_038440355.1 Dyadobacter sp. OTU695 | reverse complement strand
TTGATACCTGTCCACTGCTGGATATCGCTCAGCGAACTGTACTGGTGCTCACGGCTGGCAAGCTGTGAGGCCTGAATCCCGGTCAGCCACTCGACGATCCCCATCGAAGGCTCGATATGCCCATGTAAAGGCAGCGTGTTGATATACATCCCGATGCGCCGCTCCACACCGGCCAGATCGTCAGGCCGCCCCGACACGGTTACCCCGTAGACCACATCGCTCTGGCCCGTGTAGCTGTGCAGCAGATATGCCCACACCCCCTGCATGATCGTGTTCACCGTCAGCCGGTGCTTCTGTCCATAGGACTCCACCTGAACGGACTCGGAAGCGTCCAGCCGAAGGCTCAGCTCTTTGTATTCCCCGACGCCCTTGGTACGAACAGCGCTCGGCCCGATAAAAGGCAATAAGCTCCCCGTCTCCAGGCCAGACAGGTATTCCCGCCAGTAGGACTGGCTCGACCCCGCATCCTTGCTGTCCATGTAGCGGATGTAGTCCCCGTACTCGTCAATCATTATATCACCACCGGCTGCACCTGACGAGAGCTGCTCGTACACTTCCAGCAGCTCTTCCACCAGAAGCGGCGTAGACCAGCCGTCCAGCAAAAGGTGGTGGTAGGTCCAGATCATACGGTATTCCATATGGCCGGTCTGCAAAAGGCTCAGCCGCAGCAGCGGAACTTCATCAAAGGAAAACCCGCGACGGCGGTCCTGCTCTGCATAAGCACCGATTGCAGATGACTGCGCCGAAGCATCCAGCCCACGGTAGTCGGCCTCATACAAAGGAAGCACCACATCCGAATACACACACTGCACAGGGATACCAAAGAACCCGGGTTCAAAACCGCTCCGCAAAATGCTGTGACGCCTGATGACAGACTCCCAGCTACGGATGAATATATCCTTGTCCACTCCCCGCAACCGGCAGCTGACCTGCTCGATGTAGGAAGAATGGCCATGCTCATACAGCCCGTGAAAGAGCATACCCTCCTGCAAACCGCTCAGACGGTAGATGTCTTCCACTACCTGACCACGAAGCCGACCATCTGCCAGCCGCGCAGAAAAGTAATTGTCCAGTTCCTGATAGCTAATCTGGC
>NZ_JASATN010000063.1:0-1232 GCF_038440355.1 Dyadobacter sp. OTU695 | reverse complement strand
CGCTCCTTTAGATTCGTAATGTATTAGGGAAGTAAGGTTGGTGTGGGTAATTTAATGAAATGAGAAAGGGAAGTAAAGTAAACTATGACATGCGCTCTGAGCTAGGAACTCACAGCTTGATTTAGACTTTACTTCCCCTTTCATCAATAACTCAAATAGAAATTCGGGCTCAGAGCCCATTATTAAGGAGTTGAGTTGAATTGATGAATTTCTCACTTCACTTTTCCAATACCAATTTATGAAAAAGATCATTATTGGCATAGATATCAGCAGTAAAACACTCGATATCTGCCTGAACACAGAAGGCTCATCAGAGCATTTTACGATTGCTAACCAAGTGAAGGCGATCCATAGCTTCTTCAAAAAGCTGGCCAACCAATCGGTTGTTGTGGCGATGGAGAACACAGGACGCTATAACTGGCAACTGTATGAAGCCCTGCCTAAATACGGTTTTGAAGTGTATGTAGTCTCAGCTTTACACCTGAAAAAGAGCCTGGGATTGGTCAGGGGCAAAAATGATAAAGTGGATGCTGAGCGGATTTGCAAATTTATCCAGAAGAATCAGGATGAATGCGCCGTTTGGAAACCGAGCTCAACTAACATTCAGAAAATGAAAGTGTTATTGACAGAGCGTAACGGCAGGATCAAAATGAAAAGGCAATTACTCGGACAGCAGTCTGATTACAAGCTGATGAACACAATGGGTCTTGAAAAGCAGCTGGCAAAAATGAACCAGGGTTTGATTAAGTCTATACAAGCGCAGATCGAAAAACTGGAAGCCCAGATCGAAAAGATTGTTCAGGCAGATGAAACGATCAAAGAGCAGGCCAGACAAATACGATCTGTACCGGGCGTGGGCCCTGTAACCTGTTGGACAATGATTGCCAAAACCGAAGGTTTTTCCACGATTACAGAACCCAGGAAGATGGCCTGCTACTGTGGGATAGTACCTTTTGATCATCAGTTAGGAAGCTCTATCAAACGACAGCCCCGGGTATCGACTTATGCGGATAAAAGCATGAAAAGCATCCTGCACCTGGCAGCGATGAGCGCCATCAGATTCGACAACAAGTTCAGAGACTACTATCGGAGAAAGGTAGCCGAAGGCAAGAATAAAATGTCCGTCCTTAATGCGGTCAGAAACAAAATCGTCCATACCATCTTTGCCCTAATAAAAAACCAAGCAACCTATCAAGATCACTTGGTTTTATCATAGAAATCAGGCTGACATT
>NZ_JASATN010000062.1:0-1259 GCF_038440355.1 Dyadobacter sp. OTU695 | reverse complement strand
CAGGTGTTAAGTAGTCTATGCTCGCATGCGGCCGCTTCATATTGTATGCATGAATGATTTTAGCGATAGCTTTGACAGCTTCTCGGTGATTCTGGTAGATACGCTTTGGGAAAAATTCATTTTTTATTATTCCGTTTACCCTTTCAGCAAGCGCGTTATCGTAAGGACTACCACTCTGCGTCATGCTTATGGCGATATTTTCTTCTTTGAGAATATTCACATATTCGGCCGAACAGTACTGAATTCCTCGATCCGAATGATGGATCAAAAAGTGCGTAGGGTCTCGTTTTCTTGCGGTAACTGCCATTTGTAGTGCATTTATACATCCTATCGCTTCTAGGGTTGGGTAAAGGCAGTATCCGACAATTTTCCTCGAAAATGCATCTGTTATTAAGCTCAAATAGCTGAACCCCTCCAATGTCTTTATGTAAGTCAAGTCACTAACCCACAATTGATTAGGCCCTGTTACAATGAGATCTTTGATTAAGTTAGGGTACTTTTTTAACCAGTGAGATGAATCTGTGGTCTTTACCATTCGCTTTCGCCTTCGTATCAGAAGTCCATGGAAACGAAGTAGGTCGAACAGCTGATCTCTTCCAATTGTAACGCCATGCTCGGATAAAGCCGGCAGGAGTAAGAAATGTAGTTTTCTAGTTCCGATCAATGGAATCTCGTTCCGATAATCGCTCACAAGTGATAAAACTAGTGAATGCATTATCGATGTCTTCTTTTCATGCGCTGCTGCATCGTAATAAGCCTGACGTGTGACGCCAAACAGTTCACAAAGACTCCCCAGGCTCTCTCCGGGATGTTTCTGCCTCATTTTTTTAACTGTTTGGTACCAGACTTTTTTCTGATTTTAATATGAAGCTCCTGCTCGCTTACCTCAATTAACGTCTGCAGAGAGCTAATTTTTAGGTTTGCCTTCGCAAGCTGTTTTGTAAGATTCTCGACCTGTTTGGCCAGAATACGGGTCTTGGTGCTTTCAGTCATATCGCCATCGGCCTCTTCTACCACATCTTGAGGCTTAATAGCAAACGATGAATAATCGTCAATCCATGCACTAACGCTGTTGCGGCTCAGGCCATATTTGCGCGCAGCTGCACGTTGACCAAGTATCCCCGAATTTACCTCGCGAACAATACGCTTCTTTTCCACCTCAGTAAGTCGTTCCCAAGGTTTTCGATTTTTGATCGTGACTTCCTTCCTTTTTGCTTTCATCCGTTTTTGCTTCTGTGTAAAGCTATTCCAGGACTACA
>NZ_JASATN010000061.1:0-1395 GCF_038440355.1 Dyadobacter sp. OTU695 | reverse complement strand
CAGTCATGGTCGGAAGAAATTCCGGCCATTTTTTATGTCTTGAAAAACAGGTCTGGATTTCCGCCGCAATGGACCACGATCAGGGCAATGGCCAAATCCCTGACTTCCATCGAAAATCTTCGTTTAGCAGTTTTGTAGCCAATGTTGTTGGCCTTTTTGTACATCAAAACCATCATAGCGGTAATCAAAGTCATGTAGAGCATAACTTGTATGCCGTTCCTGTTCAAAGAGACCAGGTGGCTTACATTCAATTCCTGTTTTAAGAAACGGAAGAAAACCTCGATGTCCCAACGCCGCCTGTATGCTTGTGCGATTTCTCTTGCAGGGCTTTCAAAATCATTGGTCAAAAACCAAAATGTCTTGCCTGCCTGGGCCTTGCTCTCAACCACTACCAGTCGAAAATGCCCTTCTGACAATACCTCTCTGGAATGCTTGTTGCCCCGTTTATTGTTGACAGTCAGGCCCGTGTACAATTGCACTTTACAATCCCTGAGCAAGGTAGATTCTCCTAAATCCAAATCCTGGTCTGGCCCGATAAACGATTCCAGCTCCACAAACTTGCGGTTCTCTTTGGCCCGCACAATAAAGGCTACTTTCTGATCATTAAAAGCCTTCATTACGCGGGTGGATTGCAATCCCCTGTCCATCACATAAATGTTGCGGTGACCATCATCTTTTTTAACGTGTCCCATAATCACCTCGGGCAAGGCCATATCTTCACTTGCGTAACCTGCGGCGGTAAAGACATCAGAATAACATGGCAACATACCATCGAAAGCAATGCTATACTTTACTGCCTTCTTACCACTTTTATTATCAATCCCTTCTAACAATTTGCCAACCGTCTCACTGACCATTGAGCTATCTACCCGGATAAGGTTATATTTTTCCTTCTCAGCATAGGTATACAGCTGTGAGAACTGATCATAAATGCATTCATATAGCTGCCTGAAATAGTCTGGTTGCATTTTCGATAACCTCTCCGAAATAGAACTTCTGCGTATTTTTTCAGTTTCATCAAGGTTGAAGAGTACCTTGAAAACGGGGTCATTGAAGCTATCTTCCAGCGTTCGCTGGCTAAGTCTGTCATTCTCTAAAATGCCATACATTAACAGGTAAAACATCTTTTTACCATGCAGGATTTTGGTGTAATGATCGACTCTGGTAGTTGTCGAAAGATGGGCGATAAGGGCTTCGGGAATAAAACCCAAAAGATGATTTATGCTAACCTTGTGATCTTTAAAAACGGGCATATCTTACTGATTATCAACTACTAAAGATAACCAATTCACCCCATAAAACCAACATAAATACCTAAAAATCAACTAATTAATTGACAAAAATACGAGCATATAAAACAGAAAAAGTCGGAAGATTTTCTTCCGACCATGACTG
>NZ_JASATN010000060.1:0-1447 GCF_038440355.1 Dyadobacter sp. OTU695 | reverse complement strand
TGATATAAAATTCGCCCTGCATAACCTTCCAGAGCGCCAGCAAATTTATCTGGGGGAAGCTCTTCAGATCTTAATGGACGAGTTTGAGCAAAAAATGGCGCAACTCTCGATGAGTTTTGATATTGTTGAACTTTCAGATTGCTTGTCAGTTAGTGTTACATACTGCACTGATTTATATACTTCTGAGACGATCAGCCGCTTGTTCGGTCATTACCGCCAACTACTGGAATCGGTGGTTATCTCGCCTGAAATATCTATCAGTAAACTTGAGATGCTGGGCAGTGCGGAGCGTGAGCAACTGGTGAACGGCTTTAACCAAACAGGGCGTGACTATGATCTTTCGCGGACGGTACTGGAGCTTTTTGCAGGTCAGGTGACGGCTGGCGGCTCGTCTGTCGCGCTTGTTTTTGAAGGGCAAACGATGAGCTATGGCGAGTTGGACGCTGCCAGCAACCGGCTGGGGCATTACCTTCGCGGGGTTGGGGTTGGTCCGGAGAGCCTTGTTGGGATCTGTTTAGAGCGTGGCATCGATATGGTAGTGGGGATACTGGGTATTCTGAAATCGGGTGGTGCTTACCTGCCGATTGATCCTGATTATCCCGTGGAGCGTATCGGCTACATGATTAGTGACAGCCAGGTTTCGTGCGTGGTCAGCAGCGCGGCGCTGTCTGGGCGCTTGCCGGGTTCATGTCATGTAATCCAGCTGGACGGGGCGGACCGGGAAAGGGTCGGGGCTTGCAGCAGCGAAGTAGTGTTCTCGGGTGTTACCAGCTCGAACCTTGCCTATGTGATTTATACGTCTGGTTCGACAGGGCGGCCCAAGGGGGTAATGATTGAGCATCGTAGTTTAGTTAGTCTCATATACAATCAGATAGAAACGCTTCAGTTGCATTCGGGTATAACAGTGTTACAGTTCTCTTCGATTAGCTTTGACGCTTCGGTCTATGAGATTTTTTCGACATTAACTGTTGGTGGTAGACTTGTCACCGTGTCAAAGGAGACGATATTGGAGTCTGCTCGTCTCACAGAACTCATCAACAAAGAGCAAGTAGAATTAGTAACCCTGCCGCCATCTTATCAAATAGCTCTTATAGAGCCGATGCCAAGTTTAAGGACTTTAGTATCCGCCGGGGAAGCTATTAATTTAAATGTAGCGGCTGGCCTGGCCGGTCAGGGAATTACAGTTATCAATGCGTATGGGCCTACTGAAAACACTGTTTGTGCGACATTGACTAACGATCCCCTTGATCATGCTGGTAAAATTGTAATCGGAAAACCATTGGGAAATAATAGGGTTTATATCCTCAATGATTATCTGGAGCCTGTGCCTTGCAGTTTAACAGGAGAAATATTCCTTGCAGGAGATCAGTTGGCGCGTGGATACCTGAACCGGACCGATCTGACTGCTGAGCGTTTTATAGCCAGCCCTTTTGTCGCAGGCGACCGC
>NZ_JASATN010000059.1:0-1459 GCF_038440355.1 Dyadobacter sp. OTU695 | reverse complement strand
CCCCCAGCCCGTAGTCCGAGGGCGTTCGCACCGCACTCACCTGCTGCACGCAGTGGCTGATAAGCCCCTGAAGGCTGCTGATATATAATCCGCTCAGACGCTCGATGCTCGAACGGTCAAAATGAAGCGTACTGTAATTCCAGTCCAGCACCAGGCGATGCTCGCGGATTACCGCGGTCACCGACAGCTTGTAGCGGATACGGTAAGACCCAGCGATGCTATGCCCCGCATCTTCCCCGGAAGGCGTGCCCCCAAAGTGGCCCAAACGCCCTACCACGTTGTCAAACTGGCCCAGGTAGTTGAAGACCACTTCCCATGGGTCTGCACCCGCAAGAGGCTCCACCCCATTCATATACTTCAATACACCATACCCAAGCCCCTTGTCGGGAACCTGGCGCAGCTGCTCCTTGATACTTTTCAGCGATGAGCCTGCATCACCCCAAGCCCAGTCCCCACGCAGAAGCACCGGGTAAAGGCTGGTAAACCATCCCACAGTACGGCTCAGGTCGGCCCCGCTGTCAAGCACCTCACGCCCGTGCCCTTCCAGGCCTACCAGCAACTCCCCGCCTTCCAGTATGCTGCCCACGCTCTCACGCAACGCACACAACAAGATATCGTTGATCTCGGTCTGGTAAGCCCGGCTGCAATGGTGCAAAAGTAAATCCGTATCCGAAACCCCTAGCTCCGAACGTATGCTGCCCGTCTGCGATAGCAGCACACGGCCCACGTAGGATCCATCGGTCACAAGGCGCCCACTGCCCCTCACGCTGCGCTCCCAGTAAGGTAGCTGTCCCAGCGCCCGCCCGCTGGCCCCATACCCTGAAAGCCACTGATGCCACTGACGGTAGGAATAACCCTTGCTACCAAGGTCCAGCAACTGCCCTGACTGATGCTGATCGATCAGCGACTGTAAATCTTCCAGAACAACACGCCACGATACCCCGTCCACAGCAAGGTGGTGCACAACAATCAACAGCCGGTTATAGGACTCGCCAGAAGGCATTTCAAAATAGCCTGCCCGGACCAAATCACCCGTATAAATATCCAGGCTCCCCTGTAAAGCGCTCGCCTGCTGGCTCAGTGCCTCAGACAAACCAACGCCACCAAGCCCGGAAAGATCATGATAGCTTAACAGCCCGCTGGCCACTTCCCCCCCGTAATGCTGGGTGAACACGCCCGAAGCATCCTTCTGATATACAAAACGAAGCGCATCATGCTGGTGGACCAACCGCTGCATACAAAGGCTCACCACTTCAAAGCTCACCCGACGAGAGAGCGTCAGCAACACAGCCTGGTTGAAATGCGATACCCCTTCCCATACATCGGAAAAATACCAATCCTGGATCGGAAGCAACCCGCTGATGCCAGACAGGACTCCCTGCTCGCCAGCCTCTGACTGATCACCCGCCGAGCTTACCAGCTCCGATAGCTTTGACACCGTCTGGCTTGAAAATAGGTC
>NZ_JASATN010000058.1:0-1477 GCF_038440355.1 Dyadobacter sp. OTU695 | reverse complement strand
CCCCAAATCACCGGTACGGTAAAGACGGTCGCCAAGTTGATTTAAGAATCGGCTCTCGCTTTGATCCGCATCACCTATATAGCCTATCGCCACCCCGTCACCGGAAATGAATATTTCACCAATCGCACCAACCGGGACCTGCTTGAAATATGGGTCCAAAATCCGGATCCTGGTATTTGTCAATGGCTTGCCGATCGGAATATTTTCCTGTTCTGATATCTGGTCTACCGGATAGAAAGACGCGAACACGGTCGTTTCCGTTGGCCCATATACGTGAATGAGCTTTCCTGGCCCCAGACTGTTAAATGCTTTGATTACATGATTTGAAGAAACTGCTTCACCGCCGAACAGAATTTTCCGCACACCGCCAAATGCTTCCAAACGCGCATCAACAAAGCCGTTAAAAAGCGCAGTTGTCAGAAACATTACCGACACCTGCTTTTCAATAACATGGTCGGCAAGCTTGAAAACATCCGCAACTGCATCTTCCTCAATTAAAACCAGGCACGCACCTTTCATCAAGGCAGAAAAAATCTCGTAAGATGAGCCGTCAAATCCATAGTTGGACCATTGAAGCACACGATCTGACGGAAGTACCTGTATTTCTCCGGGTTCCTCGATTAATTTCAATACATTTTGCTGACTAATGACAATCCCCTTAGGCCTTCCAGTTGTTCCGGAAGTATACATCACGTTTAACCTGGCACTTATCTGTGGCAGTGTTTGAATTCGCTCGGAAGAATAAGGCAAGGATTGATCAATACCAACAAAAGTAAAATCACTGAGCTCATACGAGTCCGTTGCTGAAAGACTGGCGGTCAAGACAATCTCAACCTGTGAATCGGATAACATATACCGAAGCCTCTCAGAAGGAAACTCTGTATTCAGCGGCACATATGCACAGTCACTTTTGAGAATACCTAGGATCCCAACAATCATTTCCGGTCCGCGGCCGGAAAGCAATCCGATGTTAGCTCCTGATTTTACGCCCAATGAAAGAAGCATCCGGGCAACCTGGCTAGACCGCTCATCGAGTTGCTGATATGTCAACCTCTGATTTTGATAATTCAACGCGACGCCACTCGGATTACGATCAACTTGATCTGTAAATAGGTCTACTAATTGCTTTTCTTTCTCATAAGGATAAAAAGAATCATTAAACCCATCTAGCTGCAGAACGGCCTTCTGCGATAAAATTTGTAATTGACTTATCTTCCTTAAAGGATTACTGATAAGGGAGTATAACAGTTGTTGATAACTTTCAAATAGGTTTTCGATACTTTGAGACCTAAACAAATCCGTCGAGTATTCGATTTTTACAAATATTTGTCCCTCTGAATTAGAGCAATTAAAAATCATGTCAAACTGACTAGTGACATGATTCACTTCAAAAGGCGTTGAATGAAGTTCCTTAAAACGATCATTTGTTACGTCTTCGACATTTTGAAGAGAGAAAATTACTCCAAACAGCGGGCTT
>NZ_JASATN010000057.1:0-1508 GCF_038440355.1 Dyadobacter sp. OTU695 | reverse complement strand
GAATTCAAATACTTTCAAATAATCTCGATTTTTCTAGAACGATTGCAAACACTTGCAAACGGTTACGAACATGAGCGGTGGTTTTCTCCCCAGCCAGCTATCGCCGGTACGTCGCAAAATGCGACTCCCCGGCGGGCTGGCCAGGAGAAACCCCTGGACCCCTGCTATTCGCCTATCGGCTCATAGCCAAACCAATAAGAGACATGAAAAATCAAATCAAGAAAGGCAGGCCGCCCAAGGAAAGGGGCGCTGCCAAACGGGAGCACTTTTCGGTCTGGGTAAGCTCGGACCAGAAAAGCCAGATCAATCAGCTCATTGAAAAGAGCGGGCTTTCAGCCAGTCAGTACTTTCTCTCGTTGGCGCTGGATGTCCCATTGAAAAGACCTCAGAAAAGAACGCTGCCAAAGGCTACTGCCGAAACAATCCGGATTCTCGAGCAGCTGGCCGGAATTCTATCGCTCGCTATTTTAAAGACCAAAGACCATCAGATGCTCTCGACGCAGTGGCAACAAAGCAGCCAGCGGGTACGACTCCTTGCTGACCTTATCACCCGCTGGGTTTTTGAAAGCTTTGAGATCCGCACCTTTCAAAAGACGCTTACTGAAACTGGTTCCTGGATTACGTCCCTGTCGGACTATCTGAGCCAGGTACTGGGCGCGGGAGAAAGCAACGAACAACTCCTCAGGGAAGCCGGGGGAATAGCCCGATCGGCACGGGAGCTGCTTTCAAAATATGAAAGCTACTACGCAGCGCCCTTGCAGGAACTTGCACCTACCTGGAAAAACGAGGCGGCAGATATCGCCTCTGTCCACTTCGAGATTGAAAATGCGGTCAGGGAATTCATCAAGCAAACAAGCAAATGATCGGAAAAGCAAGTTTAGGCAGCTACGCCAAAGGGATTTTGGAGTACTGCTATTATCAGAAAGGTCAGCAAACTACTGCGGGAGAGCAAAGTAAGCAGCAAAGCGTCAGAGGAGAGCTGGTTTATATTCAGAACCTTGCCCTCAAAATAGAGCCCGACGGAACGCTGGATATGGACTACCTTGCCCGGCAGTACACAGACAATCACTCCAAAAACAAGAAGCTTACCAAATACGTCTGGCATCAGTCGTTCAGCTTTTCGCCGAGCGAAAAGCCTACCGACGACAAAATCATGCAAATCTCCACCGAATTTGCCAAAGAGTTTGGCTTCGAGCATAACCAGATGGTGGTTTTTAAGCATGAAGATTCAGCCAACTTACACTTTCATATTATTGCCAACCGCATCAACCACAACGGAAAGAATACCGCCGATCACTTTAAAAACTATGCACGGACCGGCAAATTCTGCCGCAGGATGGAAAATGAACTTAGCTTGGTACCGACGCGCGATATGCGAATTAACCGGGCGCTGGGCCAGCGGTTTCATTTAACGGATAAGGCGCATTTGAGGCTGAAAATGTTAATTGATCATTTAACACCGCAAGTCTCTTCGATCCAGCAGTTGAAAGAGCATTTACTTCGGCACG
>NZ_JASATN010000055.1:0-1686 GCF_038440355.1 Dyadobacter sp. OTU695 | reverse complement strand
AGATCAACCAGAGCCTGGATGACTTTGCCAATCATTACCAAATGTCAGTAGTGCCTGCAAGGGCAGGAAAACCAAAGGATAAAAGTCAGGTTGAGAACCAGGTTAAGCTTTTATATACCCGGGTTTATGCCAAGCTTCGTAACCGCCAGTTCTTTGATATTACTTCCTTGAACGAAGCTATAAAAGAAAAGGTCAGCGAACATAACCAGACGCGGATGCAGCGTAAGGATTACTGTCGCCAGGAACGGTTTCTAGCCGTGGAAAAGCCGCTACTGTCGCCTTTGCCTAAGGAGCACTTTGAATTGAAGTGCTACTGTGAACCCAAAGTTGCTCACAGCGGTCATGTCTATGTTATGAAGCACTTTTACAGTGTTCCTTACACCTTGACGGGTATGAAGGTAAAGGTGGTTTATACCCGTAGCATGGTTCATATCTATGCACATGGCAAGCTGGTCGCAGTCCATATCCGCAGTTATTTTAAGGGGGGCTATTCTTCCGTGAAAGAACACCTAAGTTCTCAAAACCAGGCCTATCTGGACCGTAGCCCTGATTATTATCTGCAACGAGCCAAAAGTAAATCCGAAGACCTATACCTTCTCGTTGAGCAACTCTTCCAGCAGAATAGGTATCCCGAGCAACTCTACCGGAGCTGCGACGGCCTTTTTCGTCTGCACCGAGATAGCAGTCCTGAGAAGTTCAGCAGGGCTTGCCAGATAGCCATCGAAAACGGAATTTACTCCTACCGGTTCATTCAGAAGGTTCTGGAAAACAACATGACCGATCACCCGGAAGAAGTGACCCATCCTCAAAAGCTTCCGGCACATCATAACATCCGGGGCAAAGATTATTACATACAGTCTACCATTAACTTTTTACAAAATGAAAATTGAAGTGCAACTTAGAGAGCTGCGCCTGCATGGCATGTGCAGCAGCTGGCAAGCATTGCTGGAAACCAGAAGACATCATGAGTTAAATCTTGCCGAAGGCCTTGAGCTTCTTTTACAAGCTGAACAGCAGCAACGCAGTGACCAGCGCTTTGAACGGTTACAGAAGAACGCGCAATTCCGCTACCAAGCTTCCATTGAAGAATTAAACCTGGATACTTCCAGAGGGCTTGACCGTTCTCTGGTCACCGAGCTGACCACTGGCAATTACCTGTCCAAGGGTGAAGCCATTCTGATCAGTGGCGCTTCAGGTGCCGGAAAAAGCTTTTTAGCATCAGCACTTGGGCATCAGGCTTGCGCACAGGGATACAAAGTCCTGTATTACAACCTACAGAAATTGCTATTGAAAACGAAATTGAGCCGGATCGATGGAAGTATTTACAAGTTTATGGACAAACTTTCAAAATCAGAACTTCTTATTCTGGATGACTTTGGGCTAACCCGCTTAGAACCGCAGCAGCGCATGGACCTGATGGAAATTATTGAAGACCGACACGCTAAAAGGTCTACGATTATTGCTAGTCAGCTACCCGTAGCGAACTGGTATGATGTGATTGGGGAGGAAACGGTCGCCGATGCGATTTTAGATCGACTTGTTCATACCTCTTACCGCATCGAACTGAAAGGTGAAAGTTTAAGAAAAAAACGGTAAAATTGTCAGCCCATCAGAATCTCTCAGATCAGAACCTAAATTAAAGGGGTCAGTATGCCCGGTACGGGGTCAGCTTCAACGGAATATCCA
>NZ_JASATN010000054.1:0-2092 GCF_038440355.1 Dyadobacter sp. OTU695 | reverse complement strand
CATCGAGAAGGCAAAAGAAAAATTATCTACCACGAGGTTGTCCGTCAGCGAGATCGCCTACCAACTGGGTTTCGAGCACCCTCAGTCTTTCAACAAATTATTTAAAAGCAAGACCAACCAAAGCCCATTGGATTTCCGCCAGTCCTTCAACTGAAATGTTCGAGCCAGCTCTCGGTGATACCAGGAGTGCTAACTGCTAACAGGTGGATGACTTTTCGCGCTCGGCTACTCTCTCCAACGACATGTTAGTATGTCTGTTTGGTAACCGTTACGGTAGTATCAGACGGTTGTCTGTCAAACTAAGCCTTATCGTTAAGCAGTATTTTCTTTTTATGCTTTTGTCCCCAGTCTGCTAGTACAGCAAAAACGTCTTTGAGCGATTTGGCATATTCCGTAGGAACGTATTCTACCACGACGGGCGTTTGGTCTGCTTGCACCACTCGTTGTAGCAATCCATTTACTTCTAGTTGCTTTAATTCATTTGAAAGCACTCTTGCCGAAATGCCGTTGACTGTTCGCTGCAATTCGTTGAACCGAGTGTGTCCGTTAACTAATGCAATAACAATTCGCAATTTCCATTTACCGCCCACCACATACAAAGCATCTTCAACTCCGTTGATGTGCCTAGTGCATTGCGCTTCTGAGTACAGTGTTCCCTCTTTCATATTTTATCAGGTAACCCAAATGTTAGTACTAACCTTTTGTTTACTACTAACATTTGGTTAGCAAACATAGGTAATTTTGCGTCATTAAATCAAAAAAATAATGAGCAAAAAAGTACTACATATTATGACAAGCCCACGAGGTGAGGCTTCGGTAAGCCAGCAATTGGGTAAGGTAATCATTGAGAAAATTCAAGCGAAATACCCTAACAGTATTGTCAAAGAAAGAGATTTGGCAAAAGAAGCCTTTCCACATTTAGATGGAATGCAAATTGGCTCGTGGTTTACGCCTGTCGAAAATCACACACCTGAACAAATAAAAGCGATCAAAATTTCAAATGAAGCAATTGCGGAAATGCAAGAAGCGGATATCTATGTCTTCGGCGCGCCATTCTACAATTTCGCAATAACGTCCACATTGAAAGCATATTTAGATCACATTGCAAGACCGGGGATAACTTTTAGCTATAAAGAGGACGGAAAACCCGAAGGTCTTTTGAAAAACAAAAAAGCATATATCGCAATCGCTTCAAGCGGTGTGTATTCCGAAGGCGTCATGCAATCATTTGATTTCGTCAGTCCGTATCTGAAATTCATACTCGGCTTTCTGGGCATTACTGACATTACTACATTTCGTGTGGAAGGACAAAGAATTCCAGGTCTTCAGGAAACCGCATTACAAAAAGGTCTTGAAAGTGTTGTAATTGATTAAAAAACTGGTCTTATGAAAAAAATAAAAATTGCTTATTACGTTGCGACAGGGCTGCTATCGCTGGCAATGGCATTATCAGCCTTTGCGTATTTGACGAACCCTGCAATAAAAGTGGGGTTTCAGCATTTGGGTTTTCCCGATTACTTTAGGATAGAACTCGGAGTTGCGAAAGGCCTTGCCGCGATTGCACTTTGGCTACCTTTTCGTTTAGCCAAAGATGTCGCTTACATTGGTTTATCAATTAGTTTCGTATCGGCGTTCATTGCACACATTGCCGTTGGTGATCCGGCTTCCGTTTTCGTTAATCCCCTTATTATTTTGACCATACTTGTTGTCTCCTACCTAACGCATCAAAAACTACAAGTCGTTAGCGACAAGTCTCAATGATTGTCTGTTGAGGCGGTCCTTATACCCTCCATTTTCTTTCGTTATGCCTGGCATAGCTCATTTTTTACCATATGATAAACGGATGCCCCGCCATGTTTACTATTTTTAAGTGATGGAAGCATTAATAAATCTAATCCTGCAATTTGGTGACCTGAACAAACAGCAGATCGAGTTTTTGCTGAGCAAGGTCGAAGTGCTCGAATTCAAAAAAGACGAATACCTGTCGGAAGCCGGGAAAGTTCCCCGGTATGTGGCGTTTGTATTGGAAGGCGTATTCCGCTTTTGCTATTATAACAACAAGGGAGAGGAAATCACCAATTATTTTGTCGAT
>NZ_JASATN010000053.1:0-2487 GCF_038440355.1 Dyadobacter sp. OTU695 | reverse complement strand
GGTGCGCCCGTAAAGGCCATTTGATAATTGTACTTTGGCAAGTATCAGGCAAGTATTCCAATAGCCTGTCATCGTCCGGCTTATCCTAAGGGGAAACCCAAAGGGGAGTGCAGCATGCCGGAGAAGGCATAAGTCAGGAAGATACCATCCTGCGACTGAATGACAAGATGAAAGACCGGTATGAGGATAAAATCCATACTGACTGAATGTTAGTCCAAGCGGGGGGCCTCGCACCTGCGGCGCAAGGTATCTGTAATCGCCGCACTGTAACAACGTTTGTCCACCCGAGCAGGACAGACGGCTGGAATAAATCACAGCGTAGCTGCAATAAGCAGAAAAGGACGGAAAACATGTCCGACAACCGGTCAAGCCATTATCAAATGATTAAACGGGGATTGCCTAAACCGGAATGCGCAAGAAAAGCTATGAAGCAGTGGCTTCTGAATATCCGGCATGGCAACGGAGCTTCCGTAGTAGTCCGCGCAGGGGAAAGCCCTGTACATGGCGAAGGGAAGCAGCTATTATCGTTTAGAGGTTGCCGACCGAAGATGTGAGAGACATTGAGAAATCCGTCAGCAATACTAAACAGTCTGGCCAAACGCAGCACAGACCCTTCTTACCAATACCACCGGCTGTACCGCAACCTTTTTCGGGAAGACCTATTTTATCTGGCCTACCAGCGCATCTACGCCAAACCGGGCAATATGTCGCCCGGGTCCGATGGGAAAACCATTGATGGCACCAGCCTGCTACGCATCAAAAACCTGATCCAGGCACTGCGCAACGAGACTTACCAACCTCACCCCTCACGAAGGATATACATTCCAAAAGCCAACGGGAAGACGCGGCCGCTAGGTATCCCATCCTTCAAAGATAAGCTCGTCCAGCAGGTAACACGCATGCTACTGGAGGCGATCTTCGAGCCGCAGTTCGAACCCAGTTCACATGGGTTCAGGCCAGGAAAAAGTTGCCACACTGCCCTCAAACAGGTGCAAAACAGGTTTACCGGTGTAAAATGGTTTATAGAAGGGGACATTGAAGGTTTCTTTGACAACATCGGCCACCAGGTACTGATCGGAATGCTCAGACAGCGCATTAAGGATGAACGTTTCCTTCGCCTGATCAGCAAATTCCTGAAAGCCGGTTACATGGAAAACCATACTTTCCATCCCACATACAGCGGAACGCCACAAGGCGGCATCATCAGCCCACTTCTGGCCAATATCTATCTGGACAAGCTGGACAAATACGTCAAGGAGTACAGCCAGGGGGTCGAAACCGGGAAAAGAAGGGTTGTTAACCCGGCCTACAACCGTCTCTCAATGGAAAGGATCCACTTATCCCGCAAGCTCAAAGAGCAGCAAAACAGCCCGCTAAAGGGAAAATGGCAGGAAAGGATCAAAACGATTGAGCGGACAAAGCTTGCACTGCCCTATACCGATGGGATGGACAGCGGCTATAAAAGAATGAAGTACGTCCGCTACGCCGATGATTTTCTAATAGGTGTAATAGGCAGTAAAACCGACAGTCTACGCATCAAGGAAGACCTCGCTTGCGTGCTGGCAGAGAAATTAAAACTAACCCTCTCGCCCGCCAAGACGCTGGTCACCCATGCCACAAAACCTGCCAAATTCCTAGGGTACCACGTCCATGTCCGAAAATGCAAACACGGAAAACGCAGCAAGGCAACCGGCGCCCTTAGACGGGCTTACAACGGAAAGGTGGTCCTGGCCATGCCAACGACCACAGTCCGTAAACGGCTGCTGGGCTACCAGGCCATGAAAATTGTCAAGCGTAATGGAACTGAAAAATGGAAGCCTACAGGCCGGCCCAGGCTGCTCAACAATGATGACCTGGAAATCCTCAACTGTTACAATGCAGAAGTCAGGGGTTTTGCCAACTACTACTCCATAGCCAACAACGCCTCATCGCTGCACAACTTCCGGTATATCATGGAATATAGCATGTACAAGACATTCGGCCGGAAATACAGGTGCTCAATCGGTAAGATCCGCAAAAAATACCGCTACAAAAAGGATTTTGCCGTCACCTACTACAATAGCAAAGGAGAGAAAAAAAGGAATATCTTTGCTAAGGTGAGCTTCAAGAGAAAGTTGCTGGCTGACAAAAGCAAAAGTGTTGAAAAGCTCCCTGATACGGCATATATTACAGCCAACACCAGCCTGATCGACCGGTTAAAGGCCAGGTGCTGTGAGGTCTGCCAATCCGAAAACGACTTGCAGATGCACCATGTCCGTAAGTTAAGGGAACTGAAAGGAAGGAAGAAATGGGAAATCCTGATGATCGCCCGCAAGAGGAAAACAATGGCTGTCTGCCATTCATGCCATAGGAAGATACATCATGGAAAGCTGGACTGAAGATAATAGTGGAAAGCCGTATACATTGAGAAATGTACGTACGGTTTGGAGGCGAGCACTTGGAAACCTGTTTATGAAAGTAAACAAGGCGCCGGGTGCTTAGCCTACG
>NZ_JASATN010000052.1:0-2784 GCF_038440355.1 Dyadobacter sp. OTU695 | reverse complement strand
CTCTGATCCGGTGTCTAAAACGGACTTCACCGGGCCAGTCATTTCGGAGTATTGCGGGCCAGTCTTAACGGAAATCAACGGGCCAAAATTCAGGATCATTTTCGGAGGCCGTTGGGCCAAGTTTTCGTCGGGTCAGGCTTGCTGACTTAGGCTGGACAACGGAGGCAATTGGGCCAATAACGATTTTGAATTCGGAAGTCACTGGGCCAGTCCTTAGAGTGAGAATTGGCCAGAGCTTCTGAAAACGGAAGTCGATGGGCCAAAAACATCTTCAATCCGATCCTGATCTATTAGTACAGGCAATCTAACTTCTTAAAAACGGAAGTCATTGGGCCACTTTCCATGATTTATCATAGCCTTGTTTCTGAATTAAATCTCAGTGACATGGCCGGACAAAGGATCAATATCATGGAAATACGTAGCTTGATTGCATTAAAATTGAAGGGGTTAAGCAACAGGAAAGTCGCGGACCTGTTAAAGATTAACCGTAAGACCGTTGATAATTATACCAGCCGTTTTTCGGCTCTGCATCTTGGTTTTGACGAGCTTATCAACCTTACCGAGCCAGAGACCTACGCGATCTTTTTACAGAAGAGCCACAGACGGAAAAGCAGCGTTACGAACTGCTGGCGGCACGTTTTTCGTACTTCGAAAAGCAGTTGCGCAAGCCAGGGTGTACTCTTCAGGCGCTTTGGAAAGAATACCTGCAACAAAATCCACAGGGTTATAGATACACCCAGTTTACTTTTCATTATCGCCGTTGGCGCTCCTTAAATAATCATAGCGGTAAGCTGGATCATAAGGCCGGAGAAAAGCTTTTCATAGACTTCTGTGGCAAAAGATTATCCTACATCGATAGAACTACCGGAGAACAAGTCGAAGTAGAGGCTTTTGTAGGCGTTTTGCCGTGCAGCCAGTATACTTTTGTAAAAGCGGTTGCTTCACAGAAACGGGAGGACCTTATTGCTTGTCTGGAATCCTGTCTGCAGTGGATTGGTGGTGTCCCACAGGCTATTGTATCGGATAATCTGAAAGCTGCTGTCAGCAAAGGCAGTAAATATGCCCCGGTAATTAACAGGACGCTTACGGACTTTGCGTTGCATTATGGTTGTGTGGTCGATCCGGCCCGCCCGCATCACCCTCAGGATAAAGCGCTTGTAGAGCGCAGCGTCGAACTGGTATACCAACGGATATTTTATCCTTTAAGCAAGTTCACCTTCTTTAGTCTGGATGAACTTAATCAATCCATCAAAGTCCTTCTGGATGAGTATAATGACTATTTATTCTCTCATGGTGGCGGCACCAGGCGGAGCCACTTCGTGGACCTTGAAAAGGAATATCTCCAGGCTTTACCTGCTGGCTCTTACAGCATCCACCATTACAGAAGGGCCAAAGTCCAGCGTACTGCCCACATTTTCCTGAGTGAAAACCACAATTATTACAGCGTCCCCTACCGCTTTACCGGACTGTCTGTCGAAGTCCAGTATAACCACAACTATGTGGAGATCTTTTATAACCACGACCGTATTGCACTGCATAAAAGAAGTTACCGGCCAGGCCATTACACCACTGTGGCCGATCACATGCCTTCTACGCACAGGGCCTACCAGCAGTGGTCACCCCAGCATTTTGAAGACCGGGCCCGACAAGTCGGCAGTTGTACGCTGGAATATATTAGGAAGTTATTAGGCCAGTACAGCTACCCCGAAGTCGCCTATAAGCAGGCGCAGGGCATCCTGGCTTTCCTTAAACAATATGACCAGTCACGTTTGGAAAATGCATGCAAGCGTGCACTGCTGTACCATAAGGCATCTTATCATACGATTGAAAACATCCTCAAGAACAACCTGGATATGGAAGACCTCAATCAACAGCCGGAGTTGACTATTCCACAGCACGACAATATCCGCGGCGCAAGCCATTATAAGTAGTATTCCGGGCCATGCTGACCCCAGTAAATTTTATAAACCAAAACAATTATGAACGAACACAACACCCTTGAAAAAATGCGCCGAATGCGCATGAACGCGATGGCCACGCTCTACCATCGCTGCGTCAACGAACATCTGTACCAGGATTATTCCCTGGATGACTTCCTATCCCTTCTGGTGGACACAGAATGGGAAAGCAGACAAAGCCGAAACATCGAAAGCCTGATTCTCAGGGCCGGTTTTAAGCAAGACGCTGCCGCGTCGGACATCGATTACCAGGCCACCAGGAACCTGGACAAAACAAACTTTGAGCGGCTGCTCAGTCTAAACTTTATTAGTAAAAAGGAAAATCTGATCATCACCGGGCCCACTGGGTCCGGTAAAAGTTTTCTTGCTCAATGTCTCGGAATCAAGGCTTGCCAACTCCTCAATAAAACCATCTATTACAATACCGCCAGGTTTTTTGACATTGCAAAGCTGGCTAAACTCGAAGGCTCCTATCATAAACTGATCAAACGTATACAGAGGGCGGAACTGCTGATCCTGGACGATTTTGGACTGGTATCTATTGATCAACCGGCCAGAAATGTCCTGCTAGATGTCATTGAAGAACGGTATGATAAATCTTCAACGATCATTGCAACACAGATACCAGTGTCCAAATGGCATGGCCTGATTGGGGAAAATACCATCGCTGACGCGATTCTTGATCGAATTGTTTTCTCTTCCCACCGTATTGAGCTCGAAGGGGATTCTTTACGAAAGAAAAAACAGTTGAGTACTTAGATTTAAACTACTATTATTGCAAACGGAAAGTGGCCCAACGATTCCCGTAACGCTTGGCCCTATATGC
>NZ_JASATN010000051.1:0-2918 GCF_038440355.1 Dyadobacter sp. OTU695 | reverse complement strand
AACGAGTTCATTGACATATTGCGAAGTAGAAGAGAAGAAGAATAAAGTCGCGCAAGCGAATTAAGGGCGCATGGGGGATACCTAGGCTCTCAGAGGCGATGAAGGACGTGATAAGCTGCGAAAAGCTATGGGGAGCAGCACATATGCATTGATCCATAGATATCCGAATGGGGCAACCCAGTCAGGTGAAGCCTGATTACCCTACGGGGGGCAAACGCGGGGAACTGAAACATCTAAGTACCCGCAGGAGAAGAAAATAACAATGATTCCGTAAGTAGTGGCGAGCGAACACGGAAGAGCCCAAACCACTTTGGTTACGGCCAGAGTGGGGTTGTAGGACCCACCAAGTGGATAAATAGCGAACTGGAATGGCATGGGAAGGCCAATCGTAGAGGGTGAGAATCCCGTACAGGCAGTGAATTTATCTGAGTGGGTATCCTGAGTAGGTGGGGACCGGTGAAATCCCCTCTGAATCCGGCGGCACCATCCGCCAAGGCTAAATACTCCTGAGAGACCGATAGTGAACGAGTACCGTGAGGGAAAGGTGAAAAGTACCGCGAGCAGCGGGGTGAAATAGAACTTGAAACCATGCGCTTACAAGCGGTCGGAGCCTACGGGTGACGGCGTGCCTTTTGCATAATGAGCCTACGAGTTACGGTTACTGGCAAGGTTAATGTATGAAGTACAGGAGCCGAAGCGAAAGCGAGTCTGAATAGGGCGATTAGTCAGTGGCCGTAGACGCGAAACTTTGTGATCTACCCATGATCAGGTTGAAGCGCTGGTAACACATCGTGGAGGACCGAACCGGTAAACGTTGAAAAGTTTTCGGATGAATTGTGGGTAGGGGTGAAAGGCCAATCAAACTGAGAAATAGCTCGTACTCCCCGAAATGTTTTTAGGAACAGCGTTGTGGTTGAGTCATGTTCAGGTAGAGCTACTGATAGGACTAGGGGGAGTCAAATCCTACCAAATTCTGACAAACTCCGAATGGGGCATGATATACACGGCAGTGAGGGCTGGGGTGCTAAGGTCCCAGTCCGAGAGGGGAACAACCCAGAGCATCAGCTAAGGTCCCAAAATATATGCTAAGTTGAACTAAGGGGGTCCGACTGCAGAGACAGCCAGGATGTTAGCTTGGAAGCAGCTATACATTTAAAGAGTGCGTAACAGCTCACTGGTCGAGCGGGGCGGGCATCGATAATAAACGGGCATCAAGCATATTACCGAAGCTATGCGATTGTATTTATACATATCGGTAGGGGAGCATTCTCACAGGGGTGAAGGTTCGGCGTGAGCCGGGCTGGACTGGTGAGAAAAGCAAATGTAGGCATAAGTAACGATAATGCGGATGAGAAATCCGCACACCGAAAGACTAAGGATTCCTCCGCTATGCTAATCAACGGAGGGTTAGGCGGGGCCTAAGGTATAGCCGACAGGCGACTACCGATGGACAGCAGGTTAATATTCCTGCCCCTGCATGCAGTGTGAAAGAGTGACGGAGCGACGTGGATGGTACGTACTGACGGAATAGTGCGTTGAGCCGAGCCTACGGGCAAAGCGAATCATCGAAGACGCTTCCAAGAAAAGCTTTTGAAACGCCAGCTGTATGCAGCCCGTACCGTAAACCGACACAGGTAGTCGAGAAGAATATTCTAAGGTGCTCGAGTGAATCACGGCTAAGGAACTCGGCAAATTAACCCTGTAACTTCGGGAGAAGGGGAGCCTCCTCTGCAAAGAGAGGCCGCAGAGAAATGGCCCAGGCGACTGTTTAGCAAAAACACAGGGCTCTGCCAAAACGAAAGTTGACGTATAGGGCCTGACACCTGCCCGGTGCTGGAAGGTTAAGAGGGGATGTCATCGCAAGAGAAGCATTGAATCGAAGCCCCAGTAAACGGCGGCCGTAACTATAACGGTCCTAAGGTAGCGAAATTCCTTGTCGGGTAAGTTCCGACCTGCACGAATGGTGTAACGATCTGGGCACTGTCTCGGCCGTGAGCTCGGTGAAATTGTAGTAGCGGTGAAGATGCCGCTTACCCGCCACGGGACGGAAAGACCCCGTGCACCTTTACTATAGCTTTGCATTGTTTTCGGGTCAGGGATGTGTAGGATAGGTGGGAGGCTGTGAGTGGGCGTCGCCAGGCGTTCAGGAGCCAACGTTGAAATACCACCCTTCGCTGGCCTGGGATCTAACTGCTCTTGTGAGCAGGACCGTGCATGGTGGGTAGTTTGACTGGGGTGGTCGCCTCCAAAAGTGTAACGGAGGCTTCCAAAGGTCTGCTCAACACGCTTGGTAACCGTGTGTGGAGTGCAATAGTACAAGCAGGCTTGACTGCGAGACCGACGGGTCGAGCAGGTGGGAAACCAGGGTATAGTGATCCGGTGGTTCTGTATGGAAGGGCCATCGCTCAAAGGATAAAAGGTACGCCGGGGATAACAGGCTGATCTCCCCCAAGAGCTCACATCGACGGGGAGGTTTGGCACCTCGATGTCGGCTCGTCACATCCTGGGGCTGGAGAAGGTCCCAAGGGTTCGGCTGTTCGCCGATTAAAGTGGCACGCGAGCTGGGTTCAGAACGTCGTGAGACAGTTCGGTCCCTATCTGTGGTGGGCGTAGGAAGATTGACGGGGGCTGCCTTTAGTACGAGAGGACCGAGGTGGACCCACCGCTGGTGAGCCGGTTGTTACGCCAGTAGCATGGCCGGGTAGCTATGTGGGGAATAGATAAGCGCTGAAAGCATCTAAGTGCGAAACTAGCCCGAAGATGAATCTTCCACATAAGGGTCGTTGTAGACTACGACGTTGATAGGCTGCAGGTATACATGTAGAAATACACTTAGCTGAGCAGTACTAATTACCCAACAGCTTGCACATTTAATCTTTATCCTTCATCTCTTCTACTTCCAATATGACATGAAAAGA
>NZ_JASATN010000050.1:0-3167 GCF_038440355.1 Dyadobacter sp. OTU695 | reverse complement strand
GGTGGTCAAACACCGTGATATGAGCCGCAGCCCGCTGTTCGGGGTATTGTTTTCTTTGCAAAACGCACCGATAAATTCGGAACTCACACCCCAGCTTGTATTTGAACCGCTTAATATGGCTCAAACAACCAGTCAGTTCGATCTACAGTTCAGCGTCTTAGAAGGGGCGGCATCGCTAGCAATCGGAATAACCTATAATACGGACCTATATGAGAGGGCCACTATCAGCCGTTTGTTCGGTCATTACCAAAGGCTTTTGGAGTCGGTTTTAACTTCACCTAGTCAGTCTATTAGCCGACTTGATATGCTCAGTGGCGCCGAACGCGAGCAGCTTCTTTTGGATTTCAATCAGACAGCAAGGGATTATGACCTTTCGCGGACGGTGCTTGACCTTTTCGCCGGTCAGGCGAAGGCTGGCAGCACGTCTGTTGCGCTGGTCTTTGAGGGGCAAACCATGAGCTATGGTGAGCTGGATGCTGCCAGCAACCGCCTAGGGCATTACCTTCGCGGGCTGGGTGTTGGCCCTGAAAGTCTGGTAGGAATCTGCCTGGAACGGGGCATGGATATGGTGGTAGCGATTTTGGGCATCCTTAAATCGGGCGGGGCTTATGTTCCGCTTGACCCGGATTATCCAATGGATCGTATCAGCTATATGCTCACTGACAGTGCGGTATCGTGGGTGGTGAGCAGCCAGGGGCTGTCAGACCGTCTGACGGGGTTATGTCAGGTAATCCAGGTGGACGGTCTGGAGCGTGAGTTGATAGGCGCGTGCAGCAGTGAAGCGGTCATCAGCGGTGTTTCAAGCTCGAACCTTGCCTATGTAATCTATACGTCCGGCTCTACTGGTCGCCCCAAGGGAGTGATGATCGAGCACAGCAGCTTGACCAATTTTTTGTTTGCGATGAATCAGCAGGTACCACAAACACCTAATGATCATTTACTTGCCATTACGTCGATTTCTTTTGATATATCGATTTTGGAATTGTTGTGGCCTTTAACAAAGGGCATGGGACTTACTATAAAGGCCAAAGAGATTGGATTGGTTGATTTTGATCAGTATTTAGATACCAGTGTCAAGATGGATTTTAGCCTGTTTTTCTTTTCCAGCGAAGCGGACTCAGCCCAAAGGAATAAATATCAGTTTTTACTTAATGCTGCGGCTTTTGCTGACCAAAATGATTTTTCGGCGATTTGGTTGCCAGAACGTCATTTTCACAAGTTTGGCGGCATATTTCCCAACCCATCGGTTCTGGCTGCCGCCGTTGCATCAAAGACCAATAAAGTGGAGCTTAGGGCTGGGAGTGTGGTACTGCCACTGCATGACCCTATTCGGGTAGCAGAGGAGTGGTCTGTGGTTGATAACCTATCGGATGGAAGGGTTTCTCTCTCAATAGCCTCGGGTTGGCACGCGGATGACTTTGTGTTAAGCCCCGAATCGTTTGTTGATCGGCATTCGATAATGTATAGCCATATTGACCAGTTACAGAAACTATGGAAAGGGGCAAGTGTTACCAGGAAAAATGGTTTGGGCATTGATATTGATGTCAAGATATTTCCGCAACCGGTCAGCAATGAGCTGTCTTTATGGATCACATCTGCCGGAAACGAAGAGACCTTTCGGAGTGCTGGCAGATTAGGTGCTGGAATATTAACGCACATCCTGGGCCAGAATATTAACACACTAGAAAGGAACATCGCGCTTTATCATCAAACGCTACAAGAATTCGGGCATGCTGCTGATAAAGGAAAGGTCGCATTAATGCTTCATACATTTGTGGGTGAAAGTTCGGAGAAGGTCAAAGAAATTGTCAGAGAGCCCTTCAAACGATATTTGGCGTCTAGCATAAACTTGCTTCAAAACCTTCAACGGAGCCTGAGGAGCGAGCAAACACAATCCGAAGAGCTTACATCTGAGCAACTGCTGGAAGTAGCTATGGAAAAGTCAATGGAATCCGGAGCCTTGTTTGGTGATGCTGAGCATTGTAGTCGCTTGATTCAGCGTTTCTATCGAATTGGGGTGACAGAAATCGCATGCCTAATAGATTTTGGCGTTGAGTCAGAACTGGCTTTAAAGGGACTGGATGATCTTAATAGGCTCAGGGCGAAATTCGCCCGGCAGAGTGACAGGCTCGAAATGAAGGAACATCCTATTTCGACCCTTCAGATCACTCCGTCGTATCTGTCAGCTTTGATCGAAGATAAGGGTTCAAGCCAATTTCTCAGAAAGCTGGACACCGTCCTTATCGGCGGAGAGAAGCTTAGTGAAGAACTGGTAGATCGTTTCTTTCAAAAATCTAAAGCAAGTGTCTATAATGTATATGGGCCGACCGAGACGACGATCTGGTCTACGGTAAAAAAAATTACCGCTGACGGTAGCTCGGTTACAATTGGTAAGCCAATAGGAAATACCCAGATCTTGATACTTGACAAAGCCAATAATCTTTGCCCGATTGGCGTGCCTGGTGAAATGTATATCGCCGGCGCTGGGGTAGCAAGAGGTTATTTGGATCAACCCGATAAAACTGCTGAAAGGTTTTTCTCAACGCTTAATGATTTGGAATTCGAAGGCAGGTGCTACCGGACAGGTGACATTGTCAAGTGGCTTCCAAATGGCGAAATCCAATATTTAGGAAGAAACGACAACCAAATTAAACTCAGGGGGTACCGAATCGAGCCGGGAGAAATTGAGCAGGCCATTGATGAATACGAAGGCGTGCGCCAGAGTTTGGTTGTGGGCACGGCTGACGGCTTGCTGGTTGCGTATCTAGTTGTAGAAGCAGAGTTTAAGAAGGAACGCCTGGAACGTTATCTTCGGGGTAAGCTTCCCGAGTTTATGGTGCCCTCCGTACTTGTAGAAATTCAAGAGTTTGCTTTAACTCCTAATGGGAAAATTGACAGAAGTTTGCTGCCTGTTCCGGGTGAATTTCTTAATACGTCTCAAATGCATGTTGCTCCCCAGACGTCGACGGAAGTCAAGCTTTGCGCAGTTATCAAGGAACTTGTTAAAGTTGATAGAGTAGGGCTAAATGATAACTTTTTTGCCATTGGCGGGCACTCGCTGTTAGCTGTTCGACTGATCGCATTCATCAGAAAGGAGTTTCAGATAGAACTTCCAATCAAGGCCCTTTTTGTTCATAGGACGATCGGGGATCTTTGTTCGCACCTTG
>NZ_JASATN010000049.1:0-3683 GCF_038440355.1 Dyadobacter sp. OTU695 | reverse complement strand
GTCAGGGGTGGTCGCTGCCGCGCTAGTCCCAAATGTGAATGCTGCATAATTATCAGGTGTAACGCCGTTTGCGGTTATCGTACCAGTCGTAGCCAGCGCACCGGTTGTTCCTCCTGCGTTACCCAGGCTTTCCCATTTAGCTGTGGTTGTATTGTAGCCTACTACTACCAAATTGGCAATCGTTCCCGAGGTCAAAACGGATAAGTTGCTGGCTGCGTCCCAGGAAAGTGTGAGATTTACCGACGATGCTCCATCCACATCCCAATACTCAAGACTGCTTACTGCACTAACTCCGGTCCCCAGATTGCTTACCGGAAACGGTGCGCCTGCCGGCAATGTAGCCGCATTCGGATTCTCAAACCAATAAGCTGCCTTAAAATTGGCCGCCGCTGCCGGGGCTGATATACCGGCCGTACGGAGTTTTGCACCGTTACCTATGGGGAACGTAAAGGCGGTATTGCCGGCTTTCTCGGCATACCCGTCAATATGGGAGCCATCGGATGCTCCCGAGTATGCCGACCCATCGGTAAAGTACACGTTATTAGTTGGTGAGCTCCGGGGTGTAACCAGGTATCCGCTGTTGAATAACAACGATCCATACACTCCATAGTGGCCGCCAGGATGGACCTGGCTCGTACTATGCACACCGCTTCCCTGGCTGTAAGCGCCTGTCCAGGCGCACACCATTAAAAGTAGGACATATAGTTTTTTCATACTTCGTTCATTTAATACGCTTTTTAGAATTTGGCCTCACTGCGTGTTGGGTTTTCCAGGATCAAACGAAGTGTCTTAGTTTTCGACCAGAACTACAAAGTCCATGAGAAGTTGCTGGGATGTTGCGGCATACTCCTGGCAAAATATGGTGAAGTCAGTGGGGTTTTTACCTACGATGATCGGAGGCGTGATGTCGTTGTCCAAATCTGCCTGGTTTCCGGGTTGCGCCTGATTGGAGCTGGATCTCGGCGTCAGTATGACAAAGTAGGTTTTGCCGGCTGGTACCGGGGTAGTGAAAGTCACTTTCCACGATGCGGACCCCTGGTTTGCTTGCCATCCTCCGCCCCATGCCACACCTGAAACTCCTTTTGATCCAGGTAAAACTGTGTGGTTACCGTCGGAAGTTCCGGCTACATCGCCCAGATAAAGGCTACCCGCTGCATAGATTGACAAATTAAATGATCCCACAGTTTGCTGGAAGCGGCGCCACATAGCGCCGTCCCAATAGACAAAGCCTTTTCCGGATGTCGTGTTGGTATTGTATACAAGCAGACCTTCGGTGGGACTGGTAACAGGTGCCGCCTGGGTCAGATCAGGAATACTTAGACGCGGGGGCAAAAGGCCCTTTGTAGCACTCTCAACTTCCAGGGCAGAACTGGAATTAATTGTGCCTGGATTATCTCCAACTTTTACTTGTGCGTAAATTGCAGAAGAGCTGGTCAGCAATACTCCCAGAAAGAGTTTCGAGAAAAGTCTAGATGTGTTCATCGAATTTGGATTTGGTTTGAAAAACTATTTTATTTTTAATTAAACTGTAAGATGTTGGTCGTGAACAATTATTTGCGTGCTGAATAGCTGGTGTAAAAAATAGCATTTTGATTATTTTGATATCTTAAGCCAGGCCAATGATGTCTTGTTTTACAAATATTGGTGCTAAAATCGAAATGAAACCAGACAATGTTTGGTATGTTCAGAGCGAGTTTTGGTATCTATTTGAATTAATTGTTTTGAAATACACAATTATTAGATATTGGTTGCATTTTAGCCAAGCAATGTAAATCTCTATTCTAATTGAAGTTTTATTTTAAATAAAAAGGCTGCCTCGCGTGGTGCGAAGCAGCCTTTTAATAGATAGGGAATGGGAAAGGAATTGAGTGTGGCTATTGAAATAAACCTATGGTTTGTGAAACCAATCTCACGCGGTAATTCGAACCGGAACAACCATTACAAGGTTGCACGGTAAACTTGACCAGATCGCCGGTAAATAATTTGACGGTGAGGTTGTTGCCCAGGCTATAAGTACGATTGCCATTGACACTTCCTGTGTTATTGGAAATTCTTGATTCTGGCACCCCTGTTGAAAAGGATGTTATTACTATGCTCGAATTGAAATTCCCGGCTCCGGAGCCTACAAGATCGACCATGAAATTCTGAGCAATGGTATAATAGCCGTCGACTGGAACTGTAAATACACCACCCGTATTTGCGTTGAATGTATCAAATGTCTCTGTTGTATTCAGATCGCTTCCGGGAAGGTTATTCACATAATTAAAAGGGCCTGGCGAGTAACCCGCCCAAACCAGTGAAAAACCTCCGGAGCCGGATTGTACCGATGAACTCACCCAGCCGAACCCGTCCCAATAGTATTCACCAATACCAGCGGCTGGGTATGCTTTTCCATTAGAAGCTATACCTGAGGTAATGACAGAACTGGTGTTGAAAACGTGCATTCCCATCGAGCTTGCGTCTGCTCCCACGCCGGCGATCGGTGCAAATGTCGTGGTACTTGTGAGTGCGACTTGCGGCATTCTTAACCCCTTATCGGTGCTTTCGATTTCCAGTGCCGATCCCGCCACAATGTTGGCCGGGTTATTGCCTATTTTTACCTGCGCGACAGAAACGCTCTGGAACCCGATTAAAATCGCTGCGATAGCAAGGATGTTTTTGTAAGTTGAATTCATGATTAATTGTTTTTGTGAGATAAGAAAGGTGTAGTTTAATTTTTGAACACCTGAATGATCAGGTTGTTGTTGCCATTGTCAGCCACTGCTTCTCCGCCCGATAGGTCGGGGATGAAAGCCCTAAATGGATAGCCTCCGGGAACAGCCGCCGCGGGGATGGTCAGGTTGGCCGTAATGCTATTCCCCAATGGCGAGGCGGCGATATCGCTGTTGGTGGTCAGCGTGTAGTGAGTACCCGAGTTGGTGATGGTCCATTCGGTGGCCGAAGCGCCAGTGAGGGCAATGGTGGAAGTAGGTGTCGGTTTGTAGATACGGACAGTAATAAGATCAGAGGCAACGGTTCCGGCGCGCACGTTTCTGACGCGAACGGTTACGGGCCTGATGGTTTCAGTATTCGAGAAAGTCACATTGCCCATGATGATAAACGGCCGCAGATCGGGCGTGGTGGCTAGCTCCTGCGTAGAGCCGATGGCGATCTGTGTGATGGCCGCCCCAGCCGGTACGACGCCGGTCAGCGTGCTGTTCTCGGCTACGCCGGTGGCATTGGCCGACCCGCTCAAATCGAGCCATTGGGAGCCATCCAATTCGACGAGCCTGAGGTTTGCTGCCGTGGATTCAAAAGCGGCGACATTGGGGATCGATACAGTCACGTCCAGGTCGCTGGTCGAAGGTGTGACGGCAACCCAGTCCCAGCTGCCAGAGGCATAAACGCATTTGATTGAAGGGGAGGGCGTGGTAGGCGCCTCGCCCAGGTCCGGGGCGTAGGCCACGCTAATGTGGGTAGCTGCATCCAGCGGTGCCGAAATTTGTAGCGTTCTCAGATCACTGGCATCACCTACCGGGAACTTGAAGCTGGTATTACCTATCTTGGAAACATACCCGTCCACATGCTGCGCATCGGTGAGCCCTCCCGTGTAGGAGGCGCCTGCCTGGAACCTGAGCGCGCCCGTAGGCGACTTTTGGTGTAATGGGGGGCAGATAATTGGTAGGTAGTTATTGCGGACTTAA
>NZ_JASATN010000048.1:0-3896 GCF_038440355.1 Dyadobacter sp. OTU695 | reverse complement strand
AAAATATCCCGCGCGCTGCCGGCTGGTTTCCATAGCCGGGAAAGGTTCCCGGGTCATAGTTTCCATACCCGGCGTTGATGTCGATTTGCTGCGCGTGGCTTTCTGCCGAGACAAGCAGGGAAAGTCCAAGAAGCCCTAATCCAAGGTAGTAGTTTGTTTTTTTCATGATTTTAAGTTTAAAAGCTGGTCATGGCTTCAGTTAATTTTTGAATACCTGAATGATTAGATTGTTGTTGCCATTGTCGGCCACTACTTCCCCGCCCGATAGGTCGGGGATGAAAGCCCTAAATGGATAGCCTCCGGGAACAGCCGCCGCGGGGATGGTCAGGTTGGCCGTAATGCTATTCCCCAATGGCGAGGCGGCGATATCGCTGTCGGTGGTCAGCGTGTAGTAAGTACCCGAGTTGGTGATGGTCCATTCGGTGGCCGAAGCGCCAGTGAGGGCAATGGTGGAAGTAGGTGTGGGCTTATAGACGCGTATGGTGATTAGATCAGAGGCAATGGTTCCTGCGCGCATGTTTCTGACGCGTATGGTAAATGGCCTGACCGTTTCGGTATTCGAGAAAGTCACATTGCCCATGATGATAAACGGCCGCAGGTCGGGCGTGGTGGCAAGCTCCTGCGTAGAGCCGATGGCGATCTGTGTGATGGCCGCCCCAGCCGGTACGACGCCGGTCAGTGTACTGTTCTCTACTACGCCTGTGGCATTGGCCGACCCGCTCAAATCGAGCCATTGGGAACCGTCCCAGCCGACCAGCCTGAGGTTTGCGGCTGTGGATTCAAAACCAGCGACATTAGGGATCGACACGGTCACATCCAGATCGTTTGTAGCAGGTGTGATGGCCGCCCAGTCCCAACTACCGAAGGTGTATACGCGTTTGATGGAAGCGGAGGGTGTGTTGGAAGCCTCTCCGAGGTCTGCGGCGTAGGCCACGCTGATATGCGCGGTATTTGTGGGTGCGGAGATCCGCAATGTTCTCAGATCGGAATTGTTTCCCACCGGGAATATAAAGGTGGAATTACCGATTTTGGAAACATATCCGTCCACGTGCTGAGCGTCGGTGAGCCCACCTGTGTAAGTCGCCCCTGCCTGAAACCTGATCGCGCCATTGGCCGTGTTGGCGCGCACGGTAGTGGTTATCCCGTTTTCGAACGACGCAATGGTAAACACGTTGGCGCCTGCTGTATTGGTGATATTAAATGCGCTGGCCGATCCGTTCTTCAAGGCCAGTGTGGAAAAATTAGGAGCAACACTGCCGCTGATTCCCTGCACACCTGCTACTCCCGCCGGTCCATTGAAATTGTCAGTGCTTCCGCCGGTGCCATTGGCATTATAGCTGTTATTAACCCGCAACGAGTTGGCATCTGTCTCATAGTGGTTGAAAACAGCGCCCGATGAAGCCGTATAAGCGGCGGGCGCGTTGGCTGTAACGGCGGTGTATGTACCACGGTTGGTAACTGACCCATAATTATTGAAAGTAGCCCCGTCGATGACAAGCTGCGCATGGGCTAGCTGGTTTCCCAACAGCAATGCCATCCCTGTCATGAGGCTGATGTATTCTTTTTTCATCGTGAAAGCTGTTTAAATGAAGACTGTACCTTGCAACTCTCCGACTAGTTCAAGTAGGTTACATCCAGGTTGGAAGAAATGGTACCACAAATTTGGTAGGCACTGGCGGGAGCACCGTTGTTATACCATCTGGTTGCCCTTACATCGAACGTGTGGTTTCCTGCGGACAGGGTGCGAACACCGGACAAAGTCAATTCGAAGTGACCGCTCACTTCGGTCTGGATGATAATGAAGATGCCGCTTGCCACTCCGTCGATGTATATTTCAAAACGGTTAAACGGGCTGTAACCTGTCCATGCAGACACGTCGTCAACACCAAGTACGTAGTTGATAAATGCGGCTTTTTGACTGGGGAAATTGATGACATTGGTAGTATTGGAAACCGTTGTATAGGAACCTTCCGTCACTCCGAAAAAGGCGCTTGGCTGCGCACCATTTCCAATGGGCACTGCATATGAAGCCGTTTGAGTGGCGGTACTCGCGCCCGCTCCCGCAGGGGCCTGCCAGCTGGCGATACCCGCCGCGTCCGAGGTCAATACTTTTCCGGCACCCTGAGTACCATCCTGAATGGCTACATTGCCCACCACGTGCAATTTGGCCGCAGGAGTGGTAGTGCCTATCCCTACATTTTGCGCCATGGCCGCAGAGGCAGTAAGGCCCATCATCACTCCAAGCAAGTAGATTTTCTTTTTCATTCGGATTTTAAGTTTTTGATTAAGAAATAATTAATGACGATGCACTGTCCGAGTGCGCAGGTCGGTCAAGCGGGCAGTGCACTCGGACAGGGAAGAGTCAGCGTATCACAATTTGTAAACGAACTCTTGCCTGGTGAATACTTGTATACAATTCACCACAAATGTCGTTTGCCTAATTGGATTGTTTTGAGACGCTTTTTTGTATTTTTGAGGTGACTTTTGGGGTGCAGGGGAGAATGAAAATGGTAGTTGCTTGCCGAAAAATGCGCGCTCACTGAGCCCTAAAGGACAGCGGCTTTCTGTGCAAGTTCGATCCTGTCCGCTACGTTCATTTTAAGGCAGATCCGCTTCTTATACGTGCTGACAGTATTGCATTTCAGTTTGAGGGTGTAGGCAATTTCTTTGGTGCTTTTGCCTTGGGCCACTTCCCGCATCACCATCAATTCTCTTGGCGAGAGCTTTTCTACAGATTCGATGTCTTCCAGGCGGTGCGAAGATTTATTTTTGATCAGGGAAGTTTGCAATTCCAGGTTCAGATATTTTCCTCCTGCTGCGATTCGCTCGATTGCTTTTTGCAGCTCGGGAATCTTAGCATTTTTCATAATGAACCCGTCCGCGCCGGCTCTCAGAACCGGAAGTGCGTACAACCTTTCCGCTAATCCCGAATAAAGCAGGATGGAAACGTCGTTCCGAACGGCTTTAATGGTTTCTACAATATCCGCAACAACCCGGTTGCTAATTTTCAATTCGCTGATAACTACCTGAATGTCTGCATTGCTTTCAAGGATAGAAAGGGCCGTTTCGACACAACTGGCTTCATAAAGGCAGTAATGCTCGGAAACTGTTTCAAGCATCACGCGCATGCCGGCGCGCAACATCGTCTGATCATCGATAATTAATATGTTCAACATTGTGAAGGGGGGTTATGTTGAAAAAAATCTTTACTACCGCTCTTGCGGGTGCTAAAGGGAAAATGGTAAGCGTTGCGCCATATTCTTCGGATCGGGGAGATTGAAAGTCTTTAACCAGTCTGATAACGGTGGGGACGAGTCTGTCAGGCAATGGATTATTTGCCAAGAAACAGCTCGGCAAATTATCGCCGAGCTGTAAAAAAACACTACGATAAATTAGGCATTGATTAATTCTGCTACCTAACAATAACCAACTTTTGTGTGTTTAGTGCTCCATTCCGGTCAGTGATTTTAAGCACATAGTTTCCTGCTATCAGCTTTCTCACGTCGATCCCGTCCGGTGAAACAGCGGCAGATTGATATACAGTGGCTCCGTTCAGATTGACGATTTCCACTTTTTGAATCGAGTCTGCATCGTCGAGTTTGACGTAATCAGTAGCTGGATTGGGGTAAAGAAAAACGCCTTTGCCTTCGATAGAGATCGTGCGGATTACACTATATGCGAAAGTGTTGTCCTGGTCCACCATCTTCAAGCGGTAAAGACTTCTTCCTGTCAGAGGGCTCTCGTCGGTGAAGGAGTACTTTCTGATTGTTGTGCTTTCCTTACCGGACTCTACCGATCCTATTTTATTCCACTGTTTGCCATTGGCACTGCGTTCGATCTCGAATCGGTCGCTGTTGATTTCTTCACTGGTCGACCAGGAAAGCAGTGCGGCTTTA
>NZ_JASATN010000047.1:0-4403 GCF_038440355.1 Dyadobacter sp. OTU695 | reverse complement strand
TTTCCAGTCGCCGCGATACTTGCGTTGAACGAACTGGTTCGCTTCGTCGAAGTTGGTAACCTTCATATTCTTGCCATCCCATAACAGTTTCTTGCGCCCCGGGTAGTCAAAGCCTTTGCCATCAGCCTTCGCCGTGCGGAGGTTGTAGCTGCGGATACCGAGGTTACCCATGATCACGGTCTCTGTCAACGGACCGGCGTAATCGAACGATGATGTCAGCGCTTTGTGCTCTTTGCTGTTGAAACCAGCCTTGCAAGCATCGCTCCATGACACGTGGTGACCGAATTCCGGCATCGGCGTGTATTTGTTGCCGAAATCGCCCTGCTTGTATTCGAGCTTGGTCCCGTCTTTGAGGTACACTTTCGGCGCAATACCATAAGTTCCACAGGTCATCACCCCTTTTTCTCCGATCAGGAGCACACCATTGCTGCTGTCCGGCTCGCCCAGCGGGTCGTTGGCAGGAATCAGGTCCGGATGGAACGGACGCAGACCACCGTCATGCCAGGTCAGGGTAACTTCCGATTTATTGACTTTGTTCGCGGGGAATTTCAATTGCACGCGTGAGGAAGGCGGGCAGCCCTCAGGAATGTATTCTGCAGTCCAGTCTTTAATGAACACCTGGCCTACCGAGCATTCAACTTCCGTCGGATAACCCAAACCAAGCGTACGGAACGCCGGGTCGATCAGGTGGCAACCCATATCGCCCAATGCACCGGTACCGAAGTTCCACCAGCCGCGCCATTTGAATGGGTGCCAGGCCGGGTTGTAATCCACCCAGTCGGCGCAGCCTACCCACAGTTCCCAATCGATGTCCGCAGGTACCTCGTGCTTGCCCGTCGGAACGGGAATGCCTTGCGGCCATACCGGACGGTTGGTCCAAACATGTGCTTCGTGGACGTTACCGATGAGGCCTTTGTTAAACCATTCCTTCATTTGATTCTGCGCAGGGTTTGAAGCGCCCTGGTTACCCATCTGGGTTACCACTTTGTATTTACGCGCTGCCTCGGTGAGCATGCGGGCTTCGTAAATGTCGTGCGTAAGGGGTTTTTGTACGTACACGTGCTTGCCACGCTGCATAGCCGCCATCGCAATAATCGCGTGCATGTGGTCGGCGGTTGAAACGGTTACGGCATCGATGCTCTTGTCCATTTCATCGAACATCTTACGGAAGTCCTTGTACTTTTTAGCATCCGGGTGCAGTTCGAAATTCTTTTTTACCTGCGCCTGCGACCAGTCGACATCGCAAAGTGCCACCAGGTTTTCGGCACCTTTGTTCCAGGCATTGTTGGTGTCAGAAAAACCTTTCCCGCCCACGCCCACACCGGCGATATTCAGCTTGTCGCTCGGGGCTTTATATCCTTTCCCCAGCACGTGGCGGGGTACTATGAAGAAACTTCCTATGGCCGCTGCGGATGACTTCTGGATAAAGTCCCGGCGGCTAACGTCTTTCGGTTTGTTTTCTGTACTCATCGGTTTTGGTAATGAAAAAATAAAGTAGATTAATATAGATTAAAGGAATAAGTTTTTATTAAGGATCTAATACTATTAAATCCCGCTTAAATATAATAATGTTCTTATGAAACCCATGAATGGGACCATTTCAAATATTGCGGAACCGTCCCACGGGAGACGATGTTTTGATGGCTGGGTATTATTCCTGTAACTTTGCGGGGGTAATGCATTTCATTTAGACCAATACCACCGGGTAATGCAAATCACAGTAATGAAATCGAAGATTCACCGGGTTAAGGTGACTCAGGCGGAATTGAACTACGTTGGCAGCATCACGATCGACGAAGATCTGATCGACGCCGCGGGACTCATTGAGAATGAACAGGTGCACATTGTGAACAACAACAATGGCGAACGCTTTATCACATATGTTATCAAAGGCGAACGCGGCTCGGGCATGATATGCCTCAATGGCGCGGCAGCACGCAGGGTGCAGATCGGCGACATTATCATTATCATTGCTTACGGCAGTATGAGCCAGGAAGAGGCGAAGACATTCAAGCCAATGGTCGTTTTCCCCGATCATAACAATCACCTGGTAAGCTAACCCCATTTGCTGCACCAAATATCCATATTAGCATAGCATGAAAAATATACTGCGTTACACGATTTCGCTTGTCCTGGCAGGCGGTCTGCTCTGGTTTGTGTTCAAAGACATCAACCTGAATGAAATGCTCGACCGTTTTGCCAAGTCTGACTGGCGGTGGATCGCCGTATCATGCTTTTGCCTCCTGCTTGCGCACGTTACCCGTGCGTGGCGCTGGGGAATGCTCATCGAACCGCTGGACCATAAGCCCGGCATTGTGAACAGTTCCGTTTCGGTCCTTACCGGTTATTTCGCCAACTACATTGTGCCACGCATGGGAGAAGTCACGCGCTGCGGAACACTTTACCGGCTGGAACGTATTCCGGTGAGCCTGAGCTTCGGTACTGTTGTGGCTGAGCGCATTTTTGATGTGATTATATTGGTGTTGATGATTGGATTGAACTTCATCCTCGAATTCGACCGGCTCAGTACCTTCTTTACAGACTTCTTTCAAAGTAAAATAGGGGGCGGAAGCCAAAGCGGTGGTTCAGGTAGCGGCATGTTACTCAGCATTCTGATCGTCGGCTTGCTTGCTATCGCGGTAGTTAGCATTATAGTATTCAAAAATGCTTCATTGCGCAACAAATTGCAGCAGAATGCCGTGATTGCCAAAATCATAGGCTTCGCGCAAGGCATGCTTGAAGGACTCCTAAGCGTGCGCAAACTGCGCAGTCCTGGTCTTTTTATTTTCAGCACAATCCTGATCTGGGTGCTTTATTACCTGGTTTCCTACGTACTTTTTTTCTGCATTCCCGAAACCTCCGACCTTGGCCCGCTGGCGGGTTTGACGCTATTGGTTGTCGGCGCGATCGGTATGACGGCTCCTACTCAAGGCGGCATCGGTGCTTACCATTTGCTGGTGGGTAATGTAATGGTACTTTACGGGCTTTCGCAGAACGACGGCATCACCTTGGCGACCTTCATCCACGGGGCACAAATGCTGTTTATGCTGGTGATCGGGGCGTTAGCATTCCTCTATGTGCTGATCGTGAACAAAAACAAAGTCGAGGAGCCCGAGCAGGTCTCTGCGGCAAACTAATTGTAACTTTAATAGTCCTGAAAAATGGAAATGGAGTATGTTACGTTATTCCATTTCTTAAATCCATATTGTCTTTTACAATGAATTTGACAGAAAGCAAAATCCTGAGACTAGAAGAGGCTATCCCCACCGTTGAAGCATGGCAGCGTGCCGGGCAAAAAGTTGTTTTCACTAACGGATGTTTCGATATTGTGCATCTGGGGCACATCGATTACCTCGAAAAAGCCCGCGCATTGGGTGACAGAATGGTACTTGGCTTGAACACCGATGCCTCGGTAAGCCGCCTGAAAGGGCCGCTCCGGCCGGTCGTTAATGAATATGCAAGAGCCCGGCTAATGGCAGCACTTTCATTCATCGATGCTGTCATTTTGTTCGACGAACCGACGCCTAGTCAGTTGATCGAGGCTGTAAAACCTGACATTTTGGTCAAAGGCGACGATTATACGATCGAGAACATTGCTGGCGCGGATTTTGTTTTGGGTAGAGGAGGTGAGGTAAAAACGATCGCTTTGGTACAAGGCTACTCGACTACCGCACTCATCGAGAAAATAAAACAAGGATATAAATAGCAATAACTATGGGACTTTTGATTGCTTTGATCGTAATGGGCGCTAGCTTTTACGTACAATGGCGCTTGAAGAGCAAGTTTGAAGAATATTCACAGGTAGGGTTGAGCAACGGCATGAGCGGTAAGGAAATCGCTGAGACGATGCTCCGGGAAAGCGGCATTTACGACGTAAGAGTAGTGTCCGTGGAAGGCCGCCTGACCGACCACTACAATCCGCAGGATAAGACAGTCAACTTGAGCCCCGATGTATATTATGGTCGGAGTGTAGCCGCCGCGGCCGTGGCTTCCCACGAATGCGGGCACGCGGTGCAACATGCTACCGCTTACAGCTGGCTGCAATTCCGCTCGCAAATGGTACCGTTTCTGAGCGTTGCATCGCAATACATGCAATGGATTATTTTGATCGGTGTACTATTGATTAATACGTCCATTATTCCGCTCGCCATTGGTGTGGCATTGTTCGCCGTAACTACGTTGTTCAGCTTTATTACTTTGCCGGTTGAATACGATGCCAGCAATCGTGCATTGGCCTGGATCCAGAAAAACCGTATTGTGAATGAGAGAGAGTACGTGATGTCTGCCGATGCTTTGAAATGGGCTGCCCGTACTTACCTCGTAGCTGCAATCGGTTCTTTGGCCACATTGCTTTACTATGTGAGTTTGCTGATGGGGCGTCGTGATTAATAGCCACAAGCAAA
>NZ_JASATN010000046.1:0-5241 GCF_038440355.1 Dyadobacter sp. OTU695 | reverse complement strand
CTGAGATCAGTTACGAAGAACTGGACAAATTTCTCTCGCAAGACACTTCGGATTTTGAAAATATAATGGACTTCTAACCCTATTCAAATGGAACTAAAGGATTTTGTCAGCCGGCTTAAGAGCATGAACTTTTCATTGGCCTATGAAAATGACAAACTTAGCTTAAAGGCCGATAGCAAAAAGGTCACCAAGTCACAAATAGACGAGCTAAAGAGAAATCAGGAAATCACCGATTTTATAAAATCCAACAAGCAAGCGCTTATTGATTTCATTTCGCGAGACGGTGAGCAGTCTAGTCAAATTCAAGGAATCTGCCGGCTGAGTGGCTTACAAGAGGGCATGATGTTTCATAGCCTGTATGACCAGCAAGCGGCAACATACATAGAGCAGTTTGCTTGCGATCTTATCGAGCTAGACGCAACCACTTTCGAGCAAGCCTGGCAAGATATCATAAAGCGGCACACGATTCTGCGGACCAGTTTTTCTTATGATAAATTGAAACTGCCTGTGCAATGCGTTCATAGCCATGTGTCTTTCAATGCCGATCTGCTGGATTTTAGCGCGTTTTCAGAAGAAGAACAGCATGAGCGGCTCCTTGGATTTGAGCTTGAAGACCGGGCAAAAAAGTTCGACCTTGAAAAAGCTCCCCTGATGCGTTTGACACTTATCAAGACTGGGCCGGAAAGGCACCGGATGATCTGGACCTGCCATCATATCTTATTTGACGGCTGGTCATTGCCGATCATCATGAGTGAGCTTTTTGAATTCTATCAGCTTAGAATGTCTGGTGAGTTTCCCGCAAGCGATTTTGAAGATCGTTATGAGGATTATATCAGATATATCGAAAAGCAGGATAAAACCAATGAAGAAGCGCACTGGAAGCAATACCTGCATGGGGTAAACGGCGGGACACTTTTGGCATTGATTGATGATGATTTGCAGCGCAATAAAGGCGTTGGGGTCTATAAGGAATCTGTGCTGAGTCTAACGGGCCACTTTACGAAAGAAATAGAAGATTTTGCTCAAAAAAACAGAGTAACGGTTAACACGCTTATGCAGGGTGTATGGGCAATTCTGTTGCATCATTACAACCAAACCCAGGATGTCATCTTCGGTGTAACCGTTTCGGGCCGTCCCGAGGATCTTCCAAATATTGAAAACCGTGTCGGGCTATACATCAATACACTTCCGCTTAGATCGACGATAGTAGAAAATCAAAACATTGCTCAATGGCTTCAGAATTTGCAAGACGAACAAGTCCAAAACCGTAAATATCAATACTCCGCGCTGAACAACATACAGAAGTGGGCAGATATACAGCGTGATCTTTTCGACTCGATTTTTGTATTCGAAAACTATCCGGTGAGCGAAAAACTCGCTTCCAGCAACCTATCAGTCGGTATTGAGAATGCGACTACCTACGATCAAACCAATTACCCGCTGGGCATCAAGGTTGTAGCAGCCGGGCGAATCATCGTTACCTTTAACTATAATGCTACTCTTTTAGCAGATAGCTATGTTGAGAATATGTTGCTTCATTATGAAAATGTATTGAGGCAAATAATCTCAGCTGAGAAGACAATCCTTGGTGAACTGGAATTAATCACATCCGCTGAGCGGGAGATGATTGTTGACGGCTATAATCAGACAAAATTTGATTTTCCCGATTCAGAATCTCTGGTTAGTCTTTTTGAGAAGCAAGTCGGAACCTCAGCCCTTAAGACCGCTCTGGCTTTTGAGCAAGAGGAAGTAAGCTATCAGCGCTTGAACCAAAGGGTTAACCAACTTTGCCATTTTCTTGTAAAGCATGGAATCAGTTCAGGGGCCAGAGTAGCGATTTGCCAGGAACGGGGTTTGGATATGGTGATTTCGATTCTTGCAATCCTGAAAGCAGGTGCAGCATATGTACCAATCGACCCTGAATGTCCCATCGAGCGACTTTCTTTTATTTTGGATGACGCGCAAGCTAGTTTCCTGATTACAAATCAACAAAGACTAAGTAAATACAGCTTTTCGGGGAATTGCCAGGTCTTTCGTATTGACTTGGCCCAAACTTCTCTTTTGGAAATGCCTATGGAAAACCCCGGCATTTTAATCGATACCAAAAGTCTGGCCTATATTATTTATACATCTGGTTCAAGCGGGCAACCCAAGGGGGTTCTCGTGTCACATGACAGCGTAGTTAATCTTGTATTTAATCAAAAGGATGCACTAATGCTGCGCGCCGGGATCAGTGTGCTGCAATTTGCTTCGCTTGGCTTCGACGCCTCAGTTCATGAAATATTTTGTACGTTGTTGTATGGCGGCAAGTTGGTACTTTGTTCGAAGAATGCGATCCTTGACCGTGCCTTATTTAAAGAATTGATTGAGCGTCATCAGATTGAATTGGTTACGCTACCCCCATCTTATCAGGCAGAAGTAAAAAACGAGCTGCATTCGGTAAAGACCCTGATTTCGGCTGGTGAAATGTTAAATAAGAAGCTGGTCGAAGAACTTTCCGGTAAGGGAATCCGGGTTATTAACGCGTACGGACCCACGGAAAATACAGTCAGCTCTATTCTGACTGATAGACCAGTGTTGGCCAATGGGAAAGTTGTGATTGGGAAGCCGATCGGTAATGTCAGAGCTTTTATACTGGATGAAAACTTTCGGCCCGTTCCCCATGGGGTAAAAGCAGAATTGTTTCTGGGTGGAAAGTCGCTGGCAAATGGCTACTTGAATTTGGAAGACCTTTCGGCAGAAAAATTCAGCGTTCACAGCATCGGGAATTTTGGGCCGGAACGTTTGTATCGCACTGGAGACCTGGCGAGATGGCTGCCCGAGGGTGATATTGAATATATCGGACGAAAAGATGATCAGTTAAAAATTCGTGGTAACAGGGTTGAGCTTGGTGAAATAGAAGCGGTTTTACAATCCGCGCCAGGTATTCTGCATGCGTCGGTGGTTTATAAAAGGAAAGAAGCAGCGGAAGGCCGTTTGATTGGATACATTATCTGTCAGGATGAATTTGACAGGGCAGCGATAGCAAGTTATCTAGAAGCCAGACTTCCAGACTATATGGTGCCAGCTACCTTTGTGGTAATGGATGCTTTTCCCTTAACGAGCAGCGGCAAAGTCGATAAGAAAGCGTTGCCGGAGCCGGAGCAAGATTCGACAAAGAAAAACTGGAAAGCGGGCAGTCAGACCGAATCTAAGCTTGCTCAAATCTGGACAGAACTTTTGGAAGTACCGGAGGTATCTGGTAGCGCCGACTTTTTTGATTTGGGTGGACACTCTCTTTTGGGAATTCGACTCATTGCGGCAATCAGGTCTGAACTATCGACAGAGGTAACAATCGGTGAGGTTTTTGCAAATTCCACCCTTGAGCTATTAGCCGAAGTGATTGAGGGAAAACAGCGGAAGGATTACAGCATTCCTGCCCTTGGCGCCAATAGACCTGACCTTGTTCGATTATCGTATAGCCAGGAGCGTTTGTGGTTCATCGATAAATTCGCAGGTAGTAAACAGTACCATATGCCTTGGGTTGTTGATCTTAAGGGGCATTTGGATATTGATGCCCTGGAAATGGCGCTTAGAAGTATCTTGGAACGCCACCAGGTTTTGCGTACACAAATAGTGGAAGCTGATGGCATCGGCTATCAACGTGTTATGCCATCTTCTGAATGGGGTATGCAGTTCGTCTCCAAAGAACAAATCCGCAAGGAAGGGCTTGATATCGATGTTTTGATCGAGTCGGTCATCCAGACACCTTTTCAATTGCAAAAGGATTATTTGTTCAGAGCTACACTATTTGAGCGTCAAGTCGATAAATACGTCCTGGTGTTGCTTTTGCATCATATTGCGTTCGATGGAGGGTCGATAGCGATTTTAGCAAGTGAACTTTCGAGCTTTTACAAGGAGTACCGACACGGCCGAAAACCAACAATAGCGCCACTGCCGATTCAGTACGCGGACTTTGCATTGTGGGAACGTAAGAGATTGGCAGAATCGGGTTTTGATAGCAAAATTGACTTTTGGAAATCTTATTTGGCCGGGTTGGAGCGGCTTAAGCTTTTGTCAGATTTTCGATATCGGCCTCAGGTGGGTATGCGTGGTTCTGTTGAGCATCAACTGTTTGATGTTGGCACATTGCAGCGTTTGAAAAATAGTGCACAAGAGCATGGCGTTACGCTGTTCGTTTACTTGCTATCGGCTTTTTATACACTTTTGCACCGATATAGCGGTCAAACAGATATCTGCGTGGGCACTTCCACCGGAGGAAGGTTTGCCAAAGAGCTGGAAGGACTGATTGGTTTTTTCTCGAACACCCTAGCATTAAGAAATACTATTAATCGACAATCTTCATTTAAAGATATCCTTGATTCGGTTAAGGAAAATACTATCCGGGTTTTCAAAAATCAGGATGTCCCGTTTGAAAAAGTCGTCGAAGCACTCGCCTTGCCGAGAGACCTCGCAGAAAGTCCATTTTTCCAGGTTCTGATTGTTTTGCAAGATGAAAATAACACTGAGCCATTAACGATTGATGGTCTGGATGTTCAGCCGTTAGGGGTCAGGGAAATCTACTCAAAGTTCGATTTGACACTAAGCTTATCGGAAACGGCCCATGGACTTGCCGCGAGCTTAGTTTATCGCGACGAATTGTTTTCTGCTGAGACAATTTCTGGCATGCTTAGTTCTTATGGGAAGATTTTGTCTTCAACGTTAATTGATGCGAGTGTCTCTGTTGGCGACATTGTGCTTATAGATTCATTTGAGCGTGAGCGGTTGGTAAATGGTTTGAATGTATCGAGCAGTGTTTACCCGGCAGACGAGACGATTCTGGACCTTTTTGCAGGGCAGGTGAAGGCGGATAGCTCGTCGATAGCGTTGGTTTTCGAGGGCCGGGCGATGAGCTATGGGGAGCTGGATGTGGCCAGTAACCGCCTGGGCCATTACCTTCGCGGGTTGGGTGTGGGCCCTGAGAGCCTGGTGGGTATCTGTCTGGACCGGGGCATGGATATGATCGTAGGTATTCTGGGTATCCTTAAATCGGGCGGGGCGTATGTTCCGATCGACCCGGAATATCCATTGGAGCGTATTGGCTACATGGTCAGTGACAGCGGGGTGTGCTGTGTGGTCAGCAGCGCTGGGCTCTCATACCGGCTACCGGGCTTGTGCCAGGTCATCGAGCTGGACGGGACGGACCAGGAAAGGATCGGGGCATGCAGCAGCGAATCAGTGAACAGCGGCGTTGTCAGCTCT
>NZ_JASATN010000045.1:0-9672 GCF_038440355.1 Dyadobacter sp. OTU695 | reverse complement strand
TCTTCGACCGCACGGGTGGCCCCGTGCGCTCAGACTGCCATTCCTCACGTATGCTTAAACATACTAGTGGCACATTATCCGCTAATTTCCGGTATTGTTCCTCATCGTTTACTATATTTAAGCATCATCAAAAACCTTTTCACTCCGTTCCTATGCGACACCTTTTCAAAAAGACATTCCTTCCCATATTATTCTCGGCCCTCGCCGCAGCACCCTTGCAAGCCCAGCAACTCCTGGGCTTCGGTGACGCCGCTGCGAAGAAGGAATTGGACCTCGAAGCAACTTTCGATAAGCACCTCCAAGCCAATAACCTCCGCGACTGGATGAAGCGGATGACAGCCTATCCGCATCAGCTCGGTTCGGCATATGGCCTCAATAATGCCCTTTTCCTGCGCGATAAGCTCGCTTCCTGGGGTTTTGACGCGCGGCTCGATACGGTGCATGTGCTTTTCCCGACGCCCAAAGTGCGGATTCTCGAACTCACCGAACCGACCAAATTCAAAGCCGCATTAACCGAAAAACCATTAAAAGAAGACGGTACTTCCGCGCAGACGAAGGACGTGTTGCCGCCTTACCATGCCTTTTCGGCCAATGGTGATGTGACGGCCGAGCTCGTGTTTGTGAATTATGGCGTGCCCGATGATTATGAGGAGCTCGCCAGGCTCGGCGTGGATGTGAAGGGCAAGATCGTGATCGCCAAATATGGCGGGTCGTGGCGTGGTATCAAACCCAAAGTGGCTTACGAGCATGGCGCGATTGGCTGCATTATTTATTCCGATCCGAAGGAAGATGGCTATTTCCAGGGCGACGTATATCCCAAAGGGGCATTTAAAAATGAGTCGGGCGTGCAGCGTGGGTCGGTGGTGGATTTGCCGCTGGCGCCGGGTGATCCGCTGACGAACGGTTTTGTGGCCGACGCTGAGCATAAGCGGCTGTCGGTGGAAGAAGCGCCGGCGATGATGAAGATCCCCGTGCTGCCGATTTCGTATGGCGATGCATTGCCGTTGCTCAAAGCATTGGGCGGGCAAGTCGCGCCTGCGACGTGGCGGGGCGCGTTGCCGATCACCTACCACGTCGGCCCGGGGCCGGCGAAGGTGCATTTGAAACTGGAATTCTATTTCGATATCGTGCCCTGCTACAATGTGATCGCGACGCTGAAAGGCAGCGAGTTTCCCGATCAATGGGTGATCCGCGGTAACCACCACGACGCCTGGGTGTTTGGCGCGGCCGATCCCGTGAGCGGGGCCGTGGCAGAGCTCGAAGAGGCGCGCGCATTGGGTGAGCTGGTCAAAGCGGGCTGGAAACCAAAGCGTACCATCGTTTATTGCTGGTGGGACGGCGAGGAGCCGGGCTTGCTGGGCTCGACGGAATGGGTGGAAAAATACCAGTCTATTTTAAAGGAAAAAGCGGTTGTTTACCTCAATTCCGATGGTAATGGCCGCGGATACCTGGGCGCAGGCGGGTCGCATACGCTCGAAAAATTTGTGAACCAGGTGGGCCGCGACGTCACCGATCCCGAGAAAGGCACGAGTGTGATCGACCGCCTGCGCTCGCGCACGATCCTGAACGGCAGTCCGACCGCCAAACAGGAGGCCCGCACCCGCGCCGACCTTCGCATTGGCGCACTCGGTTCCGGTTCCGACTATACGCCGTTTATCCAGCACCTCGGCATCGCCTCGCTCAACATCGGTTATGGCGGCGAAGATGCCGGCGGCGATTACCATTCCATTTTCGATTCGTACGACCATTACACCCGCTTCAAAGACGGTGAATTCGTGTATGGCGTAGCGCTCGCCAAAACCATGGGCCGCTCCGTACTCCGTTTCGCCAATGCGGATGTGCCGCCATTCGATTTCAGCAACTTCGCCAACACGGTGCAGGTTTATGCTTCCGAGGTAAAAAAGGAGCTAGAAGCCGCTCGCGCGAAGGCCGAAGACCACAACAAAACCCTCGCCGAAGGCCGCTTCGAAGCCGCCGCCGACCCGAAAGAACCCTTCGTGAAGCCAACCCCGATGTCGGTAGCCCCGTACCTCAACTTCGCGCCGTTGGATAATGCATTGGTGGCATTGGAACAAAGCGCCAAAGCCTACGCCTCGGCTTCTGCAAAACTCGCTTTGCTTCCTGCGGATAAGTTGAAGGAGTTGAATGAGATTTTGTATAAAACCGAAAGGAAGCTGATCCATGCTGATGGGTTGCCTCGCCGGCCTTGGTATCGGCATCAGATTTACGCTCCGGGGTTTTATACTGGGTATGGGGTGAAGACTTTGCCGATGATTAGGGAGGCGATCGAGCAGAAGAACTGGAAGGAGGCTGAGGAGGGGATTTTGCGGGTTAGTGGGGTTTTGGAGGGGTTTGTGCGGGAGGTTGAGCGGGCTGTGGAGGTGGGGAGGTGATGGAGGGCTTTACAGTCTGACAAGTGTTTTTGTTATTGGCGCTGTGATAGTCAATCACCCTGAAATTTTACTTAGCAAAACTTCTTAATTAACACAAGTAAGATTCTTTTCATTCCGTCACAAAATTATCGATCGTTTCCTGTCTTGTCAGCTTAGGTATAAAATGCAGGAATCAACGACTCTTGCTTTGCGAACTGATGGTAAGTCGCATCTAGTTTGTGCTATAAAAAAAAGCCTTGTAGGTCATGATTCTTCAATCTCAAGATGTGGATAAAGAGCTCGGTGGATCATCAATCTATTAGAGCCCAACTTGTTAGCTAGTATCTTAACCTTTTCACTGTTATCCATGTCGTATTCAAAACGAAAAATGTTCTCTCTTGTTTCACGACCAAGAATGGACAAGCTAACTAAATGATCAATGAAATTTTCGAGTAAATCACTTTCGCGATTTATGCTGACGGCATCCATTATAAGTCCTATTTCCTGTTTGCTAATAATATTATTACCGCCAGCAAGATGATACATGAAATCGCTCATTTGATGAACTGTTACTCCGTTTTCGACAATGATGGATTGAAATACCCAGGACGAGTAGTCAGAATAGGCTTGTCTGATATCCTCTGCTTTGATGATAGCATGACCCCTAGACACAGCTACCTCTTTTGCTCTTCGGAAGAAATATATAATGTCTCGTGGGCGTGGGAATACTCTCTCAATAATATAGTCACGAGTAGGCATTTGATCAACGTCCTGCGCGACGTAGTTATTCCACAGGTCATCATATTGGACGCTTGTTGTACTCAATTGAACAAATCTTTCTTCAATGATCCGGAAGAATAACTCGGGGTCTTCCCACTTTATTTTGGAAAATTCAATTTTATCGGGTTCGCGAGATTCTGCCATTATGTATTTGAAAATGTCACTTCTCAGAAATAATATTAAGTTAAAAGTTAAATTTCGCTGTTTACTTTTTATAACTGCCAAATCCTTCGCAATACGCCCTGTTGCGCCTAGGAGCCCCAGAATATATTTACTAATTACCTTCAAATCTCCACTTTTTTTCCATGATTTGTCAAGATTATCGATTAGAACAATTATTTTTTCATTTTTCCCGATAATATTAGCTAGGTGTTCTCTAATTTGTAAAATTATATTATTGTGTAAATATTCTGATATTCTGATTCGAAATTCAGATTGCTTCGGTCCAATAGAAACTCGATTTCTTAATATCTCTTCGATTTGCTCTTCGAGACGTGTTGAGAAGTCTGTGGCGAAAATATTTTCATGCAATTTTATATAGCTGTTAAAAGCTATTTCTTGCTCAGTTAGAGAATATAGCGGCTTATTTTTAAGCTTATCGTAGATAGTTTTTGCAACCTCAGTATAAATTAGAAACTTCCATACCGCTTCTATTACGAAGCCTTGTTCGAAATCTTCGCTAAGCATTTCTAGCAGACGAATAACTCCTTCTACTTCAAAGTTCACCGGTTTAATTACGCAAACGAAATTCCTTTTGTCGTTGCTGAGTAGTTGATCCAAATAATATAATGCAGCGGTCTTTCCCGATCCTTTTCGACCAACTATTATACTATACTCATTTCTCACAAGAGTTTCTATGTGAGACGTTTCTACATAATATTCATATATTTTATCAGATTCATGTTCCGCAGTAAATTCGCCAAAATTAATTTTTTGCAGATTGGATTGAAGTTTTCTTCCATGAATAAGCTCTCTTCTATTGGAGAATAACTCGGAAATTATTTTTTTTAGGTCTTCAAAAAATGGTTTTATAATTTGTGCGCATTGCTCACGAGTACTATATTTTTTCAATAGATCTCGATAGTCAATTGGAGCTTCTTCATAAGGCCTTTCAGCAACCATGAGCACTTTTTTGTCCAATCCAATAGCCAGGCCCGACAAAAAAGCGCATTTTGAATTTTGAAGCTCAAAGCCAACTCTGGCGAGTGTTGAGAATTCAGCCAAAAGCGCAGGTGCCTTTAAAATATTTTCTATATACCACTCGAGAGATTCAATCTTATTTTCCCCAGCATCGTCAATAATTGGTTTTAAATTATTGAAATCAGCTTGATTAATAATTTCTTGACTGTAATTTGTGGCTACTTGGCTTTTTAAGTATAGAAAAGGCTTGCTCACGATTTGTCCTTCCAACTGTGACAAAGTTTGAGATATGATCGACTGTCCCTGTGCGCCAATTTCTTGCTGATAAAACGACTGAACAAGATTTTGAGTGTTGGTGTATTTTGAATATCCCACTGTACTTAATAGCTGAAATTCCTTGAACCTATGTTGGCTATAAGCATAAGAGGTATCAAAAACTAGCCATATTGGTTTTGCTCTACCTATTGCATACCCAATTTCAAATAGGACATTATCATTCATGCCTGTTAGATCGGCACAAAAGAAGTCAGATTTGTCTATTTGGTCGAGAATTTCCTTGATAATAATTCTCCCACTGATTCTTAAACCACGCCAGGTAGTAATTGTTGCTAAGTTGCCTTTGTTTATTTCTCTGACGGCTTCTTCAATCGCTTCACCCGATGAACTTGGTTGTGAGCTATACGCAAAAAATCCCTGTTCCATTTGGTTTTCTAATTAAAGGTTATTTTTTGTTAGTTTACACTATCCCTCACACTTGAACATAATTCCGAGATTTGAAATCATCCCAAAATCATTCATCCACTGAACCCCCATATTCTCGCAAACATTAGGAATCTTAATCCGACTAGCATTCAAAGCGGTAACCTTCTCTTCCTTCGTGACCACCGTCGCGCCTTCACGCATCGCGTGCGCAATCACCCACGGATCGGCCAGTGATCTTCCTTTTACATTGTCAACAAGCGTAATATGAATAGGATTTGCTGCCCAAATGGCTTGGAGGCATTGGATCACCTTCTCATCCACATCCTTGATTTCAATGCGGCTTTGTTTGAGCCATTTGCATAGGTCGTCGTCGGTCAGAGTAATTTCTTCATAGACTGCATGAGGTACGAAGATTTTTCCAGCGCCGCCCAATTCATTCAACACATCCCAATAACTCGGGCAGAATTTCGGTGAATAATAGAAGTTCCAGGCCTGGATTAACACATTGGCGTCCAGGCAGTATTTTTAGTTGCATTACTCATTTATATAACTGGGCTTCTAAGTTGTGAAAGTGATTGATTTTCACGTTGAGTAGCGAACTTGCCTGAGTTGGTTCAAGGCTGCCGCCACGAAAAGCGTCCAGAACGGTTTGAGTAAATAATCGACTGTTTTTCTGAATTTGTAATAAGTAGTAGCTTGGTCCGCTAGCGCTCTCTTTTTGTTTGGCCTTTTTCTCTTCTTGTTTGAGGAGAAATGCCCTGAACTCTGCATCTGCCACCATTTTCAAAGTCTTGTATTGATCAAGCGAGATCAGGTTCAAATTCAATGCGCGAACGAGTAATGCAAATGAACTTACACCGAATGTTTTTGCGACACTGAAAACTTGCGATGCAGATTGAAAGATGTGGCTGCCTAGATTTGTTATCAATCGGCTAGGAATCAATGCATTCGCTGCTACTTCATTACAGAACAATTCAACCGGATGCAAGCGGTCGGCCTTTTGGAAACCTGGTTCAACATCGGCGGAGATTCCCGTAGCCGCGATCCAGATGTGTGCGAGCTCGTGAACAAGCGTAAATAGCTGAGGCGCGGCCCAATCTTCGGAATTGATGAAAACAAAAGGCGCATGAGGATCGGCGATGGCAAATCCTTGCAGTTCATCACTATCTAAGGTCAGATGCGAGTTTATAAAGCTGGTTCTCGAAATGAAAATTCCTTTCGCTTCTGCTTTGTCGATCCATTCCTTTATCGGATTTCCAGTGACGTATTTGCCCGGAGAAATGGAAAGCGTGTTCAGAATGTCTTGCGCGACGTCCGCAGGATTATCTTTGATGGTAAAGCGACCGACAAAAGGAAATTTTGCTTCGCTGTTTGCTCTGTTGGTCTCGCTGATCCAGGCTTGTTTCTGCTGAATTTCGCGGATCATAAAAACGGAACCAGTGCTTAGTGATTTCGAATCGCTTCGGCGGAAGTCTTGCAATGGTTGAAAGTCCCGTGGAATGTCGGGGAGAAAGAATAATGCGAATGGCCTTTTGTAAGCTTTTGCCAAAATTTGGGCCTGTTTGATCGTTGGTTGACTTGCTCCTGCCTCCCATTCCAACAATCTTTCTGCCGGAACATTGACCTTCAATGCTGCTGTTTCCGCTGTCATTTTCGCGGATTCGCGGGCCCATTTAAAAACGATAGGTGTGATATATGCCTTGTCTGCCATGAAGTTTGAGGAAGGTATTTTAATATTGTTAAGGCAGTTAGCGCTGGTGTCTACTCTTTTGTAGAAACCAACAACTCTCTAATATCCATCTTCAAATACACCGAAATCTCATAAAGCCTCTTCATGTATGATAAATAATTCAATTTACACATCATGCTCATCCATCTCCCTAACCAACCCCCTCGCAAACCGCTCAGCATCCGCCTCAGATACCAACGTCACGGTAATCTCAGCCGACTTCAAAGTCAGTTTCTCCTGAATAAAGCTGCTCAATTCTAAGTGCTTTCTCGGAACGGAAGTCAGTAGCGTAACGTCAATATTTTCACTCGCTGTTGCCAATTCCGCAAGCTTACCGGCCCATTTATAAACCTTACTCCTAATATTTTCCACATTCTGCAAGTCGAATGACACGGGCAGGTAACAATGCCAAATCTCGTTTTTCCAAGCTTTGTCAAACTGGAAGCTGTCGTATTTAGTTTCGACTTCGTGTTCAGTCAGCTTAGCCGTAATCCCGTATTCGTCAAAATACTTTTTATACTTTTTCTTCCAGACGTCGGCGTCGCTGGTCGTGGATTCGTCGGTTTCATTTTGCCATTTGGTTACGAGCAGGCGATATAGGTCAGTCAGCGACTTATTGAAGTCCAGGTCGATACCTTTTTTTACCTCGGTCAAAGTCAATGAACTGTCGTCGTCCGGGAGGATTTTTCGTGTGAGTTCTGCTAAGTCCTCAGGGACAGGAAGGAGTTCCGAGAATAGCTGTTTTGCTCTTATGATTTCTTTTTCAAAATAGCGGAGGGCTTTTAAAATTGCTCTCCCGTCCGCACCCGGAAAGAATGAGGTAATCCTTCCGTACTTACTGATGATCTTGCAGTTTAGGTATTGGTATTCAGCGGAGTACACAATCACACCAACGTTGATAAACTCGCCGGTAGCGCGGTCGTGAAGATATCGGATGATCTGATATTGATATTTTTTCATACCAAAATTGCCTGTTCCAGTTGTTGCGCAAAGATAGTTCTATTCTCGACGATCGACGCAAGGTGGTTTTTGATTGTTGTCAGGTCGTCTGAAATCCAGGCCGGTGGGAGCAAGTTTGACGCTTTTGTCCAGAAATTGTCGTCAAGCCGAGTGAACCGTTCAATAAAGTCGTGAATTTGAACCTGTGTTCCTCTCAGTTTTGGATAAAGAAAGTGCTTTCTGAGCATTGTAAGCTCCATTTCACCGAGCTCCCAAGGTCTTGGATTACGATTGAAGGACAGCATCAGCATAAAGTCAAATGCCAGCTCGTGATCAAAAACGAACAGATCAGATTGCACGGTTAAGAGATTCGGTTTTTCTTCACGTCGATCCGCATTTGAAATAAATAGATCAAATGACGTTACTTGTTCTGCCTGCGAAACCTGAATTCTTGAAAGGCAGGTCGGGCCGACGACTGGAATCGTCCCCGGAATATATTTGGTTCCAAAGTTTAGGCCAATGCTTTCGATAAACCGCTGAAAGTGTGTGGTTCCGCGAAGTGTATCGGCAAAATCCGCACTTACTTCAATGCAAACCGGTTCAAATGTATTCAATCCCAGTTCCAGGGCAATCCAAGCGCCCAGGCATTCCTTCATCACAGCTTGCTGATAGATTCTCGGATGGCCGAATGGCTTTACCACGTAACTGTCACGATCTCCGTTTTCGAAATCTTGCGCCCAAATCAGCATAGGCTCGGTGGTTCCCGTTGAAAGAACATCAAGCCATTCGGTGGCGTGGACAGTTTTGACCTGATAGTTTTCGCCTGTGATTTTTGGCATTCAATAGCTGGTTGCGGGTTTTGCTATTGAAAGTTAATTTCTTAAAATACTTACTAACTTGTTCGTTGTCAATGATCGAACGGTAGGTTTAGAATGAAATGTAGTATCGGTGTCTATTCTTTGGTACTCACCAACAACTCCCTAATATCCACCTTCAAATACACCGAAATCTCATAAAGTGTCTCCAAAGTTGGTTGTACCTCATTCTTAGACCAGCGCGAGACAGTAGTTTCAGTTTTTCCTAAATGCCGGGCTAAGTCTTTGCCAGATCTTTCTTTTTCAACTAGCACCAATTTGATTCGATTTAAGCGCAATTTTGCCACGAGATGCTCATTTATGGTCATTTCGTGTAAATAAAATATAAAATTCCCGCAAAGATAAAACCATTCATTTTGTAAATAAATCAAAGTTTTATGTTGATTTACTTTGTAATTAGTACAATATATCATAGTATTGAACTAAAAATTGAAGCTATGACACACGAAAAAAAATCTTCCAACCCTGTCGAGCGGCAGCTAACCGTCTACCGAAAATACGTTCCGCGCGCATGGTACAAGTACGCGGTCATGCCCGAGATCAGGCTCTGCGGCAAATGGCTGCACGAGGCAGGTTTTGAATGCGGCGACGAAGTGACGGTGCGGTGTTTTGGGAATAAATTGGAGATTACGTTGAACCCGGAAGAGGAGGCTGAACCTGTGCCGGTTCGGAAGCGATGATGCGGAAATCACGGTCACGGCACATCGGCAAATGAATATTTAATGGTATTATGCGGAAAAATCGGTGTCGCTTTATGAAGATTTTTCTGCCTCTTGTTTTCTGCATGATCGTTTTTTCGGTGAGCGGTCAGTCCTTGCCTCAGGGCGATTTAAAAGTGTTTTCCAAAGAAGATTTCAAAATTTCCTATCCATCGGCATGGCGCGTCGATACGTCCGGTACCATGAACTCGAAGGTGTTTTTCTTTTCGCCGCTGGAAGGTCCCGAAGATAAATTCAGCGAAAATTTGAATGTGATGGTCCAGAACCTGGCCGGGCAGCCTATTGATATTCAGAAATATAAGGAAATCTCGGAGCAGCAGATCAAGGTGATGTTTAGGGCGACTGCGGAGAAGATGTTGGGGGCGTTTGCGTTGAAGTGAGAGGCGAAAGGCCTTCGATAAGCCCGCCTTCGACTA
>NZ_JASATN010000044.1:0-10344 GCF_038440355.1 Dyadobacter sp. OTU695 | reverse complement strand
CTCCTAACAAGATTCAGCACGTCATTCTATTTGTCAAAAAATAATATTGTCGATCAGCCGTACAGGGCCGAGGAAACTCGCTACGCAGATCGCATTAAGGCCGGAAGGACCGATTGTTTCAACCGGGAGCAGGGTTTTGATATCGATTACCTCAAAATAGTCGAGGGTAAATTCTTTGATCTTTTCAAATTCGCTTTTCGCCCAACCTACTACTTCGCAAACCTGCTTGCCAGCGCGGAGGTCTTCGCCCGACGCTGCGAGGATGCGGTAGATTTGCGGGGCGATAGCGCGCTCGGCGGAATTCAGCCGGGTGTTCCGCGAAGACATCGCCAGTCCGTCCGTTTCGCGAACGGTAGGGCATATGATCAGCTCCAATCCGAATGCGAGGTCGCTTACCAGCTGGCGTACTACCGATACTTGTTGCAAATCTTTCTGCCCGAAATACGCACGGTGCGGCCTTACGATATTAAACAGCTTCGAGACTACAATGCCGACGCCATTGAAATGCCCGGGCCGCGAAGCGCCTTCCATGACAGTTTCCAATGCACCGAAGTTCATTTTAACCACAGGTTGTTCGGGATACATTTCTTCCACCGACGGGGCAAAAACAGCAGAGCAGCCTGCATTTTCGAGCATGGCGCGGTCCGCCTCGAACGTTCTCGGGTATTTGGCCAGGTCCTCGGGGTTGTTGAACTGGGTAGGGTTCACAAACACGCTGCAAACAACGATATCATTGTCCTTTTTCGCGGCTTCGATCAGCGAAATATGGCCTTTGTGAAGGGCTCCCATGGTGGGTACGAGACCTACCGTTTTCTGATGAAAAATTTGCTGATCTAAGAACTGGCGAAGGCTTTTGACCGAAGTGAATACTTCCATGTAAAATTCGAAAACTGAGGGAGTAACCTGCGGGCTACGATTGCTTTTTAAAGATAGCGATAACCGTAAAGCAGATTATGGAAACATCAGGACAGGGAAATCCCAAACTGGGCGCAATATGACAATTAGTTTGGAATATCTTTTGAAATTGCCATTTTTTTTGTATAATTTTGCAAAACTTTTTTTCACAAACTGCTAAAAGATCTATGGAGAAACTACGAATTTTGTATGTAGCCAGTGAAATCAATCCTTTCCTCCAGACTACCGATGTTGCCGATTATGTTAGAAAGCTTCCTCAGGCAATGCAGGAAAGGGGAGCAGAGATCAGGATTCTGGTTCCGCGTTTCGGGTTGATCAACGAACGCAAAAACAGGCTTCATGAAGTAGTTCGACTGTCAGGAATCAATATTACCGTAGGAGATGAAGAAAAGCCGCTGATCATCAAAGTAGCTTCGATTCCAAATGCGAAGTTGCAGGTCTATTTTATAGACAACGATGATTACTTCCATCGCAAATCCGTTTTCTTCGATAAGGAAAATAACTTTTTCGATGATAACGACGAGCGCGCGATCTTCTTTTGCAAGGGTGTTTTGGAAACAGTTAAAAAACTGGGATGGGCCCCGGATGTGGTGCACTGTAATGACTGGATGACGGCTCTGATTCCATTGTACCTCAAAACCACTTACCGCAACGATCCGATGTTTAAGGATACGAAAAGTGTGTTTACCGTACACAACAATGCATTTGACTATAAATTCGATGCAGATTTGCAGAGCAAAGCCAAGGCCATGGACGTAAGTGACGAAGCGCTGGCACATTTGCATTCTGCCGATTTCGAAGGTTTTGTCAAAATCGGATGTGCTTATGCCGACGCGGTGCTGAAAGCCGAAGAGCATTGCAGCGCGAGCCTCAACGAAATTTTCAATAATGCACCGAAACGCGTGCAGCTCGACGAGCAGGATGAAAATTTCTCGGAGTCGTATTACAATCTCTACAATGATCTGGTAAGCTAACAGATAGATTTCAAAGGGCAGAAAAGCCGGCGATTTTAGAATCGCCGGCTTTTTTGTGTTTTTCAGGAATGGTGCGCGTGTTCGAGCACTGTTGGCAAATTGGATATTTTTTAGTATTTAATTAAAAATTAGCTTGCTAACGACCACTGTTTCCCATTTATTTGCCCTGTCTAGGACATACACAAAAATTAAAATATTTTAAGAATATGTGCGGAATTGTGGCTTATGTTGGAAACAGGGAGGCATATCCTTTGATTTTAAAAGGACTGAAACGTCTGGAATATCGTGGGTACGACAGCTCCGGGGTTGCATTTCTGGAAAACGGAGAATTGAATATTTACAAGAAGAAGGGGAAGGTGACCGACCTCGAAGCGGAGCTGAACGGAAAGCGCCTCGCTGCCTCGATCGGCATCGGCCACACGCGCTGGGCTACGCACGGCGAGCCTAATGACGTAAACGCGCATCCCCACTATTCGAATAACCGCCGTCTGTCCATTATCCACAACGGCATTATCGAGAATTACGCGTCGATCAAACAAAACCTGATCGGCAAAGGGCACAAATTCCTGAGCGATACCGACACAGAAGTACTGATCCATTTCATTGAAGACGTCCAGAAAGAAACGGGTGCTACGCTCGAAGCTGCCGTGCGGCTCGCGTTGAAGGAAGTAGTAGGTGCCTATGCCATTGTAGTTATGTCGCTGGATCATCCGGGACAGCTCATTGCAGCCCGGAAGGGCAGCCCGCTGGTCATTGGTGTTGGGGAAAATGAGTATTTTCTCGCATCCGACGCCACGCCGATCGTGGAGTATACAAAAGATGTGGTGTATCTGGATGACTACGAAGTGGCTGTGATCAGCGAAGGTAAGCTCAGCATTCAGCACCTTGAAAGTACCAAGGAAACCATTCCCTATATTCAGCGGCTTGAAATGGAGCTCGAAACGATCGAAAAGGGTGGTTACGACCATTTCATGATCAAGGAGATCTTCGAGCAGCCCCGCTCCATTGCAGATTCCATGCGCGGACGCCTGCGTGCGGACGACGCACACCTGCAACTCGGGGGTCTGAACGACTACCTTGACAAGCTGGCCCAATCCGACCGTGTGGTGATTGTCGGTTGCGGAACTTCGTGGCATGCCGGGCTCGTAGCCGAATACCTCTTTGAGGAGCTTGCGCGGATCAATGTGGAGGTAGAATATGCCTCTGAATTCCGTTACCGTAATCCGGTCATTAAGGAAAACGACATTGTAATAGCCATTTCGCAATCGGGCGAAACGGCGGACACCCTGGCAGCGATCGAACTTGCCAAATCCAAGGGGGCAACGATTTTCGGAGTTTGTAATGTGGTAGGGTCGTCCATCGCCCGCGCCACGCATGCAGGCGCCTATACACACGCGGGCCCGGAAATCGGTGTGGCCAGTACGAAGGCCTTTACGGCCCAGGTTACTGTGCTCACGCTGATGGCCATAGCCGTCGCGAAGCGTAAAGGCACGATTTCGGAAGAAACCTATCGCCGGTTGCTGATCGAGCTCGAAACGATCCCGTCGAAGGTAGATAAAGTGTTTGAGAATGCAGCCAAAATCAAGGAGATCGCATTTATATTTACCTATGCGCGAAATTTCATCTATCTGGGGCGCGGTCTCAACTTCCCTGTGGCCTTGGAAGGTGCATTGAAACTCAAAGAAATTTCTTACATCCACGCCGAAGGTTATCCCGCAGCGGAGATGAAGCACGGTCCGATCGCATTGATCGACGAGGATATGCCGGTGGTTTTCCTGGCCACGAAAGATAGTTCCTATGAAAAGATCGTGTCCAACATCCAGGAAGTGAAAGCGCGCAAAGGCCGTGTGATCGCAATCGTGACGGAAGGCGATACGCTGATACCCGGCATGGTCGATTTTGTGATCGAAGTGCCCAATACCCATGAAATTCTGACACCCCTTGTTTCCGTGATCCCGCTGCAACTGCTATCCTACTACATTGCAGTAATGCGGGGCCGGAATGTAGATCAGCCCAGAAATCTTGCCAAATCGGTTACCGTCGAGTAACGGAGGCGGACGCCGGAGAGCGGAACTATCACTGATAGTTTCGCTTTTTTGTTTTCAGAGTAGGGCGAAAATAATGTTCCCACGTTTTCGTTAGTTTTGCGCATGTTTGCCAACGGGACCAACTCTATGTACAAATTAATTTTTAGCATCAGCCTGCCTGTTTCACTGCTTTTATTGTCGGGCTGTAAAAAAGAAGGGCAGCAGAATTACGTTCCCAAACCCAAAGGCTATAACCGCATCGATCTTCCCGCTCACAGCTACCGTCAGCTTCCCGACAATTATCCTTACACATTTGAGTATTCCAAATACGCGGTGGTTGAGCCGGATACATTCAAAATGGCGGGCAAAGACTGGATTTTCATTAATTATCCACGGTTTAAAGCCAATATTCAAATTACTTATAAACCGTTGAACGGCGATCCGGCTTTGCTGAGGGCTTTCATCGACGATAGTTACAAGCTGGCGAGTAAGCACCAGATCAGGGCCTCGTCGATCCAGGAGCAACGTGTGCTGAGTAAATCGGGCCGGACGGCCTTGCTGTTCAGGATTGAGGGCGATGTGCCTAGTCCTTACCAGTTTTATACTACCGACAGCACCGGGCATTTCATGAGAGGCGCGATTTATTTTCCGACCGCCACCAAAAATGATTCACTTGCACCCGTCATCGATTATCTCGAGGCCGATATGGTTCAGCTCCTTAACACCTTGGAGTGGCGATAAAATTGCCTTATATTTGAATCTTACACCTCAACAGCACTCCCGATATGCCCAGAAAGCAACCCAAAAACCAGCTTCTCCTTGATTTTTCTGTCCGTGGTAACCGCATTGTCCTGCATTTGGGACAGGTAGAAAGCCAGCGGATCACGAATCAGCTGTTCGAAGGTTTGGTGAATGGAGACTGGATGATCGAACCGGCCGGCGAGGTGGCCGACATTTCCTATGCGCAGGATATTGTGCATCAGATCGGACACAAATTACCGTATCCCGAGGGCATCAAGATCGCGCAGCTACATAACGTAGACCCGCTTTTCAAAGGGTTCTCCGCGATTTACCATCAGAAAGGGTGGGTTTTCGTGAATGCGGCTTCGGATATCAACGAACGCAATTACCACATTCATTTGCTGACCGTATCGCTCGGTTTGCACACCATCTATGCGAATACGGCATCGCTGGCTGCCCGTTCGGAGCAGCTGATTTTCGAAGCATTACTGCCTTTTGAAGAAGTAGAAAGTTTTTTCAGGAACGATATTTCCAAAATGCCGGGCTTTCTGGCATCGGATATTGCCAATTTCTTTAAGGTACCATTCCCCATGGTGCTCAAAAGGGCATTGTCTTTAAAAATTATTACCGACGATCAGTACCGCAGCTTCATGACCGTCAACCCGAGCACCGCTGCCAAGCCACGCGAGTTGTTCTTTTCAAAAGACGGAACGATCGATGACCTGGAAGCGCAGCTTTTCTCGGGAGAATAATCCTAATTGTTTTTGACATTCATATTGCTGAGATCGGGCAGGGGGCTTACGGAGGTCCAACCACCGTCGACGATCAGGCTCTGCCCCGTAATATGCCCCGAATGAGGCGATAACAGAAACAATGCCGCATTGGCGATGTCCTCGCAGATCGCCGGCCTACCCATTGGCGTAATCGCCGACCACGTTTTGGGATAGGTAGGGTCTTCCGCCAATGTCCGCTCGGTTAAAGTTGCGCCCGGCGCTACGCTGTTGATCGTAATGCCATGCGGCGACAGTTCGATAACCAGGTTTTTAGCCAGCATTTCAAGGCCGGCCTTGGTCATCGCATAGGCACCCAGGAACTGGTGCGCCTGATGGCCTACGACGGACGACATCAGCAATATCCGCCCGCCCGATTTCTGTTTCCGCATTTGCCTGGCCGCCGCTTGTGTGAGCAGGAATGAACCCATTAGATTCACTTCCAGTACCTTCCGCAGGTTTTCGGCCGGATATTCAAAGAAGTCACCAAATAGCGTTATACCTGCATTGCAAACGGTCAATGTCAGTTTGCCAAAGCATTTGACCGCCTCGTCGACCATCGCTTCGATCACTTCCGGCTGGGAGGCGTCGCCTGAGAAGGCCACGCATTCGCCTTCCTTGTTGCGTATTTTCTTGGCTGCTTCGGCGGCGAGGGCCTTATTGGTATCGTTCAGGATAACTCCGGCGCCCTGGCAAGCCAGCTGTTTCGCTATTTCAAACCCTATGCCCTGTCCGGCACCGGTTACTATGGCCACTTGGTTATCAAAAAGTTGATTACTCATTGCAATGCTGTTAATGCGAATCTCTCGTTACTTTATCGCCTGAGCCTCCTTTGAGGAAATCGAGATCGGCGCCTTCGTGCGCTTGCGTTACGTGGGCGATGTGCAGGTGGACGTAACCCCGGTTATAGCCTAATTCGAGTGGTTTCCACAGTTGTCTGCGACGTGCCAGTTCTTCGTCCGAGACTTCCAAATGCAGCTTTCTGTTCTCCACATCCAGTTCAATATAGTCTCCGTCCTGTACCAAAGCCAGGTTCCCGCCCACAGCAGCTTCCGGCGATACGTGCAAAACTACTGTTCCGAATCCCGTTCCGCTCATGCGTCCGTCGGAAATACGTACCATGTCGATCACGCCCTGGGCGAGCAGCTTTTTAGGTAACGACATGTTACCAACTTCCGGCATGCCCGGATAGCCTTTGGGCCCTACATTTTTTAATACCAATATACTGTTTTCGTCCACATCCAGATCGGGATCGTCAAGGCGGGCTTTGTAATCGTCGATATCCTCAAACACAATCGCTTTGCCGCGATGCTGCATGAGTTCCGGTTTCAGTGAAGCCGATGGTTTGATTACCGCACCATTCTCGCACAGGTTTCCACGCACAACTGCCAGGCCCGTCAGGTCTTTAATAGGTTCTTCCATCGTGCCGATCACTTCCGGATTAAAGCATTCCGCACTCGCTGAGTTCTCGGCCATGGTTTTACCATTAGCCGTGATGACCGACTGGTGCAAAATAGCGCTAAGTTCCTTGATTACGACCGGTAAGCCGCCCGCGTAATAGAAATCTTCCATAAAATATCCGCCCGAAGGTTGCAGGTTAAGCAGCAGGGGGACTTTTTTACAGAGATCATTGAAGTCGTCCAGATGCAATTCGACACCAATGCGCCCCGCAATTGCCAGCAAGTGAATCACAAAGTTGGTGGAACCACCAATCGCCGCATTGATCATGATTGCATTCTCGAATGCCTCGCGGGTCAGGATTTGCGAAAGGCGAAGGTCTTCCTTGACCATATCCACAATACGCCGGCCCGACAAATGAGCCAGTACCTTCCGCCGTGAGTCGGCAGCCGGGATAGCCGCATTTTCAGGTAGTGTAAGCCCGAGCGATTCGACCATACAGGCCATTGTGGATGCGGTACCCATTACCGCACAGTGGCCATCGCTGCGGCACATGCATGCCTCGGCGGTGTAGAGTTCTTCCTGCGTGAGCTCGCCCTTGCGGTGCAGTTCACTAAAACGCCAAACGTCGCTGGTCCCGATGGTTTTGCCGCGGTAACGGCCCGTAAGCATCGGTCCGCCGGAAACTACGATGGTCGGAATATCCACGCTCGCCGCGCCCATCACGAGCGAGGGAGTCGTTTTATCGCATCCACAAAGCAATACTACCCCATCGATAGGGTTAGCACGGATCGATTCTTCCACGTCCATACTCGCAAGGTTACGGTAGAGCATTGCCGTGGGCTTAATGAGCGTTTCACCCAGCGACATCACCGGGAATTCCAGCGGAAAACCACCTGCTTCCCACACGCCCCGTTTCACGGACTCGGCCAACTCACGAAAGTGCCCGTTGCAGGGAGTCAGTTCCGAAAATGTATTACAAATGCCGATTACCGGTCTTCCTTCAAACTCATCAGCGGGGTAGCCCTGGTTTTTCATCCAGGCGCGGTAAATAAATCCGTCCTTACCCGATTTGCCGAACCAGCCCCTGCTGCGCAACTTGTTTTCTTCCATTATTTGCCATATTTTATGTCTTACAGGAAAAGGATGCGGGGAGTAAAAACTAATTCCGAACGCCCTTTAAAATAAAAAATCGTATATTCGGCTAACACGTGCCCGGTCTTATCCATGCTTTTTTTTAGAAATTGTAAACTGTTGCTTGTCTTGTCGTTACAACTGGCCGCCCTGCCAATCCACGCACAGTACTACCCGGATAATTTCATCGAAAAATTGTTAAAAAAGCACCCCGAGCGCTTCTCGCAAATCCTGCAAAACCCTGAAAAATATAAAGTGCAGGTGCTCTATACTAAGATCGACAGGAATAAAAACAATGTACCGCACTTTACTACGCATGGTTACCGGGTAAATACCGGCGAGTATTTTTATCCGGCAAGCACGGTGAAACTACCGGCGGTTGCGCTCGCATTCGAGAAGCTGAACAAGTTGGGCATCGACAAGTACACGCCGATGTTCACCGACGCCGTAAGACCTGAGCAAACAGCCGTGAAGACGGATACGAGCGCGGAAAACGGGCTGCCGTCGGTGGCGCACTATGCCAAAAAAATTCTGCTGGCAAGTGATAACGACGCATTCAACAGGCTTTACGAATTTATAGGGCAGCAGGAGTTTAACGACAGCCTGCACAGCAAAGGTTTTAAAGATAGCCGCATCCTGCACCGCCTCGATTCGCCGATCGGGCCGGAGAATAACCGTTATACTAATCCTATCCGTTTTGAAAAGGATGGCAGGATCGTTTTCGAGCAGCCTGCGAAGTATAATGAGATGGAATATCATGCGCCCGCGCCGATTATGCTGGGCAAGGGCTATATGAAAGACGGCGCTTTGGTGAATGAGCCGTTTGATTTTACCAAAAAGAACTTTTTCCCGCTCGAAGAACAACACCGGCTGTTGAGAACGCTCTTTTTTCCGGACCAGGTGCCAGCGTCACAGCGGTTTAATCTGACGGAGGAGGATTACCGGTTTATGTACCAGTACATGTCGCAGTTCCCGGTTGAAACGAGCTATCCGGCGAGTTATACCGATGACTATTACGATGGTTTTGTAAAATTCCTGCTTTTCGGCGCTACTAAAACGAGACTTCCACGGCATATCAGGTTGTTCAACAAATGCGGGGATGCGTATGGCTTCCTCCTTGACAATGCCTATATCGCTGATTTTGAAAAGGGGATAGAGTTTATGGTAACCGCGGTGATCTACTGCAACGAGGACGGGATTTTCAATGACAATAAATACGATTATGAAACGGTGGGTTTCCCGTTCATGGCTAATCTCGGGAAAACAATCTTTGAATACGAACTCGAAAGAAAGCGCCCGAACCGGCCGGATTTAAGCCGTTTTGAAGTGCAGTATGATAAATGATCAGCGGGTTCTGAACTTCAACCGCGGGGCGATCTGACAAATGTAGAGGTTGATAAGGTGGCCCGCGATCAACAACCCGGAGCCTGCGTAACCCAGCCAAGAAAAAGCCTGATGCCGACCCTCGAAAATCAATGAAACGGAGAAAATCGCCAATGCGCTCCAAAGCAGGATGCGGACACCCAGCGAGCGGTGATCGCGCGTGGCATAGTAAACCGCGACGCCGTTGATAAGGATAAAGAAGTAATCGAGAGAAATGAGGCCGATATGCGAATGGTTATGTGTAGCCACCGATGAGCCGAATGCCAATGCAGGGACCAGTATGCAATGGATAATGCACAACACAGATCCTAAGATCCCAATGTAGTCGGCCTTGCCATGTGAGTGTACTGCTTTCATTTTCCTACCTACAATAATGTTGCAAAAATAGCACCGTTGTTCCGAACTTGCAACAGGGTTGCAGAATATTTTTCAGGTATGCGCACCCGGTCCGTGAAAGTGTAATCGGAATCCTTGGAATTTGAGCCGGTTAGAACTTAACTTTGATGCGAAAGGTTTTAGGAGGGAGGAATTATCAAACTGTTGGGAACAATGGACCAATTAAGAGACACGCTGAAAGTGCACCACTTGCGGACGACCACCTGCCGCGAAGACGTGCTTTCAACATTTATCAATCGTAAGAACGCATTATCGCACGGTGATTTGGAAGGAGCGTTGGGAGAGAATTACGACCGTGTTACCATATACAGGACTCTCAAAACGTTCCTTGAAAAAGGCATTATCCACAAGGTCCTGGACGACGAAGGCCTGCGCTACGCATTATGCTCGCACAGCTGTTCCGAAGAAAAGCACCAGCATGACCACATTCACTTCAAATGCAGCGCGTGCGGTGAAACCAATTGCCTAGAAAACCTGCATATTCCGGCGGTACAATTGCCGGAGGGTTATAATCCAGAACATTTCAATCTGCTGATACAGGGCGTTTGTCCCAAATGCAACTAAACGAAAAGAGATTGTATCAAAAAGAGCAAAATCACACTTCGT
>NZ_JASATN010000043.1:0-12119 GCF_038440355.1 Dyadobacter sp. OTU695 | reverse complement strand
ATCAGGGGTGGTTGCCAGGTCCTGAATAGAACCGATCCCGATCTGACTAATTGCAGCGCCAGCAGGAACTACGCCCGTGAGTGTACTGTTCTCGGCCACGCCTGACGCGTTGGCTGACCCGCTCAAATCGAGCCATTGGGAACCGTCCCAGCCGACCAGCCTCAGGTTAGAAGCCGTGGATTCGAAGGCTGCCACATTGGGGATGGATACGGTCACATCCAGATCGATCGTTGACGCTGTAACTGCGACCCAGTCCCAACTGCCTGCCGTATATACGCGCTTGATAGATGGCGATGGCGTGTTTGGTGCTTCTCCCAGATCGGACGCGTATGCCACACTCAGATGGGCATCGGCATTGGCAGGAGCCGAAATCTCCAATGTTCTCAGATCCGCGCTGCTTCCGACCGGGAAGACAAAACCTGTGTTACCGATTTTGGATACGTACCCGTCTACGTGCTGCGCATCTGTGAGCCCACCCGTGTAAGTAGCCCCTGCCTGGAACCTGAGCGCGCCGGTCGCCGCGTTGGCTCGTACGGTGGTCGTAATTCCGTTTTCAAAGCTAGCCGTATTAAACACGTTCGCGCCTGCGGTATTGGTGATATTGAATGCACTGGCCGCCCCGTTTTTCAATGCCAGTGTGGAAAAATTAGGAGCAACGCTACCGCTGATTCCCTGCACACCGGCTGCTCCCGCCGGACCATTGAAATTGTCGGTGCTCCCGCCGGACCCGTTGGCATTGTAGCTGTTATTGACACGCAGCGAGTTGGCATCTGTCTCATAGTGCTCAAATACTGCTCCCGAGGAAGCTGTGTAGGCGCCTGAAGCGGTTGCCGTTACAGCCGTGTAGCTCTCGCGGTTGCTTACCGCGCCGTAGTTATTGAAAGTAGCCCCGTCTATGACAAGCTGCGCGTGGGCTAGTTGGTTCCCCAACAGTAACGCCATACCTGCCATCAGGCTGATGTATTCTTTTTTCATCGTGAAAGCTGTTTAAATGAAGACTGTATCTTACAACTCTCCGACTAGTTCAAGTAGGTTACATCCAGGTTGGAAGAAATGGTGCCACAGATTTGGTATGCGCTGGCAGGAGCACCGTTGTTATACCATCTGGTTGCCCTTACATCGAACGTGTGGTTTCCTGCAGTCAGGGTGCGAACACCGGACAAAGTCAATTCGAAGTGACCGCTCACTTCAGTCTGGATGATAATGAAGATGCCGCTGGCAACTCCGTCGATATATATCTCAAAGCGGTTAAATGGGCTGTAACCTGTCCATGCAGACACGTCGTCAACACCAAGTACGTAGTTGATAAATGCGGCTTTTTGACTGGGGAAATTGATGACATTGGTAGTATTAGAAACCGTTGTATAGGAACCTTCCGTCACTCCGAAAAAAGCATCTGGCTGCGCACCGTTTCCAATGGGTACTGCATAAGAGGCCGTTTGAGTAGCGGTGCTAGCACCCGATCCCGCAGGGGCCTGCCAGCTGGCGATACCCGCCGCGTCCGAGGTCAATACTTTTCCGGCACCCTGGGTGCCATCTTCGATAGCCACATTGCCCACTACATGCAATTTGGCCGCCGGAGTAGTAGTGCCGATCCCTACATTTTGCGCCATGGCAGCAGAAGCGGTAAGGCCCATCAATAGACTTAGGGAGTAGATTGTTTTTTTCATCTGGATTTTAAATTAGATTAAGAAATAAATTGATAAAACTGTTGGAGTACAAGCAATTGTAAAGGCGATTTGGTGAAAACCAATGGTCGACTAATGCACTAATCACCGGAGATTGCCGGCAATGCGCTGAAATTTTTCTTATCGTGGGAAGATCATGAGCTCAATGACCAGTGCGTGTTTGTATTACAAAGATGGGTGGTGAAATCGGTTCGGGTGAAGACACTTTGTGGTAGGTTTGAGACGAGTTTTGGTAGTATTGGCATACCCGTCGGACGGAAATCGGCTGCTTTTCTCCGGAAGTCATAGAGCAGATGCCATATTCTTGTCTGAATATGCAGGTCAGGTGTCGAATTAGTGTTTATCGAGGACAAAATTGTGTCCTGCTGTAACCTTATTTGCCTGCCTGGATCATGCTTGATACGCATTGTACCTGGTCTGTGTACACATCGTTTGAATCTGCGACCTCCGGGACTTGTTGTCGGGGATGGGTAGAAAAAAGCTAAGCCATTCCTGCTCTCTTCGCCGAGCATGAATGGCTTCCATATCTTTAAGTTTACTTGCTGCCTTGCCTGGTCGTTTCCCGATTGACTGTCAACCCGGTACCGCCTCAGGCCGGGACCTTTCGAAGCGTTTCATTTTTCTCCTCAATGATCCTTTTTTGACTTTCGATGATGTCCATTAACTGCGCAATGATATATTCGTAGTGATTTTTTTGAGGTTGATCCTTGCTTCTTTCCTCAGAGGCAATTCTCTTTTCAAGACTTTGTTGTTGGGTTTGAAGAACCGGGGCTAATAGATTCAATAGGTCCATATCCATAGCACTTGCAACAGCGATCAGCAAGTGCAAGTCGAGCTGTTTACGTTCGCCTCTTTCGAGCCTTGCGTAACTTCTCTCGTCGATTCCAAGCTTAAAAGCTAGATCGGCTTGTGACATTCCGGCTGCTTCCCGGAGGCTTCGGATACGTTTTCGTATAAGGTCTTCTCTGGACATTTTTGTGGTGGTAAGATTTAAATTGGCTTTGCTGATAAAAATCAAGTTTTGTAGCCTTGGCTATTGTTGGAGAGCTTATTAAGCTCGGCAATGATGTTATGCTGCTTTTCGATAATCGACCGGAGTAAGGTGATCACCTCCTGGTAATGATACTTCTCATTGGTGAAATCCATCGATTCGGCTAATGCAATATCAGGTTGGGCTGACCACGCACGATTTTGCGTAATTGGTACCAAGGTTTGTTCAGGCGCCGTTTTCAACGCATCCGCGATCACCAGTAACTGATGAAGGTCCAGCCGTTTTCGCTTGCCGGCCTCCAATTTTCGGTAGTTGGTAACGTCCAGATTGATCTTTCCGGCCATTTCTTTTTGGGAAATGCCCGCTGCCTGGCGCAATATCTTAACTTGATCGACAATGGTTTGTACAGGGTGCATAGGCTATTGAGAGTGCTGATAAAACTAATTGTATAATATGGATTGAGGGTATCCCGACGGCTTAGCTTGTTGCAAAAAATTTTTGGATGTACTTCAATAATTGGCTTTCTAGCGCTCAGATCTTTGGTCTCGGAATATACTCAACCATCACGCAGGTTGACAAAGGTAAATTAATCCAGGGTCCGTATGTCTCGAACCTGTTCGAGGGAATAATAGAATTAAGACGATAAGATATCCCTGTTCTAATTCGATTTGCCTAGAAACAAGATAACCTCCTGCCAGGGGGAGGAGGTTATTCTGATGTGATACTCAACGTGCTCGTCTAGACTAAGACAAGTTCTTTCAAAGGCGACGATATGTCTTAACGTATATGTATATACGAAATTTGATTTTGTATTGCTGACCGGGGTTTTGATAGTGATTGCCTGATGTTCTTAAACAATCCCGTTTAAAACATGGCTTTACACGGGATTAAACACCAGTCCTGTATTATCTAGCTTTACCTTCCGAGTCCCTGTCGCCGATCAATAGCTGAGCCATACGGCAGCAGGTGTACCAAGCTGGGAGTCGCGGCCCTGGTTGATGAACTCGTCATGGCCTTGAAAAGGCCATCTGGATTTGGGCACAAAGCTATTGCGGAATTCCAGGAAAGGGAATAGCTATTATTCGAGAATCGTCTAGAATCAATTACCTGCGCATCGCCGCATTTCAGCGGCACATTTTTGCCTGGAGCCCATTTAACTTTGCTTGAATCGAGCAGGATTCAATCGCGAACAGAAAATCAGAAGATGAAAAAAGTTTTAATTGTAGACAACCAATTTTTGATGAGGTTAAGCCTAAGGGTAGTAATTAGAGAACTAAGCGGGGAAATTGGCGTTACTGAGGCCGTGAATTTTAAGGAGGCACTTAAACTGCTGGTTTCTGATCAGTTTGATCTGGTCATTCTGGAAGTTTTGATGGATGAATACTCGGGAATAAAGATGATGGAAATGATTCGCAGCATTGCTCCTTCCACGGCGGTGCTGATCTGCTCGACGGGGGATGAGCTACTGTATGCCGAACATTATATTCTGCGGGGAGCCAGTGGCTTTGTCGTTAAGACAGCCGAAAAGGAAGAAATTTTAACTGCTATTTCAACGGTTATCAATGGAAACCGTTACCTCAGTGACAGGGTACATGATAGATTGCTGATAAGGACTGAGCTGAAAAGCAAAGTCAAAGAAGCACTCACAAAACGTGAAAGACAGATATTGCCGTTAATCCTGGAAGGCAGAACCACGAAGGAAATTTCGAAAATGCTGGAAATACATGTAAACAGTATCAATTTTTACAAGTCGAATATTTTTCGAAAAATGCAGGTGAATGACATTCTTGAATTAGCAGAAAAGGTCGATATCAGTAAGCTTTTTCCTCAATCTTACTCAGTCTCTGTCTGACTTTTGACCAGTGTGCCGGGCCTGGGCAGACGCAGATGGAAACGAATGTAATCAGTTTGGCTAACCCAAACGGCAATGTTGGCCAGGGTAGCTACTTCTTTAACAATTAACAATCCCAAGCCTTTTAGCTGGCTCGAATTAGAAAACTTTTCGATAGCCGCATCGTTGTCTTCTAACGTAAGAAGTTCAAGTATTTCCTCGGGCAGATTTGTAGCTGTGTTGGCTATAATAATCTCTTTGGTGTCAGGTTGAGAATTGTTCAGATACACGCGAATCTCTCCCCGTAAGGTATATTTTGTAGCGTTATCAAGCAAATTGTGAATGATTATAGAAAGCAGCTGATAGCTTGCGTCAACATGTTTGTTTTCGGGAATTTCATTGTAAAACGCGCTTGCATTGGTGTGCACTGTTTCCCGGAAGAGTTCATACTTCTCCTGAATTAATTGATAGATGTTAACAGTTTCGAACGTCATTTTTTTGCCGTAAAGCTGTGCTCTGGCGAAACTGACCAGTTGTTCGAGCATTGAACCCATCCGGTCGGACATATTTGAAACCATTAAACCGACTTTGGAAATTTCATCGATCTGGCTCGACTCGGCCAGGTCGGGAATTCTTTTGGAGGCAAACGAAACATATCTGAGTGGAGATTGTATGTCATGACTGATAGAGGCAACAATTCGGGAAAGTAAATAAATCTGTTGATCCATGTCTTTGCGTGAGGCCTCCAGATCTTCCAAGCTTCTGCTCAATTTATCGGTCCTGACAGCTATTACTTCTTCCAATTCGGTATTCTTTTGTCTCATGGATCTTAGCCTATGCCGGTTATAGGCAAAAGTAGCCAAGATGACTAACGCGATTATGGCAACACTGATAGCCAGGATAATCCAGATGTTTTCATACCATCTTTCGGAAAAATTCAGCCCGATGTGTTTAATCTCATAATTATCCAGGCCAAAACCGTTGTTTTTTCTAACAAAGAGCGAGTATTCGCCCGAGTAATGGCCGGTCAGGTTGACAGTAAGCTCGTCGGTTTCCAAAGGTATCCAATCAGATGGAGCTACGGTCTCGGAGCGTTTGACGACGGCATAAGAAACATTTAGGTTGTCTTTATGACCCAAATAGGCCGTGGCGAAATATAGCCTCACATCTTCCACATTCTGCGGGAAATCGATCGTCTCGCCGGAATAGCTAACCGGGATTCCGTTGGCTTCCACTGCACTTAGAATAATCCTTTCGTCAGGCAGGTGGCGACGAATTTCAGTTGGCTGAAACCAAATCAGGCCATTTAGTGAGGGTAGCGATATAAATCCGCTGGCCAACTTGACTCCGCAGGGTTGGCATTCCCCATTAAATTCATTGGTGTTAAATCCTTCATCTTTTGCGTGATAATGGTAGTAAAGCCCACCAGTGTAACGCCTTGTTGTGCCATAACTTGTAATATTGCTTTTGCCCGAGTATTTCTGTGCGTATACAAGCAGATCGTTTTTCTTGATCTGAAACAATCCCTTGTTGGTGGTAACCCATAGATATCCCAACCCATCTTCAACTACGCAGTGAGAACTCGCCAGGTAGCGTTTCCGATCCAGGGGAAAGCGGGTTAGCTTTCCGTCAGCCGTCAAGAGCATCAACCCGGTTTCCAGGCCCGTTATCCACACCCGACCGTTATCTGACGGATGTATGCTTTTGATGTGAATTCCACGGGTGCCTTCTATGAGCGAGCTCGTTTCTGTGAGCGTATTTACCCGGTAAAGTCCCTTCGAGGTGCCCGCAAGTACTTCACTTTCACCGCCAGGTTCCAGACAAGTGATTTCTGTCAGAGCATGGCCTTTTATTAACCTTGGTCGAATCTTGTCCGCTGCTGTTTGGCCTCTGTACAAACCTTTGTTGATTACACCGATCCAGATATCATTATCCGTGCCCTCACATAGGGCCGTGATTTCATTTTCAAAAGTCCACACCTGATCGGGTCTTAGTGATTTTTGATCAATGCGAAGCAGTGTTTGATAACGTTTGGTCCAGATTGTGCCATTTCGACTTTTAAGCATAATTCGCTTCTCGAAAGGATTGATCTTTGCGATCTGGCTGACAAATTTATGATTGGTTTGGCTGGGAACCGGACCCTTTCCGATAATAATGCCCGTCGGCGTGATCACACTGCTTGCGGAGTAGGGGACTTGTGCGTAAAACACATTTTCTCCCACCTCTCCTTTGACTACCACGGGAGTAAATTGTGTTTTGCTCAACACGAAAAGTCCATTTACCCGGCTGCCCAAAAACACTTTTTGAGAAACATTATCCAAATAGATTACATCGACACCCAATGCATGCAGGTTAAAATCCTCCACCAGCAATTTCGCGGAAAGATCGCCATTTCCCTGCTGGACCAACATGTATAAGTTCTTGCCGGAGAAAAGAAAGGCTTGTTCGGAGTTGCCATTCCAATAGAATTTCTGTCGCTTGGTTTGCTGGTGGTCTTTCGACGGGTCTTCTACGGCTGGGGCAAGAGCGAAATGCGAGGTCTTGCTCTGAGATATTTGGATATAATTCCCCTGACCGATCCGGTAATATAGTTTTTTCCCAATCGAAAAGTAATTCCACAGTTGACTGCCAGCGCTCGGGCGTTGGTAGCGCTTTTTCCAATCCTGGTAGTAGGCGATTTTATTTTTAGTAATCATGAAAAAATTACCTTCACCACCGCCGGCCATAATCATGTGGTGGTCATTGCCGGTCGAATCCGAATACAGCAGATCGGGAAGGCCCACAACGTAGGTGATGTCGTTCAGATCATTGATATCCAGCCCTAACGAAAGCATGCGCCGATCGCGGTTAGGGTAATAGTTTGAATCTGCGGTAGCATGGCCCGCTTCAATCTTTACCGAGTAGTGTGGCCAAAACCTTGCGTAGGCGACCTTGACTCGTTCAGGGCGGTCCAATGCTTTTAACTTGTGAGTCCGTACAGAACTGCGTATACTGGCGACACGGTTGCTGGAAATGTTTAGATTGGAACTATTGAAAACTTCGAAATGGTGACCATCGAAACGGACCAGACCATCTTCCGTCGCCAACCAGATAAAGCCATCATCATCCGAAGAGATCCCCTTTACACTATTTTGTGGTAACCCGTTGTCTGCGGTAAACTGACTGACAGAATATCCAACTTGCCCGTATAAAGTATTCGAGGAACCAGCACATAAGGCAAGCAAAAATATTAATAGTTTTTTCATATGCAGTTTACTTCTTTTGGGGGTACATACCTGTACCCAACTTAGACAGCGAGGGGTACTACGTTGTCAGGATTTCGGCTTGACCTGAGTCGTACTTACATCAATCAGATCCGGATAGTCTTGCAAAATTTTCTTGTAGAGCTGAATTACGTTGGTGACTCCAAACTTTTCAAAGATGCTTAGCTTGTGGGTACTGACCGTGCTCCATTTGATGCCAAGCTGGGATGCAATTTCTTTGGTCCACTTTCCTTGCAAGAGCAATGTGATAATTTCTGCCTCCCGTGGCGTGATTGTCGATGCTTCTTTGGGTTTTGTCGGATTAGTGACTGATTTGAGGTAACTGTTGGCAAGCAAATTTTGGGTTTTCGGACTCATGTATTTCTCTCCCCTGAGAACAGTCTGTATTGCCTCTGCGACGGTGGGTAGCGGAGAGGCCTTTGACAGAAAGCCGTCGGCACCCGCTGTGAGGTATTTGATAGAATAATCTTCTTCTTCCATCGCAGTGTGTATAAGTACCCGGATGTCGGCGCGGAGACTTTTGAGCTTTTCTATCATCTTGGTACTGTTGCCACCAGGCACATCAATATCCAGGATGATTAGATCCACGGGGGTATTTTTAATCGTCTCAAGACCCTGATCAAAAGTGGACGCGGAAAGTACCTGGGTGTCCGGGAGCTTTTCTCTAATAATCGCTACGAGAGCCCATAGAACAAGTTCGTGATCGTCTACTAAAAGTATTCTAGTTAATTGGTTCATAGGTAAATGTATTTGATCCTCCGGATGCTTCGCTACAAAACTATGGTATGTAGATTAAAATCTATACAAGCTATAATTCGATATTTGACTAGAATTCATTTCGACTTGAACTGGCATCTTAGCCAATCAGAAATGCGCTGGTCGCAATTAACTTTGCAAACCCATTTACAGCAGAAGCAGGAAAAGTGCTAGGTGGCGTGACTTTAACTATTGGATAACGACTTGTTAGTCAGAGTTAAAATGCTTGAAAGGTTGGTTTAAAGCAAGATGTTAAATAAAGTTTGTCTGAAAGCATACAGCACTATTCGCACACACTAGCGGAGCGCGGAATAATGCAGGCCCATCCAGAGCTCTGGACAGGCCTGCCGAGCTCCATCCACCAGGACCATGCTTCAAATCACTGACTATTGAGAATAATGAGCAAGATTTTGATCATCGACGATGTGTTTCTGTACCAACTTAGTTTGGGTGAAATAATACGGGAATTAGATGGCAAATCCGAGGTAACCCATATTAGCAGCTTGCATGATGGAGAAGCGGCTTTAAAGGCTGTAACGTCAGCAGATCGAAACAGCTATTTTTACTGTTTTGAACGGCAAGCGTTACGGCAGTGAAAATGTGCACAGGATGTTATTGGCAGCCATCCCCGTTGCTTTACCCTTCGAGCCCAAACTGGTACCCAGGGAAAAAGAGGTTATGCATTTGGTTTTGCAGGGGTTGAATACCAGGGAAATATCACAGGTGATGAATATCATGGAAAGTACTGTGTGCACTTACCGGGCAAACATCTTCAGGAAGTTGAAAGTGAAAAATGTGAAAGACCTTGCAGCGAAAGTAAGAGTATAAATTATTTACCTATCTGGTCAATAGCAGGGTTCTAGGCCATTGCATCGGAATAAGGTAACCATTATGATTTTGCAGGCTTTTATTTTGTGTTACCTTCGATCGTTTCGCGAGCAGAGTTACTGATATATTTTCCGTTATTCAACACGGTTTGGCACGCCTCAAGGACATCTTCAAATGCTGCGTGTTTTGAGACAAAGCCATTCGCTCCGGCAATCAGATATGCAGCTGCAAATTCTTTCTCGGGCAAACCGGTGTGAATCAATACTTTTACTTCTGCTTGCACATTTCTCAGATACTGAATTGTCTCGACAGTATTTCCTCCCGGCACACCAATATCCAAAATGACCAGGTCGACAGGGCTTTGCAACAGAATTTGCAGGCCCCTGTCAAAATTGGGGGCTGATTTAATCACGGCGCCTTCGATCGCTTTTGTGAGCATTCTTTCCAGAGCCCAAACGACAATGTCGTGATCTTCAATGATTAAAATATTTATTGGGACGTTCACTCCTAATCTCTGATTTGCTCACCGTTTAATTGATCATCGCAAAATGGTACCTAAGATAGGTATCATAGGGGAAGTACTAACCGTTAAAGGCATTCTTTTTTGCGCTTTTTGCAAGGGTTAATTGTAACCGTCTGATACATGGAGTCATGCCTTCCCAAAAGCAGCGTTCCCCCACCTTGATCAGGCGTGGAAAGGCAATCCTGTTTCTAATCTACGACCAACCGGACAGAATTCACCTTTAAAATACCTAGAAATGTCCTGTAACAGGCGGTATCTGTCTGCGATGGATTCGCCTGAATCAGCAAGATTTGTATAAGTCAGGAAATAGAATTTGCATAACGTATATAGAACATAGTGATAGAGGTTTTACAGCCCGGCACGGTTGATCGCCGGGTTGTTTCTTTAACATTTCTTATCGTTTTCCGGCTATCTCCTGGGATGGGATGTAGCGCATCCTTTTTATTATATTTTTCAAATTTTATATGAGAATTGCATTTGTGTTTTATGTGTTGCTGGCCCTACTGTCGTATAGCAGGGTTTCAGCCCAGGTCGTTTCGCAGGATTCATTGAAGGCATTAAATGACCAAAAAAAGGTTCTGGCGCTAAACAAGCGGTTGAACGATAGCAAAATTGAACTCGCCAAACTTGAGAATCAAATCCCACATGCGGTCGATGAAACAGCCAGTAAAGCCGAACGTGCCCAACGATCAGCAGAGGAGAATAAGGTGGCCGCCGGCGAACTGAGTACCGACCCTCAAGACAAACAATTGGCCAGAAAGGCCAGCAAAGCTGCATCCGCTGCCAGTCGTGATGCCAAGCGGGCAAGAAAAGCGGCGGATAACCTCGCGAAGCTGCGTCGCAATGTGGACTCGCTCAGGGAGAAAATTAAGGAAGATGAAGGTAAATTAGCCTTACTGACTCCCAATTAATCCATTTGCTATCAGGTTTGCCCCGCCCCAAGTTTTCATTGTGAAAGCTTGGGGCGTTCGTTTTAAACTTGCATCCGATCGCTTAACGAAACTCGTCGGCGACTTTCTGTTGAAGCGCCTGAAGGCTCAGTGCTATCTCAAAGCATTCGGTGTCGGTCATGTTTTGGATCGTATGTTTAATGTTGTTGACAACCACGCGTCCCCCCGAATCAACCACATGCCCGAGTCTGTTGACTTTTTCACATAGTGAATTCCAGTCGGCAGATAGATAATCCGAGAATAGATTGGAGGGAATGATTTTGAATAGGCGTGCTGGGCAATCAGCTCTGATTTAATTGAACTCACCTCTAGGGACAAATTCTGGGTAAACTTGGTGAGTTCCAGGTAGACGAAAATATTGGAGGATTTCATCTTGCATATTGATTATTATAGTAACAGGAATGGTTATTTGAGCTAACAATATTATTTCGATATCCATCCTGAATATTCAGGTTTGGATTTACGATTTATTAGGTATTTGGTGAAAGTTTTTTTTTTTAAATTGGTAGGTAAAATGCTATGAATTCAAACAACTACATTTGCGAAATGTGGTGTTTGAATTCATAGCATTTTATAATCTTGGGATGCGTAGTACCTGGCCAGGATAAATCAGATCGGGACTGGAAAGCATGGGCCTGTTGGCTTCGAAGATGTGATTGTACTTTGTCTTATCTCCATAAAAGCTAAGGGCGATCTCGGAAAGTGTGTCGCCTTTTACAACGGTGTAGTATCGGGCTTCCGGTGCCGGAGCGGCTACAAGCAGGCGGTTGTCTACCAACTCAACCCCCTCTACGTTGCCAATTGCCAATGCAAGTTTTTCTGAATCTTCTTGTTTGGCAACTTCCCCTTCAAGGGTTACCATTTCATTGGACGTCTTAATAGTCAGATTGTGATAGGAGAGGCCCAGAGACTTGACATGTGCCATCAAAGCGCTTGCGCGTAGTGGTTCGGCGGCTTCGGGATGAAAAATGGGTGCTGTTAATGATTGGCTATTTTCTTCGCAATGAGTCTATCAGTGCTGCTGTGATCTGTTGATTATCCGGCTTGGATAGCTCTTGAATTAAATGGATTTGCCGCCGGATTTCCCTTTTTATGCTCGTTGATTTCGTGGTATTTGGTCTTTGATTGTTAACATTATCGGACCTGGCCCCGTCCTGTATTTGCTCGGATGTTTTGAATGTGTCGTCCTGGAAAAACCTTACAGTTTTTAATGATAATCCTGATTGAACTTTACTCGACTTCGCACGATCGGTCTGGTCAAACAGGCCGGGATCAATGGCGCCGTGGCC
>NZ_JASATN010000042.1:0-12886 GCF_038440355.1 Dyadobacter sp. OTU695 | reverse complement strand
TATTAAGCAGGAGGGATTGGCGTTTCAGCTTGGCGATGACTGGTCACAAAAGCGCGTTTCGTTACTTGAACAGAAGGAAGTCGTTGAACAAGAAATCTTAGACCAGGTTGCCCAAATACTCAGGGTTCCGGCAGACGCAATCAAAAACTTCAGCGAAGAAGCGGCAATAAACATTATTGCCAGTACCTTGAATGATAATGCAGGGTCGATAAACAACAACTGCACCATCAACTTTAATCCTATTGAAAAGTGGGTCGAGGCTTTGGATGAAAACAAAAAGCTTTATGAACGTTTACTTGCTTCCGAACAAGAAAAAGTCGAGCTACTCAGGCGATTGCTTGGCGATTCAAAATGATTTCAGTCTTGCGTTTTTTTACTGATGAATCCAAAGCAAAATGTGAAATCGAAATGCTTCGGCTTATAATTTGTGTCTTCTATTGCCATTCACTTTCACCTGGCACCGGCATTTGTCAAGACGTATTATGCAAAGGTAAATATGATTCCCAGGTCAAGGAAATAGTGTACTCAGCGCCAGAAGTTAATACATCTTTTCCTGGCGGCATTTCCCAGTTCTACATCTATATCAATAAAGAGCTTGATATCACAGCAGAAGAGTTTGAAAAGCTTGGCTTAATAACGATTGCTTTTACAATTACATCCACTGGTAAAGCTGTTGTTCGCCACATTAAAGCCAATGGCTCGGTTAGTTCTCAATTCGCTCGAAAGGTCCGTAATGCTTTTGGGAAAATGCCTCGCTGGATACCCGCCAAATGTAGTGGGCAAAACGTGGCAAGTAGCTACACGCTGCCAATTCGCGATTAGCTAGATAGCGCACTTCTTGTTTGCACCCTATGGCCATCGTTACTCAAAACAATTTCAGCAGACTTTAAATTTTTTCTTACAACCCCTCCATAATTGTGAGAGGGGCTTGTAAGAAAAAATTTATTGACTCCTATGGGGATGAATCTTAGAGTTCGAGGTGAAGATCTGGCCCTTCATTTTGGTCTCAGTCTAACCAATCTATCACAAGAAGGTCGCTTATGAGGTAAAAGAATCCTAATTGAGCAAAAAGCAGCAGGAAAAGCATCAAAAAGAGCCCTTTTGCTCCAATCGGGCTTAAAGACTTAATTAGGACTATATTTCCCTTTACTTCCCGAATTCAGATCTTTGGTGACCATTTAAGGCTGAAACATGTTTGTCGGGCACGGAATCCAGCTGGTTCAGACATGGTGAAGATCAGGCGCAACCACCTGTCTTTCCGTGGTAGGCCAGATGTACAAATGTATCACGCGGCCCCGCCGCTGTGCTACATTTGGATCTGGCTCTGCGAGGCTGTCTCACTCGGAACTCGTTCGGCTTCGATCAATCGTATATTGTATATGAGAGCGAAAACTTCTATTTTGACGCAAATTATCACCCTCTGACCGTACTTAACAATGACATCGAATGAGCTTCTCAGGACGCTTAGAGATCTTAACACAAAAGGCAATTACATACAAGTAACGCGGCTTTATGATACCGAAGGCCTTCCACAAAATGGGAGTGCAAGTGTACTTGTGGAATTTGCGAAAGCACTAAACGAAGCCGGTAGATTCTTCGAATGCGATGAAGTGGCCCAAAAGGCACTATCAAAAAATCCCAAACACCCTGCTGCTCGATCCTTTTGCCGATTGTTCGAGCAGGACGAGCGTCGATTTAAAAACAAAAAGCTCACTCAAACTAGTTCAAGGTATCTTACATCACATTATAGACACGGCATACAAAACTTTAATAACGGCGAATTCGATCTTGCTATTCGTTCACTCAGAATCGCTATCGACATTGCACCTGACTATGATGCAGCCTATGAACCATTGGGGCATGCCTATCTGAAGGTACATCAGTACGAAGAAGCTATTTCCACTCTTCGTAATGGGCTCTTCTATAGTAAATCCAAGAACTTATTTATACTATTAAGTGAAGCATATCAAGGTATCAATAATCTTGATGAGGCTATTTCAATATTACTTGAAGCAATACGAATTCATCAGAGAACTGAGGATTTAATGTTAAACTTAGCTATCGTATATCAACGAGGGAAAAAGATAGAACTCGCAATAAGATACTTTGAGCTTGTTATCGCATCCAACTCCGAAAACGCTACTGCCTTCCTCCATTTGGGTAAATGTTATCAAATAAAGAAGGATCAGACAAAAGCAATTTCCTTTTTCCAAAAAGCTGTTGACGTATTTTATAGGGATTTCATACGCGACGGATCGAAAATAGTCGAGTCTAATCTGGCCACTGGCTACTCCTATCTTGGAAATTCTCTTCGAGCGGTCGAAGATCTACATGGCGCGATATCAGCCTTTACTAAGGCAATTGAATACGATAGGGAAAATTACGGACACCATTACAACCGTGCCGTAGTATACAGCAAATTAGCAATGGATGATGAGCAATCGGAAATAAGCGATCATCTACGATTAGCCTACTCCGACTTTTCAAAAGCCTGGGCAGTCAATTTTGATCCTAACTCATATTTTGGCGTGCTTGTAGAAATATATCACGATGAATACGAGAAATACCTACAAAATAGCCTTCTATTCGACATCGCCAAGATGGTACACAAGGTACGAACCTTGCTAGCAACCGAGGGACTAACCATTTCTCACTTTACGAGCTTGTCGGTAGCTAAAAGTCTAATTGTGGAAGAAAGTCCGCTTAGACTATCGGAAGGTACGTTTCTAAATGACACTTCGGAAGGTACAGAACTCTCTCGATTCCTTAATATACCGGTTGAAACCGATGGATTGTTCGAACGCGTCATCGACAAAAAATTTATCCCTAAATGGTTCATAGGGAGCTTTGTTCAAGAAAGCGGCACTAATGACTTGACTCTTTGGAGGATGTATGGTAAAGAAGGAATGGAAGAAGCTCAGGGATGCTCGATTACTATCGACTCCGACAAGTTATTAGAATCTTTTAACGATTTGGCATATGATGAAGGAGCTGATTATTCAAAAAGAACATTTTCCTCATACTGGTCCAATTTCGATCAAGACTTTGTGTTTTATAGGGTATCCTACTATTCTGCAAGTAGCTCTTCGTTTATAGTACCGGGACTGACGGAAGATCAAAACAGCGAATTAACCGCCAAATTAAACACACTAAAATCCCTCGTTACAGACTATTCGCAAAAGTTCAGAAAGGACCCGCAAAAACTGTATCATTTGGATTCTCTTCTCGCGCAAATTAAATACTTAATTAAGACTGATGATTATAAACATGAACAAGAGATACGAATAATAATAAGAGGCGGGTTATTCAAGAAGGAAATAGATCTAAATTTCTCACCACCTAAAGTGTACATAAAAACATTTCCATTAACTAAATGCATTACAAAAATCACTTTTGGGCCAAAAGTTCAAAAACCAGAGGAGTGGGCTTCCGCTTTTCACTATCAACTTGAAACTCATGGTCTTAATCCAGAGATCTACATTTCGCGTCTTCCGTTTAAGTGAATTTCCGTAATCACTGCGGAAGGACGGTTGATCGATGCCAAGATGGGGCTTTGTCGCAATCATCTTTTACATTCGATTTTTCTTCGGTAATTTGTTTTTACATGAATTTTGTTTAAAGTTACTTTACAAAATGCTCAAAGATAAAATAAAAATTCTATTACTGGGAAATGACAGGCCCAAGAAGGATATTAAGCCGGCCATTCAAAATCAAATAAGAAACTTAGCAAGACTTTGGAGAAATGAAACATACAACGATTTTGGTATTGAAAGGTTGTATAGGTTATTTTTGACGATTTTTCAGTTTATTTCCATAGGATTATATGTGAAACACATTTCCGGACGGTTCGGCCTCCTGGGGAGAAAAATCGGCGTTGATATTTTGGTAATTGCCAAAATATTAATACCTATCTTCTTATTGTCTACGAGTGGCTTCATTCGTGCGTGGGCTCCTTATCTTGTTGGATACTTACTAATTGACACGGTTATTTATCTAAACTACCTTATTTTTTGTTCAGATTTAAATGCAAGACCGATAACATATAGGCGCTCAATAATTAATATATTTTGCAATTACATTGAAGTTGCACTAGATTTCTCTGTTATATATGCAAATTGCAATTATTATGACCACTGTTTCTTCAACAGGCCGTTGCACCACAATTTTGAGGCCGTGTATTATAGCTTTGTAACAACAGCTACTGTCGGATACGGAGACATCTTCCCACAGACCGTACTTGCACAATTCCTAGCAGTGACTCAAATAGTCTTATTTTTCGTATTTGTGGGTTTTCTTTTTAATTTCTACGCATCGAAGGCGGAGGTCGATTCATATTTTGCTAAAGAAAGAGGAAGCGAATCTCAACAGATAGATTAGCTATCTCGCTTTCTTTCCTGAATGCAAGCCATCGGTTCGTATGTTATTTATTGGAGATCTATAATCCTTGCATCCGAACCTAGCGAATTCGGCAGTACGAGACATAAAGCTAAAATTCGTAAAGCATGTTTGCGAATAGCCTATTATAGCTATACAGAACAGATATACAGCTTTTTTTGACTGGCAGCATATTAATTATACAGAAGCGCGGAATCTTACACAGCATTATTATCATCAACAAGATTTACCTTAACCGGCGATCTAACACTATTGGCATCTAATATTAATATCAATGAGCACTGACGAACCATCAAATCATCTTCCAGTTCTGCGTGAACGTTTAAGAAGTAGGACTATGTCAGTCTTGGTAGGTGCCGGCTTCAGCAAGAACGTAAGTGACGATTACTTCCTTTCCTGGAATGAATTACTTAGAAAATTAGTACCTATATTCCAGACTGACAACATTTTAGCCCGGTTTCGGGGATTAAAAATGGACTATTCGATAACCGCGGGCGACAGTCAATTCTCGGAGTTTTTCACAGCCGAGGTCGATAATTATATTACGAGCACTGGATACTTGAAGGTGGTCTCTGAATTTATTCGACATAAGGGTGTTCGAGAGTCAATCGATTCCTTTATTGAAGAAAATACTCCTATTGCAGTCACAAAGGATGACCGTGAGTATCTCCAATATGTTTGTGGAAGAAATAGGGAATTAATAGAGCTAGCGCCCGATTCGCTTTCCCTTCACAGGAAACTAGTTAATTTTCCTTGGAATAATATCTATACAACGAACTACGATAATCTCCTGGAATTTTGTGTGGACAAGAAATCGAGTAAAAAAATTGCCGAGAAAATAGAGGAGTTAGATGTTGAGATATCCAGGTTGTTAGCCAGATATGAAGAATTGAAGATTAAACTCGATAACTTAAATGATGAAGTATCTATAGAAGAGGATGAAGTTCTAGAACCATCGCTGTTAAACAGTTCAATCGCATTGAAGATTGAGGACCAGGATCCAAATGAAAAACGTAAGGAACGCGATGACTTACAAAGAGAATTGAAACGGATAATCACAGATATCGAGGATTTGTCGAGTACTCGTTCACAATATCGGCGCTCTCTCGAGGATTGTTATGCTTTGGTGTCGGATTCGTCACAGCTATCTTTAAAAAAACATCGCAATATTGTTAAGCTGCACGGGTCTATTGAATCAGATAGAGAGTACTTTTCATTTGACCGTGATATACATAAGCGGTATGTCATTTCGAACGAAGATTATGAAAGTTACCCAGGAAAGCATGAAGCATTTACTCAGTTGATGCGAATTTCGCTACTGCAAGACTATTTTATGCTGATAGGTTTTTCTGGCGATGACCCAAATTTCCTCGCTTGGGTTTCCTGGGTACGAGACGTCATTCAAAGGGGCCCCAATGCCGACAAAGTGGGTAAAATATTTCTGATAGATGTTGCGGGGGACGGGGATACACCCCACTATAAACAACAATTCTATCACAATCATCAAATCGTACACATTCCACTTTCTAGCCCACAAATGCTTGAGTTGCTGTCAACGCATTGTGGCAAAAAATTATTGCCCAAAAGTTATCGTAACATTCTTGCCGCCTTTTTAGGTTATCTCGGTGAAAACGCTCCATATAACCCTTCCCAACTCGCCGCCGAGAAACTCTTCCGAGACGAGTACGATAAGTCATTCAGGAGTCTACCCTTCTATTTTGACAAAAACACCAAAATTGATCTTTCTTCTCTCGACAAAAATAAGGCGATTGTTGCGACGAACAGGAGATATAATAGGGTTACATCGATACAATCGGCCTCTACGTATACAAAACACCTATACCTGCAAAGCTTCGACGAAATTCTTGCACTGCATCCAGATCGACTTGATGACTTGCTGGACACAGCCATAGCATGTCTTAAAGATATACATATCCCCTTCAGATCTTTGGTTAGCGAACAACCGATGCTTGCCTCGAAAATTGAAGAGCGCCTGAACGACTATGAGACCTCCAGCCAGGACCTCCAATGGTTGCAAGTGTTTAATGCATTGTGGGCGGAGGACTTTGGTACATTAAAACACTTGGTCGATCGATCGGACAATCTCTCATCGGATGTTAAACAGCAAATGTTGATTTTGGGGAACCTGTTTGAATTTAAGTTTACAGAAGCGGGGGCCTGTCTAGAGGGCTGGGATGCCAAGGACTATGCGGCCATCGTTAAAGCAGGGCTGCAGATTAATCTCGATATTGAACCTGCAAAGAAACAGTTACAGGATGCAGATGTTAGCCTTGTTCAAGAGAATTTGTTAGGAATCGAACTTCAAATTTTCTTGGCAGGCTTTGGCCGTGAGCAACGCTTACGAGAAATGTACAACCAAATGGAGTTCGATGGCCTTAGACCTATCTCGGCAATGATCAAGACACTATTGCATGATATACATCCCGGCAAGGCACGTATTGAAACCAGAGGGAATAATAAATTTATTTCCGGCGATGGTCTGCACCTGACCAGTGTTTCCAAAGAGCGTTCATCACTGCAAATTTTTGGATTACTAATCGAGTCTGGCTATCCTCTGTCCACCGGACGGTCAAACTTCTATGGATTTCAGGAAATGTTCCCGGCCGTTGTCGCAAGCTTGGCTTTTTACCCCGTTCCTGTCCTTTTCTTTGCAATTCAATATGAGGATATTCCTTATTTGAAACGACTAGGACAAGAGTATGCCTACGAGCAAAAGGTAGATTTCTATCATAAACGCATTTTGCAGAGTTTAATAAGGGCATATTCGTCAGAAGACACACCAGCCAGGATTAAGGTTAACTCCCTTTTCTTTCTTGGTGAGTTTATTGTTGCCGTAGACAATAGACTTTGGGATGAGCTATTGACTGTTGTGTGGAAAAAAGCCGTAGCATTAGTAGCGCCTTTGAACGACACACGGACTCCAGAGATGCATTTTATTGCAAAATCTTTGCCAGTCGATCAAAACCTAGAAACAGGCAAGCTCATATTGGCAGATTGTCTTTCTCTTACAGGGAAAGAAGCCATTTCAGCAATTGTCAGTTGCACCTACTATCTTCAGCTCAATCCATATTACAAGGAATCTGCGCACTCCATCAGGGAAAGTATCAATAATGACCTCATAGCTAATCTTATCACTCTTGCAGAATCTAACTTCAATTATCTGATCGTACTTGGCAACATTTCTATTTTCCTGAACAAAAAGGACAAGGTTCAGCTTGTATCATTGCTGGAAAGCATGGACTTCACTTCTATCGAGCCAGTGCTCATCGAAGTGATTTTATCTCTGCTGGACAAATCAGATGTTCAACTAAGGGGAAGGCTGATGGACTCGTTAACTAACAATCCTGCAATGTTCAGAACTGGATTGTCAGATACCCGCCCAGGGGTTTACGGCCCAGCCCCGTTTATCAAGTTGAGGGTGCTAAGAGGCCAAAATGCATGGAGCGGTCTAACTGGCAATCAGGTTAGCGAAATATATCTAAAATTAAAGGAGGAACTTGGCCGAATAAATCGTTTTATGGCTACGCATTCCATCGGTGGGCTCGTGGATTTTCGATCAAACTTGATGGAGATGTTATGGTTTTTGGAGGATGAGGCCACCGTGCTCGAAGGCGAGCCGGACTTAGGAGATATTCAGTCACTCGTCAATGAATTGCTTCTAAAAAGTATGGATGGTGTCAGCGACATAGATGCATTGTTGTCAAACGATCTGGTAAATATCAACTGGGTCATTCTACGACTTTCTCGGGAAATTATGGATTATCACCGAGTGGTGGAAAACGAGTATAAAATTCGCCAGGTGATGACCCGCATTTCGATGAAAAGTCCTATCGGACTTGAATCTTGCGTCTTCCATTTAGTCAATTGGTTCTATGACCAAAAAGCCTCTGATGAAATGAAGATGTATCTACCTCAGGGACTGGAACTCCTGAAACGCTACGAATCGCAAGATTATCCGGAGGGATGCGAAGTACCGCTAATCGAAGAAAAGCTGATACAGCTCGCCCATGTCTTTCGCTTTTGGGGCGATAGTTCGGAAGTGATAGTTGATTTTTGTGAGAGGTTAGGTTCAAGTCGATTTAGCAATGTCAAATTTAAGCTGTCACGACGTTTGAAAACCGACGGCCTTTTAGATTAGTCCAACCAATTTGTATGCATTGATATCCGTGCTTAACTAATTAGCCCTTTACATCTTGCAACGTAACAGTGGCTGTAAGCGCAGGGCGATCGTGTTGGAGACCGTACGCAACCTGGATGAAGGACGAGGTGATCAGGACTTTCAAAAAAGGCATCTCAGTTGCGTACTTTTATACTATGAGCCGGAAGGCGAATAGCAGGGGTCCAGGGGTTTTCCCATGGCCAGCCCGCCGGGGAGTCGCATTTTTGCGACGTACCGGCGATAGCTGGCTGTGGAGGAAACCACCGCTCATGGTCGAAACTGGTCGTTCCCGTTCTAAAAAATTCGAATCTGTTTGAAAGTGTTTGAATTCGTTCGAAAGCGTTTGAAGTTGTCGTGTCTTTTGGCGGCCATTTAAAATTTTATATACAGCGTATCGTTGATTTGGCCTAAAGGCGTATTTTGACATGAAGATCGGCATTAAATTAGTAGGGTTTATCTTGAGCAGTTGAGCAGGCCCTAACTAAATCTTTGCCAAATGGGGAAATTGTAACGATGCCAGTTGGTCCGTGATTCACTTCGTCCGTGGTTTCACGATTGTAAGGGAGCCGCTTTTCCAATACAACTAAGCCTTTTCGTGCTAAGTTATTGACTTCATGCTGTTCGAATATCGAAGCACGCAAGCTCCGAGATCAGGCAATGGTGAACGACAGGGCCAAACAAGCATGGCATGGCTGCCGCAGTCAACACAATACAGAAAAAAGCGCAGGCTTGCCAAGTGGAACGACGAACGAACGAGCATGGAATGGGTTTACAGCTCTTAGTATGCCTTACCACAGCGAATGAGCCATCAGCATGGATATTCCGGAGCCCTGTTTCGCCGGAATTCCAGTAATAGATATCGAAATTTTGCGAAAGAATCTATGTTTCGCAAATGACTGAATCACTTATCGAAAACCCAATTTTTGGAAAATTCTTCGCCAGTACGTCGAACGTGCGGAGCGGGTTATTTCCCCGATGTTAGCGCACACCGACTGCTGCTCACTAGTAAAATACTCATTACGCTGACCATGTAGGCACGACCGCAACTCATGAAAGTAGGCGATCGCGCTCCGGAAACGCCTTTTCTACCTCTCTAAGAAATTTGTTCTTAACGAGGCAGATCTTGCAAACTTGATTTTTCCAAGAGATACCAATGTGAAAGAGTGGGTTATATTGTCGCACGGATTAATGCGTCTGTGCCGGTGAAGGTAGTAACGAACTGTCTACTCCTGTCTTTCTTCCCTTGGTCATTCCTACCGCTTTCTGCTTTGGATGATTATGGTTAAGGCTTTATAGACGCCCATCCGCTATTCAGCTATTGCTCGTGGTTGATCTCTTACACCGCGAACGGGTAAAGGAGCCATGAAATATAAAACATTTTGGCGGTCGTGATCGCCAGATTCGCGGACAACTGGAAGTGTTTAAATTCCCCTTTATCCAGGAAACATAGCGGTCCGAACATCAGGCACAGGAGGAATGGTGTGGTGGCTGTCACAAGGCAGCCGTTGGACGGGTACTTGAACTTATCAATGTACTTACTCACGTTGCGCTCCTTGGGTTAGACGGTTGGAGCCTTGCTCCGATATCTCAATTGTAACGCATTTGATACTGGTGGTCAAATGTTTAAATTTGCAGAAACCGCCTTTATAATATGAATGAAAGTTTACAAGCAGCAAAAAATATCCACCAAATAATAATCTTCGTCTGCGCAGCGATTATAGTTTTCGCACTTTCCCTAAGTAGATATTCCTGCGAAAGTACGCCAGCGTTCCTGAGCAATGGTCGCCAAAAATTCCTGGGCAAAGTACGCCACCTGAAAGTGGCTTGAGATCACTGAGCGAGAGTGATGATTAAACTTAGTGATTTTTTCTTTTTCTCAGCGATTTTCCAGTTAAAGCAATTCGGTGAGCGGATGCGGAGAGCCGGTCCATAATGGCGTCAGCCAGCGTAGGTTCGTCAATGAAGTTGTACCAACTGTCGACGGGTAGCTGTGAAGTGATAATGGTCGAGCCGTTCCCATAGCGGTCTTCAAGTATGTCCAGCAATGCGATTCTGGCGTCATTGGTCAGTTGCTTTAAGCCGAAGTCATCCAGGATCAGCAGCTTGTTAGCCGACACAGCCCTGATCCATTTCAGGTATGTGCCGTCGAGCCGGGCCTGTGCCAAGGCGTCCAGGAACTTGTTCATGCCAAAGTATTGGGTGCGTATTCCCAACAGACAAGCGCTCCGGCCTAAGGCGCAGGCTAAAAAGCTTTTACCACAGCCGGTAGCACCTGTTATCAAGATATTCTCCCCCTTTTCGATGAACATTCCGTCGGACAACCTAAGCACTTGTTCCCTTGTAATTCCTCTTTCGGGGGTGCACAGGATATCCTCCGGCAGGGCGTGATACCGGAGTTTGCTGGCTTTAAGATACTTGGAGGTCTTTGCATGCTGCCGATATTCGACTTCGGCCTGGGTGATCATCGCAACCAGGGAATGGACATCGACCAGTTCGTGCACGGGAAGTGAGAGAACGGACTCATAGCGTCTGGCCATTCCAGACAGTTTAAGTGACCTTAAAAGGTCCAGGGTGTTTTCAGTATTCATTTTGAACAGGTTATGGTAAAACAATTATTCTTGGTAAGCGGATGCGCCCCGCACATTAGGGTGATCGGGAATGCGGTATTCTTTGCTGTCGATGTCTTCAAGCCGGTCCATGTTATGGTCCAGGATGTTTTTCACAGCGGTGTAACTGAACTTGTAACCTGTCAAGGCACGCTTACAGGCATTTTCCACCCGGATGGCCCCATAGGACTTGATCAATCTGAGAAGGCCCAGGCAAGACGTATATGATTGATCGATGATCAGTTTGCTGTCCATGACTTTTTTGAAGAGCTCATAGGTGCACGGGCCGTTTTCACTGGCTTTTCTCAGATAGTATTCCGGGTCCCAGCCTTGTTGTTTGGACACCACCCGATGGGCTTGCGGCATGTGCTCTTTCAGGGTGGTGTATCCATGACTCCGGTAATTCCTTCTGTGCAGGGCAATCCGCTGGTTATCATGATAGATCTCCACGGTGTCTTCGCAATAGGCAATCCTGACCTCCTTGCCGATATAGCGGAACGGGACGCTGTAAAAGTGCCAGTCTTCACCGATGACCACATGATAGTTCTTTTGGACTTTGGCTTTGGTGTAGTGCCGCACCCGGTAGGGTGATTCCGGCAAGGGTTGAAGATGCGGGGCTTCCTGGTCTGTGAACAGTTCCAGGCGACTGAATGCCTTTTTCTGGAAGTTCATCTGGTGATGCAGTGCCAGCTTCTCTTTAATGGCGGCATTTAGCGCAGCCAGACTATGGAAGGTGTCATTGCGCAATTGGGCGTAAACGCGCCGGTAAGTGATTTTTACGAAGTTTTCAACCGCTGCTTTGTCTTTGGGTTTGTGCGGCCGGGCGGCATACAAGGCGATATGGTTATGATTGGCCCACTGTTCGAGCATATCGGTAAACGCAGGCTCATAACGCGAACTTCGCGATACCCACTGTTTCATGTTGTCGGATTTAACCCCGAGCGGGACGCCTCCAAAGTAAGCTAACGCATTGTTGAGCGCTTTTACGACTTGTGCCAGTTTCATATTTGGCAACGCTTCCACATAACCGTAGCCGCTAAAAGGAAGCACCGCAACAAAGACAGGGCATGCGATCAGCTCACCGCTTGAAGGATCGACATAGTAGAGCAGGTCGCCAGCAAAATCCACTTGCATCATCTTGGCTGGATGATGCTCAAAATGCATGGTTGCCTGGGCAATTTTGAGCTGATCCTGTAAAAGCTTACAGAACCTGGAGTATTGCAGGCCGTCGGGGTTCTCCTTGATATATTCTTCCCAGAGGACCAACCGTGTAACACCTGTACGATGCTTTAACTCATAGGTAAAGTAGTCGATCTGACTGTAAAAATGAGCTTTTCTGGGATCAGCATCCTCTGGAGGGCTTACCTTTTCGAGGGTGACCAGGCGCTCCAAGTCTTGGTCTTTCACCAGTAGAAGCTCCTGCAAGCTCAGGCCGGTGCGTAGCAGCTTCTGCTGATACAACCCGATCGTCTTCCTGGATATTTTTACTTGCTTTTCAATGCTGCGAATAGATACGCCTCGTTCAAGGAAAATAAGTATCTGACGTAATTTATGCATGCTCAGAGGTCTATTTGCCATTCCATATAGGGTTAGGTGACTCCTAAACATATGGTAATGGACGGTTAAACCCTCTGCTCAGTGGCGTACTTTCAGCAGGAATAAGTGGCGTACTTTGGAGAGGAATCTTCCTTTTCTAAGCATCCAG
>NZ_JASATN010000041.1:0-13380 GCF_038440355.1 Dyadobacter sp. OTU695 | reverse complement strand
TATCATAAAATGATATTATGATAACAGCAAAAGGATATGCGGCGCAAACGGCAGAGAGCCCACTAACGCCCTGGCAATTTGAAAGACGCGAGCTCGGCGCGCACGATGTACAGATCGAAATTCTATACTGCGGGGTTTGTCATACCGACATTCACCTGACCCGTAACGAATGGTTTGAAGGAATTTTCCCGATGGTTCCAGGGCATGAGATCGTGGGGCGTATCAGTGCCCTGGGTGCCCATGCCACAAAGTTCAGCATCGGCGGTCTGGGTGGCGTGGGCGTGATGGTAGATTCCTGCCGGGAGTGCCCTGATTGCAAGAACGGGCAAGAGCAGTTTTGCAGTGTCGCCCCGGTGCAAACCTACAATAGTTTGGGCCATGACGGCCAGCCTGTTTACGGCGGATATTCCAATACCATCGTGGTCCATGAAGATTTCGTGCATCACATTTCCGAAAAGCTCGACCTGGCCGGAGTGGCCCCATTACTTTGCGCAGGGATAACGACCTATTCGCCGCTAAAAAGATGGAACGTAGGTAAAGGACATAAACTGGCTGTGGTCGGTTTAGGTGGATTGGGCCATATGGCCGTTAAGTTTGGGAAAGCCTTGGGTGCGGAAGTGACTGTGCTGAGTACTTGTCCCGGCAAAAAGGAAGCGGCTATGCAGCTCGGGGCTGATCATTTTATCATTTCCAGACAGGAAGCACAGATGAAAGCAGCCTTTAAAACATTTGATTTTGTGCTCGATACCGTTTCGGGCAACAGCGATGTAAATCCTTATCTGGCGGTTTTAAAAAGCAACGGTGTTTACATTAATGTCGGGATGCCGGCCAAGCCTTGGGAGGTGAGCTCCTTTTCGCTGGCAACGGGCAATAAGGTCATTGCCGGGTCTGGCGCCGGAGGGCTGCCCGAAACACAACAGATGCTGGATTTTTGCGCCGAACATGGTATTGTTTCCGACATTGAGCTGATTGATATCAAGGATATCCATACTGCCTATGACCGCATGCAAAGAGGTGATGTCCGCTACCGTTTTGTCATTGATATGAAAACCCTGTAACTTCAATCAATGAACAAGCCATACCTGATCAATTCTATATCCGAGCAGCACAGGCTGCTCGGATTGCCTAAGCCTAAACATCCGCTGATCAGCGTATTCCGGCATGAACATGCTGATTACGCCAGACTGGTCGATCTGCAACATTTTACCCTCAATTTTTACTGCATATCCATCAAAACGGATTATGACGGCAGGTTGAAGTACGGGCACCGGCACTACGACTTCGATGAAGGTATGATGGCCTTTATTTCCCCGAATCAGCTGCTGATGAAACTGGACCCGGGATCAAAACCGCCGGGTGGCATGACACTGATGTTCCACCAGGATTTCATTGCAGGCACTTCGCTGGCTACGAAAATCCGGAATTTTGGTTTTTTCTCCTACGAGCTCCACGAAGCCCTTCATCTGTCAGAGCAGGAGGAGGCGAAGATCAAGGACCTGTTTGCCAGCATAGAGGCCGAGTATCAAAGCAGCATCGATCATTTCAGCCATGAAGTGATGATCACCCACATTGAGCTTTTGCTGCAGTATAGTAGCAGGTTTTATGCCCGTCAGTTTATCACGCGAAAAGTGGCTAACGACGAAATCCTGATCCGATTGGAAGGTGTGCTAAACGGGTTTCTGGAATCGCAGAAAGGGCTACCGACCGTACAACAGGTCGCCAGGGAGTTGAACGTGTCCGCCGATTATCTTAGCGATATGTTACGGACCGTTTCAGGACAAACAGCGCAGCAGCATATACAAGCCCGGGTGATTGACAAGGCGAAGCAGCTACTGGCGACGACGAACTTACAAGTCAGTGAAATTGCCTATCAGATGGGCTTTGAGTATCCGCAATCCTTTCATAAGCTGTTCAAGAACAAGACGAACATGTCTCCGATACAGTACCGTGAAAGCTTGAATTAGGCGGTGGCTTTTTGATCTGTTGAAGGCCTCGGTTTTCGATCAGTTTATTGGTTCAACCGGGGAAGCAACTAGCGCACCATAGAGCATCGCGGAACCATACAATGACCTGCGCTCCCCAAGTTTTGATATCGAATAAGTCCCGACACGGTCGAAAAGGCTTTTTAGACCTTTGAAGTCAATGGGATATGGCACCCATGTATTGGATGACGTCGTGTCATATTCAACAATCAAAAACCTTCTACCTTTACTAAAATGTTGTTCCAGGCGCCGGATTAAGGATTCTTTATCCCTGATGAAGTGAAGGGAGTTCGCCATCAGTATCCCGTCTAATCCCGGCACTTCCAACGCCTTTGTTTCAAAGTCGGCCTCGATAAATTTGATCGAAACCTGGTTGCCCATTTGAGGCGGAAGCTGTTGGTTGCTTTTGTCGACGCCGGTAATCTTGCTGTGCGCTGGCAGCATCGTCGCCAAGGCTTCGGTGAAAGTCCCCGTCCCACAACCCAAATCTAACCAGTACTGTGCATGCTCGCCATCGGCGCCGCCACCGATTAGTTCTATGGCCTCTTGATTTGTCATGTGTTGATGATAATTAATTGCTACGGTTGAGAATCAAGCCGCGCTCAGGGTATGCAGCCTGAGCCGACCATAACAAATAAGAGACAATGACCAGGGGGAGCATGACCAGCCGCGCGATTAAGTTAAATGCAGGGTCGCCCACTATATAGTGCGTAATGGAGGCCGGAAAGAAATGTTGATCTACTGAGAGATCGACTATCATCCACGGCGAAATTTAATGTACGTCGCTCAGCGGAGCAAATGCTTTTCCATCTTATTCAGGCGTCCTTGCCATCCCTACGAAAGCTTGGCATTGTTCCTCTAGTGTATACTTAACTCTCTATCTTAAAATAAGAAGGAAACACTTTCAATCTGTAAGTTACACCGACTAGTCCTTGCCTTCCGAATACACCTGCGCAAATTCGCTAGCAAATTCTGCAAAACTTCTTTTCCCGACAACTTCATGTGTGTTTTGCTGATAGTGACGGTCCAGGATCCCTTCTCGTATGGCAACACCCATATCTACAATGTAATGCTGTGCGGCATCTTTGGAAAATCCATTCTGCATTAATGCTTGCAGTAATTGCGCATCCGTAAATTCCACCCATTTCAAATCAGGCTTTTGGATTGCCGCCCCAAGTATTGCAGCGATTTCTTTTCCGTTTTTTACATCGCTGACAATATACTTAATGTTCTTTCCCTTGAACGAAAGCGTATTGAATGCATCAACTGCCGCATCGGCAATGTCTGCCGGATGAGACATGATCAGTTTTCTGTCGTCAGGGAAGTTGTTGCCAATCATACTTTGGTATTTAATCATGCTCATGCTTCCATAAAAGTTCGAGTAAAATCCACCCGGTCGCAAATGAATCACATGCATGTTCGATAATTCGTCTAGCCACATTTCCAGGTTTTGATAATGGTCCAATGGCGGCTTCCCAGCAAGCGCGGAGCCGGCACTGCTCAAATTAACCACATGTTTAATACCCGATTTCCTTACTGCATTTGCGTAGTTGTTTCCGGTTGTAGCGGTAAATTTCCCATAGTCCGGGGTGCTGAAATTGGGAGGAATCATCAGGTAAACGGCATCACTACCACCAAAAGACTTCACGACGAAATCCTCATCCATAACAGAGCCTATTAAAGGAGTGGCTCCTAATTTTTGAATCGCCGCCACTTTGTCAGCGTCAGAACTGATGACTTTCACATTGTGTGCAGCAGCCACCAGCTTTTCTACCAGTATCCGACTAATGTTCCCCAAAGAACCTGTAACAAGAATATTCATTTTTTATTTTTTTAGTTGCTCGCAAAGCTATTATCGTACTTACCTTTGTGCAAGTACTTACCCTGAGGTAGGTTAGCATTATGACAGCAATAAAAGAAACATCAACGATTCAGGAGAACAAAGCGCTGGCGTTCGTTGCCTGCCCGGTTACATTCGTCATGGAGAAGATCGGAGGATATTGGAAACCGATTATCTTATTCAGTTTATTGTCCGGTAAAAAGCGGTATAGTGAGTTGAACAAGTCCATTCCTGCCATTACCGAGAAAGTCTTGATCAACCAATTGAAGCAATTGGAGCACGACGGGTTATTGATAAGAAAGTCAAAGCCCGTTGTGCCGCCTTACGTTACTTATGAGCTTTCAAAAACCGGGAAAGCCCTACGACCCGTACTCTTTGCAATGGCCGAATGGGCTGTTGCTTACAGTGATAAGTTTTCGGAAGCGTTTTCTGTTCAGATGAAAGACTTTCCGAATGAGACGGAGATTGATTAACAGGATCAGTAGGTGATAGCTGCATCTTAGGTAAGGAATAAACCTTCAAAATCCTGCCGTTGACCGCACCTTCCACACTAAGAATATAAGCGTAAACCAGTTTTTCCATAGGCACCAGGTTATGTCGCCACTTGAAGGAGCCCCACCTATTTCAGATATGTCAGGCAGCTAAGCGAGTATGGTTATATCCGTTACGAGCGATCGTCAATCGTAAACGCCCCAGCCTGATCCGTCTGAGCCAGCCCCCCAGGGGCCCAATGCTTACCACCGGAAATGTTAGAAGCGATACGCAGGGATCTGCCGATACTGCTTGGTATTGAAGAACCCGCAGCATTTGTTGCGGGATTCTTTATGCCATCGAAACAGCGGGGTGCTATTTTACCAGCACCCCTTCCTTGACCTGGTTGATGAAGTCGTCGGCTGGTTTGAAGAAAGGAATCTGGTGAGCGGGGATGACGATAGTGGTCTTCTCAGAAATGTTCCTGGCCGTTTTAGCAGCTCTTTGCCTGATGATAAAGCTGCCAAAGCCGCGGAAGTAAATGTTTTCGCCTTGGCTGAGCGAGTCTTTGATGGTTACAAAAAATGATTCGATGATTTTTTCAACTTCTTCCTTTGGAATGCCGGTCTTTTCAGTGATCTGGGAAACAAGGTCTGCTTTTGTCATTTCTGATGGGTGTTTGTGGTTATTCGTCGTAAAATTAAGACTTGGGAAGTGAATCTGAGCCAGATCTGGCGTAAAACTGAAATAAACGAGTGATCTTAAATCCCTCTGGGAGCACACTTGAAGCATCTCAGATCGCCGCAATTGTCAATTTGTTCCCTATACGGGATATTTGTAATGAGTCTTCTTGGAAATCGTAGCTACTTCACACTCTTAATTCCATTCTTTAATGTGTCCTAAAATTGGTAGAGAATTCGGATCGGCTGACCACCGTAATTCGCGCTGGACTGACCATGGTATTTCGGATTTTAATGGCCATAATAACATACTTGTTCACAGGTGGTTATTGAGATATGCCGGAAATAAAGCTGGTGAATTTGCCACCGAATCAGGTGGTCGCTGCACCTCATTTCCCAAGAATTGGCCCAGGTTACAGGACTTCTGATTCAGAATTTGGATCAGGCTTATGTGTAATAGCCAAAGCGGCTAACTGACAGCCAAAATTCTTCATTTCACCCGCTGGTTTATCTAACTGACATCTCTGGCGGCTCTGAAATTTTAATTTTTCAGTAAGTTTAACGATGGACAAGAATGAGCGCCGTATTTGTGGGTACAGTTCCCTGCTTATTGCACTGGTGGTAAACGCACCAAAACTTTTGGCTTTACGTGAAAATGGGCTTATGGCCCAATACTGGCATTTTAATCCTTTCGAGCTTTTATTCCAGTTCGCATTCAACCTGTTTTTTTGCGGCCTGCTTTTCAGCGTTAACCTGCGGAGGGGAAAATCGCTTTCATCCTACCGTGAAAAGAAACAATATTTCCCCTACGCCATTTCCAACTTCCTTGTTTTCTGTGTTTTATTGGTCATCGGAACTGTTTTACAACGTTTGTTTTTCACGGATCGCCAATTACCACGCCTGATGTTCTCGGGTGCATTCTTTCGGTTGGGACTAAGCGCCATTTTGACGGCCATCATCATAAAGATCATTCTGCTGATGCGTAATTCCAGCAGCATCGCCGCCGAAAACCAGCAATTGAAGAATGCTTACCTGGCATCAGAATTGCAATTGCTAAAAGAACAGATGAACCCACATTTCCTATTCAATTCCCTGAGCAGCCTTTCGGCCGTAGTGCGTGAAAATCCGCAGCAGGCTCAGAAATACATTCGGGACATGTCAACTGTTTTTCGCTATGCATTGGTAGGTTCCCATACGGACCTGGTCACCCTGGCCGATGAGCTGGCGATGCTCACATCGTTTGCAAAACTTATCTCCATGCGGCTGGAAGATGCGTTTGAGCTAAAAATCAACATTGCAGAGGCGTACATGCCTATCAAAATCCCTCATTTATCTTTACAGCCACTGCTTGAAAATGCAGTCAAGCACAATGCGGCAACACCAGAAAGGCCATTACGGGTAGCGATTGAGGCAAGGGGCGATCAACTTATTTTCAGCAGCAGCCTTTGGGAAATACCAATATCGGAAGCGAGCAATGGAATGGGCCTCGCCAACCTGAATGAACGTTTCAGGATCATGCTGCACCACGAAATTGAGATCAGCCGGTCCGATACACACTTTATCGTAACACTCCCCTTAAAGCAATGACAGTTATCCGTATTGTAGTGGTAGAAGACGAAGCTGCAACGGCCCGCAGCCTGATCCATATTTTAAATGAATCAGGCGACAACCTCGCCGTTGTCAAAACGCTGAGTTCCGTATCCGGTGCAGTTACCTGGTTCAATGGCAATCCTGATTCGTATGACCTGATCTTTATGGATATCCGTCTGGCGGACGGTCTTTCGTTTGATATTTTCATACAGACAGCCATATCCCGGCCGGTTATTTTCGTGACCGCCTTCAACGATTACGCGATTACCGCATTTAAGAACAACGGCATCGACTACATTCTCAAGCCATTTGATCCTGATGAGATCAGTGTCGCACTGGAAAAGTACAAGAAGTGGACAGGTTGCGCAGAGAAACCAGATGCATCATTGCTCACAGAACTGTTGGCACAGCTGGGCAACCTGACCAAACCCTATAAAAAATCCTTTCTGGTACACTACCGGGATAAACTGATCCCCTTGGAAACCGCTAAAATCGCGTGGTTCTATACGGCCAATGAAGTAGTCCATCTCCGCACGCTCGATGACAAACAATATGTCGTGGAGTCAACCATGGAGCAGTTGGAACAACAACTGGACCCAATGTTATTTCTCAGGGTAAGCCGCCAGTTTATCCTCAATCGTAACGCTGTCATCGAGGCAGAGTTTTATTTCAACGGGCGCTTACTAGTCAAGGTAAAACCGCAGCCGGACGAGCATATTATTATCAGTAAAGCGAAGACTGCCGAATTTAAAAAGTGGATGACCAGCTAGGTCAATTCACCCCCTGATTTTTCTATTTCACCGGGTTTGCCAAGGGCTCAGATCTCCTTTTGGGTCAATTTTGTATCAAGCCATCAGGCCAATGCAAATAAGAATCCACGAAATGAAAAACCACATCGGACCTTACCGGATCTATATATTATTGTTTGTAGCGGGATTGGTCTCTACGGAGATCATCTGGAGCTGGAAAAATGGAAAACATGCCTATCATGTGAAGGAGACATTCTCCAATCTAGCTGTTTTCGCCGGTTTCCAGTTCTCTAAATACCTCTTTGCCGGTTACCAGCTAGGCTTGCTTGGTTTTTTCACCGGTCTTTCCCCGTTCAGGCTGCCGCAAAATGGGTGGGTGTTCCTGCTTACCTTTCTGACAGCTGATTTTATCTATTACTGGTTTCACCGCATATCGCACCTTTGGAAACCCTTATGGGCCTTCCACATGGTTCATCACTCAGCGATGCGCATGAACCTGACGGCTGCTTACCGGCTTAACTGGTTCTCAGCACTTGTCAGCCCCTTGTTTTTTATTCCGGCAACCTTGCTGGGTATGCCGCCTGATTTTATTGTGCTCTCCTACGCGCTCAATCTTGCCTACCAATTCCTTTTGCATACAGAAGCTGTCGGCAAGCTTGGACCGGTTGAAAAGGTAATGGATACGCCCTCATCACATCGCGTACACCACGGCAGTAATCCCATTTATATCGACAAGAATTTTGGAGGTGTGTTCATTATCTGGGACAGGTTGTTTGGCACTTACCAACCGGAAACAGAGAAGGTGGTTTATGGCCTTAAGACGGGCTTTTTAAGTCACAATCCATTCAGACTTGTCTTGCAGGGTTTTATTGATTTGTTCAGACCGGCAAGTCGGGCTAAACCGCAGGACGGTTCTACCCCAGATTCAGACGATTCACCGGAAAAGTGAAAACCAGACGCGAAAAAACAGGGTCCTAATTATAAACATCATAAAAACAAAACAGTATGAAAAAGCTCATTTTTATCATTTGCCTCGCTACCATTGGTGTTGGCTATGCACACGCTCAAACTCGTGTAATCGTAAGAAGACCTGTCCGTCACCTGATTGCACCTGCAGTCCGAACCGTTATCGTAAACCGCCCGGTAACACAGGCGCGGCCTGCCGTTATTGTGCGTCCCGTAGTGACTGTGGTACGCCCGGCCGCACGCAGAAGTGCAGTTGTCGTTCAACGCTAACCGTTCAAACTGCCATCTCCAATTTATGGCGATGGAAGAAACACCTGAAATCTATCTATCAGTGAAAACAATATCAGTATCTAAACAGTAAAAATAAATTCAACAAATATGAAAAGTAGCAACACCACAAAGGGCATGGTTGGAGGACTGATACTGTTATTTATGCTGTCCGGTCCACTGGCTATGGCACAGAACGCTTCCGCAATGCAGGATAAAACCCCACAGGAAAGAGCAGCATACCAAACGGAAATGATGAAAAGTAAGCTTGGCTTGGATACTGCGCAGCTAAAGCAGGTTAAAGCCATCAACCTGAAATACGCATTGAAGAACGAGCAGGTCATCAAAAGTGGCGACAGTAAGTTTTCTAAGTTCAGACAGATCAGCTCATCGCAGAAAGAAAAGCAAGCAGAGCTCAAAAAGATCTTAACCGCGCAGCAATTCAAACAATACCAGGCTTTCCAGGATGAGATGAAGGCAGAATTGAAAGAGAGAAGAGAAACCGGTAAATCCGAATGAATCCCAAATAGATCATCAATAACAGAAAAAATGAAAACCATATTATTCAGGTTGTACCTGCTGGCCTTAATCTTATCAGGCTGTTCCAAAAGTACAGATGCGCCCACGGCAGAACCGGTCGATGATGATCTGGCAGGGCCGATTTCCCGTCCTGCTTTCGGATACGGAGCTGACGGCACATACGCGGTTTCGGAGATCGACTTTCCCAATACGGAATATTCGGGCACCAACGTGACCATATTCTATCCATCGGGTACCGCTTCACCCAGGCCGACCATTTTCTATTCGCATCCTTATGGAGGTGAAAGCAAAGAATATAACCGGGGGCTGTTCGAATTCATTGCCAAAAAGGGTTACGTAGTTGTGTTTGTACCATACGCAACCAATGATACGAGTATTGACCATCGTTACCTGACCTTATGGACCGGCTTTACCAAAGCGGCATCTGATTATCCGGGCATCATCGATACCAGGAAAGTAGGCTTCATGGGGCATTCCTTTGGTGGTGGGGCCTCGATCGGCCTGGCCTATAAAGCTTTCACCGACAAAGGCTGGGGGGTAGACGGGCGTTTCCTGTTTACCATGGCACCTTGGTACAGTTATCAGATCACGCCCGCCCAGCTGGCCAGTTTTCCGACCAACACGAAGATGATCACCCAGGTGTATGACGAGGATGTTTTTAATGATCATCGGATGGCGATCGATATCTTTAAGAATATCAATATTCGCAGCACTGAAAAGGACTACTGTTACCTGAAGCCATCAACGGTGGCCGGCTATAAATATGCTACGGAACATACGCTTCCCAATTCCCGTACAGCCTACGATGCCTATGATTATTATGGGGTATACCGCTTGCTGGACGCAATGATTGATTACAGTTTTAATAACAGTGCGGCGGGAAAAAATGTGGCGCTGGGCAATGGTTCTTCCCAACAGATAACCATGCCGGGATATAACGGGCAGTTCATGGTCCCGCTTGAAGTCACCGATAACCCCGCCCCAAAGTACGATCAGAGTAAATATGATTTTAAGTGCAGCAGTGCATTATATAATCCAAGAATAGCTCACTGCGAATAACGGTCTCAAACGGAATGAAGAAAAAGCTAGTATTAACGATGATGGTGCTACTGCCATTTGTCATTGGACACGCCCAGCAGCCATTTTCCGTGGTAGATCAATGGATCGACTCCCATGCCGCGGAGATGGGAGGGAGGCTGATACTGATCATCCATAAAGATGGAAAGATAATTTACAGTCATTCGGTCAATAAAATGAATGGCAGACAGCAGACACTCGCCAGGCTGATGGCTAAAAGGAAGGGAGCGGAACCTGATTTAGGCGGTTACACCGAGGCGACCAGACAATCCATCGCCAGTTGCAGCAAATGGCTAAGTGCAGCACTGGTGATGACTTTTGTCGATGAAGGCAAAATACTGTTAACCGATACGGTCGGGAAATTTCTGCCTGTACTTTCCAAAAATGGCAAGGGCAGTATCACGATCGGCGATTGCCTGTCACACATGACAGGTATCCTTTCCCCGGATCTGAAAGAAGACCTCAAAGAGATAAGGCAAGCCAAAAATATGGACGAAGTGATCAGCCAGATCGCAGCCTACCCCACGGAGGGACTTCCGGGAACAGTTTTTCGTTACAGCAATACCGGTCTTCAGATCGCAGGTGCAGTGCTCGAGAAGATTACCGGCCGGGGTTTTCAGGCCCTTTTTACCGAGCGCATCGCCGGACCGCTGGGCATGAAAAGCACTGATTTTGGGCCAGGTGCAGTAGCCTTGCCCGCGGGCGGGGCGATCAGCACACCCGAAGACTATATCCGCTTTCTGACCATGATTTTAAACAGGGGCATCTTCCATGGGAAACGGCTTTTATCAGAGCAAAGTGTAGCCATGATGCAGGAAAACAGAATAACGCCCGATGTCAGGATAGCCTATACGCCTGTCCTGACCGCAGGTTCAGGGTATGGTTACGGGGAGTGGGTTATGGGCGGTGGAACGGTGAGTAGTCCGGGACTTTTTGGCAGCTACCCATGGATTAATAATAACAAGGGATACTGTGCGTTTTTGATGGCCTTTTATATCAATGCCGACGGCAGACAGGCCAAATATACCGAACTGAGAAAATTGGTGGATGAACAGATCAGATAAAATAACCCCTTTCGGCAGGTGGTTTCGGTTCAGCCTGTGCGATCTCGAATTTTGATAATCTGATGTACTGTTCACAGGCTATGACCTGGGGATGAATCCCTGGGGTGGTTTCCGAGAGGATATCTGTATCTCCCAGAAGTGGGCACTGCACCTGCCGGAGGGACCATCTTTCCGCGAAGCGATAATTGTGTGAACGGGAATTGGTGATTAGTCTGCCAGGGAATGAGGTAGTCAGCGGCACAGCCTTTACAGCTATCGAAGCTTTACAATTTTAGCCAGACCAAGAACATCGCAATCGGGTATCGTTCACGGTTCAGCCAAACCGACGAACCTGCAACAGTCATTCGGTTACAAGTTCCGGCATTATAGTTACAGAATATAGGCCCTCTGTCAGGATCTTTGTCCCAAAAATTACAAGAAATGAAAACCACATTAATTACCGGGGCGTCAGGGGGCATTGGAGAAGCAGTTGCAAAACGCCTGGCCGAAAAGAAAGAGAACCTGACTTTGGTCGCCCGGAACGAAACTAAACTTAGGCTTTTGAGCCAGGAATTGTCGAAAAAGTACAGTGTGCATGTTGGTTTCATTGCAGCTGATCTCTTCGACCCGCAAGCGCCCGAAGCCATATACGGGGAATGCAAACATCGCGGACTTGAAGTGAGCAGTCTGATCAATAATGCTGGTATCGGGTCAGGTGGTGAATTTGCCGGCGCTGACCTAAAAAGCCTTGGGGATATGTTGCAACTAAACAATGGCGCGCTTGTTAGACTCACGCACTTATTCATGCAGGATATGCTAAAACGGAAAGCCGGAACGATTGTGAACATGGGTTCACTGATCTCATTTGCGCCGGTGCCCTACATGGCACTTTACGGTGCAAGCAAGGCATTCGTCCGCTCATTTTCTCAGGCTTTACACGAGGAATGCAAACCTTTTGGCGTGCATGTCCTGTTCTTTGCACCAGGTCTTACTTCCACCAATTTTATGGAAGCAGCAGCATTAAAAAACGAGACGGGCGATGCGTTGATCGCCGGAGCACCTACCCAAACGGCAGACCAGGTGGCTGATGAATTTATTAAGGCCTATTATAATAGAAAAAGGTCTGCGGTATCAGGGAGTATTAACCGCCTTGGAGTTAAATTACTCGCCCTGATACCCAATTCTGTGATTGCGGCTAGCTCGGCCAGGACTTTTAAAAAACGGACCAGCCAAAAAGGTTAAGCATATGAAGAATAACAGTAGACCGCATTTACATATAGATTCATTAGCTGAATTGCATAAGCTTTTAGGCTTTGGCAAACCGAAGCACCCGCTGTTTACTGTTCTGCAGTTCAAAGATTTCCCCGCGGTCGAGCTTGAAGACGGCATAAAGCTAAGCGCAGATTTTTACCAGATCACTTTCAAGAAGGGTTGTTGTAATAAGATAATCTACGGTCAATCCGAGTTCGATTTTGACGAAGGCGTCCTTTCTTTTTTCGCCCCTAAACAAACTTTCGTTAAGAATGGTGAAGTTATCCCGCCCGGGGGTTTTTTGATACTGGCCCATCCTGATTATATAAAGGGAACCTCATTGCAGACCAAGATCAGATCGTACAGCTTTTTCGAATATGCGGCAACCGAATCTTTGATCCTGTCTGAGGAGGAAGAGGCATTCATCGAACATGTTTTCATTCAAATCGAAAAGGAGGCCTTACGGCCTATTGATAAGCACAGCCAGGATGTGATCATTTCCAGCCTCGAACTACTGCTGACCTATGCTGACCGCTTTTATACACGGCAGTTCCTGACGCGTAAACCAAAGTACAATACCTTCCTGGCCAAATTTGAAAAGTATCTCGACGAGCTGATACATACCGGCCTCATTCCGGAACGTGGCGTGCCGAATGTAGCTGCAATAGCAGCCACATTCAACCTTACGCCGAAATATTTCAGCGACCTGATCAGGCAGCATACCGGCCGTTCCGCACAACAGCACATTCATGACAAGCTGATAGAAGCCGCAAAGGAAAAATTATCCGGCACGACATTATCCGTCAGCGAAATTGCCTTTCTGCTCGGCTTTGAACACTCGCAGTCATTCAGCAGGCTTTTTAAATTAAAAACAAACTTTACGCCATCAGAATATCGCGGGACGTTAAATTGATCCGACAGCTA
>NZ_JASATN010000040.1:0-14785 GCF_038440355.1 Dyadobacter sp. OTU695 | reverse complement strand
GCCCGTCCGGTAAAGGCGGTCACCTGCGACAAACGGGCTCGCTATAAAACGCTCAGCGGTCAGATCGGCCCGGTTCAGGTATCCACGCGCCACACCGCTGCCGCCGATGTAAAGCTCGCCGGCTATACCTGTCGGAACAAAGTGCATGTCCTTATTTAAGATGTAGGCATTCAAAGTCGGAATTGGCCTGCCTATCACGCTAATACCTGAAATAATATCACTTAAAGAGATCTCCTTGAAAGTAACATGTACTGTGGTCTCCGTTATGCCGTACATGTTTATCAAAGCGCAATCTGCAAACCGCTTTTTCCAACTCGACAGTTTGCCGGGATTCAACGCTTCTCCTCCAAAAATTATGTATCTGATCCGACTATCAAGCCCTGAATCCAAGAAAAATTCTTGAAACACGTCAAAAGCCGAAGGTGTCTGATTCAATACAGTAATCCCCTCGTTGTGAACAAGTTTCGCAAATGCCGCAGCATCTTTCGCGGTCGAATTTGGAATAATGACTAACCTTCCTCCAAAACACAACGCTCCATACATCTCCCAAACAGAGAAGTCGAAGCAAAAAGAATGGAACAGAGACCAGACATCATTTGCTCCAAAATCAAATAACATGCGCTCGTTAACTAAAAGCCTGACCACATTTCTATGCGCAATTAAAACACCTTTCGGGCGGCCGGTAGAGCCAGAGGTGTAGATCACATATGCCAGGTTATCACTACAAACCCCGGAGACAAACGGATCGCTGCTACTTGCATGGATTAAGTCCCGGTGAAGACCATCTATCTGGATTACCTGGCACAAGTCTGATAACCGACCGGATAAACCCTCACTGCTGATTGCATAAGAGCAACCGCAATCATTAATCATAAAATTAATGCGCTCCTGTGGATAATCTGGGTCGATCGGAACATAAGCTGCACCCGATTTAAGAATACCCAGTATCCCGACTACCATCTCTATACCACGCTCCAGGCAGATTCCCACCAACCTTTCAGGTCCCATCCCAAGACTACTCAGGTAACGCCCAAGACGGTTGCTGGCAGCATCCAGCTCAGCATAGCTCAGGGTTTCTCCTTCAAATACAAGTGCTGTTGCAGCCCCATCACGTTTTACCTGCCCTTGGAAAAGATCGAGTATTGTCAGCTGTTTTGGCCATTCGCAGGTGTTTTCACCCAAATTTCTTAACGCCGCCACTTGCTGTGCAGACAATAGTTTTACCTCCGATACAGGACTCAGAAGACACCGTTCAAATTCATCGAAGATGACCAACAAGCTGTCTGCCAAAAACTTAACCTGTTCCGTAGAGAAATATTCTGTTTGAAAGTCAAAACGAATTTCCAATTCTCCCACACGTCCGAAATCACACAACCAAATTTGAAGCGGGACCCTTAACTCATTGCTCAACAATAATTCTAAGGTAGTATCGATACTCCCAAACGAAAGCTGGAAATCCATCAACAGGTAATTAACCAGAATCTGATAAAGTTCTCCCTCAAGCATACCATTAGAATGCAGCTCCCGGGTAAGGTGACTAATCGGATATCTCTGGTGGCGATAATCAACCAACTGATGCTCTCTGATTGAGGCCAAAAAATCAGAGACCTCGGTATTGGAACTCCAATCAAATCGGAAAGGAACCACATTAGCAAACATTCCAACAATATTCCACTGATCCCTCCGTCGATTGAAGGTAGGAACGCCTAAAACAAATTGTGACGCATCCTCGGTCTTGCTAAAATACGTACCTACTGCCGCGACTAAAAGATGCTGAAGGCTCACGCCATTTTCGCTTGCAAAAAAACGCATTCTACTTGAGCGCTGCTCCCCCAATTTTACTGACAGATAGGTACTTGTTTTTGTACTCACCCGAGATTCTCCTCCTCCCTTCATCGGTCTAAGTAGCGCAGCAACTGGTTGCTCAAATTGGCTCAACCAATACTGTGCATCCGCATCATATCTTTTTGAGGTAAAATATTCGCTATCCTTATGAATAAAATCTCTATACAAAACTGGTAATGGAGCAGGCCCTTCATCATTACCTTGAACCGCCCTGGAATATCTATCGGAAATAAACTTGACTAAGACACTGAATCCGTGGGCGTCCGTGACCAAATGATGGACTTTTACAAAAAGTAATTCTTGGGTCGAATCAATCTTGACAATAGCGAACTTAAATAAGTGTTCGACATAAATATCAAACGGCTTGTTAAATTCATCCTGCATCCAAGAATTGGCCAGCAGCAAGGCGGACTGCTGATCGGAGAAATCCAGTTGATCGACGCTAACAAGCACAGATACGTCATCAAAAATACAAGTTGGATTTCCATCGACTTCGATAAAACGTAGTCGCATTGAATCAAACACGGACACTGACTCCGTGATCGATTGGATAAGTATTGCCCGGTCAAGTCTACCCCTCAGCGGGATATAGCCTCCAATGTTATACATGGGGCTGTCGCCGGCCGAAACCTGATCAAAGTAAACCTGCTCCTGAGAAGGGTGTAATGATGTTCTATCTGACATTATCGAATTGTTTATCAGAAAAATTAGCCAATATGTAAATCGGAAAAATTCTTATTCTAAAAGGACACTAAAGCACACCCCAAACTGATCATGGGATAACGAGATTGGCCATAGTGAATCCGTATCTCGGACCGAAATACGAGGAGCACAATAAAGACTCTCTTCGATTTCGATCAATCCAATATTAATCCCCAAATGATCCGCGATACTTCTCCTGGCAAATTCTCTCACAGATTTACTCTGAACTGCGTACCGATCCGATGGAATTCTTTTTACGCCCCAAAGAAGATTTTTGAAATCCGCATCACAACTACATGCTACGCCTAGCACAAATTCGCCAATTACGACACAACGGACTGTGACTCTATTTGCAGCGGTATGCACTAAAAATGATACCGAATCAAATTCTTCAAGGCCTGTGGATACCCGAAATCCGTCCAGTCTCTTTGACATAGATAGTGGATACCGGTATGTATGAAAACCTTCGACAGAATGCATTTTTGGCAAAAACTTCATTTGTGGGTCAAAGCGTGAAGCGAACTTGTACGCGGCCTCTTTGGCAGACCAGATCATCCAAAAAAAAGTATCCTTTTCAGCAACCTTGGACAGCAACGACTTTTCATACGAGGTAAGCACTTTATCCATGAAGTTGTTTCTGAACACCATACCAGTTCTATCCGAACCCAAGGCAAAAACGATATCGTTTCCGACAGACCTTTCGCTATTCATTCACTATCGCAGCTTAGACAAAATAACATCTATGCTCGATCCGACCGTTGTCATCTTACCCAGCATCGGGTCTTCAATTGTAATATCAAACTGATCCTCGACGTCGATAACCAAGTCAATCAAATGCGCTGAATTAATGTGCAAATCGCGAAGTAGATTTGAATGCTCCTCGAAATCGCTGTTTTTTCCATCTTCGTCCAAATATTCCCAAATGAGCTTTTTTAGTAAAGCGAATACGTCTGATCTTTCCATTTTAAATCCCAGAAAAAAATATACAAGAACTTACATCTCCAAAGCCGAAATTGGCTTTGGCAACAACCTTCATTTGGCATTTAAGAATATGTTGAGGAATCCGCTGCTCATCTATGAGGTCAATAATCTCTTGATGAGGAAGCTGGCAATTTATACTGGGATGAATAAAGCTGTGATGTAGTTGAAGGACAGCGGCTACGCATTCAATGCTGCCTGCCGCACCCAGGCAATGACCGATCATGCTCTTGAGTGAATTGATAACCGGAAATTCACTGCCTCTACGGCCAAGGGCCTCTGCCCACGCCTGCACTTCTTTCACGTCACCTTTCGTAGATGTAAGGTGTCCGCAAATCAAATCAATGTCTCCCGGCTCCACCTCTGCATCAAGCATCGCACGTTTAATGCACCAAACCATCCCTTCAAAACTGTTTGCGGTCATCGTACCTCCGTTTCTGCCTCCACCTGATGATGTCCATCCACCTTTAATTTCAGCATAAATCCGGGCGCCTCTGGCTAAGGCTACCTCCAAATCCTCTAGGATCAAAGCACCCGCTCCTGCCCCGGGTATAAATCCTTTTGCATGCTGACTCATGGGCATAGATGCTCCGTCGGCGTCATGGTTGGAATACTTATTGGTTACTCCCATTCCGTCAAATGCAAACCAGGTATACGCATCAGTTGCTTCATTACTGCCTGCAAGCATCCGTTTCGCAAATCCTGCTCTTATTCTATTGGCGGCATTCAATATGGCTTCCGTCCCCGTTGCGCAAGCCACAGAGGTAGACACAGAATAATTTCCCAATCCAAGCAAGCCAGTGATGTAGGCCCCCGTCCCACTTCCCATTATCTGCTCGATGTATCTCGTACCGATCCGTGCTCCATTACTTGCAATAGCTTTGGAGATCAATTCTGATCCGAAAGACAGATCCGGTAAAGCCGAACCAAAGACACAGCCGGCATCAAGGTCAACCGCTTGTTCCCCAACTTGTAAACCTGCATCCAGCCAAGCCTCGATCGCCGCCGCGCAACCGTATTGGACACCAGTGCTATTCAAATTCCGGAGCGTGTTGCTGGTAAAATATTCATTTAGGACATTGCTCTCAAAGTTAGGTAGTCCAGCAACCTGACAGCCAGATCGCAACAACTCAAGTTCCGTAGAAAATCTGACGCCAGACTTTCCAGACTCGATGGCTTTTCTGAATTCGGGCACATTAATTCCGTTTGGCGCAACCACGCCAAGACCAGTGACCACTACTCTTTTCATCTGACTGCCAAAATAAATTAGGATAGTAAATCGACATGTTCATTCTCCAGGTTTCTGCTGTAAAGCAGCTCCTTTTCCCCAAAAAGACGCTCTGCAACCCTACCCTGAGATTGACATTGCTTCACAAGCAGATTGGACTGCACTATCGGATTTGACTCGTCGGTATACTTGATGCTACTGATAAATTCCAGCCATGGCTCTTGCCCCATGGCATAAACGTAAACCTCTTTGGGGTTGAAAATGTCGACCAGCGCCATTCCTTTGGCACAATCAGAGCCGGCTAGCCTTCGACTTCCATCTTGGTCACGTGGGAGCTTCTTGGTCATTAACGGGCCGTACAACCAGCTCAACGGCGCACCATCGCACTCCATACCCAAAAACAAAACATCCACGTCCCCGACTGCCTGGTGAATATGATCATAAAGCCGCGACTCAACAATACGAGAATCGGCCAAAAAAATCAATTTAAACTCACCAACCCTAACATAATAGCACGATTTGGTAAGAATGTTAAGGTCACTATGCTCCCCTGTAAATGGCAGCGCGCTTATCTCAACATCTTCAAAATTAATAGTTTGCATTTCATCCATAGCTATCACATTGTTAAACCCGATGCTATTGAACATAAGTCTGAGATCAGGATCTTCCAATTTCCCGCTATTGGTTCTAGGCACAATGATGTTCTTGATTTTGTGACGCAACGGCAACAACGTTTCAAAAAGAATATGGTCCTGGTGATTATGAGTAATCAGCACATAGTCAATAACATCTGGCAAATCAGCATCTGAAAAATGCTCTACGTCCGAATGATACCCGTAGTAGCTGATTAGCGGATCGACCAAAATGGTAGTCTCGCGCGTCTCAATCAAAATGCACGCGTGCCCGAAATACCTCATCCTTACCTTGTCTCCGTGATAGCTTTCATATTTTGGAGGCTCTTCCTGGGTGAAAAAGCTGGTGAACAACTCCTGATCCGCCCCGGAAATTTCAATGAAGGACCGGATGTAAGAAAGGGTCTGAGGAGATCTTTTCATCTTAGCAAGTTCATCAATGAACTTGTGATCGAATGGTATATTCAAATGAAGGACACCCGGCTCTTCCAACCGGGGTGTACTCAGGCAAAAAGGACGTTGATCGTTCTCTGTTATCCAGAGCGCAATACTTTGCGATTTCTTATTATAGTATTTGCTTTGGTAAAGTAAAGATTCAAAAAAACGGAATCCGCCATTGTTGGCCCGGTCGTAATGCAATTCAACGTAACCCTTCAAGATCGATGGCACTTTGGGGTACATCTCTTCCAGACCAAAGCCCTTCGCTTCCGCGGCCAGTAGCCGGTCCAGTTCCTTAACCGCCTTCGCCAGCTCGATCAGGTCCTTTTGGCCTTCTAAGGTTTTCCGTTGAAGCTCCCTTACATCTTCGAGTCTACCTCCCCCCAAGTCCATGAAGGGCCCACCCTTCATCTTGGGGTTTTTCACTGCTTCTGCATGAATGTCCGGGGCCATGATATAAGAGTCGATAATTGCCAGATGACGATCCACAACGTTCATAGCGCAGGTAGCAGGCGAAACCAGGTGACTCCATGCATACCATTGATCAATAAGAGGTTCAATAACGACATTGGGCTTGAGGAACAATTTCTTTTCTTCCATCCTTCTTAATTTTAATCAAGTTTGAATTAAGGCTAAACTCCTAGAAGTCAAAGACTTCGATATTACCATAGTATCTTAACAAATGCTTTAAACCAGAACCCGCTCATGCAGCACACGAGAAAACATCTGCACCATTTCATGCGCATATTTGAAAATAAAAAAATGACCACCAGGTAGTCGTTTGTAGGCTACATTAAATGCAGATTCTTTGTCCCAGGCAGAAATCTCCTCTTTGGTTAAATCTTCCTCTGTTCCAGTTACTACAGTGACTTGAATCGGCAACCGAATCGAAGTCTCATGAGAATAATTCTCCGACGCGGTAAAATCAGCGCGCAATATTGGCTCGTAATAGTTTATAAGCTCCTCGCTCTCAAAAAAATCTTTCCCACTCCCTTGAAAGCCCTTGATTTCTTCAATTAAAGCACCGCGGTCTAACAAATGCCTTTTCTTATCCTCACGAAAGGCCGCAGATGGCCCCCCAATGCCGCTTAGAAATAGATGTTGAGGGTACGGATAGCCCTTCGCTACTAATTCCCGGACAACTAGGTATGCAATTAACCCGCCCATGCTGTGTCCATAAATAGCGTAGGGTTGCTCACCGAGCTTGCAGATAATCTGAGATAAAACGTCGTCCACAAGTATCTGCAAATCATCTTTTAAGTTCTCAGAGATTCGCGCTCCCCTCCCTGGGTACTCCAACACAACAAACTCAATAAAGTCTGGGGCGTGGGCTTGCAGATCGCGATACGAGTATTTACTTCCGCCGGCGAAAGGCAGGCAAAACAGACGGATCCGGTTCATACAAATAATAACGATATATATTATACGTCAAACTACAATTCACTTTCGTTTCAAATTCGCAATGCACTGAGCAGCGTCGCCTCGCCATCGCCGTAAAGGGATGCTCAAATAGATATCTGAGTGTTAGCTGATTGTTATTGGAATAAGGCAAAAAATTAAATAAGTCATTTTCATTTCTCAGAAATAAATGAAGCTACACTTCGACTGTGATTAGTTATATTTGAGCAAAAGAATAAAGTGATAAATATCCAGGGATAAATTTAATAATTACTACAATATATCACAATGGAAGAAAATAAAATTTTTGTAAATTTTCACGAAATGAAAGAAGACACTTATGCGAAAATATTTCCGATAGTATTTGATTCGTTGTCCATTAGCGAAAAAGAAATGGTTCAAAGGTTTAAAAATATAAACGACCGATATCTCAGTGCTATTTCAAAACACATGATAAAAAAAATATTCCAAAATTTACAAATACCCGGGGAAAATTACATTCAAATGAAATTTAATGAATTCGGAAAACCATTTGTTGATTATGACTTTTTCTTTAACGTATCGCACTCCGAACGCCTGGTAGTTTGTGCTTTTACCATAACTGACCAGGTAGGAATTGACATTGAATATGTTAAGCCAATAAATATTGCAGATTTCAGGGACGTTCTCACTTCCACCGAGCGGCATCTGCTGAACAGTTCAGCAGATGCACTCGATGCTTTCTACGAGTTGTGGACCCAAAAAGAAAGTATCCTAAAAGCAAGCGGAACGGGATTGTCCGTCTCGCCCAAAATGATTAAAATCTGCAATAATGTGGGTTATGGTCTTGAAAGAGAGTGGCATTTACACAAAATAGATATCCATCCCCGTTATTGTTGTACAATCGCCTCGCCTATGAAAAATCCAGAAATTGTCCTTTCCGAATTCTGTTCTTTCTAGCCCTTAAAGGATCTCTTGAATTGAAAAAAAGCCAAGAAAAAAAAGAGAACAAAATATACTATGCTTATCAAGTGAAAACGCTCCAAATATACATCTGGCGACGATGGTACATAGTTTAATAGCATAATTGGATACGCATATGGAAAAAAATCGGCGTACCCACCCTTCCCATTCATCAAAATAGCCAATGCAATACCCGCAAGTCCAATGCCGAGCACCGAAACAAGGTTTCGAATATTGAGTCCTAACCAAAAATGAATCGCAGTTGTGGCCAAGATGGCAATTAGAACTTTAATCGAAAAATTAAAGATGTATTTAAAATCAGCAGAGTTGTTATTAAATCCGAGTTCAACTTTATAAACCCCAACGATTTCTCCCACTAAGAAAGTAAAAACGGAAAAAAGTACCATAAATAAAACTATCAGCGAAAATACAATTAAGTATTTGGCCGAAAATATGGATTCTTTCGAAATGGGCTGTACAAAGATGTGTTTCCAGGCATTTGCCTTGTATTCAATATTAAAGATTAATCCTATCAGCAGAATAATATACAATGGCATAAACAGAATTACGCCATTAAATGCGCGGCCGAACAGTTCGTCCCACGGGTTTACACCCGTAGCGGGAACAAACATCTTCCAGTTGTATACATAGGTAATAATCATGGTGAGCGGAATGATCGCTGCCCCAATGATTGTAAGCCAAAAAGCGAAGGTTCTGCGAAGCTTGATGAGCTCGGCTAGATAAAACTCTATTACGTTTTTCATGTTAATGCCTTACCATTTGGAGAAAGATCTTTTCCAGATCATTTGAATTTGTTGCAAGCCGGTAGATATCAAGGCCCTCTTTACAGAGAATATGGCCAATATGAGCGATCTGTGCACGGTCCTTAAAAGAGATCCTTAGGCCTACTTCACTATAACCAAGAACTTCATAATATCCACTAAGTAACTTGGCAGCAACTTGATTGTTGTTCGTTTCTACGTCGATACTGGAATTTTCGAAGCGCAGATTCTGAAGAGCTTCTATGGTTCCTTGAAAGACAAATTGGCCCTTATCTATAATCCCGATGTGAGAAGCGACTTTTTCCACCTCCGCGAGAATATGGCTCGAAACGAGAATAGTTGTACCATGATCCCGATTGAGTGCCTTGAAAAGCTCTCTTGTTTCAATAATTCCGTGTGGATCTAAACCGTTTGTGGGCTCATCTAAAATTAGCAGCTCGGGAGCCGGAAGCAGCGAAATGGCCAACCCCAGGCGTTGCTTCATTCCGAGCGAGAACTCTCTAACCTTTATGTTGGTAGCCTCAGAGAGTTTAACGATCTCGAGCACCTCACTGATTCTCGTTTTAGAAAGATTACGAATTCGTCGCGTAATCTCCAGGTTTTCAAATGCTGTCAAATGGTCATAGAGTGATGGAATCTCTATCATCGAACCAATCTTTGAGAAAGCACTATTCCGATCCTTTGAAAGAGGGCGGCCGAAAATCTCTATCGTTCCCTGGTCGGGCAAAAGTAGCCCAAGCAACAACCTGATGGTCGTTGTTTTCCCCGCACCGTTCGGTCCAAGAAAGCCGTAGATCTCACCTTGCCCGATACTCAAATCAATGTTGCTGACTGTTTTTGTTTTTGGCACATAACCAAAACTTACTTCACTTGCAGAGACAATTGGGTTCATTAGCAATCTTCAATTGTATTTGAACGTTTCACGAAATCACTCTACCAATCCAGCCCGCCCTAAACCGACCGGAATTTCAAAAAAATAATACGAAAATATTCCTTACAGGCTTCTAAAATACGGCATTCAAAACACGGCAATACCAAGTCTATACCATACCACCATTGCACATCTCTTTTACAATGTTATACCTTTAATTTTAGTTATAAAACAAATCGGATAGACAGGCAAAAATCAATGCCGAAATAATAAAAATCAGTGCCGAAATTACATTTTAAGTGCTCGAGAGTTACAAACAGTCAAACAGGCGATCGGCGCTTTGACCTCGAACTGGGACAATCTGAAATGGGTGTTCTGATAGCTATAACATATCAGTATGATACTACCGTTTAGCATAAGAGCTATTATATAATCGTATATACACCATTGTATTGTTTCTTGCTAGCTAAAAGCTTGCATCTTTAAACGATCTGGTTGAGGGTGATTTGTAGACCGAAGGTGAGAACACCGTCAGTAGCGGTTTGATACAAAAATTCACAGGGAAGCATAAACGTTAAAACAAATAACAAAATAACAATCCACCCTATCGTAGAAACTGTTATTTTTCCTCTTGTAATCCATAGCGCCTCAATAATTGGGACATCTGGCCTTTCCAAACTGAACGCCAATCACTATACGCATCCAATCCGAACAACTTGCTATCAGTCGATACAGTATTTTATAACTAACTGAATATGAATCCCATTGACGCACTAGTATCAAATTTGATTTCCTCAAAAATCGGCGTCCATGTCTTCTTCTGTTTAGCGTTCACAGCTATCTTTTCTATTCCGGTCCTTTTGAGTGGAAACGATGGGATCGGCTTCGCAGCCATCTGCTGCTGCCTTTACATCCTGCTATGCACCTACCTTGGCAGATGGTTTGGGAAATTGTTGGTCAAAAAACAAATGCATACCACGACATTGCTAAGAGCATTCGCTGCATTTTCGGCGTGGACCGTATTAGGATCAGTAGGAGCAGGCACAATGTTCAGGGGAGAACCGGTAAAGCACTTTCTAGAGTATTTGGCTATCAGTTTCCCTCTGGTTATACTCTTTGCCTTTTTAGGATTTTCAATTGCGCTAGTAAGAAACAGCCTTACCCGACAGATAAACGAAGCTAAGTTACAGCAGCAACAACAGGAAAGCGAACTTCGGCTCCTGCTGTCCCAGTTAAGCCCACATTTTCTTTTTAATACACTTAATAATATCTACGGTCTATCGATTACAGAGCACAGCCGTGTACCAGGCCTGCTTTTAAAGCTATCAGAGTTACTGCGCTACTCCATTTATGAAACCAAGGCATCATTTATTCCAATTAAGAGTGAAATTGCTTACATTCGAAATTATATTCTTTTCGAAAGAATACAGACTGATCAAAAAATTAGCTTCAATGAGCAAATCGCAGAGGTTACCGACTCTAACTTACTGATAGCTCCGATGTTACTGATCGTATTTGTTGAGAATGCCTTCAAGCATTCGCGTCATGCTCGAAGTTCCAACGTGAGTATATCCGTTCAACTAAATCTGGATCACGACTGGCTATTCTTCGAAGTCTGTAACACGTGCGTCCCAAGTGGCGGAGCCAATGTCGGCTTGCTAGACTCCTCGGGTATTGGGCTTGCTCACACGATACGCAGACTTGACCTGATATACCCGGGAAATTATAGCTATCAGGTTCAAAAATGTAATGAGGAATACAGAATGAAGTTAGGAGTTAAAATTGTTACACGATGATAAACTGTTTGATTGTTGACGATTCACCGATCGCTCGAGACATCCTTTTGGAGTATTGTAGATTCTTGCCCAAATTAAATGTCGTAGGTAGCTGCTGTGATGCTCTGGATGCACGTGATAAAATGGCTGATCACGAGATAGATATCTTGTATGTGGATATCAACATGCCTGTTTTGAGCGGGATCGAGCTGGTTCGGACGATAAACAAGAAACCGCAAGTCATTTTCACGACTGCTTACAACGAGTACGCAGTTGAAGCCTTCGAGCTATCTGCATCTGATTACTTGGTCAAGCCATTTTCCCTCGACCGTTTCATCATTGCGACAGACAAGGCAGTCAATAATATTATGAATGCCATCGAGGCGAGGTCGCATTCTTTGCGAGATAATTTCTTGTTCATAAAAAATGAAAGGGCCACGCATCGTATTGACGCCGATAAAATCCTCTACCTGGAAGCCAGCAGAAACAACACCAAGGTCGTTACGGAGGACGAAATGTTCATTAGTACCACGCCTTTGTCTCTCATTGAAAAAAACTTGCCTGCAAAGAGGTTTCAGCGTGTGCATCGCTCTTTCATTATTAACACCTCGAAAGTAACTAGTCTCCACGGCAACAAAGTGTTCATTAAGCAAAATGAATTACCACTCGGTAACAATTTCAAGTCTGACTTTGTAAAAGCCATAGGATTGGACGGTTTTTAAGAAACATAATTGGTCGAAGCCTTAGTATACCACTTTCTTCAAACAGCATGCCGAATCGGTCGGCAATACGGATCGGGATCGGCTATCCTTTTTCCGGCAGTCGCTTGATGTCATAAAACGTAATTCCAACTGACAATATAAAAGCGGTCAGCGAACTGAATGTAAGAATGACCAGTCGCCCTGGCTCCTTTTCAAAATCAATGAAAAACATGAAGGCTGAATATACTTACGGGTAATAGATCGATTTGTCCCAATCCATCAATATTATGCCAGAAATCCATAGGCCCAGACCCGGCCCAAGCGAAACGACAAAATTTCGGAAACGCAGGCTGAGCCAGTACTGTATGATTGAGATGGCAAGGCAACCCGGGTAAATCCGGCTTGAAATCAATAACAAATTATTATAGTTGATACTTGCTGCCGCTAACTGGTAGTCTGGGTTAATCCAGTGGCACCCCTGCTTTTAACGAATTCATAGGCACTGCGAAAAACCTGCAAATTCTCTTGGCCGGTCAAATGAAGGGACAGTGAGGGCTGCTCGATCAATGACCTGATGCGGGCCATGATTTCGACACGGCTGGTTTGCAGCTGGTGCCCAAAAAGGCGTATGGCAGAATTCTCGCTGCGCAAAAGCCCCAGCAACAGGCGAAGCGTTGTTGTTTTTCCAGCCCCATTCGGTCCCAGAAAGCCATAGACACTTCCCTGAGGAACGTGTAGATTGATTTCATCGAGAACCCTGTCGCCTTCCCTGGAAGCAATAGCTCAGATGGTCGGTTTCAATAATTCACAATAGTTAATAGTATAGCCGGCCGAACGCCTGATAATCGTCGCTCAGAAGTTTGGGTAACCGGGGTGGTCTTTAATGAAGCTGAGAATGCATGGAATATTTTCTATGTCGCCTACCGAGCAGGTGATGAGTCAAAAGGAGAAATTGCCGGCAATGACTACGCAGGAAGCATATAGCGGGCAATGTCGGTTAAAAAGGGGATGGAAGGCATTGGCGGGCCTTACGCGGATATGGGTATTGTGTTGCAGCCTGACCAAAATTCGCAGCTATGGGAAAGTCAATAGACCGTCGCGTGCTTTAACCCCTACCTGGTCGGTGACACCTGGTTTACGATGTCCGATGGTCACAATCATGTTCCGCGTGGCAATTGGCCGACCGGAATGGCGTTTTCCAAGAATCTTGAAGGCCCCTGGACACGGATGCCGGGCGGTGCTTTGCAGTAAATGTCATAAAATTAAATACTTGTTAAACAGTTCGATATCCTACGTCGCAACTCGGTGCACGGATTTAACACCTACGATATTATGGATTATTTGATTATCAGCGGCGGCGAACTCTACACCTAAAATTACTTTCTTTTTTTAACGACCAGCAAGTGCTCCTGTGCCGGATCCTGATTAATCTGCGCTAAGACCTGGTCGACAATTTCTTGTACGTCCCGCTTGATTTGCGAGAATGTTTTCCTGACAGAATCCTGGGAAACCTGCCTTACCGGAGGTATGGCTTTGAAGCTTTCTTGCTCTGCTGAAAGCGCCTTGTGATCGTTAATAATCCGGCAATGAAACGCCTTGAGCACCACCTGCTCATCGGGGTTATCAGCCACCATTCCGACGAACTCACCCGAACTGAGGGTGGCTATCTTAGAAGCAGGCACAGCCAAATCCAGCTGCATCGAACTTGCCACGGTTGTATCCGACCGGTTGACTGAAAGTACCGTGCGGCCTTGCTGGATTTTACCAAAACGTTCTGAAAGCAGCTTGGCTGTTTCACCCGAGACTTGCCCGCTGATCAGATTTCCGGTGATGTTCATCAGTACGTCGGCCTGCTCCTTGCCGTAATCCTTCCTGAGTTGGCTGAAGTCCTGCACAGCGAGCGTGGTAGCAACTTTATTGGAGCGCGCCGTGGCAATCAGTGAGTCGATATTATTTAGGTAGATGGTGGGAAACTCGTCAAAAATCAGGCTACTTTTTAGTTTTCCTTTGGTGTTCACCAGCTTTATCAACCGGGTTACAAACAATGAAACGACCGCGCCATAGATTTGCACTTTCTGCGGGTTGCTGCCGATGCAGACAATCTTGGGTGAATCGTGACTATTGATGTCCAGTGTCAGATCGTTTCCCGACAGAACATAATAAAGGGAAGGTGATGACAAACGGGCCAGCGCAATTTTTGCTGAGGCGATCTGGCCTTCGAGTTGCTCCATGGCATCGTTCTGGTAAGCGCTAATAAAGGGGTTGACCAGCACTTCTATTTCCTTTTCGGTCCTTAATACTGAAAAAAGCTGCTCATAATCGGTTTGCATAAGCTCAATCACATGGGGCAAAGTACAGTACTCGCCATCCTGGTAGCGCTTGAGAAACCAGATAACGGCTGTCAGAAAATTAATAGAAGACTCTACAAAAAAATCGCCTTGCTTTTTAATCCATTCGCGGTTGAGCCCCATCAGTGGGTATTTCGGAGAAGTT
>NZ_JASATN010000039.1:0-16525 GCF_038440355.1 Dyadobacter sp. OTU695 | reverse complement strand
CAAGTGCGTGACGCATTCATCTTCCAATGTTTTACGGGCTTCGCTTACCAGGATATGTATAACCTTTCTCCAGAGAATATTGTGAAGGTGGGCAGATCGGGAGAAAAATGGCTGATCAAAGACCGAGGCAAAACAGAGGTCACTGAAATGGTGCCGATCCTTCCTGTCGTGCAGGAACTTATTAATAAATATAAAAGCCATCCCTATTGCAAGGTCAATAACCGGCTGATCCCTGTCAATAGCAATTTCCGGTATAATGTCTACCTGAAAGAGCTTGCAGTGATCTGTGGAATTAAACGGCCACTGAACACGCACCTTGCGCGCCATACGTTTGCGGACATGATGCTCAACAATGGAGTGCCGTTGGAAGACGTCGGGAAGATGCTCGGACACCGCAATATCCGGACAACTCAACGCTACGCGCGGGTGAGAAAGCAGCGGATTAGTGACCATATGGCGCTGGTAAAACAGAAGTTGTTTACCAATTCTGGTAAGTTGAGGTCGGTAGTAAACTAATGTATAAAGGCCGCTGGTCAGGGCACTAGCGGCCTTTGTCTTGGACATTGTGGTTTTCTGTTCAGAATGTAGAGTCCCTACACCCTTGCTTAAATATATCCTTCCTCTTTCCAGGCTTTGAACACAGAATACAAATAGCCATAAGCTTCATCAACTGAAAGAAAAGTCTTCAAGTCAACCTTTGCGCCTCTCTCGCTATAATAGACGCAACACCAAATGTCATTTTCCTCAACTACCATTTTCGGAGGGCGTGCTTCCTTCCAAACTGTACATCGCCTCGGAAACGCCCAACTGACTCAACTTCTCAATTAGCTCAATCTTGTTCATTGTTATTTTTCACCAGACAAATTCATTCTTTCAATGTATTGGACCAATTTGTTTTCCAAATCCTGCTCTTTTCGATAGAATTGTTGATCAAGTTCGTCCAGCATATAATCATACTTCCCATCCGGCCAACTCTCAATTACGCTGTTACGTTCTTCAATATCTTTGGAAGGCCTTCCATTTGGAAAGAGCTGATTGATTTGGGTTAGAAAGGTGCTAATATCTCGAAAACCAAGCCAGACAAGGTCTTCAATAGTATCCTGATTGTAGTTTGCTCCCGAATTGTAATAATGGCTGATCAGCCCGCCATTATCAACATCCTGAATCAAACATTGAATGTTGAACCAAACTCGTTCGTCTCTGGTCAGAGAGCTATAGTCCTCATGCGCTTTAGTTACAAGCCTTTCCCAATCCTTTTGAAAGTCAAGCAAGTCCTTTGTTTTCATAGTCTCTAATCCATCCCTCTGGGATCCTATCTGTTTGGTTACTAATATGGTATCGTTCTTGCTGCGAAGATCGATCAATTGCGCTTTTGATTCAATAGAGGCGCATTGCTCCTTCTTACTGCATGTAAGGAACAGCGGCACGGCTATACAAAAACCAATGGCAAGTTTCATGAATTGTACGGAAAAGGTTCATCGTAAAACATCCTTTACAGGTGTAGATTTTGTCCCTTCAGAAATGCAAGGAAGGGAAAATTACACACAAAAGTCGCTTCCGAGCTTTTAAATAGAGTTCCGAAGAGAAATTAATACCCGTTTGTCGGAACACTCGACCTGCATTTCTATGCAACTACCCCCGAGACCTGTTGCGACAAAATCAGCGATCGATCAGTCGATCTCGTAGTTTTCCGCGCCGACGGATCCGTTTCAAAATTGATGTCGGCAGAACATTCAAAAAACACGACAGCTCACCGTCAGTTAATAGAGCGCACTTCCCAATTTTATATACGCAAAAGAAAAAGCCTCCGGCTCTGTCAAAGAAATAAGCCCTCTGGGTGGTCGCTAGTTTCTATTCCAGATCCATTGCCATGCCAGACGTTTCCAATCTTGAATAACTTGTCCATTCGGAGAGTGTCATTCTCAATGAGTTTCCTTTGTTTAATGGATTTTCCCGGCAAATCCATGGCCAGGATTGCAATGTGCAACCCATTAACGTTGCGGACATCATCCGTAACCTCCTGGACATTCAAAAGATTTGGTCGTGATTTGCGACTATTATGGAATTGGTCCATTTTGTATCGGTCGGGCATTGTATCGCCGCTATCACTAAGGTTCATTCTTAACTAATCTGATTAATGCTTTTACATGAGCATCTTGGAAAGCCTAATGTATCCAAAATTTGGGTCTCGGTACCATAGCATCTTGAATTTTGTCATCAAGATGGCTGATGATGGCGTGGAATACTAAAAAATGTATGCTTGAAAAGGGCTAATCGGATTTTAGCTATATTTTAGCCAACACGTAACTAAGTAAACCTAAACGCAATCACGATACAGAGTATCGTAAAAAGCGCCAACTGCAACTGTTTCAGATAACATGTCGCTGCACAGGAGAGTTCTTTGAAAAAACTTAAAAGGAACCCCGGCTTCGCCATCAACAAATCAGACTCAAGCACATAGATCTTCTCCGGGAATACCCGGAAAAAAGTGACGAGCGAGACTTAGTATCAATGTTTATTTTTCAAAAAATCAATCTTCTCTCGCTCACTTTCCAGCAAACGTTCATAAAGTCTTTTGTGTTCTTCGAAGAGTTCCACTAGTTTGTCGAGTGGATTGAAAGTGCATTGATTATTATTAAATGGGCCGTGATTTACACTATTGTCATTGAAATTATTAAAGTAGTTAAACACGGCCTCTTCGCTAAAATTTTTAATTCCTTCCGCCGAAACCCCGAGAATACTTGCGATCTGTTCAAGCATTTGCTCGTCCACCGTTTCGCTCTGCTCGATCTTCGAGACGGTTTGTTGGCTGACGTTTAATTCATAGGCCAAGGTTTCTTGCTTTAGTCCGCGAAGTTCACGGATTCTGCCAATTTTGTGCCCAAGATGACTAGGTTTGGTTGCTGTGCTCATAGTTACAAATAAAGTAAATATTGCCGCCAAGGTCAACACAAAGTCGGGAAGTATTATACAAACCATGATTAGTAGGATACAACCTGCCATGGTTCGCTACATCAGGCGTGATTGGCTCCTTGCCTGAAAAAACCTGGATCATGGAAAATTTAGCAATCAATTCAAACGAGCCATCGCAAACCGGCAAGGATAAGGTAACTGAGGCATTTCAAGAGATTTCCCGGTTCTTTCATCCTGGCGATCTGGACTACTACCGTGTGGATTTATGGCATTGGCTAAAAGCCGTGACTTGTGAGAAGCCATTTTCATTTCGTGGAGAGCCCTCTACGGTTGTTACGCTGCAAAAACAGTTGACGAAAATGATTCTTGCAAGCAGGATGATGCTTGATCTTGCCAAGACATTTGGAGAAGACCTTTCGTGCGACATTTTTCCGCCCTTCAGCGAAGAGCAGATAGCGAACGATCGGCAGTATATGAGAGAAATCAAGGAGTTAACCGCTAAGTATGGCGGGACAATCAGGAGATTGACGCTCTCGGAGGCAGACCGACCAATTCTTGCGATCAGACGTTTTTTTAATGCTCACAGCCTGGAAGAATGGAGCGAGATTCTGGACGAATGGGTAGAATACGGGTTAAGCAAGATGAGCATTTGTGAAGCGACAGGAGAATGTGCCCAGGTATTTCAGTATGAGCTGCTTGAAGCGCTCCTTGAAGCTTTTTCTCTAATTTTGAAAACAAAGCAGAATGTCTAACTTACAGGTGATGAGTTTATGTTTTATCAATTGACGCCTGATACCGGTTGTCGGTTTCAGTGCGCGTAAATTACCGGCGAAATTCCTGACGCTCATTTCAAAACATTGAAAAAAAAGCTTTCACCAGCTCACCGCGGCTAATGCGGCATGCAGGGCGAGCTATTTTGGGAAGAGACTTCTTTATTCCAACGTTACAATTGGTGATCGTGTCTTTTTCAAAAATGAAGTCGCACGTATGAAGAACCATGCCTTGAAAAAATTGGCCTACCTGCTTTTGATATACTGTTCGTTTGGTTGCGGCAGTGTTCAGCCCGAGGAGAAGGCCGCCTATATTGGCAGAGCTGATCCGTTGTTTTGTGGTTGGTGTGGTGGATGGTACGTGACGGTCGATTCAACGATGTATCGGGCAAATCTCCCGGTGCCTTATAACGCAGGTAATCAAAACGTGTGGATACGGTTTGAAAAAGATGAAAGCGACGGAGCGAAAAAACAAGGAAATTGGATCAACATATCGTCGATCCGGCCCAGATAAAAATCATCAAGCCATGATAGTTCGAAAATTCTTACCCATGCCGTTAATAATCCTGCTGCTTTTAGTAGCAGTGCTTACAAGTTGTCACCAAGACAAAACCCCCGATCCAGGTTGTGAGGAGCAGCCGAGAAATGATTCCGGATGTTATACTGTTTACGCCCCTGTATGTGGGTGTAATGGCAAAACATATAGCAACGACTGCGAAGCGCTCGCCCATGGAATTACTTCCTATCAAAGCGGCAAATGTTCGGAGTCCAAGTAATTATAGCGCTTTTGAGAATGTTCAATTTAGTATTTACCTAGTGAGATAACAATTGAAACGTTTTCAAAAAATAACCAGACGATGAAAAAGTAAATCTGGCTTTCTCTAACGAGATTATATACCAAGTCCGCATTCGAACCTTTTCAAAGGCTGGATGTCGGCTTTCCGGCGAACAGTTTGATGGACAAGATCGACGCAGTCACGTAATTGTTCCACTAGTTCGGGATTGTCCGCAAATTTGTCCCACGACTTCAACATGACCGTCTTCCTTAGCTTCCCATTGATAAAAGTGATTTCATCGTAATTATCAGGAGCAAAAAGATGTTGTCCGTGTGGTTCATAATAATTGGGTATGTCATTTAATGAATTCCAGGGAACACTCTGAAACACCTCCTGCCACTCCGCCTCGGTGAGACTAATTGCAACGAAACCGACATCCATTCGACGGGGGTATCCAACAGAACCCTCGATCAGGTTGACGCTATCTCCGTAATCATCTGTCGATGAAAGTATGATATTGAAGTTCGGCTCCCGCTGAGTTGGTAGTTGCTCGTGCCAACATGCGTTTATCAAAAACGCGAAAAGAAGAAAAGTTGAATACTTCATACTGAAACCATTTTTGCTTCACCAATATAGAAGAAAATTATATATTCTTCAAAATGCTGCTTGTTAATTTTTGAGTTAGGTGCTTCTGTTGGAGAATTCGGAGCCGCTGATCACCCCAATTCGGAAATAAAGGACAGTCTATTTCGGGAAAAACTGGCCAGTGTAAGTAAATGACTGATAGTTCCTTCACTCGTACAAAGCAATAACCTATCGATGGTCAATCTGCCACGGAATCTGATGGTCAATGACTCCGAATTTTCCAATCTGCCCAATGGATGTCTTCAAAAGCCAGAATGGTCGGCCATGCCAGTTTTTTTAGTTCGCTAAGAAAACGGATGAAAAGCTCGTTTCGATGGCCGGCAGCCGCCAGCGCTAACAGATCGCCGTTGTGCCACTCCCACAGAACATCGTATAAAGGCGCAAGCGGCCTGGGCGTAAACAGCGCATCGCAAGTACCTTTAAATATATTGCTGCCTTTTCTGTGGTTGTCGCAGAAGGCTTTCACCAGCGAGCTCTTTCCAATCCCGGCTTCGCCGCTGATGAGCATGCAATGCCCATCGCCACTAACGGATTCTTCAAACTGATGATTTAACGCTGATAAAAAATCCGACCTTTCTACTAATTCCATGGCGGTCAAAATAAATGGTGTTCTTGTGGTTAAGCGGTTGACTACGAAAAGAAAATAGGGGATGAATAATGTAAAATAGGTAGAAACTCCGATATCGGCATGCTGCCTTCTGGCTTATTTTGCTCTGGTAAAAATTAATTCATCCTAAAAAATAAATCCATGCGAATTACCGGGAATTTCAACAACTGCGAACGTCTATTCAAAAATATCCTTCATTGCTCGCTCGCCTGTATGATGGGCTTATCCTAGTTTCCTGCAACGAAGAAGACCACAAACAGCAACTGCCGGATGTGGTCGAGCAGGAACTGGATCGAGTGCGCCAATCGGTAATCGTATACCGGGATTTGAAAAAGGCAATTACTGCGGGTCATGACCACGAAGTTACCGGATACCACCGAGTTTAATTTATGGACCCTGCATGCCTGGTTAGAATTGGAAAATTCCCATGGAATGTTCGCTCCGCATAACCCCAAACTGCCCTGAACGGAATTTATTCTAGTATCTGCTCGAACACCGGCTATTATTTTTTTCTCATTCCCTATCTACATTTGATACATCCGCGTAACCATAGGCGTTTGCCCAAATCTTCGTGGATTTGGGCATCGCCATTGAACCTGTATCTTCAAATCATATGAAGTGTTATTCAGTATTGCTATTACTGCTGGGAATATGTTTTTCCTCGTATAACCCGGCGCAGGCAAAAGTATATCCCAAGGGAAGTCAAACCAGCAAGGCAGCCCCTGCGGCGAAGAAAAAGGCGGCTCCCTTGATAAAACGAGCGATTATAGTCGCTGGGCAAAGTAACACTTGCTCGGGGGCCGGGGATGTGATACTCCCCCCTGATTTTGCCCAAAGGAGAATGTCCCAGCTAGGGCGGAGTAATGAAAACTTCAATGAGATCCCACTTACATTTTATGGCGTTCATCACATTACAACGTATACGGACCGCGCCTCATTTGCGTCCATGTTCTGTTATTATTATTATGACCTTTTAAAAAGCCAAAATCCTGGGGCGGATATTCAATTGCTCCTTATTCCTGCTGGGGCTGGCGGTTCGGGTTGGAGTGACTCGCAGTATCCGTACAATTCATGGAGAACAGATACTAACTATTTCAGGGATGTGGTTACCCGTATCAAATGGGCAAAAAATGCCGGGTATCAGATTGATGGTTTTTTATGGCATCAGGGAGAAGCGGACGCGGCCGCGGGTACCCACTATTACCACCAGATCTTGTGCAACTTCATACAATCCATGCGCGAGCACGTAGGTAATCCTGCTTTGCCTTTCGTGCTGGGACAGATGATGCCTGCCTGGGTGGCGGAGGATCCCGCCAGAGCTGGATACCAATCCGTCATTAATGGTATTCCTAACCAGGTGCCCTATACCTATACAGTGCCGGCAAACAACCTGAGCTCTAACTATGGGGACCTGATACATTTTTCGGCTGCGGCTCAGTATGAGCTGGGGAAACGCTATTACGATGGTTTTTTGTCAGCCCAGAATAATTCCAGCCCTTCCGGTTATATGGTGCCACCAAGTGGTCAGAGCCTGTTGCTTAACCACAACGTGGCTGGCGGCTTGTTCACTAATGTGCTGGACGCGATAGGTCAAAACGACGATAATCCGTCTCATAATGTTCATTCAAGACTGGGCGAGATATGGAAGTTCAAAAACAGCGATGGCTACTACCATTTCAAATTGGTGGTGGTTGCGGGAGGAAGCCTCACTAACACATATTTTGAGTGGAAGCAGCGGTACAGCCCATTTGCAATGAGCGATGCTTTTGTAGAGGAAAGGGCGGATAAGAAGATTCTTGGTAATACCCTGGGTATAGATACAACTATCAACTCGCAGGGATTTGCCTCATTGGTATATTATTCGACCAGATCCGGTGGCCCAACGACCACACTTTTTCACGGGGACATCCGATACCGCAATGCAAGCTGGTGGCTTTCTGTGGGGGCAATCCAACACTTTCAGAGCCATTTGCCCATTAAAGATGACGGGCAGAACTCGGTTACGCATATCAGGCTGTATGCCATAAAAGAGTGATATTGCTAAACCTAGGTGGCACAGATCAGGCCTAGTTCGAAGGCCTCATCTGTGCTGGTAAGGTCAGGCCTTGAATCTGAGGCGAAAGTTTACCATATCAGTTTGGGAGACGCTCACCTGCACCTGGATCATAGCCGCAACCTCCTTAACAATCAATAGTCCGAGCTCATCGACCCTTCCTTTTGGACCTATCGGATCCGTACTGATTACTACTTCCCGATCGTTGATGAAATCCACTTTTTCTTGCGGCAGACCAGTTCCCGTGTTAGAAATGATTAGTTCCTTTCCATCCACGTCATCGTGAAAACTGAAACTAATCGTGCCCTGGTAGGTGTACTTAGACGCATTGTCAAGCAGGTTATGAACGATGATCGCTAAAAGTTGCTCGTCGGAATCGACAAAAATGCCCTCGGCAACGTCATTGATAATTGTGTTGTTCTTGGCGAGTGCTACTTTTTCAAAAAGCGCAATCTTTTCCTGAATCAGCGCATGAATATTTAGGGGCTTAATTTGAATTTGTTTACCATACATCTGCATTTTGACATAATTAAGCAAGTCGCGAAGCAACGTTGCGGTCCGCTCCGATATGGAAGATACGATCGTTGCCGCTTTCGGAACCTGATCATATCTGCCATCGTTGCAAAGGTCAACAATGTCTGCGGACACATAGGTGGCATAATTCAAAGGTGTCTGAATGTCATGTGTGATCGACGCCAGAAGACGAGACATCAGATGAACCTGGCCGGTAAGTTCTGTTTTCGACGCTTCCAGCTCGGTCATCGTATTTCGAAGTGAGTTTGTTCGGGTAGCCACAAGAGTCTCTAGTTGAGTGTTTTCTGTTTGGATTGCCCTCAGTTTGAGCCGGTTGAACATCAGCCCGGCAACGACCAAAAGAGCCGAGATTGCAGTTGCAAATATTATGAGAACCCAATTCGTCAAATACCAAACCTGGGGCACGAAAAAATGGGCTCGTTTATAAACATAGCCATCCGCGGACAGGCTGCTGCGCTTGCGAACGACGAGGTCGTATTCACCTGCATGGATGCTCGAATAATGGATCACCATTTCATTGCCGATTTCATTCCAGTTTGGGCTTGTCTGATTGTTTCCTTTTTCAACCAGCGCATAAGAAACATCCAGGTTGCTGACGTTTCCAAAAAATGGAGTTGAAAAATGAAACTCGACATTCTGCGGGTTGATGGGTAACGAATATCCCCCATCGGTCTGTTCAAGTGGGATTTGGTTTACCAATACCTGATCAAGCTTAATAGTGGATTGGTCGTTGTACTTGCGTATTTGTTCCGGCTTAAACCAGACGAGGCCCTCCATCGATGGGAGTGAAACATACCCATTGCCGAGTTTCAGGCCGCACGGCTGGCAACTTCCATTGAACTCGTTGTTGGCAAAACCCTCATCGAGTGCATGATGGATAAAGAATGGTGGCTTTGGGGGAGTTTGGGGTGAGGTTGATATTACATTGGCGTAGTCGAGCAATTCTTTCTCGGATACTTGAAAAAGTCCTCTGTTGGTAGGTATCCACAAAGAGCCAGCTTCGTCATCGACAGCGCAGTGCGCCGATGCCAGGAACTGGTTTTTGTCTAACGGGAAGGTAGCAAGTTTACTTTCGTTGACCAAAAGCATTAGCCCCTTGCCCCTGGCTGTAAGCCACAAGCGATTCTGGCCTGACCGGCGGATGCTTTTGATGTTGGTACTGTCTGTGCCTGGCAGTATCGTGCCGCTTCCGGAAGTGGTGCCTACCTTATAAAGGCCGGCCTCCGTGCCGACCAATAGCGAGCCGTCCCGAGCGGTTTCCATGCAAGTGATATTCGCGGGAAGTTTGAATTTAAGCTGTTTAGGAGCAATTTCGAGCTGTTCAGGGTTCAGCAGGAAAATATCTTTGGAGACTCCCACCCAAATTTTCCCACTCTTGTCCTGGCAGACAGAAGAAATATGTTTTTCAAATTCCCACGTCTTTTCAAGCGTTTCTGCGCCCTTTGAAAACAGAAGCAGTTTTTTCCAGCTTCTGATCCAGAGCTTCCCATCGTTGCTCCTAAATATCACCCACTTGTCCGCAGGGTTTAGCTCAGCCAGCATAGAAAAGTTTTGATCTATTATCTGGCCGGAGCGGGCGTCTTTTCCGAGTATGTTTCCCGTTGGAGTCAATACCGTGTTCTCCCCAAAAGCAACTTGTGCGTAAAAAACATTCGAGATCTCGTTGCCCTCGGTTTTTACAACCTCAAACTGAGGTACGTGGATAACAAAAAGGCCCTTTGCCAGGCTTCCTGCGAGTAGTTTTCCGTTAATTGCATCGTAGTATGCTACCGTTATGCCGTTGGCGTGAAAATCAAAATCTTTCGTCAGAAGCCTGGCGTAAACCATGCCATTACCATACCGTTCGAGCACGTATGTCGCATTATCCTGATGGAAAAAAGCCTGCTCCGAGTTGGGGTTCCACAGCAGTTTCATCTCTGCCGTCAGGTCGTTGTAGGAAGGATCATTAATAATATCGCCGATTATTCGAAGAGCCTGTACCCGACCATTGACAACCTGGGAGACGGTATTACGATCTTTCACCCAGCACAGGTTTCCGTCCCAGACAAAAGCTTTTGAAACGACCAGGTTATTAACTGAAATTTCATAGTTTTTTTTCCAGCCTCGGTAGTATATCACGCTGTTTTTGTTGAAAACATAGTAATTCCCGTCTCGGCTGGCCGCAGGTAATCCATGAGGACGCTCATCATCGGGAAAACCAGATATATTCGGTATCCCTTTGATCCAGTTTACTCCTTTCATCGATTGAAGCTGGGCCGAGGTCAGAGCTTGTTTATAATTGTATGCGTTATCGTCCTTTTCGGCGTTCCCATCCTTGATCTGAATCAGGTCGCCGGCATTCGTCTCTGCATACATTTTCGACGCGCGACCATTGGCTAAAATGCCGTTGTTTTGATACACAGGCTGTATACCAACAATCCCGTCTACGCTCGTATTCAGCTTACCACTCAGTGAGACAAAGTTTCGTCCATCGAAACGGACCAAACCCGCTTCTGTTGCAAGCCATACATAACCTTCTTTGTCGGCAGCGATGCTTTTGATACTGTTTTGAGGCAGGCCGTTTTCTGAGGTGTAGTGGTTGACTCTCAAGGCGACCTGTGCGTGAGCGGGCCCGACCTGCATCACCACCGCAAGTGAAACGAAAATGGGCAGCCAGTAACCGGGTTTTATCAACCTTAAGAAGTAATGTTTAATCATGGGGTGGTGTTTTGGTATCAGCCGGCAAATTTAACTGATGAAACCATTTGAAATTGAATATGCGGACGGGCAGCGGTAAAACCGGCGTTGGATGTGTCCTGGGTCAGATTTTAGTGATCAAAACCGACGACCGTTGCAGAAGGGTAATTTTCAGGAATATTACCCTTCTCGGTCTTTGCTGATGAAACGACGATCTGACTATCGGAAGTAAGGTTGATCGCCGCCAGAATACGCTCCCGCTTTTCGAGCTGAATTTCTTTTTTGGTAATCCAATCGGCCAGTTGCCCAAGTGCAGAACAAGGGTGTGAAAATCCACAGTGTTGCGATGCTTCATTGAGATCGACGAGCTTTTCGGTGGCGTTTTTATTGGTGATAACCAGTGCCGTAAAGTAGTATAGTGTAGCAAGAAATTTTTGCTCCAGGGTGGTGTACTGTGAGCCGATGCAAACGTTGTAAGCTCTTCGAAGATCATTGTAGCGTCCCCGATACAGATACAGTTCACAGTTCCTGGTTTGATAAAGCCCTTTTTCGTGGTCCGGACTACTTGTAATTAATAATGTGTTTTCATTTTGCTCTTTCCGGTACTTGTGGCTCTGCCTGTATAGCTCACTCAGCCTGCCGTGGATATTGATGTATTCGGTAAGGTCCGATCCGTATTTGGTTGCCAAAATCTTGTATTTTGTGATAGCCCTATTTTTCTGACCGGATTTTGCGAGGCTATCCAAAAAGTCGATCTGGCGCAGGATTTTGATGTCGGGCTGGGAGAGGTTTTGGTGGGATTTTGCTGCTGTAACCTTGATTTTTTCAAGTACTGAATTCTTATAATAAGCAAAATCCGAACTAGTGCATAGAATTGCGTTTTTATGCTGCTTAGCAGATGTCTTGTAAGTTAGCTCCACGCGTGAAAGATCCGGTTGGGTATATTCAAATACGATAAGGAACGAGTTGTTCTTGTAAGGAAGTACCTGAAAGGAGCTTTCGCCCAATTGTCCGGACGTGATATTGGAGATAAAATCGAAATCAATTTTGTCTGTCTGCACGCCATTTAAGCTGAATCGTTTGCTAGGCCTGATGGTAATTGAACAACTCTTGCATTTATTATTTACAGATAGGGTAAAATCAGATTTTGTGAAACTGACACGCCTGGAAGCTATAATGTTGGTGTGAAGTGTTTCATTCAATAAATGGATTGTTGTCTGGCAGGGGTTATGATTGAACAGCGAGTCAATACTAACCACCTGACCATGCACTTGAATGGAAATAAAGCTTATCAGGTAGATGGTAATTTGTTGCAACTTGCTGATTTTCATAATTTTTTATTGGTAATTGATAGGCTATTAAAAGCAACAGGCAATCATCAGAAATGGAATGTATCTGATGATCATCAGAAGGGTTTAGTATAAGGCAGTCCGATGGCCTGGTGAGCGCAAAACCCTGACGGCAATCCCCACTTTCTGTAATTACACGGCAGTTGCCCATCAGGCAAATGGGAGCCTTCCAATTTTGACATTTTTCTTGTGCCCGAATAGTTTCCTGAGATAGACATGAAACCCGTATAATGCTGCCAGGTATCAGTTTTTCGAATACTGTCAGCACACCGGCGTCGGAGCGAAAGGTGTTAAGCGCTATAAGTTTGGCCATATCATGATGCCGTTGTCTGCCCAATAACCGTGAACGAAATCTAGTTGAGCTCTACCGTTTTATTTTATAGTTCGCATTGTGTTTTTTAGCTAATGTAGATTTACAAACATAAAATTATCTTCCTAAAAAAAAATATAGATTAGTTACGCGGCAATGCAGATTTAGCCCTACAATTATCGATTTTTTCAAGCGAATTTCTGCTCCTTCAAACTGATTTGATTTGCCATGATTTGTTGGATAGAATAGAATTTATTGGTGCTACTTTTATTCTGTTTTGTAGTATATATTTTTAAAAATTGTCCAACACCTATGTGTAAATGGACGATTTACGACGTATGACTGTCTGATAAACTCTATATTTTATTCGAAAGGCGAGTATTTTTTTGGTTCTAAACTTTGATGGTGCATTATTCATTTTCTTCCCGATTTTAATAAACTGGTTTTATTGTTTTGCCTTGCATGGATTTAGAAAAGGTTGATGCTGTAAAAAGTAGGACGCCAATGACGTGTAGAAGGCGAGAATATTCTACTTTAAAATGAAATTAGTTTATAATGATTTGCTTGAATGAATTGTATTTTTGATCCAATGCATACATGATTTTGGACGAACGAATAATGCGATTCCAGCGATAATTTTCCTGACCCACAGCGCATAGATTTTGTCTGTTTTCGACTGGGGATTAAATCTATTTATGTGCAGCCTGTTCGCTCCATGAAAGGAGCGGTTGCCTGGCGTATTTACACCGTTCTTGTCTTGACAACTTACTTAACTAACACAATTGGTTTGTGTGTTCCAACATGATCGCATGACCTGATGATTCTTTATGAGAAACCTGTCCCCGCTTAAACTAATCCCTTCCGTATTTGTTTCACTTCTATCGATTTCTTGCCTGGGTCATAACTTGCAGCAACAAAGCTCCTTGCGTACGGATTCGGCCACGGTTAGCTGCCAGTTAACAGCATTGGCAAGCTCAGGCAGTCGCACCTCGTTTTGGATACAGACAAATCAGTTCGGAACTGTTTCGGCGGTTGGCACTGGATTAGGTGCGAGACTGGGCCTGGATTATTTCCACAGGAAACCTCATAGTGCGAAATTTCGATGGGCGGCGGGGGCGGAAGTAGTAGCCAATGCGGGCTCGCAGTCCAAGGTATTAGTCCCACAAGTTTATGTGGGAATTCAATCCGGGAACTGGGAACTTGTAGCCGGCCGGAGAAGGCAATGGATAGGTTTGGCAGATTCTACATCGGCCGGGATCATTCCAGGGTTAAACTGCTGGCAGGCTTCAATCATCAGGTACAGTGGGGAGGCAGAAGTTCCCATGAGACAATAGACGGCAGAATGCCCAATGGGATAAAGAACTATTTCAGGATTGTTTCAGGGAAGCCCGGGGATGCTAGTAGCACACCCAATTCGTTCGATGATGGAAATCGGGTTGGAAATCATTTGGGGACGATTGATCTGGGTTTAGAGTTGGAGGGTTATACCTACTCATTGTTTGTGTATCGTCAGAATATCTATGAAGACGGCACGTTGTATGCGCTTAGAAACATCAAAGACGGCTTAAATGGATTCCGTTTCAGGCGGAAGAACTCCTATGGGGCCAACTTTGAGATCAGCGAGTTCGTACTCGAATTCCTCTACACGAAAAGCCAGGGAGGACCTGATTATGACTACGAGGAGCAAATTATTCACCGCGGTTCACTAGGTAGGGATGACTATTTCAACAATGCGCAAGTCCGGGATGGATGGTCATACTACGGAAGGACGATCGGAACGCCATTTATTACGCCAACCACAGAAACCATTTGGGCACAGCCTCAGTATGCGGATTTCTTTACGAGCAATAACCGGGTGTCGGTCTATCATCTGGGAGTGCGAGGGAAGCTCTTTCGAAGAGTGGAATGGGCAGGCAAATGTTCGTATTCGAGTAATTGGGGAACTTACAATGCGCCTTTCAAGTCTTCTGTGAGGCAATTTTCAGCGGTCCTGAACTTGCAGACGCGTGTCAGCATTGCCGGTCCGACAGATATCGGGGCCAGTTTTGGTCTGGATACCGGGAAGTTGTTTCCTCAGACGTTTGGCGCGATGCTGACAGTCAGAAAGCAGATGAGTATCTATTGAGTTTTGCATTGGTATATGAAAACAGCCCGGCACAAACTTGCACCGGGCTGTAAAAATTTATGTTCTATGAGTTGTTTATGCTTTTTTTGGAGCTTCAATATTGAGTAGTTCGGGATTTTCTTTTTCGATTTTCTTGTAGAGCTGGATCACGTTGGTCACACCAAACTTCTCGAATATGCTAAGTTTATGTGTGCTGACTGTGCTCCATTTGATGCCCAGCTGCCCCGCTATTTCTTTTGTCCACTTGCCTTGCAGAAGTAATCTTATGATTTCAGCCTCCCGTGGTGTAATCACCGCCGCCTCCTTGTGTTTGTTAGGGTTACTGATAGACTTGAGGTAGTTATGCGCCAGGTAGCTTTGCGTTTGTGAGCTCATGTACTTTTCTCCGTTCAAAACCATCCGCATTGCTCTTGCGATCGCGGTGAAGGGGGCTGACTTTGAAAGAAAGCCGTCAGCACCCGCGCTTAAGTATTTGACAGAAAAATTTTCTTCGTTCATTGCGCTATGCACTAGAATTCGAACAGGGGCGTAGACATTTCTTAGTCTTTCAATCATCTTGGGGCTATTCCCTCCCGGAACGTCGATGTCCAATACAACTAAGTCTATCGAGCTTTTAGCAACTATACCGAGCCCCTGGTCAAATGATGAAGCCGAAAATAGCGAGGCCTCGGGGATGCTTTCTCTAACAATAGCTGTGAGGGCCCACAAAACAATTTCGTGGTCATCGATCAACAGAATTTTTGTCTGCTCGTCTTCCTGCATGATAAGGATACTTTTGTGGCGAAGTAGCTACAAAAATAAAAAAACTTGATGAAAAGCCATGCTGGCAATAATTCGAGATTTCGATAGAATTCATTTATCTCTTCGCTTGGCATTCGAGCGGCACCAGTATGCTGGCAACCAGTTACTTTTGTTATAAATGAGGAAATATCTTGCTTGAACAGGAGCGCTTAATATTAGCGTATACTGTTTATCGTTCGGCTGGCGAAAGACCGGGTCGATTATTCTTTTTTACACCATAAGAGATGAATTTCCAGATATGAAAAGAATTCTAATCATCGATGGGCAGTATTTGTTCCGACTTAGCTTGCAAACGGTCCTCAGAGAGCTGTACACGGATTGTGAAATCGTCGAGGCAGAAAGTATCGGCTCAGCGTTAGAGCTGCTCAGAGCGGAGATTTTTGACTTGGTTATACTGGATATCGAGATCGAAAATTACACGGGTATAAGAATGATAGAGTTTGTTAGTCGCATCTCTATATTGACCAGCGTCATCATATTCACCTCGGCGCACGAACATGTGCACGCCGAACGCTATGTGCTCGAGGGAGCTAAGGGCTTTATTCAAAAGTCGGCGAAACGGGAGGAGGTGGTCGGGGCGATGTCCGCTGTATTAAATGGCAGACACTACGTGAGCAATAATGTACACAAGCTGCTGCTTAATGGGCGCCCTGTCTACAATGTGCGTGAACTCCGACTCTCAGACCGTGAAAGAGAGGTGATGCAGTTGATACTTCAAGGTAAATTAACCAAGGAAATTGCCGGGATATTGCAGATCCAGGGCAATACAGTGAGCACTTATAAAGCAAACATATTTCGCAAGATGCGAGTTAACAACGTTTTGGACCTGGCCAAGAAGGTTAGCGTCGATTGAATAATTGAGAGGATAGTTTACCTAGTGATGTGAATTCAGGCACGCCCGCGAAAATCTTCGCGGGCGACTTTTTTATTTGAGCTTCGCCAACTATTGGTTATTCGAGCCATCAG
>NZ_JASATN010000038.1:0-21537 GCF_038440355.1 Dyadobacter sp. OTU695 | reverse complement strand
GCCTTTCGGCTCCTTTTTGTTATCATTTCTTCTGCAAACTACTCAAATAATCCACCAAACTCACCAACTCTTCCGTACTCATCGCATCCTGCAAGCCCTGTGGCATCATGGAGTCTTTCATTTGCTTGATCGATTTCACCTGCGACATTTTGTATTCCTGGGTTGAACCGCCGGGGAATTTGAGGATCAGATCCGTTTCAGTTTTGCTTGAAACGATGCCCGAAACGACAGTACCGTCTTTCAAAATCACTTCAAAACCTTCATAACCAAACCCAATACCTGCGCTCGGATCGAAAATAGCGGAATACTGGGCTTCCTTCGGCAATTTGCTACCGATTTCAGACAATTTCGGGCCAAAATCCATGCCTTCGCCATTTACCTGATGGCATACCGAGCAATAGGAAGTGAATACCTGCTTGCCTTTGGTAAGATCACCTTTCATGCCTACCAATTCTTTTACTTCCGGGTGTTTTTTGGCGGCTACGGCCGGGCCGTCCAGGTATTTGGCGGCTTCCAGTTTTACGGATTTCCGCCATGCGCCGTTCAAGCCTTTTACTGCGGCTGTTTTTGCCTCGCCGGTTAGTTTGCCTTCTTTGAGCAATACCAATACCTGATCCTCGCCGCTCATGGTGCCGCCCAGTGATTTCGCAGCAATCGTCCGAAGATCTTCCGGATAGCTGTTGTCGGTCGCGACGGTTTTCAGTATTTCAAGCGCATCCTTACTTCCTACCGATTTCAAGGATGTCAGCGCGCTGGCACTTTTGTTTTTATCCGAACCCTTCACGACATTCCACACCATCGACGTACCGCCTTGCTTGATCAATTGTGAAGCGGCCATCGATCCGTTGCGGCTGGCAGATTGCTCCACAGCCATCGAAAGAAGCCGCTGGTTTTCAGATGTCAGCTCATATTTTGCCACCAGTTCGAGATAGGCTTGCGTGCCGTAGGTCGCATCGAGCATTTTTTTCAAAGCAGCCATCGCCTCGGGCGTCTGTTTTACAAATGCGGGATCGAGGTGGCGCATGACCAGTTCATTTACTTTATCCTGGTCTTTGCCCGACCCACTGGTGAGTTTCAGCAATGCCATTGATTTTTCACGGCCAGCTGAATTGAAGTCGAATGCCCTGAAGTAACGTAGCCTGCTTTTTAAATCGATTGTCGGGTCCCCGGCGAGCGACGCCAGCAAAGGAACTGATTCTTTGCCCCGTGAACGCCACACGATGTCTTTACCTGCCTGCGTGGCCACCGGATTAGCACCGGCTTTGGCCAGCCATGCTTTAAAAAACGAATCCCATTGCCCGTCGGCACCGATCCCAAGGGCTTCGAGATACCAGCGATCTTTTCCATCATACTGCTGCGCAATGGACGCCCACAATGCAGGTGCATCGGGCGACGCGTTATCGTGCAGATACAATGCGCATTCGCGGCGAACCTGTGGCTCGGCATCTTTGGATAAGGTTTTGATATAAGGAATCACATCGAGGTGCTTCGACTCGGCAGCCGCGCGAAGGCCCGCAATGCGAATGTCCGCATTGGCATCTCTGATTGCCAGATCGACGGCTTTCTTCGCTGTAAATGGCCATTTACTGAGCAGCCACAGGGCGCGGGCACGCATGCGAGGCTCCGCATTTTTGTTTGCAAAAAGCTTTTCAAGCGTCGGTGCCGCCTTGGCTCCCATTGCGTTCAAGGTATTCCATGCGTGATAGCGGATCGAGAGGTTCGGGCTTTGCAGGGCTTCCACAGCGCCGGCTACCGTTGTAAAATCCGATTTCGGAATGCGGTAAGGTGTGTTCACTGGCGCAATGCGGTAAATGCGGCCTTTGCCCTGGTCGCCCGCCTGGTGACCTCCTACGGCCGGATCGTACCAGTCGGAAACAAGCAGCGAGCCGTCAGGCGCTACGCAAACATCCGAAGGGCGGAACCATTGGTCGCGCTTGCCATCTACTACGTTCACAATTTTAGCAGTATAACCCGCACCGGCTTTCTCAACGGGATACGAACGGACCACATTATGGCCGGGTTCGCAATGGATCATTTGTCCCCAGAACTCTTTCGGAAGCAGTTTGCCTTCATAAACGACCATACCAGTCGGTGAACCCGAGCCCGTTTGAAGGAGGTTCGGCACCACGCCCGGGTCGTTCAAATGCCAGTGGCGATAAGGAATCGAATCTTCCATATTGGTTCGGTTCGCACGCCAGCCTGCACCGGTCATTTCGTCGGTATAGCCGTAGTTGCCGTATTGCATTACGTAGTTGATGCGCACGCCTTTGTTGCCGTCGTCGTCATTGTCCGATTGCCACATGGTACCGTAGCTATCGACTGCCACTTCAAAATTATTCCGGAAATTACTCCCCAGTACTTCAATGTTGGTAAAATCAGGATCGCAGCGAAAAACCATACCCTGTTTCAGCTTTGAAAAATCGATGGGCTTGCCGTCTTTCCCCATAACAGGGTTGCCCTTTCCGTCGAGCAGATGGTCGCCTTCGTTGCCAAAATTGAAATACAACTTGCCATCCGGCCCGAAAACGAACGCGTGCATGCCGTGATCGTGCTGATCGCCGCCGATACCTTCAAAAATGACTTCTTTTTTATCGGCTTTCAGATCACCGTTTTCGTCTGTGAAGAGCCATACATACGGACTTTGAGAAACAATCACTTTATTTCCCATCACCCAAACGCCCAGTGGCGCATTGATTTCTGCACCTTGATAAAAGACTGTTGATTTATCGGACTTCCCGTCGCCGTCAGTATCTTCCAGCACCATAATGCGGTCGCCCTCATTTTTCGTCGGGTTCCCATTGATCGCCGGACGATAATTGTATGCTTCGCACACCCACACCCTTCCCAGGTGATCAACATCGATATTGGTCGGATTTGTGATTGTTGGTTCGGATGCGAAAAGAGTCGCTTCCAGGCCGTTTACGGTTGTTAATCCGGCTACGGCATACCTCGACGACCGCTTTTGGGCATCAGTCAGGTCTTGGTAGAGCGTGTCAGCCGAAGCCGCGTCAATCGTACTTGGATTCGAACGTTGATAAGAGGCGACCATCAGACCCGCCAGCAGGCAGCCCGCGGGGAAAAGGATAAGCGATTTTTTGAAGTTCATGGGTAAATCGAGCGCTTTTTGGCCTTGAATCAGAAAGCATTAACCTGACTCAACGCCTAAAACGTGTCATTTTTACAAATAATAATTTAACTACGTGTATAAGAGACCACCGACTTATATTTACTATCATGAAAAAGACTTTTTTTTCCTGTCTCGCACTTTGCACCGCTGCTGAAATTTCAGCCCAGAATATCCCTTCGCCGGATATTCAGATCAAAACAGCCGTAATGGCCGCACCTTCCGATAAACAAGCCGGTGCCAAAGTTTATGGCTATGGCGCCGACGGCACATTCAAGATCCTCCGGGAGGGAAGCAATGATTTCGTCTGCCTGGCCGACGACCCCAAAAAAGAAGACATCGGCGTATCGTGCTACCTCGCCGAGCTTGATGCATTTATGGAGCGTGGCCGTGTACTCGCGAAAGAGGGTAAAAATCAAAAGGAGATTTTCGATATCCGCGAAAAGGAAGTGAAAGCCGGCACATTGAAAATGCCGAAGCAATCATCGACACTTTATGTCCTGTCGGGTTCGAAGGATAACTATGACGCGGCTACCGGTACACTCAAAAATGGCTACCTGCGGTATGTCGTTTATATTCCGTTCGCCACATCCGAAAGTACCGGGCTCCCCTTGAAACCAGATGTTCCCGGCATGCCCTGGATCATGGACCCCGGTACACACCGCGCACATATTATGATCAATCCGCCGAAACCATAGGCTTGGCGGGCATTTTGAGGGTATATTGCACGAGAGCACGTCTTTTCGAGAAAAAAGCAATGGGAAATCAATGAAAAAAACTGCACGTATCCTTACCGTTTTGAGCCTGCTCGCGTTATCAAGTCCATCTATGGCACAAACAGAAACCATTAACCTTTGGCCGGAAAGCAAAATCCCTAATTTTAAAACGAGTGACATTGAAGAAAAATCGGTAACCGACGCGCAGGGAATCCTGCGAATCAGCGGTGTAACTATCCCCACCATGACGGCCTACATAGCGCCCAAAGAAAAGGCAACGGGCGCCGCGGTGATGATCTGCCCGGGTGGCGGATACGGCATACTCGCCGCTTCCCACGAAGGCAGTGATTTTGCGAAATGGTTCAACGAGCGTGGCATATCGGCATTTGTGCTCAAATACCGCCTTCCCAGTGAAAGAGCGATGACGCACCAGCACGAAGTACCACTGATGGACGCCATGCAGGGCATGAAGCTGATCCGGCAGAATGCTGCCAAATGGGGCATCGATGCGAACAAGATCGGCGTAATGGGTTTCTCGGCCGGAGGGCACCTTGCAGCCACACTTTCCACCCATTATAATATGGGCGAAAAAGCGTCTGCGGACGGCAAACCAAATTTTTCGATATTGATTTATCCTGTGATTTCATTTCAGCCTGCCATCTCGCACGGAGGTTCCCGCGACAATCTGCTCGGGCCGGAAAAATCCGAAGAACTGATTAAATACTACTCCAATGAATTGCAGGTTTCGGACCAAACGCCTCCTGCATTCCTGGTTCATGCGATGGACGACACAGGCGTACCTGTCGAGAACAGCATCGAATATTACCTGGCATTGAAAGAGAAAAAAATCCCCGCCGAAATGCATTTGTATCCAAAAGGCGGGCACGGCTACGGTATGCGCACCGAAGGCAAAGGTTCTCTTGCTAACTGGCCCGCGGCCATGGAAGGCTGGCTGAAAGCGATGGGATACCAGAAAAATTGACCTTTACGATGAATTAATCCCTAGTTTTGAAGAAAAATCAACACTAGGGATTAGTCATTTTATGAGTGCTTTTAACCGTCTGGTGGTCAATAAACGATCACTCCTCTTTATTGTAGTGGCGATTGCGGCCTTTGCAACGCTTCAATCGGTATTTTCTCACCCCAAATCTTTCCCAAACGGCCCGCAACTTTATACCACCTATAATAACTACGTCATTTTCAAGCAGTCTTTCTTCCATTTGATCGAAGGAAAAAACCTGTATCGATGGCATGTCACCGAGCATTGGGACCTGTTCAAATACAGTCCTGCATTCGCGCTGGTCTTCGGTATCCTTTCCATAATGCCCACGTTCGTCGGCCTCTTTTTCTGGAACCTGATCAATGTGTCGGTACTTTTCTTTTCGGTATATTTCCTTCCAAGAATCGACCTTCGCACAAAAGGTCTTATGATTACCTTCATGCTGGTGGAACTGCTTACAGCCACTCAAAATGAACAAAGCAATGCATTAATCGCCGGTTTGCTCCTGTTTGCATTCGGGTTCCTTGAAAGGGATAAATACTGGATGGCGTCGTTGTGTATCGTTTGTACGATCTTTATCAAACTGTTTGGTATCGTTGCGCTCGCCCTGTATCTGCTTTACCCGAACAAGTTCAAACTGGCCTATACGACAGCGGCGTGGATTGTTTTGCTGACGATCCTGCCCATAGTCGCGGTAAGTCCCGATCAGTTTGTGGTCCTTTATAAGACCTGGTGGAAGTTGCTTGCCGCAGACCGTGATTTTTCCGATGGCCTGTCGGTGATAGGCTGGCTGAAAATCTGGTTTTCACTGAATGTAAACAAAACCTACGTCAATTTGATTGGAATGGCGCTGTTCTGCCTGCCGCTGGTTCGAATCAAATCTTACGGCAATTACGTTTTCCGCGCCTTGATGCTGGCTTCGGTATTGATATGGGTGGTAATTTTCAATCACCGTGCCGAGTCGCCCACATTTATCATCGCGATCGCCGGAGTGGCGGTGTGGTACTATTTGCAAGCCCCCGGCAAGCTCAATTATGTATTGCTCGTGCTCGCTTTTGTATTCACGACCTTATCGCCTACCGATTTGTTCCCGCCATTTATCCGCAATAAGTTTTTCTGGCCTTATGTAGTCAAAGCCGTCCCCTGCATCCTGATTTGGGGCAAGGTCATTTACGACTTGCTCTTTACCGAACTATTGCCACGACCCAGCGAAGCAGAGATAGCACAATAGTCCGATGACATAAAAAAGCGTTACAGGAATGCTGCGGCTGCATCCTGTAACGCATAAAAGTGATAATTACTGAATTAATTCACACCTAAAAGCGCGCGGTTCACTTCCCGTACTTCCTTGGTGGAAAGGTAAATGCTTTTAACAATCTTCTCATGGTCGTTAGAAATTTCGAGGGTATAAACGCCGTCACCCATTTCATCAAAGCTGATTTTCCGCCCGGTTTTGGTAACATACTTAGGCACAAACTCCTCATGCATCAGCTTTCCTTTGCTGTCGATCAGGCGAATGGCCACTTTCTCGCCCTTTTCTTTTTCCATCATTAAATTCATCGACATCGTATTGCGTACGCGATACATGCCCACGCGAAACTTTTCACAGGTGTTATTTTTGCATTCCGCTTTCGGTGAAACGATTGGATCGGCTTGTACCTGGGTGGCAATCGTAAATAAGGCGAACGTAGCGGCGGCGGCGGTTTTTAAGATGTTCCTCATGGCTTATGAAGGTTAACTGATTGGTACATTAAAATTGATTTCGAACCAATGAGGTAACCGTCCGAGGCATTGTTGCATACAAAGTTTGAACGGCAAAATAATTGTTTGAGCGGCGTTAGCCTCCGATTGCGATCATCTCCCTGTTCTGTTCGTACTCCGATTTAGCTTGTTGTTCGGAGAAACCGGCGTGGCCGCCGTGGGCGAAGTGCTTTTTATGGAAATGCGCGTAAATGAGCGGGCGCACGTCGTCGCCTTTGCGTAATGGTGTAAGAAGATCGACCTCGGATGTGTCGAAAAGGCAGTTTTTGAGTTTTCCGTCGGCAGTGAGGCGTATCCGGTTGCAACCTTCGCAAAATGGATGGGTTACGGTACCGATGATCCCGAAAGTCCCCGCACCTCCATTCACCTGAAACCTTCGGGCGGTGTCGTGCAACTCGCCAGCGACGGGCTGAAATTCAAATTCCTGGCCGATTGCTACCAATAAATCAGCATAGGAAACGATTTTGGACAAATCCCACTGATTGCCTTTAAAAGGCATAAATTCAATGAAACGGACATGAAGGTTAGGTTCAGCCAGCGTCATCCTGACGAAATCATTGACCTCATCATCATTCGTTCCGCGCATTACCACCATATTGAGCTTCACTACAAACCCTTCATTCAGAAGCAGGCGAATGTGGTCGAGTGTTTTGGTAAAATGATCACGCTTGGTAATGGACCGGAAACGCTCTTCTTTCAACGTATCCAGACTCACGTTCAAAGAGTTAACCCCGGAATCCTTCAATTGCTGAATGAACTGATCGATATAAACGGCATTGGTCGTGAGCGTGAGTGAAGCAGGAAGTGCTCCAAGGCTGGAAATGATTTCGCCCGCATCTTTGCGTATCAGTGGCTCGCCGCCGGTAAGCCGGATTTTTTCAACACCCATTTCAACAAACAGACCAGCCAGATAGGAAATCTCGTCGGCCTGCATCAGCCATTTGGACGGCATGAACTGCATATCCTCCTGCGGCATACAATAGGTACAACGAAGATTACACTTATCCGTCAGCGAAATGCGCAGATAAGTGTGCTTGCGACCAAATGTATCTAAAATAGGCAATGCCATCGTTTTTTGTTAATCGTGTTTCTTTCCTTCTAAAACATTAAAAACGTGCAAAACATGCGGAAAAAGCGCATCAATGTATTCTGTGATGCCACCCGTGCTCCCTGGCATGGTGATTACCAGCATATCACCGATAAAACCGGCCGCAGACCTCGACAACATTGATGTCGGCACCCGCTCCTGGCCATATTGGCGGGCCGTTTCTGCAATCCCCGGAATTTCGCGTTCGAGCAGTTCGGAAACGGCCTCCGGCGTTACATCGCGTGGCGATAGCCCTGTACCGCCGGTAATGAGCACCATATTGTATCCACCCGCTCGCAATGAATGCAATTTGTCTTGAATATTGTCCTTATCGTCGGCAATGATGCTGTAATCGTTCACTTCAAGAGCGAATGCAGCCAGCTTTTCGATGATTTTCTTGCCTGATTTGTCTTCGCCAATGCCTTTTGAAATACTGTCGGAACAAACAACCACGGCCACTTTCAAACCTTCCGGTGCCGCTTTCCGGTCGCTTTTTCCTCCTTTTTTCTCCAACAACCGGATATTGCGTATTTCAACGCCTTTATCAATCGGTTTCAGCATATCGTACATCGTCAACGCTACCACCGACGCGCCGTGCATAGCTTCTACCTCCACCCCGGTCTTATATATCGTTTTGACAGTCAACTCAATAACAATCGTCAATTCCTCGACCCTATACTGAACGCCGGTATATTCCACCGGGATGGGATGGCAATCGGGTAACAAATCGGGAGTTTTCTTGACCGCCAGAAACCCGGCTGCCTTTGCCATTTCAAAAACGTCACCTTTCGGCACGGTCCGGTTCTGAATAGCCTCCACGGTCTCCGGCTTGCTTACCTGTACAATAGCCTGTGCAGTGGCAATGCGGAGTGTGTTGGTTTTATGGGTAATGTCGACCATTTTAATTTTGAATGATTGAATGACTGAATGATTGAATAGGTGAAAGTCATTAGATCCCAGGCTTGACTATTCAGTCATTCAATCATCCGGTCATTCAAAATTGACTATGTGTTTTCCTTCCAAACATGCCCCGCGTCCCCAACCAGCTCTTTGCCGAAAATGGGCACATTGGCTTTGATTTCCTCAACGATATATTCGGATGCTTCAAATGCGGCCCGGCGGTGCGGGGATGATACGAAGACGAAAAGGCTGATCTCACCTGTCGGGACGAGGCCGAGACTGTGGTAAATATGCAGGCATGTCAGTTCGAACCTGGCAAAGGCAGCCTCGCGGATGTCATGAAATGCCTGTTCGGCCATTTCTTCGTAGGCCGTATAGTCGATACCTGTCACAGTGCCGGTATCCTTCTGATCGGCGCGGATCTGCCCAAGGAAGATCGCGTGCGCCCCAATGCCGGTTTTGGATTGATGGCTCGCTATCGACTTCGCGACAAATTCGGGGCTGATAGGCCCCTGAACAAATACCTTTTTGGGTTTATGTGTTTTTTCCATGTCCTGTTATCCTCCCGCGAACGGCGGAAGCAATGCAATTTCGGCCGGAGTTTCTATCAATACAAAATCCTCCGAAATCTTCTGATTGACCGCTATTTTGAACTTTTTATCACGCATGGCCGGGTATTTATCCAGCATCTGCGCACGGAACTGGCCTACCGTCAGACCACCTGCTGCATTCCAGACTTCATCCGAAAGCCCTGCGATCTCGGCCAGCATCCCAAAATATTTGACTTGAAAACTCATTGGTATCTAATCATCTTGCAACCCAATAACCCACATCCCGTTATTCGGGTTCAGAGCGGAAGCAAATGTACTTCCACCAGTTCGCCCGCTTCTACGCGATTCTGCCCGACAGGCAAATAGATGATCGCATTCGCAATGGCGAACGAACCTATCACAAACGATTCCTGTCCGTCGAGAGAAACAACCTCTCCTCCTTCGACCCGCGCTTTCAGAAACTCGTCGCGCTCGCCTTCGAAACGGTAGGCGTGCCGCAATGGCAACCTGACCGACCTTAGAAACGGCTCTTTACTGCCCATTATTTTTCTTAATGCCGGCAGCACGTATTCATAATAACAAACGAGCGATGACGCCGGATTACCCGGCAAAGCAAAGATCAGCTTTTCTCCTTTTTTGGCAAAAAGAAGGGGCTTGCCAGGCTTTTGTTTTACTTTATAGAAGATCGTTTCGGCTCCCAGGGCCTCCAATGCCTTGCCTACAAAATCATAGTCGCCGACCGAGATCCCCCCGGAAGCGAGGATGACGTCGTGGTGATCCAACAATGCTTCCAGGGCAACGATGGTCGTATCCAACTCATCGGAAGCATAGCTTATTGAAACCTCCCCGATCCCGGCTTGTACCAGTGCGGTTTTCAGCATCTCGGAATTGGATTCGTAAATCTTACCCGGCACCAGCGCTTCACCTGCTTTCAACAGTTCATCGCCTGTAACCAGCAAGCCAACCCGCGGCTTTGAATGGACCATCACCTCATTCACATTCATTCCCTTCAAAAATCCGACGGCACCCGGAGAAATGAGCGTTCCGGCGCGTAGTGCCACAGCTCCCTGGGCGATCTGCTGTCCTGCCCGGCGAACGTTTTTTCCCTCCGCAACGGGAAATTCATGAATCTGCACCGAGCCTGTTACCACAGACGTATTTTCCTGCATAACCACCGCCGTGGCACCCTGGGGTACGGGCGCGCCTGTGAATATGCGCACGGCCGTGCCCGGGCCTACAACCGGTAAATCGTTCTGGCCGGCCTTTGACTCACCTGCGAGGCGCAGCATCGTACCGGATTCCGTAATATCGGAATGCACGACTGCGTAACCGTCCATTGACGACTGCCTGAATGGCGGGAGCGCAATCGGCGCAATTACATCTTCCGCCAGAAAACTCCCCACGGCCTCTGCCAGGGGCATTTGAACCGGTGGCAAGGTTGTGGTATTTACAATAATTCTCTGTTTTGCCTCGTTGACTGTGACCATATTCCGAAAAACACCATGCAGAAACTGCAAGTTAACACATTCGCAAATGCAATTGGAGCGGCTCTAAAATGTCGCCAGGAAGCCGGATTCGGCATACAACTGGCGACATTTTCCACAATAGTACCATTATCCCTACAAATCACTCCCTTGTAACCACCTGACCATCAATCGGTAAAACTTATACTAAAAAGCCTGTCTCTTACTATAATTACATTCAATGCAATAATTTGCGTTTTGTGCTTAGCGCTTTTTACCAATTAAAATTTTACGTTCCGTCGGCCTGGCGCGGTTTTTATTCAGGATCACATACCGGAGACAAAACGTAACGTTCTTATTTTTGTCCTAGAATTACTTTTACCAAACCCCTATAAATCAGTTTTTTACCACAAATTGAAATTTTATTTATTCAATACCGTTATCTTTGCACTTCGGCCCTGTGCCTAAAATGATGTTTCACGAAATACAACATGCATGATAAGACTTATCTTTATGGCCTTCTCAATCGCGATATTCGGCAAAAGCCCGGTGAGCGAGGTGGAGGTGGAAAAGAAGGAACTGAAAGAAGCAACCATCATTGATTCAGATCTTCTTGCTATTGACTTCTGTGGCGAAGCCGTTCCTCTATCAGAGCTTCGAATCGCCGAGCGATATCAAAACACGATCAGAAATTACGACAACCCCACTTTTCGTAAGCTGATGACCACAACGAGAAAGAGGATGCGGATTATCGAACCCATTCTCAGGAAATACGGAGTGCCAGCCGATTTTAAGTATATTCCATTGATAGAGAGCGCCATGAAAGACGAGGTAACGTCCCGTCGCGGCGCAGGCGGATACTGGCAGCTGATGCCTTCTACCGCTAAATCTCTCGGGCTGGTTATAAACGAAACCAGGGACGACCGCAAACATTTGGTCAAATCGACCCACGCAGCAGGAAAATACCTGCGCAACCTGTACAAACAACTGGGTTCCTGGACATTAGTAGCTGCTGCTTATAACGCAGGCCCGACGCACATCCAGAACAGGATGGATTCGCAGAACAAAGATGATTATTTCAAACTCCGTCTCAATTCGGAGACTGCAAGGTACCTCTATAAAATCCTCGCTGTAAAAGAGTGGTTCTCCAACCCCGAAAGAAGCCGCGAATGGGGAAGCGGCGACGTGGTTGATCGTCTTTCTGCATTCAAGATCGCGCAGAAAAAAGCGGCAGCGCTGGCCAAAGCCGAGACCACGTCCGGGACCGGGTCATAATCTCCGCCATTTTATTTTGAAAGTTGATAACAAGAAAAGGATACATTATCCTTTTCCGAATTCTGACCACCGATAGTATTTTTTTGAACAACACACTAATAGACAGCCGGTTAACGAACCGGCTGTCTTCATTTGTATCCACATGAATTCAAGGAAATTCAGCTTCTGCTTACGAATTGTTTACGACTAAATTATCCTGCATGGCGTAAGCCAACATTCAGAGCAGTACTTAATCAATAGGTTTCTTTAGCGCTTCTTAGGATCAAAATCTATCGATAGCTTTTCTGGTTTTATACATTCGAATGTCGCTTATTCGATCGTAGCATTCACAGGATTGGGCCTTGCTTCCCCTCCTCCGGGCAAACTTACTTTGTAGCTTGTTCCATAACCATTACCCTCCCTGAAAAAATCAGTTGAAATTACCTGGGCACCACTTTCAAAAGCTGCCTTGGCCCGCGTATAATCATTCACTTTTGCTTCATACGTTTCTATGTCCGACCGTGACCTTACTATATACCCTTGCCGGACATAATTTTGAATATCAGTTTTGCGTATAATAGCATTGTCCCAAAGCATGAATGCAGCATAAGTATCTTTGGAAGTGGATTGCACAAACATAACACGGTTTTCCAGGCTCGGCCGCCCCTTTGAGTAGGAAGACTCCGTGTCGACGGCGGTTCCAGCCGATCCCGGCAACAAAAGAAAAATAAACTTACCCCGGGACTCCTTTACTGTCGGCCAGTTTTGTGCCAGTACCGCATCTCGGAGCGTTGGAAAACCACCGCGCACATCGTCGGGTGTTATGATCTTATCCCTGCCTAAAATTGCCAGCACTTGTTCATCCAACTCGTTAAAAGCTTTTTCGGTAAAAGGCAGTACTTCGGATGGGTTGGGAAAGATGGGCATCCCTTTATCTTTGGCTTCTACCATTATGGTAATAGGTACATGATTCGGGTTTCTGTCTGACCAGGATTTAAGTGCTTTCAATGCCAGCTCCAAAGTGGGATAATGTGTGCGAAAATCGAAGTCTGCCATGTGCATCACTTTAAATCCGGGTTGTGCCAGCCCGGTTGTGTCAAAAGGCGCGAGATTGGTGACGCCTTTTTGCCGTAGTACCCGGTATGATGCCGGATTATTGAACCGGTTTCCGGTCGGGTCATAATACACATCAATTTCCAGCGCCCGGAGTCCTGCATCCAGTTGCACATCAAAGGATGGATGGTCGTACTTAAGTCCTTCGCTCATTTTCATGCCGTTTGGATGAAATTCTTTGAAAGCTTCTGCTTGGGCCTGTGACATACCCTTACCAAAGCCTTGGAACATTTTCTCAAAAATAGGGTCTGCAAATGCCAGCACCAGTGAATCCACAGGACGGGCATAGCTATTGTGTGTACCCAACACCTGTATCTGGTTTATTTTTAAATGATCCAACTTTTCATTTCGAATAGTGGACTTTTGGGCACAAGCCATAGGGGCAATACATATCGCAAAGGCTGCTACAAGAATATTTTTCATCTTAGTTTTTATTTTCTTCCAGTAAGTATAGTTGTTAGAATAATTTGGCGCTGACACCGACCTGACCGCGTACCGAGTACCACTCCGCTTGCTCGGCACGGTCATAGGTGCCGTGATAGTATCGTACCGGCGCACCGGTGATATTGTTCAGTTCGGCAAACACCCTGATCTTGGGTGTTATGGAATAGGAAGTGGAAAAGTCAACCGAGAAATTATCAGAATACCGGCGGTAATGCCCGGGTCCTGCAACCTGACGAATCACATCGAGGTATTTCCCCTTATAGTTACCGGCAATACGGGCCATAAACTTCTCATACTCATATACCAGCGAGAGATTGAATATATGCTTGGCCTGCTTGGGGATCACGCTCTCATCTTCTATCATCGTGCCGTTCGCAAAGCGGGGTATCTTGACTTTCGAATTAGTGTAGGTATAGTTGGCATCCACACCAAAACCTTTCCACAGGCCTGGCAAATTGGTAAATCTTTTTGCAAAACCTGTTTCGAAACCCGCAAGCCACGCGCTTTGCAGGTTAGCCGGGTCGCTGACGCTGTATTGTATTCCTCCGATGCTCTCAGAAGACTGATTAGTATAAATAAGGTCGGTGAGTTTTTTATAAAAAGCGCCGACGCTAACCATACCGATACCACCGAAATAATGCTCGGCCATCAGATCGAAGTTACTTGCAAAGGTTGGCTTCAGTTCGGCATTACCACGGGTTATCACGCGGTTTATATCATCTTGTGTAGTGCCTGGATTTAGGCTGCCAAAATCGGCACGGGTAAATGTCCGGGTATATGCCAGGCGGAGGACATCGTTTTTTGTTGCATTCACTTTAACATGTAACATGGGCAGGAAGGCATTGTAACTATTATCCTGGGTTAGGGGGGTTACCTGTTTTTTACCGCTACCGGTGGTCGTTACTTTGCTGCTCTTAAACGTCACCTTGTTATACTCATTTCGGACGCCGCCGATAAGCGCTATCCTTTCTGAAATTTTGTATTCTGCCATTCCGTATACTGCATACACATTTTCGATACCTGTAAAATAACTGGTAGCCCCAGTAGCATTCGTAGCGGAATCCACGCGGTAACCGTAAAGTTTATTATTACGGATTCCCTCCGGCGTAGCCAGGTCCTTTACATGGGACATGTTTATCTGATCGATAAGCACATTGTTATACGGCGATCCTATTTCCGTAAGAAAGCCTCCGTTATATGGGTAAGGCTCTGTCCCAATCTGAGCTAATGTTGGTGCAGGGCCTGCCATCCCGGCGATATAGACGCTCATCGGGTTTTGTACCAACTTATTTTTATGGATGAACTTCCCTCCAAATTTCACCGTGAACCTGCTGTCCGGGGCGTATTTTAGGTTTACGCTAAATCGTTTGTTTTCCTCCCAATTGGTGCTGCGGATCAGAACCAATTGGGAAAGTTTCATGTGCTCGCTGGTAATCGGTGTCGAGGATGACAAATGCGGCAATATATTGTCAATCTTATCACCGGTGCCGTCAGGCGAATCCATTGCCAGGTATTTTTTTCCGTCGGGCCCAAGACCATCATAGGCGGCAGCCTGTGAAAAAATGGCCATAGGGTAATAATCAGGGTTCTTGAATTTAAACTCTGACTTGTCTACACTCGCAGCCCAATCAAAGGCCAACTTCTGAGAAAAAGCGGATTGCCCGCTTAACTCCGCCGAATAAAGGCTGGTATGGTAATCGGCAGCACGGGTTGTAATGGTTGCGGTTTTATTGTTGAAGTAGAAGTAATTTTCACGGACACGCTGCGCATCCATGTACTTGCTGTAAAAGCCTTTGGCCATTATTTTGTGCCTATCGTTAAACTTGTATTCAAGTCCGGCATTAAACCCAATTGTACGCCGATGCGCTATATAATCCCGTAACTGCAGGTCCGTGATAGAATAGGACTGGGTTGGATTGGTATTTGAAAAGTCGTAGTTCAGGTTATAACGGTCTTGCGCGGAAGTCCGGTCCCATATCACGGCCGAAACAATGTAACCCAGTTTCCCCTTGGCTATCCTGTCTCCATATATCAGGGAGGCATTGTAAGCACCTTTATGGGATTGTCCATTGTATCCTCCCGCAGCGTTAATATTCAATACCCGGCTCAAAGGGGCTGTTTTGGTAATGAAGTTGATTGAACCACCTATGGCATCGCCTTCCATATCGGGTGTAATCGCCTTGGATAATTGTACATACTCGATTAGTTCCGAGGGGAAAATATCCATTTGTATACGGCGGTCGGCGTAATCCAGGCTGGCGGTGGGCAACCGGTTGCCGTTCAAAAGCGAAGCACTCCACTGGATGGGTGTACCCCTTACCGAAACGTAACGGCCCTCACCTTGATCCCGTTCAATAGAAACACCCTGAATGCGTTGTACCGCCTCCGCCGCATTCCGGTCAGGGAGCTTTCCAATGGCATCAGACGCCAGTACCTCCATAATACCGTTCGCATTCTTCTTGATACTCATTGCCTTTACCTGGGAACCTGCGGTAGAACCTTTAATCACGATTTCGCCGAGTGCGTCAGCTCCGGGTTCGAGTGTGATCTTGCCCAATTCGGTTATCCCTTCTTTTACGTCAACATCCATGTTGCGTATTGTATAGCCAAGGTAGCTGACCGTCAGGGTCACCTTTCCTTTTTTCTGAAGTGTGAGCGTAAAATTGCCGGAGAGGTCCGTCTGTGTCCCGGCGCCTTCGGTTTGAACATTAGCCGCGGGAAGGGCCCCGTCTTTGGATGTAACGGTACCTCGGACCTGCTGGGCAAACCCAAAGACCGGGGTAAAATAGAGCATTAGTAATAGCTTTTTCATTGCCAATTTTGATTAGGCCACGAAATTCAGGTGCTGACATGTCTTAATCGTCCTTGTCGATAGAGCCACACTCTTGCCCGTCTAGCTTTACTATACTTTCCTAAAAATCAATATATTAGCAGTGTTTCCAAATTGTTAAGCCTTTTGTAGTTGACTTAAATCGCTACGGAATTTTGGGATATTCTCGGGAAATAGGCAGGATTATTGTTGACCATCAGGGTAAGTTTACAAGATGGACTTCATTTGTTTGCTCTGGGCGTAGTATCCTGTTGGATACCGTTCAGGTAGGCGGAAGGGGTACAGCCCAAGACCTTTTTAAAATACTGGTTGAAGGAAGATTTGGAATGGAAGCCTGCCTCGAAGGCCAGGGAAAGGATATTGGGTGTTACCTCGCTTTTTTGCTCCCGCCGCATTATTTCGGCGACGTAGTGTATTCGGTACTCATTCAGGTACACATAAAATGATTTGCCGATGTACACATTAAGCACTTCCGAAAGATGGTGCCGCGGAACAGATATCCTGACCGCCAGACTGTCTAACGTGAGAGCGGGATCAGTGAAAAGGTTCTGCTGCATCAGCAACTCGACCTTTTCGGCGATAGCTTGTTGCTGCGCAGAAGATAGTATCTGCTTTCGGCCCGAGGTATTTTCTTCAACCTGCCCGTCAGTAGATTTATAGACCTGCTGTCGGACTGTTTCGATCAGAACAGGTCCAGTATGTATTTCGACTTGTTCAGAAACGGGCAGAGCAGCAAACCTCTCACGATCTTCCCACTGCTCAATATGATCTTCGAGAGTCGCAATCTTTGCTTGCAACACTGGACAATCACCTAATGAAAGCTGATGTTCTTTGGAAAAAGTCGAAGGTGACATTTCATTACCGGAGAAGGTTTCTGAAGGATATCCGGGTTCGCCAAAAACTGGATCGGTAGAAATCACAGTATTTATATACCTCAGAGATAACAAACGGACCCAGCCAATCGCCAGACAAATGACCAGCAAGGCCGAGTAGAAAATAATTTGCAAGACCCATTTTACGACAATACCCGGAGCGACGCGTGGAGCTGTGTTGGGGATTATCGCCCATGTGACAAAAAGAATAAGGAAAACAGCAGCAATGAGCCTAACTAGGGTCCGTTCTGCCTTCCAAAAATAGGGGATCCTTGTACTTAACCTGATTGCATTCGTCGAATAGAGAAGAAACGACAGCAGGATGGCGTAACCGACTATGGAATTGTAGGATTTTATTATTGAGGGGGTCTTGCCATGATGTGAAAAAGTATAAACGGCAATCGAAAAATAAGCGACAGCACCCACCATGGCGGGCAAGAAGAGAAGCATCGGCCGTCTGTCTTCCAGGTTACGCGAACCAGCCAGCTGACCGGCATACAACCTGAGAAGAGGCGCATACATCAAACCGATGAACGTGATAAACTCCTTATGCGTTTCGTAATGCGGGAATACAGTATTCATTAAGAAATTGCCGCCCAAATGAAGTACTATGCAGGCCAATAACCAGTTTAAGGTTCGGTCATGCCGTTTTTCTTTCCGGAACATCAGGAACATACATAAAACAACGAATGCCTGAAAAGCGCCAATGATGATAATGTAGTTCACTTGTTATAATAGAATAGTTAGCAACAATACAACTGGGGTCTAGTTGGTTCCTTTTTTCTGGCAAAAAACGGACAAATTTACCTCACAGTTTTACAGTTGCATCCTGCTTGTTATTATCATTTTGTTACCGGGATAAAACTTGAAGTTGCGTGACCGGGAAGTATCGTGCTGACCATTATTTGCCGCCGCAAAGGTTGAAGACCACAAGACCTCATGGAAAGTATGACGCTATATGCTCTTCATGGAGATATACAACTCGATCGCAGCGGCGACCCGGCTTTTTGCAGGCACGCATGACACGGCACAAAACGCTGCTATGATCTACCCTCTTCGTGGCGGCGGAGCTTGATACCGAAGCAGCTCGGACGAGTTTGAAACAATCGCGAGAGAAGCGGAAAAAAACTGTTTAATTTCGAAGGTGCTGAGGATACCTGTTTCATCGGACGCGCTCCTTATCATGTAAAACCTGGCTTAAATGTTGTCTCATTCGATCGTATTTTAAATGGTCACTGATTACAAAAAATTTGACCTGTTCGGCGAAACTGTAATTCAAAAGGTGAACTTAAAATCACCTTTTGAATTCGCATTTCCGGTTGCGGAGCAAGCATGTTTCTTATATATGCTGAAAGGAGAAATGGAATATCAATCAGGAGTGGATCGTTTGAATGTTCCTGCCAACCAGTCCCTGCTGCTGAACTGCCTACAATCAGGCAAACAGATCAGGGACATTCATTCTGGTAATAACGGTGAAATTGTGATCGTTACATTTCATGCAGATATTTTGAAAAAAGTTTATGATAACGAATTTCCGCTGATATTTAAAAAGAGCAAACAAGTCAGCAATCAGCACCGAGGAGTAATCAATAATGATTTCTTAATTCAAAAATACATCGAAGGGTTACTATTCTACTTTGAAAACCCTTCATTGGTTAGTGACGATATTTTGATATTGAAACTGAAAGAAATCGTGCTCCTACTATCCCAGACACAAGAAGCGGAGGTCATACAAACCATATTATCCCAACTGTTTTCACCGACGACTTTCAGTTTCAAACAGATTGTTGAAGCCAATTTATTTTCACCGATCAGTGTAGATTATCTGGCTCAAAAGAATAATTTGAGCGCTTCCTCATTTAAAAGGGAATTCAGAAAACTCTACAATGACTCTCCCGCCAATTATATCAAATCCAAGCGTTTGGAACGGGCGGCACATTTGCTCACTGTCTCTGACGAGCGGATTACGGAGATCGCTTTTCAATGTGCCTTCAATGACCTAGCCAATTTTACCAAAAGCTTTCACGATAAATACGGGGTCTCACCGACCAATTATCGTTCAAAATTTAAAGAAATCTGAGGGAAGATTACGACGCAATGCACTAGTCCCGGAACAAGCCACCGTTGACCCAAATTGACAAATCATTGGCCTTACCTGCCAAGATAATTTACCTCTTGCCAGGTAAGTTTGCAGTGTAAATCAACCAAAACAAAATTATGGGATTGTCATATTTGGGTATTTTTCATACCATCATCGGTATTGTTGCTATTATCGCAGCAGTTGTATCTTTAATCAGGAATGCTAAAATTGATCTGAGCAGATTATCCGGGAAAATTTATTTTTACGGTACCCTGGTTGCCTCACTAACTGCCTTGGGATTATCGAGCGTCAAGGGTGTCAATCCCGGCCACATTCTCGCCCTGTTAATTGTAATTTTGATATCAGTAGCTTACTTCCTCTATTTGAAGAAACCAGGAAGACGTCGGTCACGTTTTGTCGAAAACTTTTTTCTTTCGCTCAGTTTCTTTTTGTCCCTGCTCCCAACTGTAAACGAGACATTTACCCGCATTCCGGTAGGGCATCCTCTGGCGACCGGGCCGCAGGATCCTTTGATTGCAAAAACCCTTCTCTTACTTCTTGTCCTGTTTATTGTAGGTTCGATTTTGCAATTCAGGAAGCAGCAGAGAATGAACAAGCTGTCTTGATGGCAGGTCCAAGAGTAAGACGCCATAAGTAAATGTCCTGGTTACACCCTGAATCTGACCTGCTTGCCCTCTTCGAAAGTTGAGCTGGGAGACTAATTTTGATACATAAACTTAAATATATGTTTTAAAACAAGTCCCTCATGAAGCTTCTTCTTACATCGGCAGGAATCAGCAATAAAAGTATTTCCAACGCACTTGTAGGTCTTTTGGGAAAACCCATCGCAGAATCCAGTGCATTATTCATACCCACCGCAATTTACGGGGTTGCTGGCGGCCACGACATCATACGAAAGGTTATTTGTGGCACCCTGGGCGATCCATTTTGCGAACTGGGCTGGAAATCGCTGGGATTGCTGGAATTGACGGCATTACCTAGCTTGAAGCGGGAATTTTGGATTGATACGGTTTCAAAAACGGACGCACTACTGGTCGGAGGAGGTGATTGTCAATATTTGACTTATTGGATGCAACGGTCCGGATTGGCTGCAATGCTGCCAGAGTTGCTCGAAAAAGTAGTCTATGTCGGTTTGAGCGCAGGAAGCATGATCATGACAAGCTATGGGACAACATTTGGTAACCATTCCCTGCCTGCCGCGACAGCTAAGTCGCTACGACTGCTTGATTTCGCTATACATCCTCATCTGGATCACGAATGGTTTCCGGAGAATGCATTGGTGAAACTGGAAAAGCTGGCCGGCACCATTTCGGCACCTTCTTATCTGATCGATGATCAAAGTGCTGTTATGGTGACCAGCGAAGGCATATCTATGATTTCGGAAGGTAATTGGAAGCTTATTCAGGGGAAATGAAAACGTTAAAAAAGTTTTGCAACCGTACCGTCCACTGTCGAATATACCTTAACTACAAAAGGCGAAAAATTAGAGCCAATCATCAATGAATTGTATACTTGGGGACTTGAGTATGTTGGCTGACGCATCGCAGTGAACAACCCAAGTGTAGTGCCTAATTTTATCACCCGGATCTCCGCAGGCTTCCGATGGCCAGAAAAATTAATGTTGGGAATAAGGGAATAATGATAGACTTACACATCATTAAATCGTCCTCGGGCACGAAGAAAAAGAAAAAACAAGTAGCCAGCGAAATACATAATGCCGGAATTGAGCACAGCTGAATCGATATTAATTAATCATTAAGTTTTTTGGCATTCATTGTCTTGGCGAAAGGAAAGTGGCGTCTGATTTCGCCAAAGGAGCCATAATCATGGACGGTTGTCTGCTCGTCTTTTAATCCAACCCATAAGATCGCCGCTCGCTCCTTAATTTATTCTGCAGCTCTGCAATCGCTTTCTTTTTATTCTTCCTGATCTGGGCAAGCAATGGCTTGGGGCCGCCGTCTGGGTTGTACCTGGATCCCCAGTCAAGAACTTCTACCATAACCGGCACCAGCTCGATGCCTTTGTCCGTGATCAGATAGAGGAATTTCGACGCGTTTTTGGGCGAGACTACCTTCGAAACGATTCCTTCGTCCACCAGCGTGTTCAACTTCTCTGTCAATACTGCAGAAGAGATTTTCTCGGCTGATGCCCGAAACTCCAGAAAAGAATTTTTGCCGTTGAACATCAAGTCCCGCAAGATTAACAACATCCATTTATCTCCGAGGATTTCCACTGAGAAATTGATGGGACATGTTGATCTTCTCTCTATTGTTTTCATATATATCACAGTCAAAAGCAGTTTGTTTTTAAAACTACTTTTC
>NZ_JASATN010000037.1:0-23251 GCF_038440355.1 Dyadobacter sp. OTU695 | reverse complement strand
GCAACAAAAGCATCCCCTCAAAGGATGCTTTGTTGCGTTTGGGGAGGTGGCATCTGTCACTATGGCAGCTAAGTTAGAAGCCCAACTTCCTTGTTTTAAAGCTTACGCTCATTCCGGCTCGCCCTTTTTTGCAAATTCCTGCAGAAATATTTTGCAGGATACCGCAGCGATTATTCTTTTTTCTATATTTGCAACCGTAACTGTCGCAAGGCAAGAATCAACGATGAAATTATTCAATACTATTTGGTGGTGGCGTACTTATCCTTCCAAGATGGACAAGTAAGGCTATTGCATGGTATAGAATCAAAATATACATCCAAACGGCTCGCTGTTCATCTGACAGCGAGCCGTTTTTTTTATACACTTTACATTACAACCTGCAAATGAAAACCCTGGACAAGACTTATCAGATCACCACACGCCACAAAAAGCTCCTGGCCGATACATTGACGCCGGTCTCCATCTACCTGAAACTCCGCGACCGCTTCGTCAACACAATTCTCCTGGAAAGCTCCGACTACCACGGTAACGAAAACTCTTTTACCTATATCTGCTGCGACCCGATTGCCTCATTCAAACTGAACAATAGCACGGTTACGCAAAAGTTTCCGGACGGCTCAGAAGTCAATTTCGAGCTATCCAAACGAAAAGATGCCGTCCAGGCATTGTATGGATTTGCCCAGAGTTTTGTATCCGAAAAAAGTAAATTTCCTTTCATCACAAATGGTCTTTTTGGTCACATGACCTACGATGCCGTCACCTATTTCGAAGACATCGAAATCCAGCCGGCCAGTGCCGAAACGGAAATCGATCAGATATTCTACCAGGTTTACCGGTACGTAATTGCCATCAACCACTTCAAAAACGAATTGTATATTTTTGAACATCAATACGGCGAGACAACGGAAGAGGGCGGTATAGAGCAGATCGAGGTGCTGATCAAGAACCGGAACTTCCCGCAATACGGTTTCAGCATCACATCAGAAGAAACTTCCAATGTCACCGATGACGAGATGCGCAAAGTGATTCAGAAAGGAATCGACCATTGCCTCCGCGGGGATGTGTTCCAGATCGTTCCTTCGCGTCGTTTCAGCCGCAAATTTCAAGGCGATGAATTCAATGTTTACCGTGCACTCCGATCCATTAACCCTTCGCCTTACCTCTTCTACTTTGATTACGGCAACTACAAGATCTTTGGTTCTTCTCCCGAAAAACAGATATTCATCAAAAACGGCCAGGCCGAAATCCACCCGATAGCAGGTACATTCCGTCGCACCGGAGATGACCAGGCCGATGCAGAAGCGGCACAAAACCTGCTTAATGATCCCAAAGAGACGGCTGAGCACGTGATGTTGGTCGATCTGGCACGGAATGACCTCAGCCGCAGCTGCGACGCCGTGAAAGTCACAAATTACAAAGAGGTACAATACTATTCCCATGTGATCCACCTTGTTTCAAAAGTGGTGGGCAAAATGAACAAGGGCGTAAATCCCCTGCAATTGGTGGCCGACACGTTTCCTGCCGGCACGCTATCGGGCGCACCCAAGCATAATGCCATGAAACTGATCAATCAGATGGAAAACAGCAACCGCAGCATTTACGGAGGCGCTATCGGTTTTATGGATTTCAATGGCGATTTCAACCATGCCATTGCGATCCGCACATTCCTAAGCAAGGACAACACGCTTTTCTTCCGGGCCGGAATGGGCGTGGTCGCAAAGTCGAATGTTGAAAGCGAATTGCAGGAAATCAATAGCAAGCTGGCAGCACTACGCCAGGCTATCCAGGTTGCAGAAGGACTTTAAAAAACCGGTACCATGTCGCAGATCAAGATATATGGCCTCAAATCTTCGCTGTACGCGATCCGGGAGCGTTTGTCCGACACACTACACAGCTGCATCGTAGAAGCCTTCCAATATCCGCAAAATAAGCGCGCGCACAGGTTCTTTTACCTCGACGATGGTGATTTCTTTTACCCGGAAGGCAGAAGCGAACGCTACACGATCATCGAAATAGCCTTGTTTGAAGGCCGTTCTATAGAGGCGAAGAAGCATTTGTATCAGCTGATATTCCGAAAATTCGAGGAAGAGCTCGGTATCACACCCAACGACGTGGAGATCACGCTCACCGAAACGCCGCCACACAATTGGGGCATTCGTGGGAAAGCAGGGGACGAATTGGTCCTGGATTATAAAATTGCCGTTTAAAACGATTTGAAATTTACCGTCCAAATGAAAATATTAGTTCTCGACAATTACGATTCTTTTACCTACAATCTCGTGTACATCCTCCGCGAGCTGCACGATCAGGTGGACATTTACCGGAACGACAAAATCGCCCTGGAAGACGTCGGAAAGTACGACAAGATCCTGCTTTCTCCCGGACCGGGCATTCCTTCGGAAGCGGGCATTATGCATGATGTGATCCGCGAGTACGGACCCTCCAAAAGTATTCTCGGCATTTGTCTCGGGCATCAGGGAATAGGGGAAGTTTACGGCGCAACGCTGGAAAACATGACCGACGTACTACACGGAATCGCCGATACGGCCATCGTTACCGATGCCAGCGACCGCATTTTCAAAGGCTTACCCTCGGAGATCAAGGTAGGCCGCTACCATTCGTGGACTGTCATTCCGGAGACGTTCACCGAAGACCTTACCATCACCGCCGTGGACGAAAAAGGCCGGGTAATGGGACTTTCACACAAAAAATTTGATGTAAAAGGGCTCCAATTCCACCCGGAATCGGTTTTGACAGAGCATGGGAAGGAAATGCTGCAAAACTGGTTGCAAATCTGACCTCCCCATTATAACACCGCCTTACCCTACGATATTAGCTTTTTTAAACTGTCATGAAACACATTCTTAGCCATCTTTTTGAATACAAAGTCCTCGACAAGACGCAAGCCAAAGACGTTTTGATCGGAATTGGAACCGGCAGATACTCCAACTCCGAAATTGCCTCATTTTTAACAACTTATGCAATGCGCAGTATTACCGTCGAAGAGCTGGAAGGTTTTCGCGACGGTTTGCTGGAACTCTGTCTTTCGGTCGATTTGTCGGCCTACGACCCTATCGATGTCTGCGGAACGGGCGGGGACGGCAAGGATACATTCAATATTTCGACGTTATCGTGTTTTGTGGTAGCGGGGGCTGGTCAAAAAGTGGCAAAACATGGTAACCACGGCGTTTCCTCTATGTGCGGGTCGTCGACTGTGCTGGAATTCCTGGGAGCGAAGTTTACGAATGATAAGGATTACCTCGAACGGAAGATCGACCAGGCAGGTGTATGCTTCCTTCACGCACCTCTTTTTCATCCTGCGATGAAGAATGTGGCACCCGTAAGAAAGGAATTGGGCGTGAAAACATTTTTCAATATGCTCGGTCCGATGGTAAATCCGGTATCGCCGAAAAAACAGCTTGTAGGCGTATTCAGTCTTGAATTAGCGCGTCTTTTTGCTTATCTTTACCAACAAACGGATAAGCAATTTCTGGTTCTTCACGCATTAGACGGCTACGACGAAGTGTCATTGACAGGTGCTTTTAAAATTATCACTGCTCATTCCGAGCAAATTCTTACCCCTTCTCACTTAGGGCTTCAAACATTGCGCGCCGCCGATTTATCTGGTGGCGTGTCAGTCGAAGATTCGGCCCGGATTTTTATGAATGTTTTGAACGACACGGCAACGCCTTCGCAGAAACAGGCGGTGCTGGCCAATGCGGCTATGGCGCTTTACTGTGCTAACCCGACCTTGTCGCTGACCGACGCAGTGGAAACAGCGCGGGAGTCGCTCGAAAGCAAGAAAGCATTGGCTGCTTTCAAAAAACTGATCGAAGAATAGTTAGTGGGGAAGCATTTTTCCCTTTTGATATAATTGCAGTTACAGCATTTTAGATGAATATTTTAGAAAAAATTATCGCCCGTAAGCAGGAAGAAATCAGCGAGTCGAAAAAGCAACGGTCCATTTCCGACTTGGAAAAGGAGCCTCTGTTCGCACGGGAAACTTCTTCGCTGGCCGGGGCTTTAAGGTCATCTACTACACCCCGCATTATCTCGGAATTCAAGCGGAAATCGCCTTCGAAAGGCATTATCAACGCGGATGTACTTCCTGAAATCGTGACGAAGGATTATGCGAATGCGGGCGCTGTCGGGCTGTCGGTACTCACCGATACCGATTTTTTCGGCGGCTCATTTGCCGATTTCCTCGCAGCAAGGGAGGCTAATCCGCAGATCCCGATGCTCAGAAAGGATTTCATCGTGGACGAATACCAGCTTTTTGAGGCCAAATCCATCGGCGCGGATGTGATCCTGCTCATTGCGGCATGTCTTACGCCTTCGGAAATCGCCCATTTGAGCCGCAGGGCGCACGATCTGGGGCTGGAAGTACTATTGGAAGTCCATAATGCGGAAGAACTGTCTGTAAGCGTAGGTGAACACATCGACATTGTCGGCGTCAATAACCGCAATTTAAAGACATTCGAAACGTCGATCGAGACGTCTGTCGTGTTAAGTGAACAGATACCCGATGAATTTGTGAAGATTTCCGAGAGTGGGCTGAAAGGTGCCGAGACCATTGTAAAACTGTTTCAACACGGCTACAAGGGATTTTTGATAGGAGAAACGTTCATGAAAACTGTAAACCCCGGGGCCGCACTTGTCGGTTTGCAGCAAAATTTAACTCAACATAGCATTTTAAATCCTCTGGTTCTATGAAAATTAAAGTTTGCGGATTGCGCCAGCAAGGCAACATTGAGCAGGTTGTAGCCTTACAGCCGAATTTTATAGGATTTATTTTCTATGACAAGTCGCCACGCTTTGTTGGTGAGGAACTAGATGAAGAATACATCCGCAGTATCCCCCAAAACATTAAAAAAGTAGGTGTGTTTGTGAATGCAAATCCCGGCCATATCCTGAATATGGTCAAAAAATACGACCTGCAATATGTGCAGCTGCATGGCAACGAAATGCCCGACATTTGCCGTAGCATCCGCCAGAAGGGAGTTAATGTGATTAAGGCATTTTCAATCGATGAAAAATTCAACTTTGCCATGCTGAACAACTACAAGTCGTTTTGTGACCTGTTTTTGTTTGATACGAAAGGAGCAAATCCGGGAGGTAACGGTACGGCATTCGACTGGAAATTGCTGGGCAAATACGATAATGAGAAGCCATTCCTCCTCAGCGGCGGCATCGGGCTCGACAATATCGAGGAGATCATCGCATTATCCAAAACCATGCCCATTTACGGTATCGATGTCAACAGCAAGTTCGAAACCGAGCCAGGCGTGAAAGACGTACCCAAGCTGGAAGAGTTATTTAGTTTAGTTCGCGTAAAAGAGCAAGAAGAAGCGGAAGCTTAATTTTTATGGAATCAATTGCAGAAAAGAAGTCGTATCAGGTAAACGACCGCGGTTATTATGGCACCTTCGGGGGCGCATTCATTCCTGAAATGCTGTATCCGAACGTAGAAGAACTGCGTGAAAATTACTTGCAAGTGATCGCAGACCCTTCTTTTCAAAAGGAATTCAACGATTTACTACGCCATTACGTAGGCCGGCCCACGCCACTTTACCACGCTAACCGGCTTTCGGAAAAATATAAAACAAATATTTTCCTCAAAAGGGAAGATCTCTGCCACACCGGTGCGCACAAGGTGAACAACACCATCGGGCAAATCCTGATGGCCCAGCGCCTGGGCAAAAAACGCATTGTGGCAGAAACCGGTGCGGGACAGCACGGCGTCGCAACGGCTACCGTCTGCGCATTGATGGACCTCGAATGCATCGTGTACATGGGCGAGCTCGATATCGAGCGCCAGGCGCCTAACGTGGCGCGCATGAAGATGCTCGGCGCGGAAGTACGCCCGGCTACGTGCGGGTCGCGTACGCTGAAAGATGCCACCAACGAGGCTATGCGCCACTGGATCAACAACCCGGTCGATACCCATTACATTATCGGTTCCGTGGTAGGTCCGCACCCTTATCCCGACATGGTAGCGCGGTTCCAGTCCGTTATTTCCGAAGAAATCCGCTGGCAACTAAAAGAACATATCGGTAAAGAAACGCCCGACTATGTTGTGGCGTGTGTCGGTGGCGGAAGTAATGCGGCAGGCGCATTTTACCACTTCCTCGATGAAGAAAATGTCAAACTTGTAGCTGTGGAAGCGGCAGGCCTCGGGCTTACTTCCGGACATTCCGCGGCGACAGTAGCATTGGGCAAGCCTGGCGTGTTACACGGCAGCCGCACCATCCTCATGCAAACCGAAGACGGCCAGGTGGTGGAACCATTTTCTATCTCCGCAGGGTTGGATTACCCGGGTATCGGGCCCCAGCACGCGTGGCTCGCTGCCAGCGGCCGCGGTACATTCCTTTCGGCTACCGACGATGAAGCCGTACAGGCGGCTTTCGAGCTGACACGTCTTGAAGGCATTATCCCCGCTTTGGAATCGTCACACGCACTGGCCATTTTGGGCCGTCTAGGTGCTTCGGAGAGCGAAACGGTGGTACTGAACCTCTCGGGCCGTGGCGACAAGGATATGGGCACTTATATGAAATACATCGATTAATTCTCACCTCAATACAACATCACATGGCTACATTGACACTGCCAGAGGTTTTCGATCTCAGGTTGAAGATCCAGGAACTGGAAGCAAAGGTAAACTCAGGTGAACTGTCGCTCTTCGAACGTTGCGATATGGAAGACGAAATCCTCGAAATGAAAGAAAAACTGGGCGAGTTCGATCGCCTGAAGTTTAGCGACGAAGGCGAATGCCTCAACTGCTCAGCCTAGTCCCGGATCACCTTTAATCCATACCACCATATGCAGAGATTTAAACTCTTTTTGCTTGCTTCCATGGTCCTTTTCAGCACCATGTCGTTTATTTCACCTTCAAATCCACCTAAAAAAATGCTGCGTCACGTTGTTCTTTTCAAATTCAAGGATTCTGCAACGCCTGCGCAAGTGAAAGAAGTGGAAGATGCTTTCAGAAAGCTCCCTTCGAAGATCAAAGAGGTGAAAGGATTTGAATGGGGTACCAACAACAGCCCCGAAGGATTGGCGCAAGGCTTCACACACGTGTTTTTCGTGAGCTTCGACAGCGAAGCCGGTCGCGAGGTGTACCTGCCGCATCCTGAACACAAAGCATTTGTAAAAGTCCTGGAACCACACCTGGACAAAGTATTGGTTGTTGACTACTGGACACAGGAATGAACCGCATTGTAAATCTTTTTCAGAATTTTAATAACACGGGCGGCGAATCGAGCGGCGGACGGACGGGCTTGCTGAACGTCTATTTCACTGCCGGCTTTCCGGAGCTGGACGATACTACGCGAGTCCTCAAAGCATTGCAGGATGGCGGCGCGGACCTGGTTGAAATAGGGATGCCCTATTCCGATCCTGTGGCCGACGGCGAGACGATCCAGCAAAGTAATGACCGCGCGCTGGAAAACGGCATGTCCGTGCGCATTTTGTTCGATCAGTTGCAAGACATGCGCCAAACCGTGTCGGTACCAGTGCTACTTATGGGTTATATCAATCCGGTATTGCAATATGGTATCGAAGCATTCTGTGCTAAATGCGCCGAAGTAGGTGTGGATGGGCTGATCCTGCCCGATATGCCGATGGACGTATACCTCGATGAATACAAATCCATTTTCGACGCATATGGATTACTGAACATCTTCCTGGTAACACCACAGACTTCGGAGGCGCGCATCAGGCAGATCGACGAAGTGAGCGAAGGGTTTATCTATACCGTTTCATCCGCAAGTGTTACCGGTTCTAAATCCGGCGTGAGCGGCGATATGGAAGCCTACTTCGAAAAGCTCGACGCGATGAACCTTCGCAACCCGCGACTGATCGGATTCGGGATCAAAGACCACGACACATTCGTGAAAGCTTCGAGCCACGCCGCCGGCGCGATCATCGGAAGCGCGTTCATCCGTGTTTTGCAGCAAAGTACCGACCTCGAAAACGATGTCAGGGCATTTGTAAGAGAGGTCAAGAACTCTTCCGAGGCAATACCGGCATAATTCGCTGCGCAACGGTCGATTTGAGTTTTCTTCAGGCATTAATTTTGTACAAACAATCCGGTCCCGGGTTGTTTGTTTTTTTATATGCCAATGTCTCCAATGAAAACTACCTTTTACCTGTTCATCATTCTCATTTGCAGCGTATATAACCCTGTATCCGCACAGTTCAATTTCGACGTCGAAGGCGGGCTCATTTTAGGTACCAGTTACAATAAAGTACAAATTCCCAGCGGAAGCGGTACGCGCGTGAATCTTGCAGAGCAGCTAAAACTGGACCGGAGTGCGTTTTATCGAATCCGTGCGGGTTACCGGATTGGGAACCGCCACAACATCTCCGCGTTGTTTGCGCCGCTGACGATCCAATATCGCGGGGCACTCCCGCAGGCCACCAATTTTAACAACACGAGCTTCCTTCCCGGCCAGCCTCTCAATGTCGACTACCGGTTCAACTCGTACCGTCTTACCTATCGCTACGATTTTTTCGCGAACGGAAAGTGGAGGGTAGGGGCAGGGCTCACCGCCAAAATCCGCGACGCCGACATCCGGTTCAAGAGCGAGTACGCCGACGCGCATTACGACAACCTCGGTTTTGTGCCGCTCATTAATTTCTATGCTTCCTGGAAACCTGCTTATCATTGGGCTATCATTCTCGAAGGCGACGCGCTCGCGGCGAAGCAGGGACGTGCCGAAGATATCTTCGGTGGTGTTGCCTACAACTTCAACAATACGATCGCGATCAAGCTTGGCTACCGAATGCTCGAGGGCGGCGCGGATAATGACAAGATCTACAACTTCAACTGGATCAACTATGCGTCGGCAGGTCTGCTGATTTCACTCTGACGGCCAAACGACGTGTCCTGTCACCCCGAATTTTCCATACGTTCTGGGGTAAATGTGCTGGAGATTCGCTATATTTCTTTGTTTTTAAAACCGTTTTCCGACGCGTGTAGGCATTCGGTAATTTTTAACGGCCGCATGCGTTATAAAACTTCACAGTATATACCTTGACCACTATGGCTCCTTTCACTACCTCAATGGAAGGCCTGTTGCTACGCATTCAGGAATACCGTCAGAAATATTATCAGAACCAGTTACTCAAAGGTGCGATCTTCTCAATCGGGCTTCTGCTAACCGTCTTCTTGTTTTTCAACACAATCGAATATTTCGGACGGTTTAGCTCGCTGGTGCGCGGTATGCTGTTTTTTGGATTCCTGGCGGTGCTGGTATTTTCCTTTGTGCAGTGGGTGGTTCAGCCGATCATTCACTTGTACGGTTTGAAAAAACCGTTATCTGATGAAGAAGCAGCATTAAAGATCGGACAGTATTTTCCGGAAATAGGGGATAAACTGGTGAATACACTACAACTGGGGAACCTGACCGGTAGCCAGTCCGACCTGATCGATGCGAGTATCCGGCAAAAGTCGGGGCAGCTGCTGATCGTCCGCTTTTCTGATGCCATTCGTTTTAACGAGAACAAAAAAAGGCTGAAATACGCGGTATACCCGCTGGCCGCCATTGCCGTAATCCTGCTTTTTAACCCGTCCTTCTTTTCTTCCAGTTCCGACCGTATTATCCATTTCCAGAAAAATTACACTTACGCACCATTCTCTTTTGAACTACAAAACAAGAGCCTGAAAGCATTTCGGAATGAGGATTTTACATTGAACCTCACCTTAAAAGGAGAGGCTATCCCATCCGCTGTTTACCTCGTACAGAACGGAACCCGCTTCAAGCTCACCCAGGAAAGTGCCAAAGATTTTTCCTACACATTCAAAAACCTGCAACGCGACGTCGCGTTCTCTTTCGATGCGGCCGGCTATGTCTCGGATGAATATCGCATTGTAGTAAATGAAAAGCCTTCACTGCTCTCGTTTGATGTCAACCTGCATTACCCCGCGTATTTGAACAAACCTTCCGAAGGGCTGAACAATGTTGGAAACCTCTCGGTACCGGAAGGCACTACGATCGAATGGAATTTCAATACTTCCTCAACCAAAGCGCTAGCTATCAGATTCGAGAACGATTCGGCATTATATACTGCGAAAGAAAGCAATGGCGATCATTTTGAAATCCGCAAAACGGTAAGAAAATCGGCTCAATATCAAGTCAATCTGAAAAATGATGAGACTACCAATTCGGACAAAATCGGCTATTTTATCAATGTAATCCCGGACAAATATCCGGTCATGAACCTCGAAAATTTCCAGGATACGACCCTATACAATTACCTGGTATTGGGTGGGTCAATCAGCGACGATTACGGATTTTCGCAGCTGAAAATGTTCTATTCAGTCAAAAGGGCGAATGAGGAAAAACCTGCCGAGCCCCGGAGCATTCCTATTCCATTTAACAAGACTGTCAATACACAGAGCTTCTTCTTCCAATGGTATGTAGACAGCCTCAAACTGGCTCCCGGCGACAGGATCGAATACTATGCCCAGGTTTGGGATAATGATGGCGTAAACGGCGCAAAAAGCGCCCGCTCGCGTGCTATCCAGTTTACAGTTCCTTCTAAGGATCAGCTGGAAGCAGAAGTGCGTAAATCGGAACAGGAAACTGAGAACCAAATGCAGTCGGCCATGAAAAAGGCGCAGAGCCTGCAAAAGGATATCGAAAACCTCGATAATCGGCTCAAAAGCAATAAAGATCTCGATTTTAAAGAGCAGAAGCAGATTGAGGAAGTCTTGCGCAAGCGCGAGGAGCTGATGAAGGAATTGGAAGCCCTGAAAGAAAAGCATCAGGACACGAATGAAAAGTCACGCCAATTCAATCAGCAGAGCCCTGAATTGCAAGCCAAGATCGAGCAGTTGCAAAAGCTGATGAACGATCTGATGGACGAGGATACCGAGAAGCTGTATAAAGAGCTCAAAAAGCTTTTGGAACAGAAACAGAGCGAACGGATGTCGACCATGCTCGAAAAACTCCGTAACAAAGAGAATAACCTGGAAAAGGAACTGGAACGTACCATGAAGCTCTTCAAGCAAATGCAAATGGAGCAGAAAATGGAAAACCTTGCGGAAAAGCTGAATGATCTTGCTGATAAGGAGGAGCAGCTGGCCGAAAAGTCGGAGCAGAACGACAAGAACAAAAATGACGACGATAAAAAAGGCAAGAACGACGATCTGAAAAAAGAGCAGGAAAAGATCCAGGACGATTTCAAAAAAGCCCAGGAAAACAGCAAAGAAATCGAGGAAATGAGCAAGGAGCTGGAACAGGAGCTCGATATGCAGAAAGAGGAGGAAAAAAACGCCTCTGAGCAAATGGAACAAAGCAAGCAGCATCTCGACAAGCAACAGAACCAGAAAGCCTCTCAGTCGCAAAAAAACGCGGCAAAATCAATGAAGAAAATGTCGCAGTCGATGCAGGAACAAATGGAGTCTGCAGAAATGGAGCAAATGCAGGAAAACATGGATGCATTGCGGGACATTCTTGAAAACCTGATCACGCTTTCCTTCGATCAGGAAACATTGATGAAAGACTTCCGCGGCGTGAGCCTGCAAGATCCGCGTTTCGTAAAACTCGGCCAGCAGCAATTGAAACTGAAAGACGATGCAAAAGTAGTGGAGGACAGCCTGTACGCGTTGGCGAGCCGTGTGGTGCAAATCCAGTCGTTCGTTACCCGTGAGCTCAACGATATGAAGTCGTACATGAACGAGAGTGTGAAAAGCATTAAGGACAGGCAAATCAACGTCGCCACGTCGAAGCAGCAGTTTGCCATGACCTCCATGAACAACCTCGCATTAATGCTAAGCGATGTCTTCAACCAGATGCAGCAGCAAATGGCGATGGCCATGCCTGGTGCCGGCAAAGGCAAAAAGGGTAAGCAGAAAGGCCAGCAGCAGGGAATGGGCGAAATGCAGGAGAAACTGAACGGACAGATTAAACAACTCGGACAGGGTAAGGAAGGGCAGGGCAACCAGTCGGAACAACTCGCCAGAATGGCCGCCCAGCAAGCCGCGATCCGGAAAATGATCCAGGAACTGATGGAGCAGCAAAAAGGCACCGAGCAAGGCAAGCAAATGGGTAAAGAGTTGCAGGAGATTGCCGACAAGATGGACGAATCGGAAACGGATCTCGTCAACAAACGCGTCACACCGGAACTCATTAAACGTAACCAGGAGATCACTACGCGACTGCTCGAATCGGAAAAAGCAATGAAAGAGCAGGACGAAGACGAGCAGCGCAAGGCACAAGCTGCGAAACAGCTGCCAAAACAGCCGCCGGCTGCATTTGAAAAATACATTCGCGAAAAGGAGAAGCAAACCGAGTTGCTTCGTACCATACCGCCTACATTCTCACCATTCTACAAACGCGAGGTCGATACATACTTCCGTAAATACCAGGCCAAGAACTGATCGTATGCCCCTTTTGTTGGGCTAGGGTAGGGGATAGCGTTAACTCTTTTTAACAGAGCATGCAGACGCTATGCCCTGCTTTTCATGTTCTTAACCGTAGACTTTGTAAGTTTGTAAATTATTTACGATCAAATATTTAAATATCACGCGCTCCGGCTACGCTTGTGCGGCCACTGGCGCGCGGTCATCAAACATGGTTAGTTTCTTCTCAGAAGACATTGATTTTAAGGTAGTTAATCCAATTAAAACTAAGAAGTGGATCAAAAACGCCTCAATTTCAGAAGGTTATGAAGTTTCGCAATTGAATTACATATTCTGTTCGGACGAATACCTGCTCGAAATCAATAAACAGTATCTCGACCACGACTATTTCACTGACATCATTACGTTTGACAACAGTGAGGAAGACAAGCAATTGGAAGGCGATATTTACATTAGTGTAGACAGGGTACGGGATAATGCAGAAACGTTCCACACCGATTTTGATTCAGAAATGCGCCGTGTGCTCATTCATGGACTTCTCCACCTCGTGGGTTACGAAGACTCGAGTGAAGCGCTTAAAACGGCCATGAGGGCTAAAGAAGATGAGTATCTTAGGCTGTTCTAGTTAAATTTCCACGTGGAACACTTTAATTAAAGTGGTTTAACAAGTAGTATAATATGTTTCAGGAATATGATGTGATCGTGGTAGGTGCTGGCCATGCAGGATGCGAAGCCGCCGCGGCAGCAGCGACGATGGGTTCGTCGGTGCTGCTGATCACAATGAATATGCATACCATCGCACAGATGTCGTGCAACCCCGCGATGGGTGGCGTCGCCAAAGGACAAATCGTCCGGGAGATCGACGCGCTTGGCGGACAATCCGGGATCGTCTCCGACAAAACGATGATCCAATTCAGGATGCTTAACCTCTCCAAAGGTCCTGCGATGTGGAGCCCCCGTTGCCAAAGCGACAGGGTACGTTTCGCGGAGGAATGGAGATCCATCCTCGAAAACAATCCGAATGTCGACTTCTGGCAGGACACGGCGAAGAATATCATCGTCGAGGACGGCAAGGCATGTGGTGTGGTAACAAGCCTTGGAATTGAGATCCGCTCCAAGGCCGTCGTGCTGACGAATGGTACGTTCCTGAACGGACTCATCCATATTGGTGAAAAGAATTTCGGCGGAGGTCGTACAGGAGAAAAATCCGCGACCGGCCTCACCGAACAACTCGTGACGCTCGGCTTCGAGGCAGGTCGTATGAAAACCGGTACGCCCCCGCGCGTGGACGGTCGCTCGCTCGATTATTCCAAAATGGAAGAACAACCAGGCGACGAAAACCCAGCCAAGTTCTCCTACACCGATACCAAGCCCCTTGCCAAACAGCGCAGCTGCTGGATCACCTACACCAACCAGGAAGTACACGACGTACTTAAAACAGGCTTTGAAAAATCGCCCATGTTCTCGGGCCGTATCAAAGGTCTGGGGCCGCGTTATTGCCCGTCCGTTGAAGACAAGATCAACCGGTTCGCAGATAAGGACCGCCATCAGATTTTCGTGGAGCCGGAAGGATGGGATACGGTGGAGGTCTACGTGAATGGCTTCTCGACATCACTTCCGGAAGACGTGCAATATGCCGCGCTCCGGAAAATTCCAGGCTTCGAAAATGCAAAGATGTTCCGACCCGGCTATGCCATCGAGTATGACTATTTTCCGCCGACACAGCTGAAATCTACGCTCGAAACTCACCTAGTGAAGAACCTCTTTTTCGCAGGACAGATCAATGGTACTACGGGCTATGAAGAAGCCGCTTGTCAGGGATTGATGGCCGGTATCAATGCGCACCGGAACGTGAATGATCTCGACCCATTCGTACTCAAAAGATCCGAAGCGTACATCGGCGTGCTCATCGATGACCTCATAAATAAAGGCACCGAAGAGCCCTACCGGATGTTCACTTCGCGTGCGGAATACCGCACATTGCTGCGCCAGGACAACGCAGATCTGAGACTCACAGAAAAAGGATATGAAATCGGTTTGGCCAGTGAAGAAAGAGTAGAAGCTGTGCGCAAAAAGAAACGGGAAACCGACGAGATCATCGCCAAACTGAGTGGAACCAAACTCACCCCAGATGAAATCAACCCCGCGCTGGAAGCTATCGGCACCGCGCCAATTCGCGAGAAAATGGCCATTGCACAGCTCTTGAGAAGACCTCAAATCTCGATCGGCCAGCTGCTCGACGCAAGCCCTGTAGTAACGGAATTGCTCGCTGAATACGGCACCGATTCCGTGCAACAAGCAGAAATCAATTTGAAATACGACAGCTATATCGAGAAAGAAATGCTGCTCGTCGAGAAAATGAACAAGCTGGAAAACCTCGCCATCATTGATAATTTCAACTATGACGTGGTCACTTCCTTGTCCTTCGAAGGCCGTGAAAAGCTGAAAAGAACACGCCCTTCTACGATCGGCCAGGCGTCGCGCATCAGCGGTGTCAGCCCTTCGGATATATCAGTTTTAATGCTTTACATAGGCCGCTAATGTCTTTAGAAACACTCGACAAATGCCCGGTATGCCAACAATCAAGTTTCAGCAATTATCTGAACGTGGAGGATTATACCGTTTCGCATAAAGAATTTACCATACAACAATGCAATTCCTGCTACTTCCTGTTCACTAATCCGCGTCCCTCGGAAGAGCAGATCGGTGCATATTACGAGTCTCAGGACTACATTTCTCATCACGACGAGGCAAAAGATCTGATGAGCAAAGTATATACTTCGGTAAGAAATCACACGATTGAAGAAAAGGTAAAGCTCATCAACAGCCTTGTTCAACCAAAAGGAACATTGCTGGATATCGGTTGCGGAACTGGCAATTTCTTAACCGCCGTGAAACTCGATGGTTGGAAAACTTTCGGAACAGAACCCGATTCCGGCGCGCGTGAAGTGGCTTCGAAAAGGGTAGGAGCAACGGTATTTGAAAGCATTTTTGAAGCTGATCCAGGGGCACAACAGTACGACATTATCACGATGTGGCACGTATTGGAACACGTACATAAGCTGAATGAAACGATCGACTGGCTTCAAAATCATCTTAAACCAAATGGCCGGATCATTATCGCAGTACCGAATCCCCAGTCACATGACGCATCCAAATATGGCCGTTTTTGGGCTGCCTACGACGTTCCGCGGCATTTGTATCACTTCACCCGCGCTACTATGAAAAACCTCGTGCAGAGACATGGTTTGACGGTTGAAAAGATACTTCCCATGTGGTTTGATTCCTTTTATGTGAGTATGCTCAGCACCAAATATAAAAGTAGCAAAACTGACCTCATTGATAGTGTAATCACTGGTTTGCAATCCAATTTGAAAGGTCGCGTAGGAAGCAACAAGGAGCTGAATACCTCCAGTCTTATTTACGTAATCTCGAAAAACTGAAAAGTCCCAATACAACAAACGGCCCTCAATACCCACTGTATTGGGGGCTTTTTAAATTCATCTGAACATGCTTAGAACGATTGTTTTTGCCATACTCATACTGCTCTTTTTCGAACGCTGTGCACAACAGGTTCCTCCCACCGGTGGAAAAAGAGACTCCATTCCGCCCACTCTGGTGGAGAGTAATCCTCTGAACAAAACCCTCAATTTTAAAGGCAAAAAAATCGAATTGCTCTTCGACGAATATGTCGTGGTAGATAATATTAACCAAAAACTGGTAATCACGCCGGAGGCTGACAACCCCTATTCGTACAAACAAAACGGGATGTCGGTACTACTTACATTTAAAAATCCATTCAAAGACAGCACCACCTTCACGCTCAATTTCGGTGACGCAATCAAAGACTTTGCGGAAAAAAACCCGGCAAAAAACCTCAAAATCGTATTCAGCACGGGCAGTTCTCTCGACTCCGGACGTGTTTACGGGACGCTGACCGATATCCGCACGAACAAGCCTATTTTCGATGCCCTGGTGGGCCTCTATAATGTCAGCGACACGCTCAACATCGCAAAACAGAAACCCTACTACTTTTCCCGCACGGACAGCAGTGGCATTTTTTCCATCGAAAACATCCAGACCAGGCAGTACAAACTAATTGCTATCGACGACAAAAACCGCAATATGCTCTACAATGCAAAGGATGAACGCATGGGTTTTTGGGGTAAAACCATCACGGCAGGCACCGATTCCGCTGCCTATAAGCTCAACATGTACCTTTCAGACAATTCACAATTAAAAATCCAGCGCACCCTACCCAAAGTGAACAACTACGCGGTGGTATTCAGCAAGCCTATTGAGAGCGTCGAAGTCACGTTTGTGAACAAAGATTCGCTTCCCTACCTACTCGAACCGAACGGTACAAATCTGAAATTTTTCAATGTAGAGCCGCATCCCGACACCACTCTGGTAAAATTAAAGACCCTGGACTCACTGGGAATAACCAGCGAATTCGAGCAAAAAATCGCCTTTCAGGCCCAACGCGGGAAAACGAGGACGCTTGATCCTATATCCCTTACCACGCTTCCGGAGGCAAATAAACCAGTCTCGAATACCTTCACTTACCAGCTAATTCTCAATAAACCGATCAGAACCATCGATGATCAGAAAATCGCAATTATCTCCGATACCCTCACGCACGAGCCACTCAACACATTCAAATACAGCTGGAATAAAAACCATAATATCGTCACGATTGAAGCGAAATCGTTCGCGAAAGACACAGTAAAATTCGATATTCCAAAAGGCTCAATCATCAGTGTAGAAGGTGACACGCTGCCAAAAACAATGCTCAGGCACCCGATTTTAAATGAAGAAGATTATGGAGTGATCCGCGGCCGCGTTACCAACGCCGACACCTCAGTACATTTCATCCTGGACCTCGTGGACGAGCAATACAAGGTGGTCCAGACGCATTACGAATCTCCCTATACTTTCAGGAATATTCCGCAGGGAAAATACTTTTTACGCATCACAATCGACAAAAACCGGAATAGGAGATGGGACACCGGCCAGATGGACAAGGGTCTCCAGCCCGAACCCATCTATTATCTGCCCGACAAGATCCTTTTAAAGGCAAATTTCGAGCTAAATGATATCAACATCACCATTCCTGGAGAAAAATAACGACATTTTTGTCTACAGTCTGTGGATAACTATGTGAATAACGACGAAATTTTGTTGGTAAGAGGGGCGAAAATGTGAACAACTATGTGGATAAGCCCCAATATGTGTGGATAAAAATTCGAATTTCGGCCTACAGTGGATAACGAGCAACTAAACCAGAGTTAACAGTACGTTGATACACTTTAGAAAGTGTGGAAAACAAAAGTAGCCAACTAAAGCCGTTTACCCACATTCCAATGTGAACAGATTATTTCCTAACTTGTATTTCAAGTACTTAAATGTTGATTTTGAAAATCGCTACAGTGGATAACTACCTTAAGTTATTCACATTTTGTGGATAACTATGTTAATCTACAGTGGATAAGGAGTTTATTCACAAATCCACAGCCCCACTGAAGGATAATAACTAAAGGGAAAAGATTTTTTTATCTATTATGAAAAAGGTTACGAGCTGTTTGATGATAGGATTTCTGCTTTCCGGGGCGGCGGCGGCGTTCGGGCAGGGGGAGCGGGAGCTGGCCGAGGAGTACTTCAAGAACGGGGATTGCCCGAAAGCGCTTAGTTACTATTCTTCTTTCCTGAAAAATTCGTTCGAGAAAATCTCTTTAAAGAACTACACGAGCTGCATTGTGAAAAGCAAGGCATGGGGAGATGGCGAGCAATTTTTCAAAAAGCAGATCAAAGGCGATGCGAACAATGCGGCGTGGTACTATCTCAATTGGGGCATTATGCTTGAGAACCAAGGGAAGGCCGTAGAGGCGTCCAAAAAGTATGAGCAGGTCGTCACCGCTTCGGGCACACGAACGGAGCTTAAACGCGATCTGGCGGACGAATTCCGGGCGAATAACCAGTCGGAATGGGCTAAGAATATTCTGCTCGAAGCACGGGAGAGTGCGAAGCGATACGATATCTTTCAATTGGAACTGGCAAGCGTGTACCGCGACCTGAACCAGCCCGAAAAGATGATCGATGAGCTACTCTCTTATGGAATGCGCTACCAGAATACCGAGGTGGTCCAGAATATGCTTCAGGACTTTACGAAGGATGAGAAGGAGCAGGCTTTGCTCGAAAAAGTATTGTATGATAAGATCCAGAAATTTCCCAATGAGGGCTTTTATAATGAACTGCTGATCTGGTACCAGGTACAGCGTAAGGACTTTTATAAGGCATTTGTTCAGGAAAGGGCGCTGGACCGCCGCTTCAAACACAACGGCTCACGGCTTTACAATCTCGGAATGCTGGCCTTGCAGAACCTCGATTATGCCAATGCAGGCATGATCTTCGACCATTTGGTGAAGGAATATCCCAAAGGCCAGCTTTATCCGGTTGCCCGCCGGATGGCTATTTTCGCAAGAGAGGAACAAGTCAAAAATACTTATCCTGTCAAAAGAAGCGAAGTGCAGAAGCTCCTGGGGCAATACCAGCAGCTCGTCGACGAACTGGGTGTGAATGTCCGCACGATCGAAGCCTTACGCAACATGGCGATTTTGAATGCATTCTATATGGATGATTTCAAAAAGGCGATCGAGATACTGCACACCGCTATTGAAGCCGGTAAGGCGGAGAAGAGCTTTGTCGATAAATGCAAACTGGATCTTGGCGATATTTACTTGTTGCAAGGCGAACCCTGGGAAGCTACGCTGGTTTATTCGCAGGTAGAGAAATCGCAGAAGGACGATGTGCTGGGTTATGAAGCCAAGCTTCGTAATGCGAAGCTACATTATTTCAAAGGTGAGTTTGAACTGGCAAAAGCCGTTTTGGATATTCTGAAAAAGGCGACTAGCCGGGAGATTGCCAACGACGCCAACGAGCTTTCACTTTTAATCATGGACAATACAGGGCTCGATAGCACGGAGGCGGCCATGAAGGCTTACTCCTCTGTGGAGTTGCAGTTGTTTCAAAACAAGAAGTTCGAAGCGATCGATACTTTGAAACAGCTTTATAAGAAATATGAAAATCATAGCCTGGCTGACGAGATCCTGTGGCTTACAGCTAAAACCTACATCAAGCTCGACAGTAATCAGCAGGCGATGGCGGATCTGAAATTGTTGTATTCTAAATTTGGCCATGACCTGTATGGCGACGACGCACTCTTTGCCATGGCGAAGCTCTACCAGGAGAAACTCAATGACAAGGATCAGGCGATGAAGTTGTATCAGGAGCTGATGGAGAAATACCCGGGCAGCATTTTCGTCGCCGAGTCGCGGAAGCGCTTCCGGATTTTGAGAGGCGATGTGATCAACTAGGAAAAATTTTTGCAAGAATAGTAAAAGGCCCCGGAGTTTACGACTTCGGGGCCTTTTACATTTTAATATTCATGTCCTTGCACCCGGATTCAATCAAATATTTAAACCTCAGGCGTATTAAAATCGACTATATCTATTTTAACTCATTCATTAATAGCGATTTGAATTCAGAAAATTCAGGTTTCATTTTGATCGATACTTTTTCAATATCCAGCAGCGATTTCAGTCTTTCGGGCACATCGATACTTTTTCCTAATGTTTCTTCCACCAGGTCGATAAATTTGGCGGGATGTGCCGTCGAAAGGAAGACGCCGGTAAAATCACCCTTTGTTTTTTTCCGGTACTCCTGAAGACCCCGGTAAGCAACGGCGGTGTGCGGGCACATCACATAGTTCGCATTACCAAAAACTTCCCGCATCGCTTTTTGTGTTTGCTCATCGTTGAAGAATGCACCTGAAATTTTTTCAGTAACCGATTTCCAGTCATCATTGAAAAATCGGATCAACCGCACGAAATTGCTCGGACTGCCGACGTCCATCGCATTGGAAATTGTTTCAATGGATGGTACCGGCTCGTAAGCGCCGGATTCGAGGTAACGTGGTACAGCATTGTTTACATTGGTAGCCGCGATGAAATGCTCGATAGGTAAACCCATCCGGTAGGCGAGGAGGCCTGCGCTGAGATTACCGAAATTTCCGCTTGGTACCGAGATTACCAGTGGCTTCCTGAATTTCTTCAGCTGCGCGTAAGCAGAGAAATAATAGAATGACTGCGGGATCAGTCGGGCAATATTGATAGAGTTAGCCGAGGCGAGATTATACTTTTCGCTCAATTCGGCATCAAGGAATGCCTCCTTTACCAGGCGCTGGCAATCATCGAACGTTCCGTCGACCTCGATAGCCGTTACGTTATGACCAAGGGTGGTAAGCTGTTTTTCCTGAATATCGCTTACTTTTCCGCTCGGATACAGGATTGTAACAGAAATGCCGGGGACTTGGTAAAACCCTTGTGCAACCGCACCGCCGGTGTCGCCCGACGTCGCTACCAGAATGCGGATTTCTTTATTGGAACGCTGCAAAAAATAGGACATGATCGCAGCCATAAACCGCGCTCCGAAGTCCTTGAAAGCCATAGACGGGCCATGGAACAGTTCGAGCACATAGTCGTTTGGTGTGATCTTCACGACCGGAGCCTCGAAATCATATGCACGATCGATGATGGATTCAATTTCACTTCTTGTAATTTCGCTGCCCAAAAGTGTGTGGGTCACCTCGATGGCGATCTCTTTGAAAGATTTATTTTCAATATCTGCCAAAAATTCCTTTGAAATAGTTGGGATGGATTCGGGCATGTAGAGACCGTTATCAGGAGGAAGACTGTTGAAAACGGCTTCTTCCAGCGATGCTTTCAAGTCGGCAGTTTTGGTACTGTAAAATATCATTTTGATATAAATTGATCCGGAAAATGGGAGCGCAAATTTAACTAAAATCCCAGCAGGTCAGTTATTTTGACAACTTTTAAATGGATTTTCAAAATAGAAGTCCGGATGGTACTTTGCGGCGAAAGCATTGCGGGATCGTGTCGCGGGGTAATTTTGTTTCAGCATTAGCAATTAGTAAAATCAATATAACAAACCAAATAATATGTCGATAGGAATTTTCAATGTGCCGGCACTTAAAAACGAGCCGGTGAAAAGCTACGCAGCAGGCAGTCCTGAACGCTTAGAGCTAAAAAAGGCGCTTGCAGATGCCCGCGCCAGAACCATTGATGTACCACAATATATAGGCAGCGAAGAAATCTATTCGCAAAACAAAAGGCCAATTTCGCCACCACATGATCACCAGCACATTCTCGGCTATTTTCATGAGGGGACAAAAGAAGATGTTGCCAGGGCGATCGATGCGGCTTTGGAAGCCAGAAAAAGCTGGGCTATGCTTACCTGGGAACAACGTGCAGCAATATTCCTGAAAGCAGCTGAGCTGATCGCCGGTCCGTATCGGGCCGAAATGAATGCAGCGACCATGCTGGGGCAGTCCAAAAACGCCTATCAGGCTGAGATCGACTCTGCCTGTGAAATCATTGACTTCCTGCGGCTTAATGTGAACTTCATGCGGGATATTTATGAAGAGCAACCAATCTCTTCGGAGGGTGTCTGGAATCGCATGGAATACCGACCGCTGGAAGGATTCATCTTTGCCATTACACCGTTCAATTTTACTGCTATTGCCGGAAATCTGCCCGCTGCACCCGCGTTAATGGGCAATGTCGTGATCTGGAAACCGGCATTTACGCAGGTATACGCTGCCAACGTGATCATGAAAGTGTTCAGGGAAGCAGGATTGCCGGACGGTGTTATTAATATGGTCCTCGCAGATGGCCCGGTTGCAGGAGACGTTATCTTCAAACACCCCGATTTCTCCGGCGTGCATTTCACAGGAAGCACCAAAGTGTTCCAGACTATTTGGAGGACTATCGGTGAGAATATTGCTACCTATAAAACATTTCCAAGAATCGTGGGCGAAACCGGAGGTAAAGACTTCGTGCTGGCGCACAGATCTGCGGACGCAAAGGCCGTCGCTACGGGCCTTGTACGCGGAGCGTTTGAATACCAGGGGCAGAAATGCTCGGCGGCTTCGAGAGCCTATATTCCTTCGAATTTGTGGGAAGAGGTAAAGGAATTTATGCTGGCTGATTTGGCGGAGATCAAAATGGGCGGGGTAGAGGACTTCTCTAATTTCGTCAACGCGGTAATCGACGAAAAATCGTTCGACAAGATCGCTTCTTATATAAATGGTGCGAAGGCTAGCGGCGACACTGAAATCGTCGCAGGCGGCAATTTTGACAAGAGTAAAGGCTATTTCGTCGAACCGACGATAATCCGGGCTTTTAAGCCGGATTATGTGACTTTGTGCGAGGAGATCTTCGGGCCCGTACTTACAGTATATGTATATGACGAAAATGAATTCGAGCAAATTATTCCTGTCATCGATGCCACGTCACCCTATGCATTGACAGGTGCTGTGTTTTCAAAAGACAGATACGCGATTGAATACGCGACACGGCATTTGGTAAATGCGGCGGGTAACTTCTATATAAATGACAAGCCGACTGGAGCTGTGGTAGGACAGCAGCCATTCGGTGGCGCGCGTGCGTCTGGTACAAATGATAAGGCTGGATCGGTTTTAAACCTGCTTCGATGGGTGTCTCCGCGTGCTATTAAAGAGACGCTGGTTTCACCGAAAGACTATAAATATCCCTTCCTTTCCGGCGAATAATTGTACAATGGCTCTGAATAATTTGAATAGTTGAAGAACTTTCAAAAAAGTTAAGATTTTTATTGCCCCAGTATTGCAGTTGAAAAATTCTTTTCTACCTTTGCAATCCCAATCGCAAACGACGCGAGAGACAAGAAGAAAAGAAAGCGCGATTGGCCCTGTTCTTTGACATGATGAGATAGACCAAAAGAGTAAGAAAAACTCGTTTGAATAGAATCAAGCTACTTAGGTAGCAA
>NZ_JASATN010000036.1:0-29326 GCF_038440355.1 Dyadobacter sp. OTU695 | reverse complement strand
CCGGCATTTTAACGGTATACAACAAACGCAATCTGCTACTCCCGTACGCTTTCGACCGTATATACAAAGCTGTCGGCACGATAATAACCGATATTATACTCGATGGGCCGCTCGCCCTGGTCAAATACAAAACGTTTCCGGAAAAGAATCGGGCTTCCCGGTTCGACTTCCAGTTTTGCGGCGGTAAATTTATCGGCAGAGATCGCGCTGATTTCTTCCTTCGATAACGTGGCGATCACCAGATGATCCTTTTCGAGAATGTCGTACAAAGGGCGTTTAAAGTCTTCCTCGCCCGTAAGCCCTACCCTGGGATGGAAGTAGGAAATAAAATAGACAAACGGGCCTTCGGCTTTCCCCCTGAGCCGCTCCAATTTCAGCACCTTTTTGTCCATACCGATTTCAAAAAAGTTGGCAATTTTTTCGTCGGGGGTCACCCAGGTTACATGCAGCTCGAAATTCTTGACGACGATACCCCGCGCATTCATTTCCTGTGTAAAGCTGAGCCAGTTTTTCGATTTTGAGCTGATAACAGGTTCCGCTACTTTCGTACCGACTCCTTTTTTGCGGATAAGCAACCCTTCATAAACCAACTTGTTGAGTGCCTGTCTTAACGTCGACCGGGAAATGGCCAGTCGCTTTGCCAGTTCAACTTCATTAGGCAGGAACTTGCCATCCAGGTGTTCCGGGGAGCTGATCATGCTACGCAACAGGTTCTCTGCCTGTACATGCAAAGGGACCGGACTTTTGTGATCGATACTGAATTTCATATTGGCGGATTGCAAATGGACATTGGCAAAAATAGCAAAAAACGTATTCAGCTATCAATTTACCGGAATATTACAAATCCTTTGGAACAATTACATTTGAAGGATACGGCTTCATATATCTCCGCCGTCCACTTCAAGGTAGCAGATTGAATGAAAGCCGCCCCAAAAATCAGCTTTTTTGATAGATTTTAAAACCGGCTATTGACCAAGGCTTACATACCGTCCGGTCAATGCCCTTTCAAGGTCCTCGATCATCAAATCACTCCGTCGCTCGATCCCGGGCAGGATAAGATGGTAGTTGGTATCAAAAAATACGGAATCGGGCAACTCGTATCTTTCCGGTGTAGCGATTACCGGAAGGTGGTTATCCTTCATTGCTTTATAAATTTTATCGATCACCGGCTTTTGGTTCACAAACGAGGTCGACTGGTAGCCAGGCGGCAACAGTAACATGGTGGCTTTTTTCCCTTCCACAAATTTTTGAAAATCGACCAGAAGCTTGATCGCCTCAGGATTGACATGATCTTCGTCCCTGGCCTTTTGCGCCGCTTTGAACTTGCGGCCGGCCATCGTCCAGTGGACATATGCATCGCCGTAGCTGTTGAATGCCTTCCGGTCGTACACACCAATCGGCGCGGCCACGCTCGGTTCACTAGGCATTTTCAGCTTTGACGCTGCGTAAAAAGGAATAAAGCGCATCAGATGCCACCACTGCCTTGCATCGACCTGCTTCTTCCCGTCCTGGTATACGTCGAACAGGATCGAAACCAGCTCCATATTCCCGTAAAACGAATCGGTATAATATTGACTGTATTCGGGAATTACCACTACGATGTCCCCTTCGCGGATATAGGGTTTGACGTCGGTGAGGTAAAATTTCATGCCCAGGCTTGCATGCAGGCCCGCGTTGACCACCGGGATATGCAGGGCTTCCTGTATCCGCTTGCTGTCCAGCCCGTAGGCGACATTGGACCCACCAATAATAACGATCCTTGGGCTACCGGTTTTGCGCAGCATTTCATGCTTATCGAGCAACGCGCCCAGCATGTTGTGCTTTGCAACGGGATTGGGAAGTATAAACAGCCCTACGGCCAGTAGCAGTATTGCCAAGCCGGCGAAAATGGTAGTGCGCGTGACAAATCGCTTCATTGTCAAAACTGAAAATAAATAAATTCCTGATCCTGTTTGTAATTGGCAAGGCATAGTACCAGCAAAAACAGATACATTCCCCAGCGGATTACCGGATATTTGGGATGTACTGTTTCAAAAGGATGATTACTGCCGCGTTCGAGCCACTCGATACCAAACATCAATGCGATGAAGATCATCAAGGTATGATAACCACTATGAAGCGGTACCGATAAAAGTGATTTACTGGCGATGCCTTTCAGGTAATTGCCGGCCTTCGTTATGTTCTCCGCCCGGAATAATATCCATCCAATAGTCACCAGGGAAAAGGTAAGTACCATTTGAAATGCCTCACGAATCGAAGGCAACAGGCGGCCAGCTGCTACCGGCCCTACGTTTTTGCGGTTTTTGTCAAATATCAGTAAAGGCAGGAACAGCAGGCCATGATATACCCCCCAGGCTATAAACGTCCAATTGGCCCCGTGCCAGAAGCCGCTGACAGTAAATATGATCATCGTGTTGCGGATCGTTTTAAGCTTTCCAAAACGGCTTCCGCCAAGCGGGTAATAGAGATAGTCTTTAAACCACGATGAAAGCGATATGTGCCAGCGCCTCCAGAACTCGGCAATGTCCCGTGAAAAATAAGGGAAATTGAAATTTTTCAACAGCTCAAACCCAAACAGCCTGGCCGTACCGAGGGCAATGTCCGAATAGCCTGAGAAGTCACCGTAGATCTGGAATGCGAAGAATACAGCACCTAGTACCAGCGTGCTACCGCTGTAACTCCCGGGATCACTGAAAATCGGAGTCGCATAAGCAGCGCAGCCGTCAGCAATCACTACTTTTTTGAAAAACCCCCACAACATCTGGCGAAGTCCGTCCACGGCTTTGGAATATTCAAACGTGCGGGGACGCTCGATTTGCGGCAGCAGGTGCGTGGCGCGCTCGATCGGACCGGCCACCAGCAACGGAAAGAAGCTTACAAACAGCGCGTAATCGATGAAATTGGTCGTGGGTGTTATTTTTCTGTTATAAATATCAAACACGTACGAAAGGCCATGGAATGTGTAGAAGGAAATCCCGATGGGCAAAATAATATTCAGCGTACTTGAATAGGCTTGTAATCCATTTGAGGAAAGCAGTTCTGCGAACGATTCAACAAAAAAACCGAAGTATTTAAAATAGGCCAAAAAACCCAGGTTGATCGTGACACTTGCGATAAGCCACCGCTTGCGGGCACCTTCAGATCGTGAATTGTGAATGCGAAGCCCACTGTAAAAATCGAGCAGAGTCGAAAAGCTTAATAAACCGAGAAAGCGCCAGTCCCAGCAACCGTAAAAAAAATAGCTGGCGATGAGCACCAGGATGTTTTGATACTTTACCGTATTCCTTGGCAAAAGCCAATACAGTATGAAAACAACAGGGAGGAATACTGCAAATTCGATCGAATTAAATAACATATCAGACGTTTATTTCAACGCATCCTGGTGGAGCAATAGCGTGGTAAAAGTTCTGACAAAGTAACAATATTAACCCGAAATCGCCCGCGTCGCAGGCTAATTTTAATGTACCAGTGGTCATTTGGCATAGTATTTCTAACCATATTTGCCAAAACAACCTTGCTGCTATGAAAAGAATTTCTGAACTGGTGGGTGGTATCTTGTCTATATTTTTAATGATCCCTCTACCCGGCTCCGGGCAGAATCCAGGGCTTCGCATCACCACTACATCTTCCGCCGAATACGACAAAAATCCCAAAACATCGATCTATCCTGCATTTGTCGATAACATTTCCTATCAATCCTGGACAGAGGCGGGGCCTTCCCCTTTCTTTCAACTGACGGCCGAGGGTGGTACTCCTCCCTACGCTTGGGCATTGGCGGGAGGCGCATTGCCCAAAGGACTTCAACTGGACAAAAACGGCAGAATTTATGGCATGCCTACCAAAGAGGGCAATTATTCGTTTACAGCCAAGGTCACTGATTCGAAGGGCGCGTCGGTTAGTAAAACACTGATGTTCGAGGCAGCGCCTTACCGCTCGAAATGGTTTTCCGACGCAAAATTCGGCATCTATATCACCTGGGGTGCATACAGCGCGCCCAGCCTTAAAGGCAAAGACGGGATTGCCCAATTCGAAAAAAGGATTACTAAGTTCAACGCCGATCAATGGGCACAGACGGTGGTGGACCTGGGCGGTAAAGTACTAACGGCCAATGTAAAGGCCGGTGACGGCGTACGCCTCTGGCCATCCACAACCCCCAGCAAGCTCGAACTTAAAACAAAGCGTAACATTGTCAAGGAACTGGTGGATGCCTGCCACAAAAAAGGTATTCGCTTCATTGCCTACATTGCTCCTGACAATGGCTGGAACAAAGATGTTATCGATACGGCACCGGACGGGACTTACGGAACCCTCAACCTGGGACTCATCAGGGAACTGATCGCGCTGGGAGTTGATGGTTTTTGGGTCGATATGACCTCCGCTACCGAGCTATACCAGGGATTTGACTACAACTGGTTTCCCTGGAACAAGATGATCCCCATTATGCGTACCAATAACCCAAAAGTGATTTTTGCCAACAACACAGGTCTGGGCTTCGGTGGAACGGTGCTCCAATATCCTAACACCGATGTGATTGTCTACGAAGGCGGTACGTCGCCGCACGAAACAGCGCTGGCAGTGGCAAAACCGGCCACGGTCAAAAAGAAACTGGCGATCGAGGTGGATAATCTGCTGGATAACACATGGTCATGGCGCGAAGATCCGAAACTCAGATCACCGAAGCCAGTGGAAATGATGATCAGAAATATCAAAAAGAACTGGGAAGTTGGCGCGACCTACATGCTGAGCTACCCGATTACAGCCGATGGCGATATTTTCCCGGAACTTTACCAGGACAGGCTCAAACAGATTGCCAGTTTTGTCAAGAAAAACCAGGGCTGGAGCGCAACGCCCCAAGCCTCGCTTTCCGATACGGTCGATTACGATGGAAGCCAAAAGCTGACGCTCACGGCACCGCCACGATCGAGAGTGTACTATACCATCGACGGAAGCCGACCTACAACTGCAAGTAAGGCCTACAAAGGACCTATCGCGCTTACCAGGACCTGCCGTGTTCAGGCCATTGCCGTCGAGCCAGGAAAGCCTGCCAGTAAGTTGTTCGACAAGACTTTTACCGTGCTCAATGCATTAAAAACAAATGCAGCTGTAACTGCGAATGCCCGCTCGGCAGCGCCTGTTGCCCGTGAAGCGGCACTCCCGGCTGCGGCCGGTAAAACAGAGCCTAACGGTTTTTACCGGGGTATGCGGATTACCGTAGGCTCCGTCCCGATCAGGCTTACGGAAGTGGGCCGCAGGCATCTGGCAGGGAATAATGACCGGCATTCACTCATCGTCAAGCGTTATGTGGACGATTACCCTTTGCTGACAGCATCCCTGAACACCGCCAGCCTGCCCGTCGAGGCGGACGGTTATCAGTACGCCCAGATACCGCCGATAACACTCGAAGCAGGAAAGTCCTACCTCATCGGCTTTCGCGAGAACAACAGCGACAAATTTGCTCCCGAGGATTTTAAGAATACACCAGCAACCGACGATTACCGGGTAATCGGCTACAACATATTGAGCCCACAAGGCACCAAACTGCCCATTATTGACGACAAGATCGGACAGTTGATTAATTTTAAGTACGAAAAAGCAGGCCCGAAAGGCGCAAAAGGCAACGTCGCGATTGGTAAGCAGGCTTTTCTACGCGCCAATAACGATACCGGTCTCGGTCCCGCCAGCCAAATTTATTTTGCCGAAAATGGTATCGACGGCGATCCGACGACAATGGCACAGGCCGGAGGGCAATATCCATGGACATTGCTGATAGATCTGATGAAGGTCGAAAATGGTATCAAAGAGGCGAAAATCACGTTTGGCAAAACGGCCTTTTCAACGGAATTCCAGCTGATGGCATCGCCTGACAATAAAACGTGGACCACCCTGGCACACAAAACAGATAACTTAGATCTCAATATAGACCTGAAATTCGACCCGGTGAATGCGCGCTATTTTAAAATCAGGTCTTTGAAACCGGAAAAAAGCGGTGACAAAGGGGGATCGATGGGAATAATGGAATTTGAATTATACCAATAGCGGCGAATGCAGTTACCACAATCTTTCTTCTTTCATGAACCCCGTCGCGGTAAGCACTTGCATCAGTACGCTTGTGACGAGCATCGCGCGAACGACAATGAAAACGGCCCGATAATCCGCCTGTGGTTCGAGAATGATTACAAAATAGTAGAGAGAGATGTTGGTCACAACCAGCAGCACAAACAGTAAAATCTTAGTCAGCATCTTCTTTTTCTTCTTCGGATTTGTATCACGAAGATAATGAACACCTTGCATTTTCCTGCACCGCCATTAGGTGCAGGATTTTTTTTAATAAAAGCATAATATGGTACCACGGTGCGTCCCCGGGCGAACGAGTACTGTTCGTTACCGGACAATAATTGCGTCACCATAATTCATAAGCAATTGATTAACAGCAAACTACTCTTCTGGCAGACTATTTGAATTGAAAAATCCAGATTTGTCCGGAAGAATAAAAAGATGCTAAAAAACTATCTCAAAATCGCGTTCAGGAACCTGCTCCGAAACAAGGCTTTTTCGGCGATCAACATCCTGGGATTATCCGTAGGCATGGCGAGCGCGTTGCTTATCCTTTTTTGGATGTATAACGAAATAAGCTATGACCGCTTCCATAAGCACAAGGATTATCTGTACGAAGCCTGGAACCGCGGAACTTTCGACGGCAAGCTGCAATGCTGGAATTCGACGCCGCAAGTGCTTGGCCCTGCCCTGAAAGCGGAATATCCCGAGGTGAGCAACATTTCGCGCAACTATTCGCGTTGGTTCGTGACGCGTGCGGGTGACAAGAAAATTTCCAGCGAGGCTATTATTACGGATGCCGCATTTTTAAGCATGTTCGATTTCCCGCTGCTGCAGGGAAATCCGCAAACGGCGCTTAACTCGGTCAACTCAATAGTAGTCACGCAGAAAATGGCTATCAAAATGTTCGGTACCGAGGATGTGCTGGGCAAAGTCATAGCGATAGACAAGGACAATTTCACGGTAACGGGCGTTATGCAGAACCTGCCGCCCAACACCGCATTCAGGTTTGAATATATCCTTCCCTTTGATTACCTGAAAAAGATAGGCTCGGCAGACGAGGGCTGGACGTTCAATACAGTAAACACGTACGTACAGCTGAAACCGGGTACCAATCCGGAGAGGTTCGCTGAGAAAATCAGGGACATTACGATCCGGCATTCCAATAAAACCGAAGAACATGAGGTATTCCTCCACCCCATCAGCCAGTGGCATTTGTATTCCAATTTTGAGAACGGCAAGGTTGTTGGCGGACGCATCGCCATCGTTCGGCTGTTTGGCATTATCGCCGCATTCATTCTGCTGATCGCCTGTATCAATTTTATGAACCTGAGCACCGCGCGCAGCGAAAAACGGGCGAAGGAAGTGGGTATCCGCAAAACTGCCGGAGCAAACAAGGGACTTCTGGTAGGACAGTTCATCGGCGAATCGATCCTGATCGCAATGATTGCCGGCACCATCGCGCTTGTGGTTGTATATCTTACGTTACCGGCTTTCAATACACTTACGGGCAAAGAACTGGAAGTGCCGGTAGGCAATCCGAAGTTCTGGGGTGCGGCTCTTGCATTTATCCTGTTTACAGGCATCATCGCAGGAAGTTATCCTGCATTCTACCTATCGTCTTTCAAGCCGATCAGTGTCTTGAAAGGCGCATTTAAAAGGACGCATTCTACATTCAGTCCCCGAAAAGTGCTGGTAGTGATACAATTCAGTTTTGCCATTGTACTGATTATCTCAACGCTCATCGTGGTTGAACAGATTCGGCACGCCCAGAACCGCGACCCTGGCTACGACCGCGGGCAGGTCGTTTATCACTGGATCACAGGCGATTTGGGTAAACACTATGCGCAAATCAAACGCGAGCTGCTCAGTGCAGGCATTGCTACGTCTGTCACCAAAACCTCGTCTCCGCTAAGCAGCATAGCCAGTGATACCTGGGGCATTGAATGGCAAGGCAAGAACATGGCCGAGAAAATCGATTTCGACATTTTCACCGAGGACGAGGGGCTTGTCAAAACAGCCGGCCTGCAATTGATCCAGGGCCGGGATATGGACCTGACCAAGTTCCCGTCCGATTCCTCGGCTGTAATTCTCAATGAGAGTGCAGCCAAAATCATGGGCTTCAAAGATCCGGTGGGGCAAACGATCAGGGATAATGGTGCGGTGTACCATGTTGTGGGCGTTGTGAAAGATTTTGTCATTCGCTCTCCCTATGACCGCCAGGGCCCGCTACTCATCGAAGGAGCACAAAGTTACTTTAACGTAATCCATATGAAACTCAGTGCGGAAAAACCTGCTGCCGAAATCATGCCGGCAGTGGAGGCCATTTTCAGGCGCTATAATCCCGAATACCCGTTTGAATACCATTTTGTCGACGAGGATTATGCATTGAAATTTGAAGATACCCGGCGGGTAGCCAAGCTGACAGGCATTTTCGCGGGTCTTACGATCTTCATATCCTGCCTGGGGTTGTTCGGTCTGGCAGCCTACATGGCCGAAAACCGGGTCAAGGAAATCGGCGTCCGGAAAGTGCTGGGTGCTTCCGTGATGAGCATCGCTGCCTTGCTTTCGGGAGAATTCATGGCGCTCGTCGTTATTTCGATCGTCATTTCCGTACCGGTAGCCTGGTATGTAATGGATCTGTGGCTCAACGATTTCGAATATCGTGTCAGCATTCAATGGTGGACATTCGCCTTGTCGGGCATGCTGGCCATCCTGGTATCATTGGCGACGGTGAGCTATCAGGCGATACGGGCTGCATTGCTCAATCCCGTCAAGAGTCTTCGCAGCGAATAAAATGTAGCCAAAATACCTGCAATCATCATTCGGAGCTGGTCTTGCCTTTCAGGGCGATGATCAGCTCCTGTTGTAAGCTGGAGCAATACCTGATTGTCCTGTAAGCGCAATCGGGTATGCTAGTGCGGTTGAAAAGCTAGTTGTACAGTAATCGGAAAGGGAGCTTGCGTTTAGTGCTCCCTTTCACTCAAAGCCTGCGCTATGGCTGGACTTGAGGCAAAAAATCCCTATTTTTAGCCGTTACCAATTCTCTATCTGCGACATGAGATACAGCGCTTCCATCGACAAACCCACCAAAATTATTACCATCGGACTGACGGCGCTGTTCGTCGGCATCAGCGTTTTTGAATTTCTTACGTTTTCGGCCGAGGCGACAATCGGTGCATTCGTTTCAACCGCAATTTTAACAGCCGTTTACTGCGGTGCTTACATTTACCGACCGGTTGGGTATTCCCTGACGGAGGAAACCCTAGTCGTACATCGCCCGGTCAGCAACGTAGCTTATTCTCTCCAAACGCTTGATTCTGTGCAGATCCTCACTAAAGAACAGCTGAAATTCACCATTCGAACATTTGGCGTAGGCGGCTTTTGGGGCTATTTTGGTAAATTTTATAATTCAGTTTACGGCAAAATGACGTGGTACGTCACTCGACGCGATCAACTGGTGCTCATCAAAACCGACAACAAAACAATCCTTCTCTCACCGGACGACATCGAGTCTTTTACCCTGAGGCTGAAATCCTATGCGCCAACAATGGGGTAACTCCGAAACTTCTGGTTGTTATTTCATTACCAGATTTTTAGAAAAGAACGGCAACATTCTCGTTTCGATCCGCTCGCCTATTTTGTTAATATGGTCGCCCTGATATTCTTCGTAAGAGTGATCGATTTTGTAATTATCCAGGACCTCATGCAGGGTTTTAATATTGGAAGCAATAGGTTGATCACGATCCCCGGCATCGAAACCGATTGCTTTCATTTGCTTTAAATTTGTAATATACTGATCGATACTGGGAAGCGGCATGTTGGCATTCCATTTGATTTCGGCCGCCGGATTCAGTTTTCCATTTTCGACGATCGGGTCAGTGTAGAATGGCGGACGAGAGGGATTAGGTGACCATGCGGCGGCATATGCCAGCGCTGCCTTAGTCATAAAATCCGCCTTGGCAATGTCGTCGGGTGTTTTCACTGCCTCGATTTTGGCGATCGCATCGGCAGACCGCGGGTTACCCGGCGTCAGGCAACAGGGGCTCAGCAGGTAAATGCTAGAAAATATTTCCGGGTGCCTTTCGCCGATCCGGATCGTGCCATAACCACCCATTGAGTGGCCCGCGAGCCCGCGACTTGCTGGTTTGGCAATCGTGCGGTAATGCTGATCGATATAGGCAACGAGCTCTTTGGATACAAAATCTTCCCAGTTACCGGCAGTAATGGAATTGGAATAATAACTACCGCCACTGCGTGTGAAAGCATTGGGCGTGACAATGATCATCTCCTGCGCCTGACCAGATGTAAATACCTTGTCGACGATGACGGGCAGGTTGATCCAATGCTTTACAATCCCATACCACTGCGCATCGGTATCAGTGAAGCCGTGCAGCAAATAGATCACCGGATAGCGACGCTTCGATTCCTTTTTATAGCTCGGTGGCAGGTATACCGACACATCGGGATCAACAGGATTGCCTTCCAGATTGCCTTCAAGCGATTTGCCATGTACTTTAACGCGCTCTACCGATCCTTTCAACGGCGATTGCCCAAATGTAAAAACAGGTGCGAACAGGATCACTAATAAAAGGGCGGCTAATCTTTCTCTTTTCATTGCTGGTCAGGTTTGAATGTGCCCCAAATTAAGAAAGATTAGCCGCCCGTTAAAGCGCTTTGACTGCGGATCAATAATTAAACCGCTGTCCTTCCGGCAAAGTCGAGACGTGCCGCATTTTCCCGTGTCGGAAATCACTGTAAAGTTGCTTGATTTCCTCCTGATGGTCGGAAATGAAAGGGCCGTGCGAAACGATCTCGTCATGCTGCGGCTCGCCTGCGTACAACACTACGCGCGCGCCATCCGCGCCCGCCACCATGGCCAGCCAGCTTGTCCCATCCGCCGAATCCCGGCTCAGCCAGCCGATCTGATTGATTTCCAATGCCTGCTGCCCTACCATCACATTGCCCTCAATGACATACAAAAACGCGTTGTAGGATGCGGGTAACGATTCGGAAAGCTTCGCACCTGGTTGCAACCGGATGTCGGCAACAACAAGCGGTACATGGTTTTTCACCGGCGAACGAAGCCCAGCAAACGCGCCGCTGTACAAAACCGTTTTCACGCCATTCATTTCGGTAGCCGGCGCATTTTCAAATGCAAGGTCCTGTACCCTCGGTGCCGCCCAGCGATCCGCTTTCGGCAGGTTCAACCACATTTGCAGCAGCCGCATTCGTGACCGGCCTTCAATTGTCTCCGTATGTACGATGCCACTACCTGCGGTCATTATTTGAAAGTCTCCCTGCTTCATCATATGCTTTTCGTCGCCGATTTCGCCTTCGAGCAAAAGCGAAACAGTTTCAAATCCGGCGTGTGGATGCGGGCCTCCTACCGGCTCGTCATCTTTTTTATCCAAAAAGTCGTCCATGAGCAAAATGAACGGATCGCTATGCTCGAATTCGTGGTAAACCACCGCCCGGGCCGTGTGGTCGGGTCCAAGAAATCCGGGTTGTGCAGGTGGTGTTTTGATATTGACTATATTTCTGATATTGGCTTGATTTTCCATGATCTGTTTTTTTGCTTGCATTTGACGAAACCTTCTGCCGCCTCTTTTTAGTAAACAAAAACGGCACACCTACCATCCCTTCTATACCGCTATACATTTGGTTAGTGGACTGATAGCATGAAAAATTACGATTTTACAGCAAGCGAATAATTGACAAAAACTTGCCGGTGAAAGCAAAAATCCGGTAGATAGCCAAATTCTTTCTGTCAACTTTTTGTTACAATGAGTGGCAGGGCTGTAAAATCAGACTACACAGCCCCTGGCCATGTAACCGATTAAGAATCCCATCTACACTTCACAATGCAGTTTTATTCAGAACGTTTACACTACGAAAAATTCACTCCCGACCATTTCGAAGACTATTACCGGCTCGTATCCCAGCAGGATGTAATGGTGTACATCAGCGGCAGCGGTCTGGATGTGGAAGGTGCCCGCAAAAGATTTGAAAGATCTCTCCGCGCCGACGGGCAACAGAGCGACATGGGTTTTGTGGCGGTTTACGAAAACGCCACAAATATGTATGTGGGTTTGGGAAAAATAGTACCGTTCGAGGACGGCTTCACCGAAATTGGCTATGCATTGCTGCCCGAATTCTGGGGCAAAGGCTATGCGTCCGAAATCACACGCAGACTCATTGCCTACGCACGAGAGTGCGGCCGCATCGAGTCGCTCGTCGCCTTGGTGATACCCGAAAACCAGGCTTCTATTAACGTCTTGACTAAACAGCAGTTCCGCTTTTTCAGGGAGGTGCCGGAGGACGGTGTGGTCCGGCATGATTACATTTTGGATTTGTAACGGTATAAGTCAGTCCGTACCAATCATTACGGAGAGTCAAACGCCTCTCCTTTCTTGTTTCAATTGGCATAATTGTTTCTGTACACTCAGGCAATTGCAAACCTTTTATTGCATTGTACAGAATTGAGACCAAATGATTGGACAACAATACATTACACACCAAACTATCGCCGTTGCCGGGGCGACCGGGCACTTGGGAACGTTAATTGCAAAAGAACTCCTCGCGCGGCATGCGCACGTAAAGGCGCTCGTGCGAAAGAATACGCCCATTTCCAAAACTGCACTCCTTGAAAAAGCCGGGGCGGAGATAATTCCCGTTGATTACCGGAATACGGTTACCCTCACGGAAGCGCTCCGCGATGCGCAATGCGTTGTTTCCGCGTTATCAGGTTTGCGGGATGTGATCGTCGAAACGCAATCGGACTTGCTGAAAGCGGCCCTGAATGCGGGCGTACCGCGTTTTATTCCCTCGGACTATTGCATTGATTACACAAAACTTCCCGACGGCTCCAACCGTAACCTAGACTTCCGCCGCGAATTTGCGTCGATACTTGATAAAACTCCGATCCACGCTACCTCCGTTCTCAATGGCATGTTTACCGACCTTCTCAAAGGTCAGGCACCATTAATCCTTCCCAAGCTGAACCGCGTGATCTACTGGGGTGATGCAGACCAACCGATGGATTTTACGACCGTTACCAACACGGCCGCATTCACAGCCGTCGCGGCACTCGACTCACAGGCGCCGCGGTTCCTGCGCATTGCCGGCGAAGTGGCCACCATACGGGACTTACAACGGGCTGCCAGCCAGGCCTATGGAAAAGAATTTGGTTTGCTGAGAATTGGCGGATTAGGCTTTCTGGCAACGATGGTCAGGATTATGCGCACGATCGCGCCTGCCCGGGACGAGGTGTTCCCGCCTTGGCAGGGTATGCAGTACCTTCATGATATGCTCCGCGGCCTACCTAAACTTGAACCGCTTGATAATGCGCGCTATCCGGAAATTAAATGGACTGGGATCCGGGAGGTACTTGCCTGATTAGTTTCCTTCCAAAAATTCCTTTACCAGCGCCGCCGTGATTTCCGGCTGCCTACTGCCGGCCTTCACTGTGCAAATCTCACCGAGCAACTGGCCGTGCACGCCCGGAAGCACCACAAGTTCCGCCTTGGGAATCAGCTTCGATATTTCGACGATATGCTCGGTTTTGATCACATCCTTGTCGCCCGTCATGATCAACGCGGGCGCTTGTATGCGCGTAAGGTCGCTCTGTGGCCAGTCGGTGAAGGTACGGCGACGTTCGCGGTCTTTGTTGAACATCGCTTGCAAGCCTTTCGGATCCGGGTTCACTTTCAGATAATGCTCTTTCAATGGCGCTGGCATATTGTCGAGCGAGGCATTGTCCATCATTTCAAAAAAACCGTCGATCATACCCGCACGGGTGTAATTCGAGGCTACGACGATAATCTTATTGATCAGGTCAGGGTGACGGCCGGCCAGCTGCATGGTCGTGCAGCCGCCGTCGCTGAAACCAAGGACGTTGGCCTTCTCTACTTTCAAATGCCGGAGCAGCGCCGCGACATCGTCCGCATCCTGCTGAAACGATTCGGATGCATCGCGGTCGCTCGTGCGCCCGTGGGCTTGCAACTCGACGGCGATGATCTTGCTGAATGCCGCGAATTTGGGAAGAATATTGCCGAACGTCGTTTCGATCGTCGAGCCGCCACCGTGAATGAGCACCAGCGGCAGATCGCCACGTCCGTAAATCTCATAATACATTTTCAGCCCGTTAACGGGCGCATAACCGGTTATTTTTTGCTGTTCCATATTAGTTTGTTGTGCTTGAACAGGTAAATTCAGCATTGCAACCAGCAATGCTACGGCCAGCGCCTTCATGATTGCCGACCTATTTTACGACCTTCCAGATACACCGAAAGCTTCTCGACATTCTGCTTCAAACCTTCGGCCGCATTATTTGATTTCACGATCCGGATCATCTGTTCCGCCGATTCGAAAAGCATATGCCAGCGAAGGAACGTCTCCTCACCCTGCGCTTCAAACTCTACGGTAGTCACGAAATTGGGCGCAAAATGCTGATATACAATCTTCTTTAAGGGGATCACCTCCTTAAATATACTTCTGTTCTGGTAATCTTTACCGTCGGGGCCGTGCATGACGAGCTCCCAAACCCCGCCGGGAACCATATCCATGGTTGTAATCGTGTTGGTAAACCCATTCGGCCCCCACCATTTGGCAATGTGCTCGGGCTGCGTCCACACTTCCCACACCAGTTCCACCGGCGCTTTCAGTTTGCGGGTAATGATCAGCTCGCGGTCGTGAGTGCTGCCTTTTTCATTTTCCATATCGCTCTTTTTTTAGTTGTTCCAAATAGTTTTCCAATGAATCCAGTTTGCTTTCCCAATGCTTTTTGTACTGTTCCACCCACACCGACACCTCGCTGAGGCTGTCGAGTCGGGCTTCGCAAATATGGTCCCGGCCCTCCTTCCGGATAAAAATCAGCCCGCAATCGCTCAGGATTTTAACGTGGAGGGAAATGGCCTGGCGAGTCACATCGAAACGCTCGGCAATCGCATTCACATTCTGGGGATGCTCGGCCAGCATACCTATGATCGCCCGGCGGGTGGGATCGGCAATGGCCTGATATACGTCTCTTCGTGCTCTCATAACATGCAAGTATTTGCTTGCAAATATATATGCAAGTATTTACTTGCACAATATTTATTTGTTAATTTTGAAGTCTCGGAAAAGAGTATCAATTTGTCGCACCCGCCCCCTGTGAATGTCCTTTTTAGGGAGCATGCATGATCGTGCAAGGCGATACTTTTGCATCAGTCAACAATCTAAAAACAAGTCCAATCACCTTTTAAAATCTTTTAGCTATGCCTAAAATCAATCCTTACCTCAACTTCGACGGAACTGCGGAGGAGGCTTTCAATTTCTACAAATCTGTTTTCGGCGGAGAATTTCAGGGCGTTCACAGAATGGACGGCACTCCCGGCTCGGAAAACCTGCCCGAAAATGAGAAAAACCGGATCATGCATATCTCATTACCCGTGGGCGACGAGTTGCTGATGGCCTCCGACATTATGCCTTCTATGGGCCATACCCTGGCTGTGGGCAACAATAACTACATTTCGATTTTCGCCGACAGCCGTGAGCAAGCCGATCAGTATTTCAATGGCCTTTCAGTGGGCGGTACCATCGAGATGCCGATGGAAGATCAATTCTGGGGTGACTACTTCGGCGCATTCCGGGATAAATACGGTGTAAACTGGATGATCAACTTCCCTGCGCAGCAAGGCGCATAATGTACAGTTGTAATGACGAAAGGCCGGTTTCCGAAAATGCGGACCGGCCTTTTTCTATTTAAGCAGCTCCAATTACTTTCCTGCCTTATCCCTTTTGACATAATACCGCTGCACAAAAGCGACCCAATCCTTCTCGCTAGCGGGAATGTGCACATCGGGCGCGAAGCCCACATTATCGATCCGGAACTCCCTTACCCACCCATTGCGACCCCAGGGCACGGCCAGGTTGAATGTGCCGTCGCAAAGGTCAAAGTTCTGATCCGAGCCATAATCCATGACACCGTGTGAATTGGTACCAAAAAGCGTCACTTTTTTGCTCTGTTTGCCCTCATAAATAAAGAATTCAGTCGCGCTGCCGCAGCCTTTATCTACCAAAAATGCAATGTGCTGCGGATAGGCCTTTGGATCAATGTCGTAAGTCCGTTGCAAATCCTCACCATCGTTCACCAGCTTACCCGGGCTATTTTTGATTGCCTTTAAAAGTCGCCGACTTCTCGCATAATAAGGGTCAGTGGTGTCCTTTTGCGATTTGAGATACTTTTCCGCAGCGTTGATGTATTCCTCACTCGACCGGTAATCCCACGACGGATAGGTAATGGCGTTCGTATAAATCAGCTTAGCCATTTCGTCGGACGTGCTGGCATTGCCGCCGCCGTTACCTCTCAGGTCGAAGATCAGATACGGTGTTCTTGCCAGCAATGTCTTGTTCGCGATCAGGATGCTGTCTATTTTACGGACCTCGCGCTGATCGAAGGCGGCCAGTTTAAGATATAGGAAATCATTATTAAGCTGTCTGAAATCTACGAGATCGGTCCGCGAGGCATTTGCCTCCATGGCGCTCATCCCTTTTTTCCTCCAACCCTGCCAGATGATGAAAACGTGGCTGTCCTTGAAGAAACGGGTATATTCTTGCAGGATTTTGAGGCATTGTCCTTCGGTTTTGGCCTTCGGCGCGCGGTTGCGAACGTCTTTGACGAGTTTGTCATAAGCTGGCCGTGAGTTTGTGGTTACTTTGTCGTCAAAACCTGCGTAAATGCGCGTTACCTTGTCGATCGTTTGATCCAATGTTTCCTGGCAACCGCATTCCATATTCAGGGGTTTCGACAGCGTTTTGTCCGGTTGCGCGACCGCCTGGTTCATTTGGCACAACAATCCAAGGAGGCTAATTTTTAAAAGAAAGGCAGGTTTCATAAAGTCGGGACGATGTAACTGTTTTTGATTTATATAAAAAGGTTTGCTACTTTCATACCCTTACTTCCCGCCGTGAGAACGTCACAAATCTGATTTTGTATGCCCACCACACTTCGCTGTGCCATTATTGAGGATGAGCCGCTGGCGCAGGAACTGCTCGAAAAATATGTCGGTCGCATTAGCTTCCTGGAACTGGCCGGTACTTTCGACGACGCGATCGCCGCCTTCACTCAGTTGCCGGCTTTGGCACCGCATATTATTTTTCTGGACATTAATATGCCCGAAATGAACGGCATCGAGTTTCTCAAAGCATTGCCGGCGCCGCACCCAGTTGTTATCATGACAACGGCCAACCCACACCACGCCCTCGACGGTTTTGAGCTCGGCGTGGCCGACTATCTGCTGAAACCCATCACATTTGACCGTTTCCTGAAAGCAATCGGGCGTATTCGTGAACGGTTCCCGGCGACAGCCCATGTTCCGGAAAATGTGATCGCTCCGGCCGCCATTCTACAAGGGCAATCTGCCGCAGGTCCCGGTTTTACTTATTTCAAAACCGACAAAAGAATTGAACAAGTACTTTTCTCCGAAATCGAGTACGTAGAAGCATTAAGTGATTATCTGCGTGTTTTTCTGCCAGACCGCCAAATTGTTACCCATCTGACCATCAAAAAACTGCTCGAAATATTGCCCGCAGGGCTTTTCATCCGCGTTCATCGGTCGCATATCGTCCAGCTTCGGCTGATAAGAAGCATGGAGGGTAACATACTCCACCTCGCTTCCGGAAAGGAGCTGCTGATCGGCCCCAACTATCGGGATGAAGTCCGGAACCTGATGAAAAAGATGCTTGCCAATACCTGACATTGCCGCGGGACTTTGCTGTTTATTTCTACTCAAATGCAACAGCAAAGTTATCCGGCCACAACCCGGCCGTTAAATTAGTTCGATGAACACGTTTCAATTTTCGATAAAACGTGTTTTTCACACTCATCGAAAATTGCCGCATGTTTATCGAAACAAGGCAACAAATAGTTTTGAAAACCTGTCTTTTACCTTGGTATTCAAAAATTTACTTATGGCACAACGCCTCCTTGCTCTAATCGCCGACGAAACCCGCTATCGGGACTTTACACGCATCGCATTCCATGGCCTGCTGATCATCGGGATATTTTTACTGATATTTTCCGCTTACATTCCCTGGTTCCTGTATCCGGCAGCGCCGCTTGATTTCCCATTCAAGACCTATGCAGGGCCCATATTGCGCGATTCGCTTTGCGTTATCCTGCAATACTATATGCTGGTGTACCTGGTGAAGCACTATGCGCGAAAGCCGCTCATGCTCGTACCGGGCCTGGCGGTTTATTACTTCGTGCTTTTTACCTGCTATTACTATGCTTCCTACACTGTAAAACATTACTTCGGCCTTCCCGACGACTACTCAGGTTCCATTAACCATTTTGAAAAATTCCCGTTCTGGAGGGCACTGTTCCATCCAGCCACCTTTTTCCATTTGCTGTTTATCATTGAAAGGGCATTCTACCCGCTGGCAGCTCGTTTATTGATAGAGATTTACCGGCGTCAAAAGCGAAACCTCGATCTAGAAAAGCAATACACCCGCCTTGAACTGGATTTTCTAAAAAGCCAGATCAACCCGCATTTCCTTTTTAATGTATTGAATAGCGTTTATGCGCTCACGGAAGAGGACAATCCGCGTGCAGCCCGCATCATAGACCAGCTCTCGGCCATGATGCGGTACTCATTATACGAGACTGCCGGCCCGCTGGTACCCTTGCAAAAGGAGCTGGCATTTATCCGCGACTACATTGGCCTGGAACAGTTGCGGACGGCTAAAAGATTGCAAATGGAAGCCAACTTCCCTGCACAGATCGATGAAGCCTTGCAAATTGCGCCGTTCATACTCATCACTTTTATAGAGAATGCTTTCAAACACGGCGTGCATAACACGACCCGGAAATCGTGGGTAAAACTGGAAATCGGTTTGGAAGGCGAAACATTAACTTTAATCATCGGCAACCAGAAAACGCCGAACGCACCGCACCAAACCGGCGGAATTGGCCTGGTGAATGTCAGAAAAAGGCTCGACGCATTATACCCGGGCTATGAACTGGCTGTCCTTGATGAGGCCGGGGATTACCACGTGATGCTAAAAATAAAACTGACCAAAAGTAAACGCGAGGGCGATTTACAACAACAGCCTCACGCGCTGCCTGCTTATATCAATCCTTATGCTGGGCAAACATCCACTCCATGATGTTTTCCCGCTTGACATTATCCCATATCCCATGCCCGGCGTACTCGTATTCGGTGTACTTTGGCTTACCGCCCGCTTTGCGGATCGCATTAATCATATCGCGCGAATGCGCTACCGGTGCCAGTTTGTCGCGGGCGCCGTGAAACGCCCATACCGGCACATTAACGAGCTTCGGCCCGTATTTAGGATCGCCGCCTCCGCAAATGGGGATAGCAGCGGCGAAGATTTCAGGATGGGCGCTGATAAAGTGCCAGGAGCCATAGCCACCACCGGAAATACCCAGAACATAAATGCGTTTATGGTCGATCGGTAACCGGCTTTGTAACTGCCGGATCGTCCTGAAAACGAGCGAATCCACGCTTGCATTCCCATATGCACCGCTAAAACCGATCCCCTGCGGGCTCTGCGGCATAAATATGAAAGACGGATACTTCGCCCTGTTGCCTGGTTCCATCAGAAAAGGCGCAGGATCCGCCGATAGTTGCTGAATATTATCGTTCCCGTGCGCCCCACCGTGATGCAGGCACACAATCAGCGGATATCGTTTGGTTGAATCATAATCGAACGGTTTGAGCAAACGATAAGGCAGCGAATCGCCGCTTTTATCTACAAAATGATAGGCGTCCACGAGCTGCGAACGGCGCAGTTCGGTAGTCGAGGGCTTATAGGGCCTACTCCGGCTCAGTGCTTCAACCGAAAAATTAAAACCTAAAAACAACAAGCCGACAAATGCCGCCAGTTTCAGCAGTGCGGGGATTGTTTGAGCGGGCGCATTGTCCGTAATCGGCAACCGTTTTTCTTCCAGCCGGAAATGAATCAACAGGCAAAATGGGGCAATCAGCGAAAAAAGTGTGACCCACCTGCTTATTTTGTCGATCATCAGTTTTGTGCTTCCTTCGCCCGCCTCGAAATAGAGAAAAAATAAGACTGCAAGGAAAAGTGAGAAGATCACTGTCAGAACACCGCTGAGCAGCAACCATCTTTTCTCTCCGGCTTTGGTGAATACCAGGCTTAGTCCCCAAAGCACAGCTGTCCCAAAAATCAAAGATGCCACAGCGTGGTAATGCTCTTGATAGAAAACCCGCCATTCGCGGTTGAGGATTAATAAATAATGAAAAAAGGCAGACGCGCACGAAACCGCGCATGCTGTCGCAGCCAGGTAGTAACCATGATGCAGCAAATAGCGGATCAGTGCCCCATTGGTAATCACCATTACAGCAATGGCCAGCCACATCCAGCTGTCAGAAGATTGCAGGCCCATCACCGAGGACCCGATACTGATGAGCGCCACCGACTGAATCAGCGAGATAATGCAGAGGATCGACAAAAAGAAAATAATGAAGGAATAAAATTCCCTGCTAAGTGGCTTATTTGTCATGGGAGCAGGCGTTTGGTGCAGGTTCAACTATCTGTGTCCCAATAAAGAAAACTTCGGTAACGGTTTTCTTTCCTGTTACATGACCGGCCACTTATCTGTTTGGATGGCAATTGATTTATTATCAATAAATCATCTTTTAATAATATAACTGCAACAGTTTTGATATTTAATTACGTAATTTGATTATGCGCGCATGCACAACAAATCCTTCATTTTAAACATATTAGCAGCTATGAAAAATACCGGTTTAAAAATATTCGCATGGATTTTAATGATTACGTATTTTCTATCGTCAAATGCAATGGCACAGGCCTCATTTGCCGATACGCCGGGTGATTACTACAACCGCTTTACCAATTTTAGCCAAAGAGATCTGAACGAAACCTCTGCATTATTCTGCCTCGAAAAGTTAGCTTCGAATACAAAGGCCACCAATTTGCTGCAAGATCTCATACACAACAATTATGCACAGATGGTGATCAATCGAACGTTTCCTCCCGGAATGGACAGCGCGGTGATCAGGGAACGCCTTCGCGTGCACAATTTCAACAGGAACTTGTTGATCAAGATCATAGCTGACACGAGCAAGGTCCTTGTGCAAACCACCCATACACTTTTTCTTTATTCAAATATCGAAGATGCGGCAGGTGACAATGCCAAACTTGCCGGCTTGACAGAGCGATTTATTGGGAAAGAATTGTCGGCCTCGGATATTTATTCAAACCGCGCCGGGCGATATGGGTTGTTGATTTATGGAAAGATCAGTTCAATACCAGAATTAAAACTGCTATCAGAAAAACTTTTTAAGGTTTTATATAGTCGTCTTGAAAAAGGCCAGATACCCGCTCTGGAAACACTTGATCGATTCAAATCAGAAGAGCGTGCATGGTTCAGGTACCTATATGCCTATGCAAACTACATTCAATCGGAAAAGGAAACTGATTTTAATAAAAAGAAAGCGTACCTCAAAAAGGCATTCGATTATAGCCCCGACCTGGCCGACAACAATCATAAGTCAGGTTATTTCTACGATATGCATTTGATTATGCAAAAAGAGAAAGATTCTTTCCGTGATGATTACCTCACATTCCTGAATAACCACGCCTCGGATCAGGACGATGTCCTTTCTACTTTATTGAAAATCGCATTGCAGCAGCCGGAATATAAAGAAAAGCTCAAAGCGGCTTATGTAAAAGCAAAAGCTAATGAGGCCGGTTTTGGAAAATATTGGTTGGAAAATGTAAATCAGAATGCCAAACTGGCCCCTCCTATTTCGCTATCCATGCTTGACAAATCGAAGTTTTCGAGCAAAGCCGGCACAGGCAAATGGTTATTGGTCGATTTTTGGGGAACATGGTGCGGTCCCTGCCGTGCAGAGCATCCCGATATGCAGAAATTCTACGATTCGACCATCAAAACGAATCCCGACAAAATCACTTTAATGACCATCGCTTGCCGCGATACCGAGGCCAAAGTGACAAGCTACATGACTGAAAAGAAGTTTTCCTTCCCGGTAGCGATGTCGGACAATCAAATCGAAAAAATCTACAAAGTACCCGGTTACCCCACCAAACTGCTCGTGACCCCGGAGGGGAAATACATTCTCGTTCCTTTCGGCGCCGATTGGGTCAGCTTCGTGAAGCATTACGCCGATCTCTGACGCGGTACTATTTCCCCGCCAGCTTTTTCGCCTGGGCTTCCAGGATCAGTTGCAGGTCTGCGCTTGCATCGGTCACATGTGCGTAGGAGCCCATGCCTAGCTCACTTAATTTTTTGAGCTTCTGGCCGGTATGCTCGTTGCGCCCGAAGGTGAAAACACTGAGGTAAACATCCTGACGGGCATTCTCACGTATCATGTCAACCACCTCGTTGCTAACCGGAAACTCGCCGTCTGTCGCCAGTACAATGCGGTTGTTACCGGCGCGGATGTACTGTTTGTTGGCAGTTTTGTAAGCGAGTTTAATGCCCTCGTTGCCGTCGGTATCGCCGTCGGATTGCAGCAGGTCGATCATTCTTGAAATCTCGGCAGACTTGGAGCCAGAAGTCGGTTTGAGCACGACCCTGGCCTTGCCCGAATAGAGCACGATAGAAATCATGTCCTCGGGCCGAACCAATGTGAGCAGCGATTTGATGGAGCGTTTCAGCAACGGCAATTTATAAGGCGAGTTCATCGACGACGAAACATCGAGCAGCAACACCATATTGTTCGGTGCGAAGCCGTCGAGCGAGCGGGTGACGTTCTGCAACTGTGCATTGCGGTCTACGTACACCGTATCCACGCGTACGCGTTCCACATACACGGTATCGCGCTTCGCCTGCGCAATGGGCGCTGCCGCTGCTTCGGGCCCCGGCTTGCCGCCATTTGTGAGCGGTGCCGCATCCTGCCGCGCGGGAGGTTGCGGCACCACCGGGATTTCTGCATGATTTGTCTGAACGCCGGCAACATTGTCAGCCGGCTTTTCAACCGGTGGCTCCGGAGCTTTTACCGGTGGTGCGGTTTCCTTATGAGGTGCAGTGCGCCGGAATGCGAAAACATCAGGCTGGTTGACCGTCTTCAAAAGCCCAGCCTTCGATAGCTCTATAAAGTTATTGTACTGATAAACGAGCTCGTTATTATAGAAGTAGTAAAACGATTCGTAAGGATGCGCCGCAAATCCCGACGACTCCGGTTTGTATTGCTCTACTTTCTCAGCAAAACGGCCCGCATTACCTCCCAAATCCTCATAAGGCGTGTACGGACATAGCCCGTTGTTGCGTCCGTAGCGTTGGAGCCCCTTCATGTTTTTGTACTCATCGGCGATCAACTGCCGACTGTCGGTTCTGAGGTTGGTCGTTTCCGGTAATTTGGAGGTTTCTCCTCTCAAATAGTCGCGCATACCAAACATGACGTCGTGGCCATTATCCATTGTTTTAAGCATGGCATTACCCGCAATGTACCATGAGCTTTGGGGAGTTGCATTCGGATAGCTTTCGTGAATGCGGCGGATATCGTTATAGAGCTGCTCTTTCTTTTTATCCAGGATATCAAAAAGAACCAGGTAACGGTCCAGAATGGCGTCGGAGCGTTTGAGGCGGTCTTGCAAATATCGCTTTTCAGCGGTGTAACTGATCAGTTCGATGCTAAGGCCATCCATTTCCTGTAAAACATCCATCAAAACCCCTGCCTGACCGGTAACAGACTTCCGATAAGGCTCCGGAATGGCTGTACTGGCGCCCAACAGCAATGCATATTCCGAAGAGGGCAACTTGAAATCCTCGTGCGAATAGCTGAGATTGGCTCTTTTTTGTGCCTTTGCCGGATCGCGGTAATACTCCGCCGAGCTTTGGTAATTGCGCACGATCATTTGCAGCAAATGCATTTGCCGCAGCGACTGGTTGATCCAGTCGATATATTGATTCAAAGTTTTAATCGTCGCCGCGCTGGCAGGAGCTGCTGCTTTTTTCACGTTCAACGGGTGGAAGGATTTATCCTGAAATGGCTTGGTGCCTTCGCTTGCAGCAGCTTTTTCCGAACTTTCCGCCTTCATTACCGGGCTAAAAAAAGGATAATTCAGCAGCAAATGTCCCGGCTTGCTATACCCGACGAAAGCCTTGTAAAATTCCAGCATGTCGTGGTTGAATTGCTCCACAAGCGACAAATACACTGCATTACCATGCCGTGCCGACTGCTGGGCCGCGAAATTATGGTCATCCAGTGCCCGCCGTTTGATATCCTGCATAGAAACCAACGCCGATTTGAAGGTCCCGACCATATCCGATGCCGGGTATTGCAGCTGCGAAGCGGTGTTGCCGATTGTTGCCAGTGCCTTTTCGTCGTCCAGCATGCTTTGTCGCACGAGCGCCACCGGCCATTCGGCTTTGGTTTCTTCGTCCAAATAGTAAGGCAATGCTTCGAGCAACCGCTGCTGGGCGGCAATCACTTCGCCCATTGCGTTTTCAGTCACGATATAGGGATCGGTAGCCGCGCGATTTTGAATGCCAGCGTAAATCTGCCTGATCTGGGTGTACAATGCATTCTTGTCGTGTGCATAGCGTTCAAAAAGGGATTGCATTTCGGCTGCCAACGCATCGGATTTTTTCAGATTATCGCGTTCATAATCCCGCAGACGCACATAAGTTTCCAGCGCTTTACAGGTTTCATCCAGCTTGATGAGCACTTGCCATACATTTTCCAGGCCCGCATTCAACTGTTTCCGTTTTGCCGCTTCAACTCCCAGGCCACCTAGTGCCTTCTTGTAATAGTATTCCTCCAATGGCCCCGACGACGGCAAACGCAATCCATAGTCCGGCCGTTTCCGGTAACGGCTCACGTCCTCCTGATAATCGCCGAGCATTTTAAACCGGTGGATGACCAGTTCGGACGATTCGCTCAAAAATTCGATATAATGGTTCAGCGACGTCTGCGGCGCTTCCTGCTGGGCGGCAACCGGCGTGAAAATGAATGCAAAAAGGATGATCAGGATGGAGAATCGCCTCATACGTATCTTCTTGGGAGTATGTGTATTACCAGCTGCGAAGGTCGGGATTTTACCCGAAAATTGACAGCGCACATACTTCCGTAAAATAAGTCGCGGCAGCGGGTTCAAAACTACATCTGCCAGTCTCGGTCTTCAACCGGCAAGTGACTTTTAAATGGACAGATAACCGGTCAGTTCTGAAACATCGACTTTCAGCATCCTGCTTTTAAAAAGGTCCGCCTTATATTTAAAAATGAAGTTCCGGAGTGACATACCCGTTTGGTTGAGCACACAGAGATTGGCGACGTCTTCCGAGATATTGAACCGCATCAGCAGTTCGGGCACGCGGATGGTTCTGTTCTGATGCAATTCCTGCCGTAAATAATCGATAATAGCCCCGGCGAGGCGCTGCCGTGATGTCACCTCTTCCACTTTTTTACTCTCGAAATTATTCCGTGCCAGAATGGTAACGATCAGATCGATACTACCGCGGATCAGCTTGTTATGTGAGGTCGGCTGCTGGGTTACTTCGAAAAGAATCTGATTAATTAAATAGGTAATGGTCTGAGCGTCGCGCTCGTTTTGCAAGGGTTTGCCCTGGGTAAGGCGCACACCGTCGCAGAGGTGTTCGGCTTGTTTGTAAATATCGGCAAAATCGGGGCTGAACTCCTTTTTCTGCAAAAAATCCTCGGAAAGCCACGTATCAAATGCGATAAGAAAGATCTTGGCGCTGCTGTCTTCCTGAAATATGGGGTGCTGGCCGGGGCAGAGCAGAATGACGCCTTGCTCGGCATAATCATACAATTTCCCATCAAGACTAAAATGCCCCTCCCCGCTGCGGATGAATATGATGCGGTAGTGCGGGGTCAGATCATTGTGGGTTTCCCAAACGCGGGTCTTACTTTGAAGCACATGGTACTTCTTGTGGGCATTAAATTGAATTACAGACATAACACGAACCTTCTGCTGTTTGAGCTCAATTTGGCCAACCAGATTTTGGAATGAAAATTCAAATCGCGGAACGCCCGTTTTCAAGGGCTGAAACGGCAATTTTAAATGCAGAAGTAAACCAGAGGTTATTTGCCCAGCCAGTTTTTAAACTCGGTCATGCGCTCGGAGCTTACATAAGTTTCCTGCCCGGCAGCCGGATGCAGGTCGATTTTCAGCTTTCCGGCCGATATCGCGTGCATTTCCCGGATCGCGTGAAGGGACAGCAGCATGGTGCGGTTAATGCGGAAAAACTCAGCGGGATCAAGCATTTGCGAGAGCTTTTCCAGGCTGTACTCCACCGCAAAATGCCGGCCATCGAACAGCCGTAGAAATGTAGCACGTTCTTCGATTGTAAAATAGGCGATTTCAGCAGTTTTAAATGTAAATATCCGCGCGCCGGCAGTGACCAGAAAACGGTCTTTGTATTTTTCCGGCGAGGCTTCCTCATGTTGTTGCAGGCCATTCGTCCTGATCTTTCTGAACTTGTTGAGCGATGCCTGTAATTCCAGCGGATTAATGGGTTTGAGAAGATAGTCGACACTGTTTACCCTGAATGCGCGGAGAAGGTAATCGTCGAAAGCGGTCGTGAAGATAACCGGGATCATGGGGTCCTGATTTTCGATGATTTTAAACCCGTTGTCGTCTTCGAGGTGAATATCGAGGAAAATGAGATCAGGCTGCGTATTGGCCCTGTTTTGCAAATAGGCAATGGTTTCAAAAACCGACGGAATAATGCCGAGCACATGAATAGTAGGGTCGATATTGCGGATCAGGTTTCGCAAACGTTCTGCACTTAGCTCCTCGTCCTCGACAATCAGTACATTCATGATAATAATGGAATTTTCACCGTAAAATGTGTGGCAGTCTTTTCGATCACCACATCCTTATCCTGCAATAGCTTATAGCGGCTGACAATGTTTTTTAACCCAAGACGCGTCGTGGACTGGTCTTGTTGCCTCAATTGCAAAGGATTGCTGACAACGAGCATTTGATCAACAATCCCAATACTGATTACCAATGGATGATGTAACGACATCGTATTATGCTTTACTGCATTCTCTACCAATAGTTGCAACGTCAGCGGAATAATGGAATAACGCTCCTGATCCGAAGATGAAAGCTTTGAATCGAGAATAACCTTTTCCTTGAAACGCGTCCGCAGCAGATACATATAGGTATCCAGGAACTTCATTTCCTCCTTCAAACTAATCTTATCCAGCTCCGATTGTTCCAGAATGTAACGGTATGCTGCCGACAGCTCCTGTATAAACTCACCTGACTGCTCCGGCCGGGACTCCACCAGCGATGACAGTACACTGAGGTTGTTGAACAAAAAATGTGGGCTGACCTGGTTTTTCAGTGCCAGAAAACGCGCATGCATGTTCTCTTTTTCAAGCCGCTCGGAGTTGACAAGCAATTTTTTCATCTTTTCCTGCACCTGGTTGCTCACACAGAGATAATAGGCGGCAATGAGTGCGAGGATCGTGAGCGCCTGCCCTGCGCGCCAGCGCGTATGCATGAGGTCACGTGCGCGTAGCTCTCCTAGCATGGGCCTGGGATATGGGTTCCACCACTGGCTCATCAGGCCCCAGGTACGCACCAGGATCATATTGAACAAAACGGCCAGCAACACGGCGGGTATCAATGTAACGAGCTGGTCGCGGATGCTGAATGCAGGTGATTTGTCGGCGCCGGTGAGTGCTGCCTGTTTTCTTAAAAACCAGTCCATCAGATAGATCCAGGCCGTATAAAAAACAGTACTGATCACGATTTCCAGCCCGAAAAGCGGCAGGTTGCGCGGGATCGTGTACCAATATTGCTGAGGGACGTTTATGTAGGTTCGTAGCGGAATGTAAACCAGTGCAAGGGCGAAACCCAGCAGCCATTTTTGCCCGAAAAGATAAGGCCGCATAGTTAAGAGGTCAGTTAGGATGCCCAAAAATAAGGTAATTTCATGAAAATTTATCAGTATTTTGCATAACTCAAATCATCCGGAAACACTTAAATCTGCCCCTATGACCCGTTTTTTCGTTACCGCAGTCGCTGCACTGCTTTCCCTGAACGTGTACTCACAAGCACTCAACACCCTCACGGCTGCCGAGAAGAAAGAAGGTTGGAAACTGTTGTTTGACGGCAAGGACCTCAAAGGCTGGCATGCCTACAACGGTAAAGCTCCGGGTTCGGCCTGGCTGATAGAGGATGGCGCCATCAAACTAAATGTACCGGAAAGGGCAGGTAACAAAGCCAAAAACGGCGGCGACATTGTGATCGATGATGTCGTGAATGGCGATTTCGAATTCAAAGCGGAATGGAAAGTGAGCAAATACGCTAACAGCGGCATTTTCTTTTTTGTACAAGAATCTCCCGGCAACAAAAACATGCACGATACCGGGCTGGAATTGCAGGTGATCGACGATAAGATTTATGAAGGCGCCAAAGAAAATACGCACCGCGCCAGCGACTTTTTCGGTGTTGCCAATGCCCGCCTGCGCGAAGGTAACCCACAGGGGGAATGGAACAAGATCCATTTCATTGTAAAAAAAGGCAAACTCACTGTCTACCAGAATGAATTCATGGTGCAGGAGCACGACCTTAACGGCACGGACTGGAAACAGCGCATCGCCAACAGCGGCCTAAAAGCCGCACCCATCGCCAAAGGCAATTATAACGGACGCATTGGTTTGCAGGATTGGGGCAGCACGGTTTGGTACCGCAACATCAAGTTAAGAAAGCTTTAAGGATTGGCAATGTCGCATTGTCCCCCTTTGGTTGTCCTGTTATCACCCGCAGGCATTGCCGAGGGCCAGTTACCTTTGCTATGTACACTAATACAACCACCTTAACTGCAAAACTCTATGGAAAAGGCCGTATTGCACCCTTATCTGATGTTCGAAGGCGATTGCGCCGAAGCGATGGAATTTTACAAAGGCATTTTCGGCGGCGAGCTGAATATGATGACCTTCGGGCAGGTTGATGACAGCTGTCCTGCCGCGTTGCGCGACAAGATCATGCACGCCTCGCTCATGGGTGGAGAAATCGATTTTATGGGTTGCGACAGCCCCCAGCCCGGCCCATTGGCTGGCGATAAGATACAACTCTCACTGAGCGGTTTCGACGAAGCCAATCTCCGCAACAAATTCGCGCAGCTCAGCGAAGGCGGCACGATTACCGTACCGATGGAAAAGCAGGTATGGGGTGATATTTTCGGTGCACTCAAAGACAAGTACGGAATCGATTGGATGATCGACGTCCGGGCACAATAGGTAATGCATGACAATTTGAAAGCCGGGCAACGCTC
>NZ_JASATN010000035.1:0-36150 GCF_038440355.1 Dyadobacter sp. OTU695 | reverse complement strand
CAACTTCTTTGAGCTGGGCGGGCACTCGCTGATGGCAATCCGGATGGTAACCGCGGTAAAGGACAAGCTTGATATTGATGTCATTGTCCGGAGCTTGTTTTTGTATCCGGACTTGAAATCGCAGGCAAGCCATCTTGACTTGATCCGAGCGAATGAAATTGTGTATGGTGAAGATGTTAGTTCAATTGTACTATAAATAATGGCTATGCAAAACACAGACATGGTTGACCTGCCAGATCTAATTAAAAGAGCAAATAAATCGAGGGTGAAGTTATCGGTTTCGAATGATAATCTGGTGGTGAATTTTCCTACCGGAGAAGCCCCGGATGAAGGGTTGATGAGTCTCTTAAAAATAAACAAAGAGCGCCTTAAAAAGTATCTAAAAGAGCATTTCTCTTTTGATAACAATCGCATCCATGCTAAGCCCGATTTGACTGCTGCTAACGGCACCGAGCTCTATAAGGCAACTTCTGTCCAAAATTATTGGCTCGATGATTCCTTAGATAGTGAGTTCAAGAAATATGACACCATTCACGGCACGTCTCTCTCTGTTTTCGATATTGATGGATTTTTCGATTTAGCCATTTTTAGCCGCTCAGTACAGCTTCTGATCCAAAGACATGAAAGTTTGCGAGCGTATTTTGTCCGTGTTGACGGTCACTTCTACATGGGAGTCGACAATGCGCCGTCAGAAGACAAGTATATAAATATTTTGAGCGAAGATGAAATTAGTAACAACAGTCAGATCGAGCATTTCGCAAACTTTGAGGATCATCGGTTTGATCCTAGTACAGGGCCACTGTTTTTGGTCAGGATATGTTGTAAAAGTCCAAACAATTGGATCCTATCTATAAAAATTCACCATGTCATTTGCGACGGCTATTCGTACGATGTGATTCTAAGGGACCTGTTCCGCTATTACCAACAGTATGTAAAGGGGGGGGCTCTGACAATTTTGCCATTGAAAGCACAGCTAAAAGATTTTATGGCAATGGAGAATGACTATGTTAAAGAAAATTCCCTAGCCGATGAACGATATTGGCTGTCGCGTTTCGATTCCCTCCCGCCAGAACTTTTCATCCCTGGATCGAGCATGAAAAAGTCGAAAATATTCGAACAGGTCTTCGATGCACAACGGTATGAGTTTAGCTCACAGCTTGCTCATAAGGTAACAGAACTTGCAGGTAAGAAGAATGTAAATGCTTTTGTTATCATCCAGGCCGCGCTTGGAAGCTTTCTGTTCCGACAGGGAAACCCAGGTGATTTCTGCTTTGGCACATATGTGTTGGGAAGGGACTTTCAGGGAATGGAGCAGCAAGTAGGTTGCTTTGCCAATACAAAGCTGATCAGATTTTCATTCGAGCAGCAGTCCAGTTATGAGGACGTGATCGATGCGGTGGCGAAAGCTAATGAGGATATGGCCAGGCATAGGGCGACAACACTGAGAGAGATTTTGGAGAGAATGGGGCCTGCTGGATTCCCGGAGCGATGTGCTTTTTGGAACATCAATGTTCAGTTTGCATATGCCAAAAAAGAACCAGCCGTCAGAGAAGACGGCAATGACAGGATCGTCGATATTGGGTTCAATATAACCAAGAGGAAACCTAAGCCTCACAGTCTAATCGCCATTGATATGCAATTGCAGTTCACCAGCTCACCGGATACATTACATGTTGATGCGCAGTTTGATGGTAGTCGGCACTCCAAAGAATCCATCCTATCATTTCTAACAGACTTCGAGAAATATTTCTCCGCATTGTCAATATCATCAGATGTTGGAACCGGAATAGAGGAATTCTCACACATGTATCCCAATCAAAGATTTTAAAACATTAAAATCATTTATTATGATGTATTTGTCAAGCCCAACTGTTTCTGGCCTTACCTGGATTCGAGGTGACTTTGCCGGAACTAACAAGATTTGTATCTTGATACCTCAGTACAATGAGAAAAATCGTACCAATTTCACAGAGCGCCTGGACTATTTCCGGAATCTTGCCTTGCAACACTCCGATACTATCGACGTAGTATTGATTGACGATGGCTCAACAGACGATAGCCTTGATGAAATCAACAGCTACATCAATATTTGGCCAGACTGTTTCTTTGTAGCTTCGGTTTTCCCCAACGGAAACAAGGTCGGGGCATTGCATCGCGTTACGATTTCCATACCACATGAGTTCATTGTTCTTTCAGACTTTGACACCGACCTTACGGGTTTGGACTCGTTGGTGTCACAAATTGATGGTTGGAGAGATCAGCCAAATCAAATGGGTTTTTATTTTCGGATGATCCCATACGAGGGGGTTGGCTCCATTTTTCAATATCAACAGTTGGAGTACTGTCTTGCGCGGATGTGGTATGAGTACCATAGGGCAGATGCGACAGTGCCGGTTATGCCGGGGGCCGGCTGCTGTTACAAAAGAGAAATATTACTATCGATCTATCAAGACCACAGCGGCCTGAGAAATGGAGAAGATCGCGAGGCCACGATGATCGGAATTCGTAAAGGATATTCAACGGTCTATTTAGACTCAGTATTGGCTTTGACCAGGCCTCCTCTTACCTACAAAGATCTCGTAAAACAACGTATCAGGTGGAATCTGGGCTACATTGAAACAGTCTTTTTCGAACGCAAAGCCTACTTAAAGGAGGTTTTAAGCTTCACCAGGATGGGTTCACGATTTCTTCACGATGTGCTCTATGTTCTAGTCCTGTTGACGCTTCCTTTGATAGTCCTGTTTTCGTCCGTTTTTGCTCCGAAGCTACTTTTGGCAGTCGGAGCGGGGTATGTGGGCTATTCATTGTGGATTCTCTTCCTGCTAAGGGCTCTGCCGGCAGAGGCCGTTGAACTAAAAAAGGGGATGCTTGGACGCGCTTTGCTTTTCCCGGCAATAAAGGTATTTGTTGAGAGTAGGGCATGGTTTGCTGCAGCTCTAAAATTTATAACTGCTCGTGGGAGGTCTTCCAGGAGAATTTCAAATGGCGATCGGTTTTAAACCTGTGATTTATGAAGATTTTTGATGGTGACTTTCTGCATCTATGGTCATTTTTAAGGCCGTACAGGTGGCGGGTGGTAAAAGGATCACTTTTTGTGTTGATAAACAGCGCGGTAGGAATGGTCTTTCCTTTTCTGTTGAAGCTTTTAATTGATAGCCAGTCGGCCAATGGAGTCAAAAACTTTTCAGCAACCGAATTGCTGATCGGAATGATTTTGCTTGTAGTCATTCAAGCGGTCGTAAATTATTGGCGCCTTTACCACGTAATTCTGATTGGAGATAACCTAATGGCTGATTTGCGAACAAGCATTTTTAGTCACATTGTAAAGTTGCCGTTGGAGTTCTTTAACCAGAACCGGGTCGGTGAGCTGGTAAGCAGGATTCAGAATGATGTTGCATTAATCCAGGAAAGTGTTTCTATTGCCTTGACGGACATGTTGCGTAACATTGGCACTTTGGCGATTGCTACTACTTTGGCCTTCACATTGTCGATCGAGCTTGCGAGTCTTATCCTGATACTTTTACCGGCGATTGCGATAGCTGCCCGCTTTTTTAATAAGGGTATTCATGATAACTCAAGGGAGCTTCAAGACAAAGTTGCCGAAAGCAACATTATCCTTGGTGAGGTTTTTGGCGCTATCTCGAATGTCAAAACATTCACCAATGAATGGTATGAGGTAGAACGATTTCGTCAGAACATGAACCAGGTCGTTGCAACAGCAAGAAAAAGTGCGCACGTTAGATCGATGCTTGGTTCAGCGCTCTTTTTAATTGTCTTTGGCGCAATTATTCTGATAGCGTGGCGAGGCATGTCACTAATGAGGCAGGGTGTAATATCGTACGGCGACTTACTGGCCTTTGTCATATATGCAGTTTATATAACGAGCAGCCTAAATGGGATGGCTGATTTGCTTTCGCGTGTCCAAAGAAGCCTAGGAGCAACCCAGCGGATTTCAGAACTGCTTCGATTACCTACCGAGCAAGTTGAGAAAATAGAAAGTGGTTTGGATCCAGATCAAATTATAGATGGGAGCTTGGAAATAAAGGATTTATCATTTTCGTATCCGACGAACAGGTCTCAACATGCTCTGCGAGACATTACTCTAAAAGTTGAAGCCGGCGAACGGGTGGCAGTGGTTGGGCCAAGTGGGGCGGGGAAAAGTACGCTCTTGGCAATGCTTTCCATGCTTTACAAACCTGACGAAGGCGTGGTATTGTTCGGCAAAAGGGACTCTGCGGATTTTCCTTTGTCTGCATTAAGGAGTCAATTTGCCATCGTGCCTCAGGATCTTCAACTTTTTGGGGGCACAGTTAAAGAAAACATCATTTATGGCAATCTTATGGCTTCGATGGATCAAGTTATTCAAGCAGCAAGAGAAGCCTGTGCCCATGAGTTTATTTCAGCCTTACCAGATGGTTACATGACCGTAGTTGGGGATCGCGGCACCAGGTTATCAGGAGGTCAGCGGCAAAGAATTGCAATTGCAAGAGCCATTTTAAGAGACCCTAAGATATTAATTCTGGACGAAGCTACCAGTGCGCTCGATACGGAGTCAGAGTTTCTTGTCCAGACGGCACTGACCAATTTGATGAAGTTCAGAACATCGTTCGTGGTGGCACATCGTCTTTCCACAGTATACGGAGCGGACCGAATAGTGGTCCTCCAAAATGGTTCGATTGTAGAAATCGGCAGTCATCAACAGCTGATGGATACTGATCAGGGTCTTTATAAACGGCTTATGGAGTTTCAGCTTGCATAGGTAGTTATTAAGACCATTGACAGGAAACTCTAACATCTTAAATTTATAATGCTATGACAAATCAAGTTAATGCAGTCATTGAACGGGAGATTTTGACCGTTGAGGATTTTACCCGTGAATTTTATGAACCAAATCGACCGGTGATTATTCGGGGTGCAGCCAAGCATGTGCCGGCCTATGAGTCTTGGACCGTACAGTATCTAAAAGATAAGATCGGTGCACGAATAGTGAAGATGGGTTACAGTGAAAGTGGGGTCTTTAACTTTCACAAAGGAGAGGCTAAGGTTGTCTCTCTCCCTTTCAATGAGGCGCTCGATCATATGTCAGACAGCAAACCATATTATATTTCACAAGCATCATTGGCCGAAACCTTCCCGGAGCTGGCGCCGGATCTTGAGGATCCTCAATGGATTTACAGCCGAGATATCGGCCGATCTACCAACGTGTGGATCGGGGGCGGCGGTTGTGTTTCGCCGCTCCACTTCGATACATCACATAACTTTTTGGTTCAGATAGTAGGGAGGAAGAAGATAACTCTTTTCCCACCTTCCGATTCCAAATTTCTGTATCAAGGTACCAGACCCGGCTTTTTTCATGTCAGTGAGATTGATATGAATCGCCTTGAACAATATCCACTTTTTAAGCACGCCAATACATACACCCTTACTCTTCATACCGGCGATATTCTTTATATACCATTGTACTGGTGGCATTTAGTGGAGTCGCTGGACATGTCAGTCAGTGTGAATTACTGGTGGGACAGATTTGAGTTGGTAGACGGGATTTCGCTTGAGTCGGCTTCAGGTGAACAGGCTAATAGTGTAATTCAATCGTTCCTGAAAGCTGGTGCTAAAATTGACCAGAAAAATGCGAATGGAGAAAGCATGCTCTACAAAGCCTTTGAAATGGGCTTTTCGAACTTTGCAGAACAGTTGCTTATACTTGGCGCAGACCCGGACTTGGAGTGTGGGGTAGCAAGGTTACAAACGCCAAGACGTCTGGCTGTGGAAAAAGGCATGGACGAATTGTTTGCAAAGACCAGTTCCTTTTGATATTGATGTAATTCCATTGCAGCGAATGTTCTCTGCCTCGTGAAGGAGCTTTTTTTTTAACGCTTGCAGGCAGACTTTAATGTATAACCCAATAGGTCGGAATTATCCCGGTCAGGAGGCATTTTTTGACTTATTACAATCGCCCGATGTTAAATACGTTTTTTGACAACACATTTTTGATTAATCTCGATAGAAGGTCTGATCGTTTGGTAAACGCTGCTGCTCAATGCAAAAGGATTGGCCTTCGCTTCGAGCGGTTTCCAGCTTTCGATGGGAGCATAGAGAAGCTGGACTTTGTTGAGGCAAGCTTAATTGGGCAACCCGATTATTATTGGAATTCCGCAGCAGCCGGGTTGGTGGTGTCCTTTATGAGAATTATTGAGACCAGTATTGACCGTGGGTACGAATCTATTCTGATATTGGAGGACGATGTGACCTTTCGAGATGATTTGCAACAAGTCGTCGGACGGTGGTTACAGCAGGTTCCAAGTGATTGGGAGACGCTTTACTTTGGAGCTTTACACCTGGCGCCTTTCATTCCAGTCAGCCAGCACGTTGCTCGCATTACACGGAGCTACCATACGCATTGTTGGGCATTACACAGCCGTGTTTTCAAGGAATGCCTGGAAATCGCCAGGCAGCTTGATAATCCTTTGGACATCATGGTCGCTAACGAGATACATCCAAGAGGACGATCTTATTGTTTTATAGAAAATATCTCGTTTCAAGCTGCGGGGTATAGTGACATCATGGCGCGAGAAGTAGCGCCAAAGCTATGAGGGATCGTTCTTTCAGCATACTATCCGCGAAAAGTTTTGATTTCGAGGCGATTGCGCGGCGTTTGGGACTGCTTTCGAAAGTAGTGCGAATTTCTTTAAACGTTTCATAAAAGATGGAAAAATTAAAAAACAGCTTTGTCATTGTAATTCCTGTCTATAATTGCGAGGAATATATCCATAGATCCTTTTACTCGGTTGTCTCACAGGTGTTTCCTGATTTAGGTGTCATCATCCGTGATGATCAGTCGACGGACTCCACACCCTTTATTTTGGAGCAGATTTTGGGAATTGACGGGATTACAGAATTCTACACGAAGTTTCATGGTAAAGATGTTCTCTTTATCCGGAATCAGCATAAATTCTATGGTGGAGGTAACACGTATGATTCGGCTCGAAACTACATTTCAAACCGTTCCGCCATTGTTGGGGTCGTTGACGGAGATGATTGGTTAACCGATGCTGAGGCGGCCGCGAAAATCTTTGATGTTTATGCTAGCAGAAAAGTTTGGCAGGTGTGGTCTCAACATCAAGCCAACAGTCTTGCCTTGGTTGGGCGTAGCGGGTTTTCTTCGGAACTGCCCGATGATCTACGCATTTATCAAGACAGAAACTATTGGTCGGTTTCTCATTTCCGGACATGTCTGGCCTGGCTATATGATTACGTAAGGGAGGAAGATTTATACGATCCTTTTGAAAGGAAGCCATTTTGCAAGTTTGCCGCCGATGCGGCAAACATCTACCCAATCTCAGAACTTTGTGGCAAGGCTAAATCGTTTTTTTTTAGACGAAGTTCTGTATTTCTACAATGATAATCTTACCAATGAAGTAAGTATATCCCAGGATTCAGTATCGAAGTATTCGAGATACATCAGAGATAAAACCATATACAGGCCAATGGTCAAGGTTTAACCAAGGATACTTCAAATGCTTGCAATGTATCGAAATTAAGTCTTTGAATAATAAACGTCACAATGATGGCGCTGATAGTAAGTAAAATGTCGCTTCGTTGAATTGTAGCTTGCATTTTTGGGGCTAATCAGGACATCTTATATCGCTAATAATAAATAATGAAGACCTTCAGCAACTTCCAATTTGCCGGACTTTCTTATCCAAATCTCACTAACATTGGTGACCACATACAGTCGATTGCTGCGGAACGACTCCTGCCGCGGGTTGATAAACGTTTCGAAAGAGACGGTCTGAGGCATTTGGATGAACCTGACCAGTCTGTGTTAGTGATGAATGGATGGTTTAGCCATAGGCCTGAGGATTGCTTTCCGCTTGCCAAGAACATCGTGCCAATCTACTTTGGATTTCATTTAACGCATTGGAACGGTTCGTGGAACTATGTATTGAATAATGAGCAGTGTCTCGAGCATTTTCGAATGAATGGCCCAATAGGCTGTCGAGACAGTCATACCGCTGCAAAGTTGTCAAGCGCGGGGATCGAGACATTTTATAGCAAATGTTTGACGCTGACTTTTCCGAAAGCCCCATCAAGACCCAGGCACGGGTGGAACGTTATTGTCGACGTTCCGTTTCCACTCCCACCGTCGATTGAAGACCGGTCTATACGTATAAGCCATGCCGTCTCGCCAAAGATGCAGGAACATAAAAAGCGAAGAAATGCCGAGGACGTTCTCGATTTCTATCGGAACAATGCTAATCTGGTCATCACGACCAGGCTGCATTGCGCGTTGCCTTGCCTGGCTCTGGGAATTCCCGTTGTTTTCTTTGGAGATAGTAATGATTATAGAATTTCGATTACGAAAGATTTAGGATTGCCTATTTACTCCCGGCCAGAGAAGTTTTTCAAAAGAAGCGGGTGTGACATTAAAATGTTCTGGGACAGCGTTGATTGGCAACCGGACACGCTCGATATAGAGCAAGAAAAGCAAGGCATTCTTGATTCGTTCAGCGCACAATTATGGCGGCGAGCATCTAGTCTACGTCCAAGATAATCGGATTAGGTTGCAGTTGGTTGGATTTGCCGCCGAAGGTATAAAAGTTTCTCATGATGTTGATATGTAGTTCTTTATGCTTTTGAATTGATTAAGCGGTAGCAATTTTTTGAGGGGTAAAAACTAACTTGAATCCGAAGTTAGCGGTTTGGTAAGTCCTCAGTTTCTTCTGCTGCTCCGGTCAAATTCACTTGAAACCTATCCCTATCAGCTATGCGAACTGTTATCTACACAATTGTTATCTATCTGGTTCCGCTATTCGTTTTTTCACAGGCCAAACTAGTTTTTGATCGACCGTCACCATTCGAGACCAGAGAGGAGCTCCGCGATTTCAAAATCATTATCCCTTTCGCCATTACTACCAAACAGGACAATGTTGAAGTAAGTGTAATCGTCGACGATGCGGATAACGACTCGGAAAAAGGAAAAGATTATCTTATCGACGAGGGTACAAAAATCAAACTCTCTGTGGATAATAAATATAAAGGGGAGCTCTCCATGACGATTAAGGCAGATAATTTTAATTCTGAGCCAACTGAGGCAGTCCACCTCACTTTATCGTATGAAGAGGACGGTAAAAAAGCGGAGGTGAAATATTTAGTAATGATCAAAAACATTCTCGATGGGGGCGTAGACGAGCCGATCTATACTGAGCGTGAAAAGTCGATCATTCGAAATTTATCTATCGAGCTTTTTACCGGGGGGAATCTTGACTTTTTAGAAAAGCCGAAGTTCAAAAACATAGGAGGAGAGTTCGTAGTAATGGCTAACGACATCGTAGGGCCAGACGACCGGTTCGGCGGATTCGTAGGCATATCAACGTTTCGGAATTTTTCTTATGATTCTTCTAACATAGTTACTCGAAAACAGTACATCAAATTAGATGACAAGCCCTACAAGGAGGGTGAAACCGAGTATATTAGAAAGGTATATGTGGATCATAAAAAGATATCATCAACCCAATGGAGCTACTATTTTAATCCAACTTTCCGGGTTTTCAAGCGGAAGAGTGATTTCTTCAATATGTACTATTCGATAAGAGTTGAAGTTCTTCGAAAAACAACTGTTGTGGGGTTCGACTCTGAACTTGTCTCGAGTGACACAAGCAAAGCCAGTCTTGGACCTTCGCCAGTTTTTCAGACAGGAAATGGATTTGTGGCGCAGAATGTTTCAGATACGAGAACTAATGGATTTTTTAGTGCAGGCGTTCCTATGATATTGAATGCTAATAAGAAGTTCAAGCTTTATTTTGACCCAAATATTGGATTAGCGGAAAACAACTACACAGAGTTTGTGCAGTCAATAGATAAACAAACAAATCGGAGAACCATTGTTCCAACAAGAATTAAGGATACTAAGTTTTTCTATCTGGTCCGTCTGCGGGTGTCCGAGCGGTTTACGGGCTTGAATGTGACAATAGGTGGCGAGGTCCGAGGATTTCTACCTGCTTATGAGCCGTCTATCAATGCATATCTAGGACTTAGGGTAGGTCTTGATAAACTCATTGGCCAATGAGAAACTAGACGTTTCACACTGAATTTTTCCGAGTTATAAGGGGACTAGGACCTTGAAAATGATATCTCATCGAGATAAACTACTATATATTTAGCAGAACAGTTAATATCTTGCGGAGGAATGTTCTGGGGTAAGCACTATTTTGTTCAACCTTGGTGGGTTATTTGCGACAGGCTTACCCCATAATTTCTCCCGGACGATTTGGCTGATTGAATTTCGAACACAAAAATTACTTGATCGGTCTTTGCAAGTGCTAGTAGCAAATTTTCGGCATGTGTCAAGACCACGGCATTTGCGAAGTTTTTTAAGTTTTAGGACATTTATCAAGATGAAGAAAGCTAGTCTTTAAATCTTCTTAGTCCGTGAATGATGGCAACGCCTTGAGAGGGATATCTTGAAAAGCTAACCACCATTGGATCCGTAATCCACTATAACTTTATTTCTAAGTAGCTTGTATTCTCATCAGGTAATGACAAGCTACAATCTCGATGATCCCTCAATGGCTCCGAAGTCGTTGAGAGGCAGATAATACCGAATAATAACTTAGTTGTTTGTATCAGTGAGTTACGACGATTTGTTGATACCTTTTATTGGTCAATGCTTCGTAAGATTCTCGGCCCCTATCATGAAATATTTGCTCGTTATTGTACTGGTCATTATATCAACACAGTTGTTTGCACAAATCAGCTCTTCGGTTGAATATCGTCTTTCGACCTCTGACCTTCGTTTGCATGGGACAATTCCTAACAAACCGAAATTGAAAGGGGCAATTGGAAAATTCGACGGGACAACAGTTTTTCGGGTAACGGAAATCAATCCCCTTAAATATCGTTACTCAGTTAATAATGTCGCGATTTCTCACTTTACCGATCAAGCCTCTAAAGATTCCGAGCAATCGAAAGCTATAAGTGGGAATGGTGTTGTTAACCCTGAGGTTATAATTCCGGATGTTTTCTCAACAGATACTACAAAAAGCCAAATTCGGAAGAAATTAGCCGACTTTAATGCTAAACGGGTCGCTACGGTAGATTCGCTCAGGATGGTAAGCAAGGCGTTGCAGGGAATGTATAGTGATTTAGCCAGAACGACGAAGTATTCTTCTTCCAAGGCGAATTCCGCTCACGGACGCCACAACGGCAGTCCAGCTGTTGTGAAGAAGACAGAAGCAGAAATGGTGGCCAAAACTGAGGAAGAAGAGGAAAAGGAAATGGCGGCAGCCGGAGAAACGGCAGCTATGGAGGTAATTAGAAAGCGAATATATTTAGATAGTTTATTTATTGTTAGTAACGACAAGTACCGTATACTTAGCGAGCGTTTACGCGACCTGAGCTACGAACGTTCTGTACAAATTCAGGATTATGTTGCCTACATCCGTAAACTACCAATCATTAATCCAGGCAACGCGATCATCCGCCGATTAATGTCGACGGTTGCCGATACTGCTACCTTATATTATCCCATTGATACTACCAAGCAAGCATTCGCAAAGGATTTCAAAACCAGATACGACGATTTCGACACCATGGAAGATTTTCTGTCCTATATTAGTGCCCAGCCGCATGATATGAAAAACGGGTTGCAAAACAGCGAATTCCTAAGTCTTGAGAAAAAGTATAAGCTCGATTGGGAGCATCCGACCGTGGGCGAATACCATGGCATCGGCTTGCAAGAGAACTTAAATTCAGTTCGCGAACAAATACTTGAAAAGCGTTTCCAATTATATCAGGACTATGTACTGCTTATTGCCACCAACATAGGGATGCGTGTACAGGAACATGCCGTGAAATATGCCACATTTCATAGCCAGGTGCTGGCGATGAGCTCAATAGATTCTGCGACGCTCCATCAAATCAATGTTAAAACGCAAAAACTTCGTGATTTTTTAATCTATGTCCGGCAAGCTGATGCAGATTTGCAGGTGCTGATGAGTTACCTTGACGTTAATGTTGCGCTCTATGAAAAAATGGCCACCAACGTAAATAAGAACTCGATTCTACTCAATAAAATTTTAACAAGTCTGGCAACCGTCCAAAAGTCCACAACAAGTGAAAACCTAATGCCTGCCACGGCGAACTTTGGAAATTATGATGTTCTAAGGTTTGTCATCAGGCGTGAAGAGGTTGGCAGCAAGGATAGCAAAGCTTCAGAGTATGTCTATGAATATTGGCTGCGTGGGGGGCTAAAGGTTGACTTTAGTGTCGGCTTTTTTGGTAGTCGGCTTATCGACGATGTGTTTAATAAGGTCCTTATTTCTACCGATACCTCCGGTGTGGACAGTATTCAAATCAAGCGTCAAAATTCAGGGAGGGCTGATTTCGCATTTGGCGGCATGGTCAATATTGTTCGCCGAAATGGTGATAGCTGGTTCAACGGTGGTCTAAGTTTTGGAGTCGCTTACGCTGGCAATAAATCGCTGCAAGCACTCGCCTCAGTTTCAGTTCATCTCGGCAAATCAGAACGAATCATCCTGCATGCTGGTTGTGCATTTGGCCGGGTTCGATGTCTGGATCTGTCGGCCAACAACTTCATTACCGATAGCGGTAACATCGTGGTAAAATCGAAGGATACCTCATATTCATCATTCAACATTCCCTATTACGAGAAGTTTGAAGCGAAGATGTTTTTTGGAATAACTTACAATTTGTCTAAAAAGAATGCTTTGTCTTCAGTTTCTGGAGCGGGGCTAAACACCTATAATTCTTTCAACTGATAGTATTTGGTACCAGGTCGACGCTTAGTTGGCGAAGATTTTCATAAGCAGTCGGGAATAAAAAGAGATTTTCAATTTCGCGAGGGGTAGGTGAGCAGATTGTTCACCCGAGCCTTGCCAGTTCCACCCGCATGAGCGTATCGACGCTCACTTTGAAATCATCTGAATATTTCAGATGATCCTCCGGCTTCGGGGCTGCAGTCTGCCCAGATTCCAGCGCATTTAATTTGCTGCGAGTCATAAAGAGCTGGTCAGTAAGCTGTTGCTCGGTTATTCGTTTCCTTTCTCCAAGAAATTTAATGTTCTGCGCGAAAAAATATTTGGAAGATTCATTGCGGTTTGTTACAATTGGTACCAAAATTTTGTCACGATTGGTGTATATCTTAAACAATCACAAGGCCATGACAGCAGAATCAGCTGCCTATAAACCCATCCCTGTGGTAAGGCACATAAATGGCCAGATGATCAAAAAGGTGTTCGAGCAGATTAAAGATGATGTCCGGGAGATCATCGAAACCGAGATTGCGAATATCAAGCAGGACCCGGCGCCACAATGTTCTCCGCCGATTGACCGGCGGAGAAACTCAACTTTATTTAGTGGCTCTAAGTTTGCCCGACTTGGTAAATAATTTGTCCTTGACTCTTGATACGTTTTCACTAATGCGGGCTTTGTTGACCCTGGCATACCGTTGAGTGGTGCGGATACTTTTATGTCCCATCATCTTGCTTAGATCTTCCAGCGGCACGCCGTTGTTGAGCATAATATGTGCAAAGGTATGCCTTGCAAGGTGGGTGTTGAATTCTTGCTTATTGATCGTGATGCCGTCAAAGGAAATGCCGCAGATATCAGCAAGTTCCTTCAAGTACACATTGTAGCGGTAATTGACCTATTCAAAATCTTCGCTCACGCTCGTTTACAATCTCTACGAAGCCGGCCCGTTGTTATTCTGACGACAGTACCTGGCACGCCAATAGCCTAATTTACTAACGCTGATCCCATGAAGCCGGGCAAAATTCTGCCGGTCATAACCGCCCGATTCCAGTTCAGCAACTAGGCGGAGCATCTCTTCCGCTTTTTCCGCACCCTTAAACATAATCTCAATCGTCTGATGTTTTCAATGTGCGATATTGAGACTTCTGACACCATCACGGAAGATGCGCTTACTTAGGTGAATACAATTCAACTAGACACGTGCTCGGAGAATCGCGTATTTCTACGTATATACGCTTTAAATTTCGCGTATAGCTTTGTAAAACCAAATCTGCATATTGTTTGACACTTAATCCGATGTTCGTTATGACGAAGTATGAGGAAATATTTTTTATCGCCAATCTCTTGGTTGAGGCAAAAGCAGACGGTTCTGTGGACCTCAATGAGGCTGCTGTTTGGAAGAGTCTATATCTAACGGATAAAACAGTGGTTCATGAAGACTACTTGTTTCAACTTAATGATAAGGGACTTTTATACTACGATGAATTTGGCGAAGATGGTTTCAAGCCTATCGTAATGTGTTCAACAGTACCTCAGACAAGAGATTACCTAAAACATCTAATCTTGGAAATCGAGTATAACGGAACATGTGATCGAAATGAAATTGAAAGATTGGACAAAAGAATAACAGACATTTTGACTTTTAACCCCAAAAAATTATCAGACGAACTTAAAGCCACGGAGAGCGTTATTGCGGCGACAAAAGAGCAATTGCGCTCAAGTTCCTTACTGCAACCTATGATACCTCAATTGAACCAAATTGAGGAGCACTTTAAAAGCCTAAATAAGGTGGCTCGCAACTATGAAGAAGTTTATAAGAACATCATTTTGCCCGTTAAAGAAGAAGGAAAATTGGGAGTTCGACAGACAGTTCGGTGGGCAATCTTAAGTATTATTATATCGACTTTATTTTCGATAATTATTACTTGGGTTACAAAATAGCTGGCAATTCTTACACTTGGAGTTCGAGAATATATAGGAATACATAAATTCGTACTACTACTTTCCATCATAAATCTTCGTTCTATGTTCGGGTCTGCATCACAGCAAACGCTCATTCATGCGATCGGAATTCTTTCAATCAACCATTTCTGAGATGAATGAACTTCAATGGTCAACAGCATACCGACTTCTTGCCAATCGTCTCAACGACTTTTATCTTAGAAACGAGACAAGGTCCGGATCGCTCTTGCTTTCAATGTGCCTGGATCTACCATTGGGTTTGGAACTTTTCCCATGGCTGGCAAGATTTGGGAAATCTGAATCCCAACCTAGTTTAGACCCAATTAATGTTTTTGCTTCATTTAACGGCAAGCAAATCTCTCCAACTCTGCGAATGTTGCGTTACAACTTCCTTCTCGAATTACTGAGTACAGGAACAGATACCACATATCAGCAAGTTGACTCAATTGATTTCCTTGGGTGTCCGATGCCGCGGACAAGTCGCATTCTCTCTCTCAGATCTCTATTGGATCAGCAACAAATCTGGAAGGTATTTGCAGAAGTTATGTCAAAGGGAGCAGGCGCAATATCTCCAAAGATCTTTGACAATGTCAAATCCTGGGCTGGCGTGCAGTTGCCTTCGTTTACAATTTTTCTTTTTTGGATAGACAGCGATCATTTTATTCCGCTTGACAACAACACCGTGGCCTTTTTGAGAGATCAAGGTAGGCTAACGAGTAGATCAGTTTCTTTTGAGACATACTCTCGTTTACTGACTGAAACTAGTGGTCTTGATTATGTGGAGCTATCGAGACGGGCCTATAACTATGTAAATCAGATACCAGAGAATATACCTGAGTTACAACCAGTAAAAAGCGATGAACCAACGGATAGTTTGATAGACTCTTCTCCGTTGGATGAGCAGAGAGAAAAGATTTTCAAAAGAAAGCTGAGGAACCGTATCGGCGAGTTCAAAATGGTGGCTCTCAGAATCTATAAAGACACCGCCACCCAGTGGAAGCGAGTGATTGACCCAGGTCAACTTTATCAGTTTTCAAAGGCTTACGATTTTTCAGATCCGGAGGTTATCACCTATGAGCCATCAAAAGACCTGCGTTTGTATAACGTAGAAGGTATGTCAATATCTATTTCCGCGTTGGTTGGGAAAAATGGATCAGGCAAGAGTAGCATTATTGACCTAATATATATTGCCCTCAACAATATTTCGGTACGACACCCGGCTATAACCGATTATATGGAGTATGTTGAAGATGTATTTATGGATTTCTATTACGCGACGGAAGACCTTTATGGAATTGAATTAAGGGGCCTGATCTGATTATTAAAAGATATGCTGCCAAACAGGAAGGATTCATGTATGCAGAGACGATAGATATTGCTGATTTTAACCTCCAGGATCTTTTCTATACTGTGTCTCTCAACTACGCACATTTCGCGTTAAATTCTCGTCACCTCGGTGATTGGATTAATTATCTGTTTCATAAGAATGATGCATATCAACAACCGCTGGTGTTAAACCCTCATCGTAACGAAGGAAACATTGATGTAAACGAGGAAGAAAGCTTCGCAAATGCCAGGCTACTTTCAAATATACTCTTCTATGATGCTGATCCCGATGCATCGGGCAAAATTGCAATGTTCAGAGAACTTACAGATAAGCAATCGGCTGAGGAAATCGAGCTGAGCCTGGAAATCAAAAAACTTGAATTTCTGTTTGTTATCGATGCACCCACTAAAAAAAACCCGGAACGTAAACGTTATGCCGGATGGGATGTGGCCGAAAGCTATTGGGGTAACTTTGTTGCAGCTGTGGAGCTTGCCTTTGGGATACCGACTATGGACATTGACAAAAGTCCCGTATTAGGTTCATCTTGGGCGGATATATCTTACAAATATATCTTAAGGAAGGCCATAAGCATCTCACTTAAATACAAAAAATATAAAGGCGAATATATTATTAGCAAAAACTCCTTTAAGGATTTGCCAGCCTATTTGGAAAATTTAAAGGATGATTCGAGCCATGTAACGTATAAGTTTAAACAAGCTATTAATTTTCTTAAGTTTGACCATTTGCGGCAATTTTTAAAGCATGATCTTCAACCAGCGGAAAAATATTCCGTACCAGTGGATGATCTCTCAATCGCCATCTTCGAAGAAATTGCAAACAGCCGGGATGAGCAGCTGAAAACAATCCACATGATCCCGCCCTCATTTTTGAAGCCAGAAATTACGCTAAGCGGAAATGTTAAGCTCGCGGCTCTCAGTTCGGGAGAAAAACAGAAAATATTTGCTGCGGGAACCATTGCTTACCATTTGTTAAACATCGATTCCGGCAATAACGACGATAGCCAGGTGGGCTATAAATTCGTCAATATCATTTTTGACGAAATTGAGCTTTATTACCACCCTGAAATGCAGCGAACTTTTATCAGTTATTTATTGAAGTATATCAGTCAACTCCCACTAGAGTTGGCAGGTCTAAATCTCACTTTTGTGACACATTCACCTTTTATACTGTCAGACATCCCTTCTGAGAATATAGCTTTTTTAGGAGGTGATCGATCTGGATGGAACACTTTTGGCGCCAATATCCACGATATGCTAGCAGATAGTTTTTTCCTCGATAAGGGTGTAATGGGCGAATACGTTAAAGGTACGATACTAAGTCTTAGCGCATTTCTAGCAAAAAATGAGCTTATTGATGACTTTGCATGGACCCGAGAAGCTGCATTGGATGTTATAAGAATCATTGGAGAGCCAGTGATTCAAAAGCAACTTCAGTCACTGTGGATCAAAAAATATAAAGACGAGGATAGGTTAGCAAGGATAGAACAATTGCAAATCGAATTAAAAGAACTTCAAGATGAGAAAGATATACAATGACGAAGTGTTAAAGCGAGTATTTAACAAATATAAACAAAATTTATTCAGCACGCGTGACTTTCGACTTCCCAAAGAGGCGTTAGCCGCACTGATAGCGCTTCCCAACCGTGCGCAACTATATCAGTTACCCAACGCAAAAATTGATGCATATATAGGTAAAATTATTAATGAATATGAAGCTATTATAATGGCGGATCAACCGAAAATGATAACCCTCATTAAAGAGTTTGGCACTATTGTTGCAGTTAGCAAAATCAAGAAAAGATTTTATGAAGACATTGTCAGGGCTATGCGTTATGATGCGCTAAGAGAGAAAGAATTTATACAGATGGTTCAAGAACTTGGAATCAAAACTTGCGTCTACTGTCATGCACAATTGACTTTAGTTATAGACAAAGAATATTACAAGAGAAACTTTCCAGATATTCCCGCGAGGAAGGGGGACGTCAGGTTTCGTCGGGCGCTCTTGGAACTGGATCATCGCCACCCAAAATCTAAATATCCATTTTTGTCAACGACATTTTATAATCTCTATCCTGTTTGTGGCAGCTGTAACCGCATTAAAAGTAAAAATGAGTCAACATTTGATTTATATTGTGACCATAAGGATGTCGAGGTTTTTAGGTTTAGTTTAGACAAAGATAGTGTAATTGATTGCTTGACTAAAAAGGATAAATCCCTGATTAAAATATCTATCAATTGGCTAAATATCAATGATGATGATGCAAAAAAGTATCTGAATATGTTTGATATACAACAAATATATGATACGCAAAAGGATATTATAGAAGAGCTACTGCATAAAAAAGTAGTATACAATGACAAGTACAAGAAAGAACTTCACGATGAGTTTCGTCTACTTTTCCCTGACCCGTCTATGGTCAACCGACTAATCATTGGCAATTATGACCAGCCCGAAGACGTCTTGAAAAGACCGATGGCAAAGTTTGTGCAGGATATTGCCCGGGATATAGAACTCATTCCGAAAATATGAGATTCTAACCAATCATAAGAATCGGCTAGGTCTCGTAATATGTGCGAACTGAATAGATGTGCGGAATCACGGAACCGACATACAAGTGCCCTGCAAGCCAATGACTTGCAGGGCGCTTCATCTTCCGGTAAAACGGTTGATCGTAAAGTCGGCGCATTTTTCTGTGTCTGTTTTAATGGCACAAGCCTAGAAAATTACAGAATGCAGCGACAGAGGGGTTGATCGGACTGATACGATCAACGCTTGGGGGTGTCTGTGACGTGAAATACTGTTCACTATTTTGAGTTTGCGTTCCGCATCTAAAAGCATAACAACAAAACTGTGACTCTTCATCAGAAGACGTTCACTAAGAGAAGTGTGGTTTATAGAAATAAATAATCCCGTTAAAATGCGGTAACCTTAGAGGTCAGCATATTTCAACGGGAGGTTAGACGGTGCTGCCAAAATTTTCAACAAGTAGGCTAAAAATCAATCCTAAGCTTGTTTTTCAACATAGAAGACACCCTCTTCGTTAGTACTATCGATCAACAATTTACCTACTATTTACACTCTAAAACTGTTCCAGAACCTGTTTGCCAGGAAGGTCTCACAACCAATTTGGGGCTAATATACAATTGCTTAACCTGGGGCGATTTGAGAATCCAGAGCAGGGGATTGCTACAAATTTTTAAAATAGGGAGATTATAGCATCCGCTAAGATCCAACGTTACCAAATTGACAGCAGATGATAGATCAATATCTTCAAACATGGTAAATTGTGCTATCAACGTTTTTAACTGTTTGTTCTTTCCTAGCTTCAGATATTTGATTGCCGATATATATCCACCTCCGTCACTTCTTCCAGAGCATTCAAGATATTGCAATTTCTCGTTTTGGCTTACATCCAATGTGTCCAACGGGGCAACATAGTCCTTATTGATGCCTGACATTGATGTGTAATAATAGCCCGTAGTAACATCCAAACGCTCTTGGTTTCCGGTAAATTTCAGATATTTGAGATTTGTGAAATACTCCAACCCTTTCAGACTTAGCTTACTACCGAACATTTCTATATTAAGCGAATCAATATCTTTGATCATCGCATATCTTATTTGTCCATCGGCAATTGTGTTATCATCAATTTTTGCTTCGATCAAAAACTTTTCCAAATCAGCTGATAAGCTTATCGACTGGTCGTCTCTGGGTAAACCTGATTCGACGGGATCTTTTCCACAGTTTGTTAAAACAACTACCAGAAGCAACCAAATGTAACCGTGCTTTTTCATAGCAAATTTTGATTAGGTTATTTCGCAATTAAAACCCTTTTAGTCTCGTTATGCTGCATTGTCTCCAATCTATAGTAAATAAATTGTATGTCTTGGTTCAAATTTAGCTCTTTCAGGGAAATGGAATAATTATGTTTTCCTTCGCCAATATCGTCAGTAAATTTCTTTAATACAAGGCCCTGGCTATTAAGCAGCATAATTGTCATTGGCGTACTCATAGTTGTTGAGAAACTGATATTTAGCTTTTGTTCCTTTGACAAGGGATTGGGGAATATACTAGTACTTTCAAGGATTGGAGATCCTACCTGCGATTCAACACTCATACGGGCGCCCGGCATATACTTTACATAAACCCATGGCACAACTTGATATATTTTCCCAGTAGAGCTTTTCACATATCCCGAAAACCCCAGGTCACCTGATGGAGGTGTTGGATTGTAATTGTTCCCCATCGTAGCTGCGTCTTGTTCAAAGGCAAACGCGCCATAATCATTTTTCCATCTGTAAAATGCAAAACCACCAGATGTGCTCGCCGTATAATCAAGACTTGCGTTCTTAGTAAGCGTTAATTTAGGAAGTGAAGGAGTAGGTAAAATTGGCGTCGCGGCCAAGATAGTTCCCATATTTCCATAAACTTCGTTAGCCATACTCACCAAATTAGCTTCACTGAAGTGTGTCCCATCGGGTGACCGCGGAGTGTAGCTATCCGAATTTTGAGACATCCAAGAGACGTTTGAGGTAGTCGACTGCACAGAAATTTGCTCATCTATCACAGACGCTAAAATTGTTGTGTCACCTAGCGGTGTAAACAGGGTTGGGGTCGTGCCAACTTTTCCGGTGTAGTGGGTGTCTATAATAGAACTTGGAGGATTACGCTGCTGACCGTTGAGAGACACCTTAGAAATGGCCCAATGAAGATTTGGATGAATCGTGCGTGTATCTGCGATTATTGCCTTTAATTTTGTGTCATAGTCTAAAATTGAATAGCCTGCGGGCACTGGTCCGGGGTTATACTTGGTTTTCCTGTTCTGACTTAACAATGTTTTTGTTTCAGCTTCACCTTGGTGCCACAGTACCGCCCGCACTCCGGTTATGTTAACATAATAAGTCAAGAAATCTCGCATATCAGAATAAGGAAGACGATTGTCGAAAGTGGAAAACCCCCATGGATTAGTAGTCATTACAGTTGTGCCGTAGACCATCATGTTTGCATAGTTGTTACTATACATCTGTTTGACCCTATTCATCGAGTCGTGCCAGTTCGTAATACTACTACCTCCATGCGCCATATTATAAAAGGCAACTGGAATAATCCTATTCGGAGCTTCTCTGGTTACAATTTTGTTCCCGAGTTCTTGCCAAAACCATGGCCTGTCACCTCTTGGCCCTATCTTTGGAGCCGAAGGGCTAATAGCAGTGAAAATTGGGGTCCACAAGTCTCCAAAGTCACCGTAGGGTGAGTTCCGGTTCCCGACTACACAATCCAAATTCTCTGAAGTAGTAATTCGTTGAACTGGATCACTTCCCTGGGCATTTGATTGCCCAGCAATAACGAATACCTCTCCAACGCCAAATTTCGTCCATCTTGCCGGAGAAACTTGATCTGAAACCTCAAACACATACCAGCCAGTTGGCACATCGAGCGTGAAATGGTAAATTCCTCCATCTCCCAATGCACTCATTGCACCCGCGGGCAGAGCTTGTGAAGGTTTCCAGTCTGGGCTTTGTTGAACTCCGTACTTATCTAACCTCCAAATACGATAAGACACATTTGTCCTGTTTTTCACCTGCCCTGAGAACGTAATAACAGCACTTCCGCCAGGGGCAGCATTTCGTTGATAAACCATACTATAGTATGGTGTCCAAATTCCCGAATCCTGCGCAATAGCACAGAATGATGTGACAACGGATATGATAATCAAGTAAATAGATTTCATAATTTCTCTTATTTAATATCTTTAATTTTGACTAGCGGAATATTAGCGTGATAGAACACATTGATAGATTTAATGAATTCGTTAGCTATCACTGCCTGCCCTATCTTAGTTGGATGTATCCCATCATTAGAGAAAAAATTGCCTGCCGGATAACTTGGGTCGATTTTCACTCCATCTTCCGACACATATGTACCCGACAAAATTTGAGAGTAAAGCTTGTGTAGGTCCACAAGAGGGATATTGTTTAGATCAGCTATTACTCCGAGCCAGCTATTATATTTTCTTACGTCAACTTGCTCCTCGGTCCCGATAACATCCTCATCCGAAAGGGGCTCTTCCCTAGATCGTCCGATCGACCCGACACTGGTAAACAAAAGGCTGGTATTGGAATTTGGGATAAAGCAATCGCCAGAGTGCGCTTTTCTAACCTGTAGTTTTCCATTGAATTCCGTGTAAATCTCTTCACCTACCTTTGTTTTCATTTCGTCATATCCATACGACCGGAAAAAAGGAAACTCAAGGACATCGGGTACATTTGCCATTACCCCTCTTGCGCCTCTACTTGTTAGAAGTTGTATCAGGTAGTTTTCTGGAAAATACCCTTCTCTCTCATTGGTAAGTAAACTGATTGGTTGCCCTTGCCCACCACTTTTATAGTAAGAAACCAAGTCGTGCATGCCGATTTCGAAAGTAAAAAAATCTACGTTCTTAACTCTTTTATCGATGATATCCAGATACGACACTTTCCCTTCTCCCTGTTGATCTGTAAATCGGTAGATATGATTATATGATTTTCGCTCGAACGATGGAAGAAAAGAGCCTTCCATGGTTTCGTTGACCAGAATGTTAGATATTTTCAAGAAAGGTATTGCGAAATTACTAACATCTTCTTTTGCCTTTGGTAGTCGACTTACTTTTCCAGAGGGGGTCGCCGTATCGATAAATCTGAGTACACCTCCTCTATAATCAACTTTTTCGGTACCTATCGAAACGGAGTCATCCAGAAGATCTTGCATAAAATTTGTCAGTTTCATCTGGGTTGCAATCAGATTCGGGAATGCGCTTTTTTGACTTTCACTCGTAAGACCACTATTGGACACTCCGGCTGATAAAGAACTTCCAACTGCGATGTAATTCAATTGACTTGCTGGCTTGCTTAGGTCGCCGTTGATGTTGCTCTGGGCATAAACACTGATTCCTAAAAACATAATCATTGCAGTTAACCACCGCGTTTGTCTTTTTTGTTGATGCATAGCGTTTAAATTTGAAATGAAATAATTTATTAACAATGAAGAAACTGCTCGAAGAATAGATTAAGTAAGTATATAAAAAACTTTTCAAGCCATTTCCGACTGTTAATTTCGACAAATCACGTTTTTTTTCGACCAGTTAAGCATTTTTGTCGACAAGTGATGATTTTTTTATTGGCCAGGGGGGACTATTGACTATGAGTATATTGAAATACTCCCCTTTCACTGGGCAGCGAATGGATGAAATTAAGTTTAAGATGCTTTCGCATTGGTCTCGAAAAACAGATCATGAGGAATGTAGCCAGTGTAGCCTTACCTAAAATGTAAGCTTCCCCACCAGTGGAAAATCAAAGAGATCATCGATTAGTTGTGTAACTGACTTAACGGTGCCAGGATACTCAAAAGATAAAAGCGATAATTAAGTTTTCTTTATCACAAATGTTAGCCGGAACAATTACCTTTGTAGCGATAGTGAAGTACTTGACTAAACTGAATCAAAGTAGATCATTCTATCTGTTAACCGATTCGTTAACCTAGGTTCGAGAGCGACGAAAAACAGCCGTTTAGAGCATATAAGCACCATAAACAGGATCCCAGCGGAGTCACTAACCAATAATTTAACTATACGTCATCCTTAAAATTGCCACCGACGATCTCAAAACAGAGAGGGTATTTCATCCTTGAAAAAGTTCTAGTTTAAAGTGACTAGTCTGCCCAAATTACTAAGGCAAGATTAACAAATAGTAGCAAAAAGGCCACGTTTCCATGGCCTTTTTGAGATGATCGTCATCCAAATTCTCAATTACGCGGTTTTGGCCAGCTGTTTGATTTTCCCACGTAACAGCTTCATATCCTTGCTGACCTTGGTATCCATAATTTTGGCATAGATCTGGGTTGTCCTGATGCTCTTATGGCCCAGGATTTTGGATACTGTTTCAATAGGTACGCCGTTTTGCAAAGCGACAGTGGTCGCAAAAGTGTGCCGGGCAATGTGGGAGGTCATCGGTTTGTCGATGCCACATAAGGTGGCAATCTCTTTGAGATATTCATTCAGCTTTTGATTGCTGGGCACTGGAAGCAGTACACCTTTGCTGACACAAACCGGATGGTCCGCATATTTTTCCATAATTTTCTTTGCTTGCGGTAATAGCGGGATATTGGAAGTAGTCTCCGTTTTTGTGCGGTGGGTAAAAATCCAGGGCAGACCATCTATACCTCTACTTACCTGGGCTAAGGTCAGTTTTTGTACATCCGAATAGGCCAATCCGGTAAAGCAGCAGAACAAGAAAGTATCTCTCACCTGATCCAGCCTGTCGGAGACAAACTCTTTCCGGGCTAGCGCCTCAATGTCTTCTTCTGTAAGAACGGTGCGGTCTACATTTCTGTACCGGCCTTTATAGTTGGCAAAAGGATCAGAGCTCATCCACCCGTTATTGATACAGATGTTGATGATCTTGCGGAACATCTTTAAATGCTTTACCGTGGCGTTATTGCCCATCTTGCGCACCCTGCGCAGGTGGAATTCGTAATCGGCGACAAATGCGAAGTCTATTCGGCGAATGTCAAAATCGGTAGCATTGAACCTGGCCTTCAAAAACTCGAGCGTATGGCTATGAACGACCCTGAAGCGTTTGTAGGTTCCTGGTGCATATTCGCTGCCAATCAGCTCTTTCATGCGATGGTTGTGGTCGCTGATAATTCCCATTAACAAACGAGGTTTTTCTTCCCGCCCATGAAGTTTGTTTTTGAGCGCCTCGGCTGTTATCACTTCGCCTGTTTTGATAAGCTGGCAATGCGCGCTCAATACCAGAGCTTGCAGGTTATCCAGGTAGGTGTTCAATATTTTGGCATCTTCCTTGGCGCCATTCATCCGGCCAGCCGACGCGTTCCAGCGAGTGGGATCACACTGCCTGCCTGTGGCAGTCTCCGCTCTTTTGCCATCAACAGTAATACGCATGTAAACAGGGACAGCACCATTCTTGTAGCCCTTTGGCTTCTTCAAATAGAAGAGCAAGCTGTAATTCGTTTTCATCTTTTTGACGCTTTAAAGGTTAAACAAAGTTAGCCTTGCAGGTCAGGTAGCACAAGATGTTTACTAGCTGAACATCTTGTGCAACAATGGGTTAGATGAAGGTCGGTGAGTAAGAAAGCAGCAGGGATTTACTCACCGAATTACTCACCACTTTATTGGGAATAATTGCATATTTTGATAAACCCACTACAACAAAAAAGCCTGCAAATGATCTGATTTGCAGGCTTTTACCGTTTTTTGTGATTGAATCTTGTGATCCCGCTGGAATCGCAAAATATCGACGAAAGTAGTTGATTGTCAGTTAAGTTATTCGAGCTAAGCGAATAGGTGACTGAATTGGGGACCGAATGAAATGATTCTATCTGGTATCATTCAAATATTCTCCGAATCAAATTAAGTCTTTTTTAGTCGGATATCCTAAGACGCCCAGGAATGGCCTGATCGTCGTAGCGTATTCATGCCTACTTTTACAATTATGAGTGTTTCAATAAATATGTAGGTAAAGGGTTGCTTGCATTTGCTGCTACAATAAGGCATTCGGGCGGAAACCAGCAGCAGCGATCTTATCTGTCCTGTCTGATTTGGTAGTGTGGTGCGGTTCAACTCTAAGATTTCGACTATGGAGGTGCGCAAATTGCGTCTCAAAAGGCCAATTTTTTAAAATTGTAAATCCGCCTGATTCGACATAGAACTCAAACACGTACTAAATGGGATGGCTGTAACGGTTTATGTAGAACCGATTAATTTGAAAGATATTTTCGATCTTTCGTCAGGAACGTACGTAGTCGTTGAGTGTCATTTGCAACTGACTCCAAGACATCATATATTGTTAATATAAATTCCCCTCTATGGTATATCTAACATCAGAGCCGCACCGGCTCTCTTCTCGGAACAGTGTCCTTCTTGTCGTTAATTGTTCGTCGAGGAATTCGGGCTTTCGTAGCACTTAGAATAGAGGAAAGTGACGAAGTTGCATATTACAACCGTGATGTCCGCGGAGACGATTCAGCACGCTGCTTCTGCGCCATTTTTGGAGCCTGGCGGTAACTAGTGGAAGGCACTTGTCGGTTCGAATTTACCGCTCAAAAGGGAGTGTCACCAAAGTGTGGGATTAGCTTGATAAGATGCTGCTTACGAGAGCGTGAAGGGTTTCCTACCCTTATAAACCTCGGTAAACCTTCTCTAATTTGCTAAAAGAGATAGAGAGCAGAGGCAATCATAAAGGGGACTGGAGTCGATAAAAAGTTTCGACTCAATCCCTTACACTTGTGAATCCGGAAAGTATCAATAAGATAAACAGTAAATTGGCGATGGAATGGCTAAATGAAGAGTACTTGGGATTTTTAAGCATTTTCACGAGCCTTTTTAACGCTTATCTTATACGCATAAAAGAAGAACTGGATGCAAAGGAGATCCCAGAAATCCTAAAGAAGAGCAAGCAGCGCAAGTTGCGGTTCGCTATATATTTGTTGACGATAATTATTACGATTTTGGCATTCTTAACGACAGGAAAAGTTAAATATGAAGGAGTTGTTGCGGCAAGGAGAGATTCTACGTGGAGGAGTGAGGTATCGAACCTTGGCTTCTCACATGCACATAAGTTAGATAGCCTTCATAAGGAATATAAAATTCAGAGTGATACCTCTCAATCGCTCTACCGGCAATTATTGGCCCGAGCAGGCAAATTGGGTGACACGACCCGTGTAATTTCAGCTTCTACCCGAGGGATTAGAGCCACAACAGAAAATATTTGGGGAGTGATTTCTAGGAACAATTTGTCAGCAGAGGAAAATAAGCCAGTGCTTGAATTCGTCCCGAGTTATATCGGATGGATTAAAGGCGATGAACAGAGGCCGCGTGGAATGATTCGAAAGTTTAAACAACTTGAATTCCAAATCTTTAATCATGGTGAAGTTCCGATTCAAAACGTAACCGTTAGGCTTACCGGCTCACTTGGGATGGGGATAAATGATCATAATGAATTTTCTGAAACCTCACCACCAGAAGCGGTAACCAAACATTTCGCAAAACTTGGTCCTAATGAAGGCCTTCGGTACCACACCGGTCGGTTTAATGGCGCTTTTGGTGAAATTAGATTGGAAAACATAATAAGAGTTGATTGGGGGGAAACTTCGCATAGGCGTTGGTATGAATTGAAGATCACCTCAATTTTTATAACCGAATCGTTTAACATTGACCGAGCTTTGTTATAACGATTCGGGCTCTGCCAAACCAATTTTTAAATCATGGTGAAAGTGCTACATATCTCATAGAGTTTTTGCGCGAATTTAAGTAAGGCGGGAATATCCCCAGCGGCCAGCGTGTTTGATTGAAGAAATGTGCTCCCGGTCTTGATATTTTGGCTTTCCCATCTAAATTCATGTGAGTGTACCCCAACACTGATCACAACCCATGGCCTAATGCCGGACAAAACTACGTTTCGATCATTTTTCGGACTTAGCCATCCGCTATCTTGACCGAACTGTTTAACTTATGTCGGACGCTACTAATGTGAGATCGATCAATAATTAAATTGCCCTCTCTAGAAAACTTATCAATCATGGCTGACAGAACGCTGATTCACAATAGAATACTAACATATCAGACAGTTTTTGATGCATTTCCTCCTGAAGATCGCTGCGAACTGATTTCCGCTATCAGCAAATCAGCTCTTATCAAGATTATTGCTGGAACTAATTATAGGCTAAAACCGAAAGATGTTATTAGGGTAGACGAAAGCGTTGAACTCCAATATGAACTTCTCGGCCGGTTTATTCAGGTTCCTGAGTCGTATGATAGAGTGGTTACCGTATTCAATCAATATGTTCTAAGCGAAATCGAGTACGGGCGGGTATTTATCAGAGAAAGTTGTCTATACGCCATGGAGGAAATTATAAACAGTCCAGATTTTGATGATAAAGGTACTGACGGCAGCTCTGCACAAGAACTATTTGATATACTGCGATACTTGTTGGCTGTTAACCAAGAGATCTATAAAAATGCGAATGTCCCAATAGAAGTAACAGAATTTAACAATGAGGAGCTTAATCCTAAAACCTTAGCTTTGAGCGAATCTAACGTACAAATAAACCCTATCCTCGTCGCAGCTCGCGGTTTCCTTTTGTGCGCCCATTTACAGTTTAATTCTCCATACGGAGAGCAATTCAAGCATTATGTGAGGGATACATATAAATTGTCTCCATTTCAAATGGTATTCGTAATTTATGAGATGTATTGCATAAATCACAGTGGAGACCCGAATCTTGACTACTTGTATCGGGTGGACCCGAGCATTTACGGCGAACGATTTGATAGCTTAAGTAAGCGAGTGAGGAACGAAGACACCATTAAGATTTTGAATATTAAGAAGAATCCATTTTATAAAATAGATGATTTTACTTACGTCCTTTTAGATAACTCATTACTTATTTTAAAAGCTTATACTCAATTAATGAATGATTTTTGGTTCGATTCTTTGAAAGACTCAACGCTGACTAGTAAGAAGCAAAAGGATAAATATAAGTCATTTATGGGCGAATTTGGACTTTTCTTTGAAAAGGTAGTCGATCATTCTATAAAATCAAGTTTTGCACAATATGATGGTGTTACGCTTTTAACTTTCGACCAGTTGAAAGACCCTTCGAAAGGCTGCCCAGAGGAAATTGCCGATTTATATCTGCGCCAAGGAAATAAAATCATCTTAGGTCAAGTAAAGGGAGGGAAAATTTACGACGCTGAAAAATATAAAGGCTCACTAGAAGGGCTTTACAGGCAGAATAGAGACAGTTTTTTTCAAGGTTTTGGTGTGAGGCAGATTATTGACAGTCTCAAAAAACTTGATCGCTTTATTCCAATTTTCGATGATCAATACGACCTTCAAGGGCAGATCAGCATCTTTCCTTGTATTATTGTTGACGATTTCGCTCTACAAACTCCCTTGATGGCCGATGTATTTAACAAGGTATTTTTTGAACTCCTAAGTAAGGAAAATTTTGAGCGTTTTTTCATCAATCCGCTTTCCATAATACATATCTCGGATTTAGAAAAGATGGAATATACTCTTCGCCGAGATCCTGAACAGATTTGGAGATTTATGTCGTTAAACTTTGAAGACTCCCGCTTTATCCCCCCCTTTTACTCTACGGTGGATGGATACCTTAGAGACAATCTGATTCCTGAGCGCGTTTTTCGAATAATAAATCATTTCAAACAGCTGTATTTGGCATCTTGACGTCTTCCCAGCTATTCAGGCGGCTGAAAGCAGAGTTTCGGGTATCTTTGACGCCAGTACATCTTTCTTATCGAGAGAAGTAACTAATGAGGCGCATCTCCAGGTAATAAAAATCTATGTCGTGCTTACGAAGCTTTAGGTAGAATTCGCATTCGTCCATTTTACAGGGACTTGGTGTCATTGCCGCGAGCACCGTGTTTACTTACATCCGAAGAGCAATGATGTAATGACACGGCACCTTATCATAGTTCAGTGCCGCATAGCAGATAAACTAGGTCACCATTCGATCTATGGCTTTCTTAACAAAAAATTGTATCTTACGGCGATCGTGAATATTAACTCTTCTCAAATCAATGGAAAGTACTAATACGAATTGCCCTCACTGTAGCGAGAAATTACCACTGGTAGAAAATTTGTTTTTTTGTCCGTATTGCTCAGAGCAGCTAAAGTGCAAAAGCTGCAATGAGCAACTATTAACGAATGCAAAAGTTTGTTTTAACTGTGGCTCCTCTATTAGGAAGGTCGGATCAACCGAAAATGGCGTGATAATGAACAAGCTGGACTACGAACAAAAAGGTGACAGTAGAAAACTGAAATCTAGATTCACAAATGAAGTCGGTAGTGTTTTCGCCGAAGCCTTTGGAATCATGCTAGGCGGGAACGTGCAGTCAAGAAGGATACAGAACCCGTTTGCTGGTGGATCGAGCTTCATCAAGGTTAATCCTACGGCAAAGTCCTCGTCACGAGAACTTACCAACATCTCCGATGCCGAGTATGCCACAATAGATGCCGATACAGGCCACAGTGACGTTCTTCCTAGATATTTCAGGCTTGAAGACAATAAACTAAAGTTAGTTAATTCACGTGTAAAGCATTCCGGAAAGTTGGACCAGTCAATTCGAATTGCTATACTGACTTTGTATGCCTACGAATGTGCAGATCATGCGGAAGTTGAAAAATCAGTGCTTAGTGAATTACTTAATTCAACAAAGCTCTATGATACCCATTTTCAGGGCTGGCTTGCTAAATGTGATGAAATTGTTAAAAGTTCTTCGAAACTTCAACTAAGTGTCCCTGGTCGGGAAATTGCGCTCGAAATCTTGAAGGAAATAGCAGACGACTCAGTTATTAAAGGATCAATTGCATTTAGCAAGACTTCCCGTGGAGGAAGACGCACGAAAAGAAAACAAACAAATGATTCGGCGTCTGGCGTAGAGCAAAAGGCCAAATCTAGCAATCCACGAAAAAAGGGAGCTGCATATTATTTTGGTGTTTTAATTGATGAAGGATATTTTGGACAAAAACGAAAAATCTGAGAAATAATCGAACATTTAAAGGTGAAGAAAGCTGAGAGCTACTCCACAAATGAGCTTTCTACCCCGCTTAAAAGGATGATCAAATCCCAGAAACTTAAACGTGAAAAAAATTCCGAAGGACAGTATGAGTACTATGCATAATTCGCAAGTTCTTGAGGAAGCGTTAGGCGGTGTAGAAAAAAATTTCAAAAAAAGAATTATTGCTACATACCTAGAGTTGAAACATCGACACGCCAAAGCAGGTTACAATCAAGAACATGATTCTTCCGGTTTAAGTGCAGGTAAGTTTTGTGAAACTATTTTTCGCTTTATCGAATGTGAACTTAATTCAGGGCAATTTACGCCTTTCGGTAGTAAAATTGCGAATTTGGTAAAAGCATTTCAGGAATTTGAAAAAACTGGAAAAAATCAAGGTCATGAATCATTGAGGCTGACGATCCCTCGCGCGATAATTTTGATCTATACCCTTCGTAATAAAAGAGGAATTGGACACGTAGGAGGTGACATAGACGCTAATGCTATTGATGCTTCAACAATTGTAAAACTGGCTGATTGGGTGCTATGCGAGCTAATTAGGATATACCACACTATGTCCTTTGAAGAAGCGCAAGCGGTAGTTGACTCTATTAATCTTAAATCGATTCCTGAAATATGGGAAGTAAACGGCAAAAAAAGGGTGCTTAAAAAAGGACTCCCTTTCAAAGACCAGGTTCTAATATTGACCTATTCAGAGGTCGATAATGCAATTGCAGTGGAGGATCTTTTTGAATGGACTCAATATAGCTCGTTATCTATGTTTCGCAAACATGTCCTTACACCACTTCACAAAGAGAAATTGATTGAATATGATACTGAGCTAGATTTCGTACACCTTTCTCCGATTGGAATATCGCGGGTAGAGCAGGAGCTCTTAATGGTAAGAGTTCCTGCTTGACAAAAAAAATAGTCCTATTGCAAAGCCTTTTTCACCGACCCCACGATGAACGGACTACGGTAGAATTGCTTCAAGTTATGCATCCGTAAAGGAAAGATTTAGACCAATGAGCTGAGATGTGCCTGGAATTTCTAGCTAGCAACTAGGCCATGCAACACTGACCTTCAGACACCTAAGAGCCCTCTTTTTTCAAACCAGTATTCAATGATCATTATTAAGTCAGTCGAAATACACAACTTTCGTTCAATCGTACGCTTTGACCCTAAGCTAAGCCCGAATCACCTCAATATTATTGTTGGACAAAATGATATTGGGAAATCCAATTTTCTCAAAGCATTAAACCTTTTTTTTAACGGCGAGACTGAGATTGGCACACCTTTCCGATTTTCGGAAGATTATTCAAAATTCGCACCCAAACGCCGTAAAAAAGCGGCTGAAATCAAGGTGATTCTGGAATTTCAAACCCCAAATCGTTTCAAAGACCAAGAGATTATCGTGTGGACAAAAATTTGGCGACAGGACGGGTTGTTTAAAGACCAAATAGCGACTAGGGGGGAAAGCGAGCTTTCAGGGCGAAGTGGTGCCTTACAGTGGGTAAAAAAAGTAAAGTATAAGTATGTACCCGCGATTCGTGGAACAGAATACTTCAATTATTTGATGGGGGATCTCCACGACGCACTCAGTGAAATCAACCCTGCAGCGTTCAGTGAAGCATCCGAGAATTTTGTGGAGGGACTGAAATCACAAGTAGAAAGCCTTGTCGCAACAATCAGCCAGGAACTTGGGTACGCCAGCCAGATAGGAATACCTTCCGACTTTAAGCAATTATTCTCCACACTGGATTTTGCGTTGGATAAAAGCGGCCAATTAATTTCTTTGAACAAGCGGGGTGACGGTATCAAAGCGCAACACATCCCCATAATCCTGAAATTCATTGCGGCGCACTACAAATCCATTACTGGTAGAGCAATCATTAACCCGGATACCATCTGGGGCTTTGAAGAACCGGAAAATAATATGGAGATGGGCAATGCGTTCAAGTTGTCCCAAATATTTGCCAGCTTTTCGAGGGACTTGCAGATCTTCATCAATACGCATTCACCTGCTTTTTATTCATTAGCAAAAAGTTACGTGACTGAAACCAGCCTCTATTTGGCAAAGATGGCGGACGAGGAGTCGGGAACAAATCTGATCAGAATTCCGGTAGATCAAATCGAACTATTCGATCAGGAAATGGGTATCCTGCCGATCGTTTCAGACTATATAAAAAAAGAAGCCGACAAACGAATTGCTGCGGAATCGAGGGTTGCCGAACTTTCGGCACTAAGGAGCAATACAAAATTCCTGGTTCTTTCCGAAGATGAAGACCTGACTTACGTCCAAGAATTATTTGAAATGCAAGGATTTGATCGTGGCATAACAGAATTTATCTCTTATCATGGCAGAGGAAACCTTATGGCCGCAATTCAAAGCAGTAAAGTTAAGTTGACCGATAAGCCGGACTTGAGTGACATCATTTTCCATAGGGACAGCGATATTTACGATGGGGACGAGCCGGACAAAGACCGTATCGAGTATAGTCTCAATCAACTGAACCGGTCGACTACGGTTCGCCATACGTTATTTCTGACAAGTGGATATGACTTGGAAGCCTATTTCATCAACCCGCAACACATCAAGGCGCTCTATCCCGAATTTGCTGAGAGTTTCATAGAAGATGCGATCGTGACCGCAAGCCAGGAAACGCGAGACAAGTCTCTGGATAAACTTTATTCTCAGATTGAAAAATATCGTATGGAAGCAGAGCGGAACAATGAGTCGCACAAATTCAGTTTTGCCAACGTCATTAAGAAACTTCAGCAACTTTATGACAGCAATCCAGAGCGATACAGATACGGGAAAACGGTGCTCGGTAAATTGACAGATAAGTTATCAAGTGGAAGGAGTAACGTCAATTTGATCCAAAAAAGTGACCAGATTATTATTCCAGAGTTGAGGGCTTTGCTACAGGTTCACTAGGTAACCTACATCCCTTCGTTCTTGTATTTGGTAGTACTGGTAAGGCAACCAATTGGGAACCCACCCCTTCACATCAGATACTTTATGTGGGTTTACAATGCCCCATGTGACAAACTGAGTCTGTTTGACTACCGTAAAGGCCATGACCAAAGCGGCCCCAAGCAAATGCTTGGTGGCTTTAAGGCCATCCTTCGGGTAGAGGGTTACTCAGTGTACAGAAAGCTTTTTGGAAATTATGCCGACATGTTGACGGTCTACTGCATGGCGCATGCCCGCCGTAAACGTTGACTCTCTTCCGTAATAAACATCTGGCTAATCATGTCGTGGGGCACATTCAGCAACTTCATGCCCTGGAAGAACAAATTCGTCGGCAGCGGCTAGATAGGGAATAAAAGACACGGTTGAGACCGAAAAAGGCGGTGCCAATCCTTTTTGAACTGAAGCATTGGATGAATGAGCAACTCCCACTTGTAATGCCCAAAAGACTTCCTGGGTAAGCCATTGTTAAAAAAGACTTACGAAAGCCTACTGATTGCTAAGATCTAAAATGCGTCAATATCAGAGCTTTCGCGCGCTTTTCTTCTGATTACCATACTGAGAAGCATAATTATGATCATCAGAACCATGTTGCTGATTGCGTATGACCAGTATATCCACCTCCAACCATCTCCCATTAGGGACTTAGATAAAAGGTTCACAGTAGCGAGCAATACAAAGGATAGGGAAGCCATAGAAATAGTGTAGGCAAGAATATTTTCAAAAAGAAATATCCATGGATATTCTCTCACGATGTGAGCGCTGGACGTAGTGCGCAGAAGAATAAATACATGCCAGAGTAAAGCGAGCAAGTACAATTCAAGCGCAATACACGCAAAAGGTGCTATTATGTGTGAGTTGTCGATGTTCATTCTTAGTCCAAGGAGTTCAATGTCAGTTTGTTTGCTCTTCTTGAATTCCTCCGATTTTTCGGATAATAACTCCTTTACTTCATTGATTGGCTTGTGATGGTTATCCCTAACTAAGCGTATAAATTCTGGATATTCATCAAATATGTATGCGAATATAGTTGTATCCGAATACACCGACTGAGCACTGAGCTGAATCAGGGTGACACTATCAGGTTTGTATTCCTTGGAAAACATGTCATACGGGGAGACATCTGGTCTATCCGAGAAATCGACCTTCCCCGTAGCCAGGAATCCCTGTATTTCTCTAATTCGTCCTTTTTGTGTTGGAATCGCCCTAAATTCTAAGGAATCAGCAAGTTGATCATTGCCGTTATCTCGGGAAATTGGAACAAGTGATTGAAGTTCTTTAAGATCCGCCAGAGACTGCCTTAAATATTGTTTCAATATCCTCATGTTTGCCTTGTCCTCTAATATCAAGTCATTTAGCCTGTTGGTCAGGGAATCAATTATTTTGTCTTTCGACCTAGATCTCTTAACCATTTCAGTTAAATCCTGTTCCGAGAGAACAAGAAAGTGGTTACCATAAACAAATCTAGCCTTATTGGTTTTCGCGAGAGATTTCAGTGTGTCCTCCGTTTGGTTGATTTCAAACAAGGCGCGATCATAAGGATCTTTTATTCTCTTCATACTGAGCGATACGATGAAAATAATGGTACTAACGATCATTAGTAAATGGTAAATGCTTCTCGCAGACGCAAGGGTATCTTTCATTCCTGAGCAGAGTTTGCTCAAATTTACGCATTTGACCTGCGGGTACAAACCAGAATGACAACGTGACAGACCTATAGTTCCGTGATACGTTGTGGGAAAATGAAATACTAAATGACCAACGAAAATACTATATGCCGGAAGCAGTACACGCGTGTACCATACAGTCGAAATATTTCGATGGCGAGATAAGCCCTTATCCATAGCGCATGGTCGAATTTCATAGGAAATAGCACGGTTGAGTATGTTCGCCGTGATCTTCGCGTCAAACCCCGACCGATGTGGAACGGGAAAGGTTTGTAGTATGCGGAACAGCAACTACATGAGTCAAAGGGTTTTCATTCTTTGAAGGATTTGACAAACACAGACTATTGTACGTGGGAGGTTGTGGTTTGGGAAACAATCCGCGCCGCCCTACAACAGCCATCAAATCCTTACTGCGCTTGCGGTGAAAGCATTCCTGATCGTGAGTTGAAGTGTGTGAAATGTCAGCATGTCAATGGATTACAGCAGGCAGACCAAGAACGTTTGGTTGCAGCTTTGGAAAAAGTTCGAGATAGGTTCTTTCCAGTCGATTACACGAGAGTGATCGAGATTTATTGTGGAATGAAGTCAACAAAGCACTAGCAGTGCATAGTGATAGGTTAGGATAAAAGATCGAGATTATCGCAACTGTCTAATGTTACGACGTATCAAGGATAATTGATATGTGAGAATAGAGCCGATCCCTATGAATGCTGTGAGGTAAGCGAGTAACATTTTAGCCACTAGATCAGATCCAAGATTTGTCTTGCAAACAACGAGTGCGGAGGCTAAATACGGCACGATTGTTAATGAGATAAACGATATCCCTCTACTCCATTTGTCTGGAAATAACGCTAAC
>NZ_JASATN010000034.1:0-38636 GCF_038440355.1 Dyadobacter sp. OTU695 | reverse complement strand
ATTAATATGATCTCACTTCCGAAAAAGTTGACCGCTTGTCTATAACGAACCTATCTTCTTGCTCTCTTCATCATGTCAAAGAACGTTGCTCTGATGCTTCTCAGAACTAGTGGTTAACGATCGTTTTCGTTTACCGTTGTTGTTGATTGGGGTGCAAAAGTAGGAGATACATTTTTAACATGCAAGCAACGGATAAAAATATTTTGATTTTTTTTTCAAAACACCGCTCTGCCCCCCCTTTCGGTTTCCATGACCAAAAGACCTACAAGACATGGCCGCATTACTTACATAATTAAGAAGAAGACAATTAACAGCAGACATCACCCGGCTTTTCCATAGCATTGAAACCAGGTGCAACCAAAAAGCGCCACACCTGGTTTCAACGAATAAATTAAAAAGAGTCGATTGAGACTATTTCATGAGGCTGATGTTGGTCATTCCGCCGTCCGAGAGGATTTCCGTTCCCACGATAAAAGCAGAATCGTCCGAAGCCAGGAACACCGCCGCCTTTCCGATATCGGACGGAAGGCCTTGCTTGCCAACAGGGATAATGTCGATCCACGTTTGCTTTACCTGTTCCAAATGTTCTTCGGGTACCAGTTTCCCAAAGACAGGCGTATCGATCGAGCCCGGTGACAGGGTGTTGACCCGGATGTTTCTGGCAAGCAGATCCAGCGACAGGCCCTTTGCCAGTGAAATCACGGCCGCTTTGGCAGCACTGTAAATCGCCATTCCGGGCGCGGCGCGATGGGCGGCGCTCGAGCCGATCAGGATGACCGACGCACCGTCATTCAGATACGGCAACGACTTTTGCACGGTAAAATAGGTGCTTTTCAGGTTCAGGTCCATATAACGGTCGTAGCCTTCCTCGGTCACATCGCTGATGGATCCCATCGGAATCCCGTCCACTACTCCACCTGCATTCACTACCAAAACATCAATTTTCCCAAGTGCATCAGCGGTTTGCCGGAAGATATTTTCCAAATCATCCTGGTTGGTAACATCGCCCCGGATGCCTATAAATCCCTCGCCCAATGCTTCGACGGAGCTATTTAATGTCGCCTGGTTCCGTCCTGTGATAACACCTGTCGCGCCTTCGTTCCTGAAAGCTTCCGCAATACCGAAGCCGATACCACTATTGCCGCCGGTAATGACGGCCACTTTGTTTTTTAGCTTGTCCATGTATTTTGTATTAAAATCAATAGAGAATAGGTGCTGCTTACAACCCGTAGATGCCGCCCGAAACGGAGATTTTTTCGCCCGTAATCCAGGCTGCGTCGTCGGATGCGAGGAACACGGCCACCTTGGCTATGTCGTCGGGTTGTCCCGTGCGGCCGAGTGGCGTGGTGTCGATAAGTTTCTTTTCAAATTTGCTCGATGCGTAATTCACCACCACTTTTGCGCCTTCTGCTGCGAATTGTTTGGCGATGGCCGCGCCTATACCCTTGGATGCGCCTGTTACCAGGGCCACCTTGTTCTGCAATTTATTCACTTTGATTATCCATTTAAGTTTGGATTGCAAAGTTAGGATGAGCTTGTTACTTTTCGTAACTTTGTAGCGAAAAGTGACAGTAACGTCGAGGTAACAAAGTAACATATGGAGTGCGAACCCCGTCAGAACGACAAGCATAAAAAGGAAATGATGGCCGTCCAGGATTCAATGGAGGTGCTCAGCGGCAAATGGAAGATTTCAATCATTTCATCCATTTGCTATTATAACAAAAGGAGGTTTTCCGATATTCTCAATGATGTCGACGGCATTTCCAATAAAATGCTAAGCAAGGAATTAAAAGAACTGGAAATCAACCAGCTAGTTAAAAGAACTGTGCTGGATACCCAACCGGTGACTGTCCAATACGAACTGACCGAGCACGGCCTCACATTGAAAACGATCATCAATAACCTGACCGATTGGGGAATGGAGCACCGTAAAAAGATCATTGGGGAATGACGCTTCAACATGATGCCCTTCTATAACGCAATCTAAACTGCCGCAATATGCCGGGTAACCCGTGCCGATCTTCGATACTGGGATGGCGATAAACCCTTGAGCTTTTTAAAAGTCTTGTTTAGGTGACTGCTATCCGTGAAGCCGAATTCTGCCGCTATGTCGTCCAGCCGCGCATTAGTGTAAAGCAAACGAGACTCTATCAGGGCTAAACGATAATGATTGACGTAATTCTGAAGAGTTTCTCCCGTTTCACGTTTGAAAAACTGGCTGACGTAGTTGGGCGATCTGTGGAAATATGCTGCCAGCTTTTCTACTCTGAGCTCCTCCGGGGAATGGATGTGCTGGTGGACATATCCCAACAACGAAAGCGGCAACGCTGGATGATACGCCTCTGCATGCTGAATCAGGGCGATATTCCGGGCTGCAATGGTGATCACCGTATTGAGCAATTGCTGGGTCACCTCCACGCCACTGGAACCCGGCGATTGCTGTTCCCGTAAAAGCGCTTCAACCAGGGACCTCACCAGCGGTTTATCCGTCACGGTTTTAAGGATACAGCCCGGCAAATGGTCGTAGTTATGAAAGATATATTCCAGTTTTTGAAGCCATTCTTTGGGCTGTGTCCTGAGGTAGCTCTCATTGAAGCGGATAAATGCAAAGCGCGTTTTTTCGCTAATCTCAAATCCATGCCTGTCTTGCGGAAATAGTAAGAAAAGCTTATCCGAGCCATATGGAAGCTCGACATCGTTGATGATCTGAATGCCGGTTCCTTCCAAAACATATACTAATTCAAAAAAGGAATTCTTGAATTGCCTGGCCTTAAACTGATCCGCTTCAAGCAACTCGATCTCATAAGGCCGATGTAAATTTTTAAGTCTCATCCACTTATTTTACTGAAATATCAATCAAATATACCGATTTTATAGAAATATCGACCCGACCTTTGTTGTACAAAACATTAATCTCTATAAAATGAATACAACAGTTTTTCTGCTGCTGCGCCTGGGGATCGGTATCAGCATGTTTGGGCACGGCATGATCCGGTTAACCAAACTGAATGCGTTCAGTGACTGGATGGTCGGAAGCTTCGCGAAATCGGTATTGCCGGCAATGCTGATTAAGCCTTTCAGCCTCGTGCTGCCCTTTGCCGAACTGGGCATTGGTCTTTTGCTCCTGGTCGGCCTGTTTACCGAAACAGCAGTGTTTTCAGGCGCCGTTCTGATGCTGGTACTGATATTCGGTACCACAATGGTCGAAAACTGGGAAGCGCTTCCCTCCCAGCTTATCCATCTCGCCTATTTTGGGGTCCTGCTCCAATTCATTGCGAGCAACACTTGGGCGGTCGACAAAATCTTAAACAAGTAATGACAACGAGCACGAGAAGAACATTTCTGAGAGAAACCGGCATGCTGGGCGTAGCTGGTTTGCTCAATAGGCCGGACGACGTGATGGCCTCCCGGCAACCTGCTGGGAATCATCAGAACAAGTGGCCGGACGGCTCGCGTTTGGTAGTATCCATTTCCATGCAATTTGAGTCTGGCGGGCAGCCGGACAATGCCGAAAGCCCTTTTCCACAAAATATGCGGCAGGGATTCAGAGACCTTCCCGCGGCTACCTGGTATGAATATGGTTACAAAGAAGGGATCCCGCGAATGCTGGATAACTGGGATGAACTTGGTGTGAAGGTCACTTCTCACATGGTTGGTGCCGCAGTTCTCAAAAATCCGGATTTAGCGAGGGCGATTGTCGCAAGAGGCCATGAAGCGGCGGCGCATGGTATGAACTGGAGCGCGCAATATGACATGAGCTATGAGCAGGAAAAGGAATTCATAAAAAAGGGCGCCGATGCAATCACCCAGGTAACAGGGACCATTCCGGTCGGCTACAATGCGAACTGGCTCAGAAGAGGCGATCACACACTCGATATATTGAAAGAGCTGGGATTTAAGTATCATATCGACGACCTCAGTCGTGATGAGCCTTTTATCGTCAGGGTTAAAAAAGGCGATTTCGCGGTTATCCCCTACACATTGCGCTGTAATGACATCCTATTGATTGAAGGGAAAAACTTTTCGGTCGACCAGTTCTTCCAACAGGCTAAATCGGAGTTCGACCAGCTTTATAAGGAGGGTGCCCACAGGCGCAGGCAGATGTCGATTAGCTTCCATGACCGTATTGGTGGAACGCCCCAAATGGTAAAAGCTACTTATGATCTGATCCGGTATATCCAGCAACATCAGGGCGTGAGCTTTAAACGAAAGGACGAGATTGCCCGCATCATCTTGTCCGATCCGGCTGCCATTCGGGAATAAAGTTTTGAACCCGCGGCTCTTAGTTTAGTATACCCCTTTCGGTAAAACATACTGAAAGGGGCTTTTCCAAACATACAAATCAGGGACGAAGCATTCCTTGGAAAATTCCTGATTACATTCCGACGCGAAATCGAAGAGAAACGTGTGGTGGTTTTCGTTGGCGATAAATGGCGCGTTACCCGACTGCAACCGAACTGACTACCCGTCTCAGCGAATCGCTTCAAGTAGCCACTATCTGGGTACCATGCTGTGCTGGAAAACGGTCCGCTTCCAGCAAAAAAGGTGTTATTCAACTAGCGGATTGGGCTGGCCGACACCTTTCGTAACAAGGCTTTTTAGGCTTTCATTAATATAAAATGTCCACGCGTCGAAACAGATGTTATAGCATTCATGTTCCGGGACCAGTCCCCGATGGGTAAAAGAAAGAACCGTCTTTCCGCCCGTTTCTGATATCTCGAATTCGATCCGGGTGTCCTTCCATTCCGACTGGTCCTGAGTGAAGCTGAAATAGTTGTCAAGCACAAGCCATACCACTTTTTTGTCGGGTACAAACTCGACAATTTTCATGGTGCATTTGTGAAGGTCTTTCCGCTGGTAGGTAAATTCCTGATCAAGCGCGTCGGTAACGCCGTCAATTTTCTCGGACCACCATCCGCGGACATCATTTACGGCGTTAAATACTTCATTGGCAGACTGTTCTACCGAGAATGAGGTTTTGAAATCTTTTGTCATTGCATGAGTTTAGTAAGGCTGGCCACGCTGATTTCTGTCATGTGGCCAGCAAATGAATGAATGTAAAATGCGGAATTTGCTGTGAGGAAGTGGCTTGTCGATCAAGCCAGAAGGAGCTGCTGTCCTTTGCCGGTTGTAATTAAGCTGTGCAGACTCTGTTGTATCAATGCGCTCCACGTGTTTGAGCAGGCGTCGTAGCATTCTACCGCTGGGACCAGGCCGAAATGGGTGAAACGGAGCCTGGTTTTATCTCCCTCCGGCGTAACTTCAAAACTGATCTTCGTACCTGTCCACTCGTTTTTGTCTTCCACATAACCAAGCTCGCTCTCGGTAATGAGCCAAACGGCCTTCTGTTCCGGAACCAGCTCCACAACTCGCTGGCGGGAATAATGCAGGTCTTTGTAACGATACGAAAACTCGTCGCCAAGCTGCATTGCCTTGCCTGTCACTTCGCCTGACCACCAGTTTTGGGGGTTGCCAACCGCCTCGATCACCTCTTTGGGACGCTGGTCGACCAATAGGGTAACCGTAAAATCGGGTGTTTCCATTTTGTCTGTTTTTAGTTGTTAATCATTAGCTTTTATCTTCAGGATCATCAAATGCCGGTTTGTTGTTTAACAGATCTTCCAATTTTTGCAGCTTGGTCGACCAGAATTTATCGAAGTAGGAGATCCACTCCTGCAATTCCTCGAACCCATCCTTTTTGAGCGTGCAGTACCGTTCTCTCCCCACGTCGGTGACGGAGATGAATCCAGCCGTTTCCAGGATTTTAACATGCTTGGACACTGCCGGTCGGCTCATATCGAAATTTTCAGCCAGGTTATTGATGTTCATGCTGCCGGCAAAGAGAAGCATAAGCATCTTTCTTCTGCTGGGATCACCAATTACCTGGAATACATCAAGGGTTGGTATTGCCATCTTTTGCCGCGTTTAACAGTTTTGCAATTTTTTCCAGTTTTTCCACCCAGCCGAGTAGTAGCCCATTGTAGATAGCCAGGTTCTCTTTTTTAGCGAAACCACTATGTTCCAGAAACAGATCGGTGCCTTTTTCGGTGGGTACCAGGTTCCAGTTCACAACGGATTCCATGTTGATATTCCCATCGCCTGAGCGGCTGTTCCAGGAATACGATAAATGCTTCAACGGCACAATAGCCAGCACTTTACAGTAAAAGACTCCATCGAAGTTCATAGCAGGAACCGGCCCGGTCCTGAACTGGAACTCATGCCCGATGATGGGCTTGAAATCGTTTTTCATTAACCACGATGCCAGCAATTCCGAATCTGTAAGGTATTCCCACACGGTTTCAACAGGATGTGCGAAGGAAAACTGATGTTTAATAATTTTCGTCATATCGAGTAACTTTGAAGTTACGCAAATGTAAACGTAACTTTCGAGTTACGCAATTGTTTTCTAAAAAATTTTGAATAGGTGCTGTCCTATTTGTCTCGCTGTCGCCTTTGTCTCGCTGTCGCCCAAAAACACCTATTGCATGCCGTCAAATGACAGCATGCAATAGGTTTAGACTCACTATATTCTTAATAACTCCCTGCCAGTTAAATCATTACATAGAGGTGAGAAGTAAATGCAGCGATCCGCTAACAGGCATTAGTAGCCAGGATTTTGTGTTAAAACAGGCGCATTCCGATCGATTTCAGTTTGAGGAATCGGCCAGAACTCGTATTTATCCTCGTACTTGGACTTGATGGTTGGTGCGAGCGGATTCTGAACAAAGCCGTTCAATTTCTTCGTGGCAATGCCCCACCGCCTCAGGTCAAAGTAGCGCTGACCTTCCAACGCGAATTCCACGCGCCGTTCATGCCGGATCTTTTCCCTCAGTTCAGCTTGCGAAAGCCCGGCTGCCAATGCTGGCATTCCCGCTCTTTTCCTAACCTGATTTACGGCCATTATAGCGTTTGCAGGACCTTTTGCCTCATTTTCAGCTTCCGCATACATCAGCAGGATATCCGCATAACGCAACAACACGAAGTCTCCCTCATCAATCGCGCCGTAATCCGGGTTAACAAGACTGGGATCGAGCCATTTCTTCACTGCATAAAAACCATTTATCCAGCTGTCCTTACCAGGCGTGGCTACCGACAGGTCTCCCGTAAATGGCCACCCCTGCGCTTTGGTATCGCCCGGGAAAAAGAAGGTGAGCCTCATTCGGGGGTCTCTTTTTTCAAATGGCTTGGCAGGATCGTAAACCGCCGAGGAGGCAATATCCTTTCCATCAATGGCCTCATATTCATTGATCAGGTCCTGCGTGCCGAGCTCACCTTTCCAACGTTGCAGAGAAACTGCCAGTGCAACATCCTGATGCAGCAGGTTAGGTTGTAAGTATTTGACGGAGAACATAATCTCCGTACTGCTGTTTTGAGCAGGTTTGAAAAAATTACCTTCATAATTGACCAGCAAACTGTACTTGCTCCCGTCGATGATCTGCTTCGCCAGTGCAGCCGCCTCCGCGTACTTTTTCTGATACAACAATACCCTCACCAGGTAACCTTGTGCAGTACTTTTGACGGCGTGTCCGTCCTTGTAAGCATTGTCGGGCAAAGAGGCGATCGCCTTCGTAAGATCTTCCTCGATTAATTTGAGCACTTCCGCTTTTTCCGATTTCGCCCTTGCCGATTTGAAATCCACGGAAAACGGGTCTTCGGTGGTAATGACTACATTCCCGTAAAGCTGCGCCAGCCAGAAGTAATTGAAGGCCCGCAGAAAATACGCTTCTCCCTCATACTGGCCCAGCTTATCCCCTTTCAAAACTTTACCGACATTGGCCAGAAATGAATTGATTGCTGCAATCGCTTTGTAGTTGTTCGTGTAATAATTACTCACAAAATCTCCCGACTGCGGTGTGATCCCGGATGAAAGCGCGCTGGTACCACCGCCATAGTTGTACTGCCCGTAGGAATCGTCACTGAAATTATCCCAGGCAAAAACCTGGTATTGAGACGTAGCATAACCGCCGCTGGGGGCGTATAAAAAGTTATAAAGGCCCGTCAAAGCAAGATCCGCATCTGTCTCCGACTTCCAGAAAATGTTGGTCGAAAGTTTATCGGGAGGCGCCACATCCAGATCATCGGTACAGGAAATGGCCGAAAAGCAGAGCGTTACGGATGTCAGAACTGTATATAGTAAACTTTTCATATGTCAATGTTTTAAGGTCTGTTAGAATTGGACATTAATGCCAAACGTGTATGTCCTGTTTTGCGGGTAAGCAAGGTAATTTCCACTGTTCACCCTTTCCGGATCCAGACCAGGGAACTTACTGACCGTCAAAATATTTTCCGCTGAAACGAAAACCCTCACCGACTTCATTTTAACCCTGTCAATGATGTTCCTTGGGACGGTATAGCCCAGCTGGACGTTTTTCAGGCGGGCAAATGAGGCATTTTTGAGGAAATAGGTCGAGTTGTAGTTCTGTACCGGTGCATATCCGTCGGCCACATATATTTTCGGCATTGAATTGGATGGGTTCGAAGGCGTCCACCTGTTTCTCCAGTCCACGGTAGGCACCGAGCCTTGTCTGAATGGCTCGATACCCCATCCATTGACATAAATTTTCTGGCCCACGGAGCTGAAAATCTGGGCTGCAATATCAAATCCTTTCCAGTCCGCCGAAAGATTCAGGCCCAGTTGCATTGCAGGATACCTGCCTTTCTGGTAAGTACGGTCCTTCTCGCTGATCAACCCGTCGCCATTCACGTCCTTGATTTTAAGATCACCGGGCGTAGGTGTAACCGGTTGCTTTGGAGAGGCGTCGATTTCTGCCTGACTCTGGAAAATCCCGTCCCAGATATAGACATAGAACTCGTCCAGCGGATGGCCTTCTTCCCGGATCGAATTGGGGACGGTATTGATCTCCGTCTTCCCGAACTTTTCCAGTACATTCTTATATGCCTGGGCATTCAGGCCTACCGTATAAGAAAGTCCCCGTTCGTTGCGGCCCGAATACGCGAGATTTAACTCGATACCTTTGTTTCGTACCGCACCGTTGTTGATCGTAGGCGCATTCAGGCCCAGCCACAACGGCACCTGCGACCCGCGCAGGATGTCGAAAGTGTATTTATTGAACACATCGGCCGACAAAGTGATCTTATTGTTGAAAGCGGTAATGTCCACACCGGCATTGACAGACCTTGTCGTTTCCCAGGTAAGGTTAGGATCCACAATGGACTGAGCGGCAAAGCCCGTGGACGTCGACCCGCCGAAAGCATAGTTGGCGTTGGTTAATGTGGATTGATAGGGATAGGTACCGATATTCTGGTTACCCAACTGACCGTAAGACGCCCGCAGTTTCATGTCATTAAGCCAATCTGCATGTTGCAGAAAAGCTTCTTTCGAAATCCGCCACCCGGCGGAAAGGGAATAAAATAGTCCCCAGCGCGTATCCGATGGCAGGCGTGACGTACCGTCGTACCGGACGCTTCCCCCGAGCAGGTACTTGTCTTTCAAACTGTAATTGGCAGTGGCATAAAGCGAATGGATAGCCCATTTCTCCGAAGTGCCGCCATTGGTTTGCCCGTCCGCGGGCCCCGCATCCAATTCAGTTAGGAGATTAGTCGGGTATTGCCTTCTCGACGCCGTTATTCTGCTGGTCTGATTGACTTCCTGCTGGTAACCGCCCAAAACAGAAATTGCATTGTCGCCAAATGTTTTGTGGTAATTAAGCTGCGTATAGAACACACTATATATCAAATCATTACGCTGAACATTCAAACCAGGAGTTCCCACGTCGAGCAAACCTGCCGAGCTCATATCATTAAAATAATACATGGGCACTACCGGCCTGAAAATGCTCCATTTCGTGTTCTGGTAGTTAAAGCCGGCTCTATTCTCCCACCTTAGACCATCCAGCACGTCTACATCCACGGACATATTTCCCTGCGCAAAGTAATCTTTGGTATACTGCATGGATTTCTCTTTCACCGTTGCAATCGTGTTTTTGTTTCCCTGTTCGTTGGGGAAGGCTCTTTTTATCCATTTGCCATCTGCCGTTTGCGGCGGGTAAAGCGGCGATTGTGCCATGGTAGACAGGAACATATCGGTGCTCCCATTGCTGGGTGCCTGCTGGTCTCCGTACCGGAACTGCAGGTTGGTACCCAGGGTCACGCGCTTGTGCACCTTGGAGGAAAGGCCGAGGTTCATCGTGTATTTTTTGTAATCGAAGCCAATCATGACGCCGGGCTGGTCAGTTATCCCCAGGCCGACATTAAAAGTCGTCCCATCCTTGCTTCCCCCCGCCATGTTGAGAAAATGGTTTTTCACATAAGCCGGTTTGAAAAGATCGTCCAGCCAGTTGTGGTTCGGATATTTGACCCTGTCAGTAGCATTTCGGTACAAATCGATCTGGGCCTGGGTGTAGAGCGGTTGCAAATTGGAATTGGTGCGGGCCTCGTTGGAAAGCTCCATAAACTCGGCCGAGTTGGTAATCGTTTTCGGGATTTGAGTAGGATTGGATATACCGATGTTGAAACCGTATCCGAACGCAAAACCGCCACCATTGCCATTTTTAGTTTTGACGACGACTACGCCATTTGCCCCCCTAGCCCCATAAATCGCGGCCGAAGCAGCATCCTTCAACACCGTGATAGACTCGATGTTGTTTGGGTTGAGTATACTCAGGTTACCCGGCAAACCGTCCACAATCACCAAAGGGTCGTTTCCTGCACCACTGAACGTACCAGTACCCCTCACCCTCAACTGAATGCCCTCATTACCCGGCTCTCCCGAATTTTGTATCACCTGCAAGCCTGGAAGCTGGCCTTGCAGCAAACTTACCGGGTTGGTAGCCACCCGCTTGGTAATCGTTTCGCCCGAAACCGTCGCCACCGCGCTGATCAGATTTCTTTTGCTTTGTGAGTTGTACCCTACCACCACTACCTCTTCCAGCGCCTTGTTGTCCAGTGCCAGATCAATGTTGATCACCGAAGCATCTCCTACCTTTACTTCCTGGGTCATGTGTCCAACAAAAGAAAACACCAGAATAGCGCCTTCATCAGGGACGTCCAGCGAATAAGCGCCATTCACGTCAGTCGTCGTCCCCCGGGTCGTTCCTTTAATGGCAATGTTCACGCCAGGCAAAGCTTCGCTTTTACCCGAGGTGACGACTCCCTTTATATTCTTGTCCACGGCATTTGGCGCGGCCGCGAGGGAATTATTTTCCTCGTGAGAAAGTGCGCCTGACGGTTCCCGGCCCGCCGGCTTGAGAATGATCCTGTTCCTCACGATTTTGTAAGAAACATTGTCGGGGCTGAATAGCTGATCCAGCACTTCAGATATGTTTTTGTTATGCGCGGATAGCGAAATTTTCCGCTCTACCGGAAGTAACTCTTTACTATATACGAATTTGATATGCTCGGCTGTTGCGAGGTCCGCAAGTATAGACCGGATCGTCTTTTGCTGGGCCTCAACGGAGACTTTTCTCAAAAGAAGCTCTTGCGCGTGCGTTTCGCCGCCGTACGAATACGTGCAGGCCATGATCGCAAGAAGCATTTGTAGGGATGACACTTTCATGATAGTCCGCCAGGGCTCTATGATTTCTAGTCCTTTTTTCATTTTTTTACAATGTTAGATCACAGGATGATTTAAATGTTCCCAGTATTTCATTTGTCCAGAATGAAACAACCGAGATTTTTCGAGGGATGGGAATCGGGACCGATCAATGCTTCCAGCATGTTCGGTCCTTTTATTGCTACGTAGCGTTTATCTGCATATGTATGTTGTTAAAAGTTAAAAAATCACTGAATAGCATTACATCCGGATCCCGTTAAAAAGATCTGGTCCTCTCTCACTTCGTAACTGGCATCGACAGCAGCGCACAGCACATCCAGCAGCGCGAAAAGATCACCCAGGTTCGATGCGTCGGCAGTAATGGTACAGTTGGCGAGATTTTTGTTTTCAAGAAGAATGGCTACTCCATAAGCCTTTTCCAGCTGTGGAATAATTTCCGAAACAGGCTTGTCTGTGTAAATAAAAGCATTTTTGTTATCCGTGTTTTCCCGCTGGCTCACGGGCAACGGCTCTTCAACCAGGCTTGTTACCATTTCCCTGGTATCAAATGAAAATGTTACTTTCTTGTTAGGTGTAAGAGTGACCTCCTTACCCGTGTCGGATGCGCGGGTGCCCGACGCGTTCTCTTTCACCCTTACCTTCCCCCTCAGAACAGCTACCTCGATACTTCCTTTCCTGTTGGTTTTGATCGTAAAGCTGGTTCCCAGTACTTTGGTAATGATATGATCCGCATAAACGCTGAAAGGCCTGCCAGGATCATGGGTTACATCAAAATACCCGTCCCCTTTCAAAAATACATCCCGCTTATCCGCCGTGAAGACATTTGGGTAAAACAGTACGGCTCCCGGGTACAGCGACACCCTGGTACCATCAGGAAGTTTAACCAGTTTGAGCTTGCCGGTAGCATTCTCATTCTTCACCAGGTTGCTGATCATCGAGTCGGGGACCTTTGCGATGACCGAGTTTCGCCCGGCGAATTGGCCTTTATAAAAAACAAATCCTATGATCAGGAAAGCCGCCGTCGCCGCAAACCTGAAGTACGAAGACTGCCACCATCTTCTGCCGGTCAGCGGCTCGACTGCTTCCGGTGACTCGTGCATATTCTTCCGGATCGCGCCCCAGATATCCGCTTTCAGTCTCTGATCCTCCTGCGGGGCGTCTGCGCTGGCATGATTGATCGAATCATACCAAAAATCCATTACCTGCTTTTTAATCGGGTTAATCGTGTCATGCTGATAGCGATGTATCAGCCGATAAAACCCTTTCCAACTTTTGCCCATGCCTGTATCTGATCGTTAAACACAATGGTGTCCATGTGTAAGTAGATCTGACATCGCCCGAGCCACAAATAAGTTTATTAATTATTAGAAAATTTACATTAAAGGCCACAAACAATGGTAAACTTCTTAGAATATTTATAGGGATTTCGTGAGCACCTATTTGGAGAAATGGTGAGCGAGAAGTAGCGCCAGACAAAGATTGTAGTCCTGCAATTGAATGCGAAGCGTTTTAAGTCCCTGGCTAAGATGATATTCCACAGTCCTTGTCGATATTTTCAGGATTTTGGCAACCTCACCATTCGGCTTATGCTGCATTTTGCTCAGTTCGAACACGGCCCGGGTTCTGTCGGGAAGCTGGTCGATGCAGGCAATGAGAGATTGATTGAGATCATTGTAGGCAAGCTCTTCTTCCGTATCCCAATCTGCCTCAGACATGTTGATAAAGACGAACTGATCATAGTTTCTGCGTACAATTTCTTTTTTGAAATAGTCCAGCACTTTGAATTTGACGGCACCCAGCAGATAATGTTCCAACTCGCAGATAGCTACCGTTCCGCGCCGGGCCCAAAGATCCAGAAAGATATCCTGCACGATTTCCTTCGCTTCATCAGACTCCCGGACCTTGTTTTTCGCAACCCTGTAAAGCTTGTGCCAGTACCGGTCATAGATTTGCTCAAATGCATCCTCATCACCTAGTTTCAGGCCTTCTAACAATGCTGCGTCACCGGTGTAAATAGTAGGCATGAGGTTAGCAATTTTGCAGATGAAAGTATCCGGTCGGCTCTGCTTGCAGACCGGATACTTTCATCATAAACTTTGAAGACATGATTTTCTACTCTGATATTCCTTTATCGCTCCGCCCATCTCCTTCCGCCAGCAAGATATTCTAAAAATTACCGGCATTCACGCTTAGGCAGCATTAATCATGTCTTCGTTTACGAGACTTCCATCCCATTGGTTTGTAACTACCTTCTTTTGCCAAACCGGAAAGCATAATTCAGACTGATCGAATAATCGGCGAAAGCCGCATCGCCTTGAATGTGGACTTTCTTGGATTCGTCGGTAATAACAGCGTTTTCCATTTTCTGACGGGCAATATCCGCCGCACTCTGGATACGGTTTTTGATAAAATTGTAGGGTACAAAAAGACTGAACGTGTGATTTCCTGTCCGGAAAGTCACGCCCGGTTCGATGGCCACGACATAGCCGGGACGGCGATAGGCAACCTGTCCTCCAAATGCGTCATAGGCAGGGATTCCTTCCAATCTTCCGGCCAATGAGAGTGTCAGTTTCTGGGCCTTTCCGATTCCGGCCATCACACCCGCTCTGGCAAAATACTGATCAGGGCATGCATAGAGGTTGTAACCCTCCAGCCCGGCCGTAGGAGCCGACTTGAAAGTACCATTAGACTCCTTCGGGTTGAACAAATAATACGCATTGGCAAACCCGTAGATATTATTGACTATTTGCCTGAAACCTTGAAATTCCAGTGAAATACCAACGCCGCCGTCGCCGGGCTGAATAGCTTGGTCCATTACTACGCTTTGCTTGGATCCATCGGCCTGCAGCGCATCATCCATCACATCATGCTTGCCTGTTGCCAGTTTCACACCCGCACCGATCATCATATTGCCGTGGTGTGCTTTGGCAGGGTCGATCAACCAATAGTTAACCCCCAAACGCACATCTCCCAACCCTTGCGCAAAAACGCTGTAACGGGTTGTATCGATGATTGTTGATCTCAGGACCTGCGAGCGCTCGTTATGTACGTACGGAATACTCACATTCACCTGAAGACGGTCCGTGATGCCAAAAGACGCATTAACATCGAGCGAATGCGAGTAAATGTTTACCGCATTGCCGCGGTCTTTGCCGTCGGGGCCATGGCCGCCGCCTGTTGTCTGGCGTTCAGGTTGCTCCTCCCTTCCTACGAAATGCCGCCAGGAGTGAAAATAACGATAGCTTGCCCCAACCTGGAACTGACCTTTCGCGAGATTGTAAGAAGAGGAGCCCGGCATTGAATTGATGCCGCCCATTTGGCGTACTGCCACACAACCCTGCGCCTGAGCACCTCCGGATGCGATCAGACCGAATAAAAAGATAAAACCTGAAATGTATAAAGCTTTCATATTTTGACAAATTAAGATGTGAATAAGAGGACGCGCCCCATTTTCCCAACTGGAAACAGGGTTTGAGCGTCAACAATGCAGGAGTACTGCTAAAAAGGTAAGAATGTCAATGTTCCGGCGGCGGGCCAAATAATGCCAGAAGCGGAGATATGAAAGTGGAGTTTGTACCGGTATAAGTCGAGCAAGCCTTTGCCGCCGCATCAGTAAATACGACAATGGTTTGATGAGGGCTGAGCCAGTATACCTTGGCTAATTCTGACAATGAGCGGATTGCTTTCCGCATCGGGGTTTCCTTTTTGGTATGGTTTACATCCGTTATTTGATCCGCCAGTTCCAAAAACCGCTCCCTGGCAGAAAGGTTGGTCTTCAAAGTCACGTACGCGGTATCATTTTCAATCTTTTGATGAATGACGTTGTAAAATTTGCCTTCGTATTGAAAGAGGCCTGCGACGTCATCGGTATTTTCCCAGGAATTGCTGTAAGGCAGCGGTGCCACGGGAAACTTCATCACCTTGTATTCATCCGCTTCCTGCGTTTCACTGGCCGTTTGAAAGTCATTTTCAAAAAAGAACACGCCAACGGCCAGCCCAAACATGTTGTATAGGAGCAATGCGAGAAGACCGATGGATAGAATTCTTTTCAAATGGTTCAATTTTTAACAAAAATAGTACTATTTGCGAGAAAACGGTTATCCGGCGGCCAACTGGCCTTAATTAAGTACGTGGTTCCATTGCGCTACGATGTTGCTCAGTTCCAGCAACGGTACTTTTTGTGATTTGTAGTTCCTCATACGCTCGCGAAGCTTGTCGTCTTGCATAACCGTCGCCAGCGAGTCAGCCATTTTGCTCACTTCTCCCGCTTCTACCAGCATCCCGTTACGGTTATCCTCGACGAGCTCCCCCGGCCCGGTATCACAATCGAAAGCGACAATCGGCAGGCGGAATGCCAGCGCTTCCAGGAGCACCATGGGTAATCCTTCGAACCTGGAACTGAGGCAGTAAACGGAAGCATTTTCAAAATAGCTGAAAACCGCATTGGTAGCTCCAACCAGCTCCACGGAATCTCCGATACCAAGCTCTTCGATTTTCTTTTCAAGTAGCGGTTTGGCTTCGCCATCGCCAATGATGAGCAACTTCCATTCCCGGCGAAGCTGCGGAGGCAGCAGGCCCCACGCATCCACCAAAAGGTCAAAACCTTTCTGAAACGTAAGCCTGCCAACCGAAATGACCGTTCGGGCCGGATTTTCATTCACCTGCTGCTCTTCCAGGAACATCGGGTTTGGAATGTGAACCAACTGCGCATTCTGGTACCATGCACCCTGTTTCCAGAATTGCATATCACGGGCTGTCAGCGTTACAATGCTGTCGGCGAAACAAAGTGACAGCTGCCGGGCCAACGACCTGGACGCCCTGCCCAGGTTTACCCTGAAATTGAAATGCTCCCACACCACATGACGAATTCCGGTAAATGCCAGTGCAGGAACCGAATGCATGGCCATATTCGACTCAATCGTAACAAACGTATCGACGGGGTAATTTTTAACCCACTGCCGGATCCTGCGCTGAGAACTGATGACTTTTTTAATGCCTTTCCGCTTATCCATATGCAGACTGGCTATATTCACGCCCGGCTCTAATGGAAAGAAAACTTTATCCGGATCACCATTGAGGCTTAGCAGGCAGACATTATAATTTCTTTTGGCGAGTTCATTTATAATGACAGAAGCCACACGTTCCGTCCCGCCAACTGACGAGATATCGTAAATAAAAAAGACAATATTAGGCATGCGATTTTAATCCGAATGTCGGATTTCAGTAGGTTGCTTAATGTAATTGAGATTAAAAGTGGACGTCATCAGCTTTTCACGGCCACCTTTTGAGAGTCGAACCGCTTGTCCAACAGGGATTTGAGCAGACTAATCACGGGTTTTTCAAACCAGCGGTGCAATGCGACGCTCACCAGGCAGACCAGCACCATCGAAAATACCAGTCCAATGAATTCATATACAGGTCCCTGCAAACCCGTCCGCGTATATACCAATCGCAGGAATGCGTAAATCACAAAAGGGTGAACAAGATACATGGCATAGCTGGAATCACCGAGCAATACCATGGTTGAATGAATTTTGTTTTTGGAATTGATGCGATTTTCCAGCATCAGAAAACCGAGTGCTACCAAAAAAGCCGGTATGCCGAAAAGCAGGTAACGTTTAACGGAAAGACCAAACACATATTCAGCGTACATTGAAAAAAGCAATGCTGAAAACCCTACTAAAATCAATATATTCTTGACTGGCTGGGTTGTATCGCGGAGTCGGTGTTTCCATAAATAATACAAAATCCCGCCTGCAACAAACTCCATAATCATTGTGCTCCCCCAAAAGCGCATCTCATAACTTTCCCAGGACACAAAACCCGAGATCAGCACAAAAATCGACAATCCGGCAAGGCAGGGGATCATTCCTTTTTTATTTCCAAAAATGCGGATAAAAAGGGCGATAGACACGTAGAAGAACATTTCGTAATTCAACGTCCAACCCAGCGTCAGAATAGGGCCGCTGTTTTTGATATGATAAGGTATGAACAGCAATGACCTGGCCAGGGCCTCGGGTGTTAAAATGACGTTTCGAAACCAGGAAGGCTTAACCAGGTATAGTCCGGTTGTAAGAAATGTCATCGCATAATAAAGTGGCACAATGCGGATGATGCGCCGGTAGAGGAAACTGTCAGGGGATTTATTGACGATATAGGCCATGATAAAGCCACTGATTACGAAGAATATATCCACTCCGAAACCTCCGATAACTGGTTCGATATATTCGAAATGAGCAAATACTACCAGCAATGCAGCCAGTGCGCGTAGTATCTGGATACCTTGAAGCATATGATTGAAACGTAGAGTATTGTGTGGTCGTTTAACTTCCTTTCGTACTATAATTACCCTACGAACTTAGCCATTTAATTGCAAGCCACCTGTATTTTGGTTTAACAATCTCAACCTGCCCGAAAAATAATCCAAGTCTATGCAAACACGTTTTATCTGACAATCAATCAGTTACTTCACTTTTTTATCGATAAAAACCTTCCACCAGCAAAGATTGCCTGCATTCACATCCCCGGCTACTGCTGTCGGGAGGCAATAACGGTGACAGTGCCGCCCGTCGAATCGGGAAGTTCTTCCAACGGGTAGTTACCGGGAAGCAGTACGAATCCAAGCCCTGCCAGGGACGACTGCTCGGTGTATGTGTTGGAAGCAATCGTTCCCCTGTAAAAATAGGGCGGAATAGTATTGATCGAGAGATCGAAGCCGGCATTGCCTGGCGTCAGCCTCGCACGCCGTACGTAAAGGCCTTTTTGCTCTCCACCTTTGATCCAGGAAAAGCCAATATCCAGAGAATCGGCACTTCTTCTGCTGACCATTATTTTAAAATCTTCCACTTTTATTTTGTCGATTTTCCCCGCTTCAAACAACGTATCGCCATTGATCACGTAGCGCTGAACGGCATACTCTCCCCGAAGTCGTGCAGCGTCGTCGTCGATCAAATGGACGTCGTCGCAAGCCACACAGGTCATTAACATAACAACTAGTATTGCCTTTCTCATGGCAGCAAATTTATGTAACTGCAAATATCATAAAAATCACTTACCGTTCAAATCACGCTGGTTGAATTAGATATGCCATAGTGCGGGACTGCGTTCAAGCTAATGAGCCTCTACTTGAAATAGTTATAAAACACCTCACCCAGATTATTTCCGAGCGAAATCCAGTCGGCCGCCAGTGGAGCTTTCTTTAACCCGGCGATCCACTCGTAGTTGAGCTCATACACGGCAGCGTGAATGCCGAACCGTTCCATGAAACCTTCTCCCAAAGTACCGGGGTTGCGAAAGCTCGGCTTTGTGGAGCCTTCTGTGAACCAGGTATGTTTGCGCAGGAGCAATTCCAGTTTTTCCATGCTCGACAAGTATTCGCTGATATCACCGTCGGGCCGGCTCACGTGCAGGTTTCCGCCCGCGTCGTTGTGAATGTCGAGCCCCAGGTCGGGTTTCTTGTTCGCTTTGATCATGCTATGCAGCCATTGTTCGAGGTAGTAGTTTTCTGGCGCGATGAGAGAATCGGCGGGTTTGTCCCATTTGCGGTTCAGATCATAGCCATTGGCATTGAAACGCGTCTTGCCCCTTGCTACCCCGTCTTTATTGGCCATGGGCAGAATATACACGCAATACGTTTTCAGGTACCGTTTGGCATCTTCGTCGTTGCTGAGCAGCTTTTGTACCAGCCCCTCGACCGTCCAGTTGCCGCCTGCCTCGAATGCGTGCGCGCGGGCACGGAGGAAAAGTCTTTTCGGCGCATTTTCGTTACCGATCCGCACGATTTCCAGCGACCGCCCTTCGGAAGTTTTGCCGATGGTCGTCACACTCGCGTGCTTGCTTTGCCTGACCTTCGCCAGCATCCTGTCCAGGTCGCTGATCCGGTAAGGTTCCACGCTGGCAATGTAAGCGTAGGACGCCTCCATTTTGAACCGGATCAGGATACGCCGGCCCGGCAGCGGCACTACCGGGCGGCTCTCCCACTTTTTGTTATCGAAAGAAACGACATACCGCGATTTTTCCGAAAGGTCGCTCGCCAGGCGGCCGTTCCAGATATTGTCAAAGTTTTCGAGGATCAAAGTCACTTCCGTTCCCGCTGCCGCCTCCACCCTGAAATGGTAGTGATTCACGGCCCGGTTGGGCGAAAAACGCTCGTGATCGTACACCATCTCCCCAATCACCCGGCCTGCCGAGTCGATCCGCCAGTTCATGGGCGATGCATTCTCAAAGCCGGTGTTGATAAAAATCTTCGGTGTAACTATGGTATCGGTAGCAATACGTGCTTTCCCGATATTGATCGCAGAAGCGGAACCCGTGTGAGTGGCCAGGAGGCCTGCGCAAATAAACGGTACTAATGTTTTCAATTTCATGGTTAAGGGTTCAGAAACTGTATGAAAAAATCGTTCATCGGCCCGGTTTCCGCTTATATTTTTTAACATTGACCCAAATAACAGGGCCGGATTTCCACTGTGTCAGATCGACAAAAGCACCCTGGGGAACCACCGGGCCTCTTCCCCACGCGCGTATGTAGCCATAGGATGCCCTGGACGGCGACTCTTCTTCCTCCCCTTCTTCTTCATCCCGGACAAGATAATTGTGAAACACGGAAGAAGCGTTGCCATTATGGAAAGTAGTAGACTGTGTTCCGTTAGGGTTTACGATGACAGACGTGTTGCCATTATGAAAAGCTGTGGAGTGTGTTCCGTTATGATTTACGATGACCGACGTGTTCCCATTGTGAAAAGCAGTAGAGTGTGTTCCGTTAGGGTTTACGATGACTGACGTGTTCCCATTGTGAAAAGCAGTAGAGTGCGTTCCGTTCGGGTTTACGATGAGGGGTGTGCTGCCATTATTGATAATATGAGAATGCGTTCCGTCCGAATTCACCACAACGCCCTGCGCACTTGAAGCCAGTGTAAGGCCCAATAATGCCAGTGTTAGTCCAAATTTCATGTTTAAGTGTCGATGATATGTCTGACCAATTTAAGCATATAAATTGATTTGAAATATCCCGTTAGTTTTTTCGCAGGGCTGGATGGAACGATCATGTGGTCGAAGAAATCCGGAAAAGAACCTATCCGCGGCAAAGGCGAAATTAGGGCGGCATAATATTTTTACTGTACTAAACTTTTCAATTCACCCGGCACACTAATGATGGAAAACAGAGGCCTTATTATCATGATCGACGATGATGCGGATGATCACGAAATTTTCAGAATGGCAGTCGATGACTTGCAGGGCACACTTGACTGCATGTTCTTTTCCGATTGTGAGTCAGCAATTGCCCACTTTTCGGATCCGGAGGCGAAGCCGCCGGGATATGTATTCATCGACCTGAAACTGCCACGTGTGGACGGTGACCAGTGCCTTGTGCAGCTGCAACAACTATCGCAGTTCGACGACCCGACACTCGTGGTCTATTCTTCCTCCATCCCGGAAGAATGGCGTGAAAGGCTTTCAAAAATCGGTGTAGATAAGATCGTGGAAAAAACCGATTCGATACCGGAACTGACAAGCCAGATAAGGAGCGTAGTTGACCAATGAAAGCAGCATTTGACAGAATTTATCAATGATCTTAACTGCGTATACGCTCTTTCGTTATTTACAGTTGGGCATTGCTGACTCGTGGTGAAAAGACAGAACCTGGTATTCTCCTTCCGGTCCATCGGCTGGCATGTACTCTTTTTACGGAGCTTTAACGGCTGTAACACGGGATCGCTAAGCGAATCGCCGACCTGGTGCAGAGTGTAGAAACAGGCCTGAGCCAAAACGCTTGAAAAGTTGACTTTTTTCCCGTCTTTCAATTCTATACTCGTAGCTTTGCGGCTTCAAACAACGAGAAGATGATTACAGTTGAAAATTTGGCCGTTGAGTTTAGCGGTTCTGTCCTTTTTAGCGAAGTTTCCTTCGTTATTAATCCCACTGATAAAATTGCCCTGATGGGTAAAAATGGTGCCGGGAAGTCCACCATGATGAAAATTATCGCCGGTGAACAAAAAGCCACCCGCGGCCACGTCCGTGCACCCAAAGATGCCGTTATCGCTTATCTGCCGCAACATTTGCTGACCGAAGATAATTGTACCGTTTTCGAAGAAGCGGCCAAAGCTTTCAGGCAGGTGTTTGAAATGCGTGCCGAAATGGAGAAACTCAATCTCGCGCTCGAGACCCGCACGGATTACGAGAGCGATGAATATATGGCCATCATCGAACAGGTTACCGAGCTCGGTGAAAAGTATTACCAGCTGGAAGAAGTTAATTATGACGCAGAGGTTGAGAAGGCCTTGAAAGGATTGGGATTCAGGCCGGAAGATTTTCAGCGGCAAACCAAGGAATTCAGCGGCGGGTGGCGTATGCGTATTGAGCTTGCCAAAATATTGTTGCAAAAGCCTGACCTTATTTTGCTCGATGAACCTACCAACCACATCGACATTGAATCCGTGATCTGGCTGGAAGATTTTTTGGTGAATAAGGCAAATGCGGTCATGGTTATTTCTCACGATCGCGCCTTCATCGACAATATCACCAACCGTACGATTGAAGTGACCATGGGCCGCATTTATGACTACAAGGCCAACTATTCGCATTATCTGCAATTGCGTGAAGAGCGGAGGGCACACCAGATGAAGGCATATCAGGAACAGCAGAAAATGATTGCCGACAATATGCAATTTATTGAACGCTTTCGTGGGACCTATTCCAAAACCAATCAGGTCTCTTCCCGCGAGCGCATGCTGGAGAAACTGGAAATTATTGAAATTGACGAGATTGATAACTCTGCCCTGAAACTTCGTTTTCCACCTTCGCCACGATCAGGAGACTATCCTGTTACCGTGAAAGATGTCTCGAAATCCTACGGGGATCAGGTTGTGTTTAAAAATGCCAGCATGACTATTTCAAGAGGGGAAAAAGTGTCGTTTGTCGGACGGAATGGTGAGGGTAAATCTACGATGATCAAGGCGATCATGGGCGAGATAGATGTGGACGGAACCTGCCAGCTCGGACACAATGTCAAGGTTGGCTATTTTGCCCAAAACCAGGCATCCCTGTTAGATCCCAACCTGACTATTTTTCAGACCGTGGACGAGGTTGCAGAAGGAGATGTAAGAACCCAAATCAAGAATATTCTGGGAGCCTTTATGTTTCAGGGCGACGATATCGACAAAAAAGTAAGCGTATTGTCCGGTGGGGAAAAAACGCGGCTTGCGATGGTGAAGTTGCTTCTGGAACCTGTAAACCTGTTGATTCTGGATGAACCTACGAACCACCTGGATTTAAAGTCAAAGGATGTTTTGAAAGAAGCACTCAGAAACTTTGACGGAACGTTGGTACTCGTCTCTCACGATCGTGATTTTTTACAGGGCTTATCCCAAAAAGTCTTTGAGTTCAAAGACAAACGTGTAATCGAGCATTTTGAAACCATTGATGCTTTTCTAGAACGTAACCGGATAAAAAGTATAGCGGATCTCCAGCTTGCCAGGTAGCTCATAGTCAAAAGCCCCGCAAACGTCAAATTTGCGGGGCTTTCAAGTTTCAGGCAACGGGCATGGTTACCGGCTTTGCCCATACATGATGAAAGACAATGCCTGCGATAATGCAAATGCAGCCCAGTAATTGTGTCAGGGAGATTTCCTCTCCTAAGAAGAAACAGGCCGTGCCGATGGAAACGGGAATTTCTATCGCTGCCAACACACTCCCCCAGCCCAGCCCGATAATCGGGAAGCCTTTGCTGAACATGAGTGGGGGCAAAACCGTCCCGAACAAACCGAGGAACAACCCGAACCGCCACTCTAAATGCCAGCTCAGACTATCGAAGATATGCACGTTCCAATAGGCTAAAATTGCTATAAGTCCACCTGTTACAAGGTACTTGGAACGAAAAAATACATTGCAAGTAACCGCAATCCGATTGGATGCTGACATGGCAAATGTGTAGCATCCGGCTGCGAGCAAGCCAAATAGCAACCCACGCATATCCCAGGAAAAACCAGCGCTGCTCAAATCGGTTGCAAGCACTGTTCCAAGCAAAACGATCAGCACCGTTATCAATTGACTTAAAGAAGGCAATCTCTTTTCCCTGACAGCGTCTGCAAGTATGCCCATCCAAATCGTTTGCATCAGCAAAATGATGCTCACCGAAACCGGCAGGTACTCTACCGAGAGATAATAAAATGTACTGGTTAGTCCGAGGCTGCTGCCTGCGAACATGAGTTGCAACGCTTGCCGCATATTTCCGCGGGTGGCCGACCTGCCCCAAAGCAGGTCGAGTGTAAATAAGACTATTGCGCCCGTGGCAAACTGCGTAAAAGTGATGGCGCCGGTCGCATATCCTTCGCCCGTTGCGACTTTTACGAAAGTCGCTAATACACCGTAGCTGGCAGCGCCGACAGCTACGTACAAAACAGCCTTCAATTTGTTCATAACCTATCCGTAAGTACAGGCTACAAACTTAGAAGCGCCTTTCAGCAAAAGGCTTTACAAATGTTGATGGTTTTCAATTATGTTCATTTAGCGGGCAAAGCGGTGCAATTACATATTCTTTCCGCGAAAAATGACCTTCCCCGCACACCCGCAAGATCAGACGTCGTCAAAAATCAAACAGCACATTTAGATCTACTAATATTTTAGTAGAAAAACTAAGCACTTAGCTTATATACTAATTTTTTAGTAGTATGTTTACGGTAACATCGTATTGTTAATCTGGAATATGGAACCCCGTTCACTTACCCGGGCCGAAGCTGAAATCATGAAGATTCTCTGGCAACTCGGCAAAGCATTCATTAAAGACATTTTGGCGCAGATGAATGAGCCGAAGCCTGCATATACAACCGTTGCGACCTTCGTGCGCATTCTGGAAAAGAAAGGAATTGTCGCGCACACCACTTACGGAAACACCCACGAATATTATCCACTGATCAGCGAGCAGGAATACCGGAAATACGAGGTCCAGCAACTTGTCGAAAACTATTTTGACAATTCGGTAACTAACCTGGTCTCTTTTTTCATGAAAGACGATAATTTAAAAAAGAGCGATCTCGACGATCTGGCCGCGTTTATCGAAAAAAATAAAAGCAAATAATAAACATCCTGAAAAATGGAGGCACTTCCCCGACCTCTGCCCGAAAAATATATTGACTTGAAAATAAAACTGCCAAAAAAATGACCCGAACACTGTTATTTCTTCTGGGACTATCAGCATTTATGTCTGCAAATGCTGTATGCCAAAAGATCAAGATCGCTACGATCGATTTGGAATACATCTACGCCAATCTTCCGGCGCACAAAAAGCTGATGGCTGAAATCGATAGTTCATCGTCCAGATACCAGGCAGTTCAAAAAGAGAAATTGGTTGCCTACCAGCAAAAGCTGCAAGCTTATCAGCAAATGGGCAAACAAACGCCTGAACCCGTTTTGAAGGATAAAGCGACCGAACTGGAAACGCTTCAAGCCTCCATGCAGGAATTTCAGGGAAACGCGGAGAAGGATTTACGCACAAAGTATGCAAGCAAATTCCCAGAAATTGAAAAGACTGTCAAAACTGCAATCGCTGAATGCGCAAAAGAGTTTCAGGTGACATACATTGCCAGAAATTACCCAGATTACAGTTCCGGCGAAACAACGCCTTTTGTGCTATATTCGGGTGACAAACAAACGGATCTGACAGATCAGGTCCTATCTAAACTGGGAGTGGCAAGCCATCCCGAAAAAGGAAAGGTACGGAAAAATGGAATCCTCAGGTAGGATCCGGCGTTAGCGACGCGCCCCAGGAGTACTGGTATGAAAAGGCGGCATTTACCTTCCTCTCGCAAGGCCACGCTGGCAGCGACGCTTACCGGTATTCGCAATCCAATGCCGACAGCGAGGTCCTCCTTGGGGGCCCGGATGCCGCTGAACCGACGAAACTTATTTCGCCAATTGAACTCTTCGATCACGGGAATGTCTGCTACACTGTCCCGATTCCCCCTTCAAGTTGGCCGGTTTGACATTCGGCCACTTCTCAACTATTTCATAAGTTTGGTATTAATCGACCAATCAAAAACGGCATGCTGTTAGAAAACAAAAACGCAATCATATTCGGTGCCGGCGGCTCTCTCGGAGCTGCTATCGGGCAAGCCTTTGCTATGGCAGGGGCGAGCGTGTTTCTCTCAGGACTTCATCTGAATGCTGCTGAAAATGCCGCGGCAAAGATCAGGGCTGCAGGTGGCGTGGCCGAGGCCCGGCAGGTAGACGCACTTAGCAAGACAGAAGTTGAAGCGTTTGTCTCGTTGGTGTCCCGTCTATACGGCTCTGTCGATATTTCTTTCAATGCAATCGGCCTGGAAGATGTGCAGGACATTCCTCTGACCGAGATGAGTGTTGAGGATTTTACCAGACCGATTTCGAGAGCCATGCAAAGTCATTTTATAACCGGTCGGGCGGGTCGCCTGATTCGCAAGTATTTATCGACGCTTTTTCCCATATCGGACATGAGTTAGCGTCCCAGATAATTGACACGATGCAGGGGGACACTATGCTCAAAAAGCTTCCCGGAATGCTCGATATTGCCAATGTAGCCGTGTTTGCCGCCTCAGATCTGGCCGCTTTTGTTACCGGCACTACCATAGACGTAACCGGCGGAACAACCTCAGCTCTAAATTACAAAACAGGCCATAATACTCCTTTTATTCCCCCGTTCACAGGGCCGCAGAGTCACGACCGATGAGGACCGTAAAAAATCATCGAGGTATAATGTTAGTTTTTACCCAAATCATCACCCGAATATGCATGCAAAGTTGCGGCGACATATTGAAAAGATTATGCCCCTGACCGACAGTGAATTCGCGTTTGTCGCAGAGCATTTCACTTTCAAGAAATTCAAAAAGCATCAGTTTATGGTACAGCAGGGAGAACCGGTGCCGTACAACTATTTTCTTTTATCAGGACTGACAAAACTGGTGTATACCGACCCGGCCACCGACAGGGAATATATCCTTGCATTTGCCATGGAGGACTGGTGGGACAATGATTTTCAGGCCTATTACACAAAAACGAAGGCCGCGCTTTCCATGGTCTGCCTGGAAGACACCGAAGTGCTGTGCTTATCACTCGACGATTTCAACGCCCTGCGGGCTGGCCTTCCGAAAATCGAGCATTTCTTTCTGGAAAAAGTGATGTCGGGCTTTCTGGCCGCCCAACGCCGCATTCTTTCAATGATGACATCCAGCGCACAGGAGCGCTACGAACAGCTCGTGGCGCAGCATCCTTCGCTTGCACAGCGTCTGCCCAAAACGCAACTCGCTGCCTATCTGGGCGTTTCCAGGGAGACGCTCAGTAGGCTCAACGGATAGTGTGATTTACCTCACACGAAAGACGTGAGATGCCGCACGGAATGATTTTCAATGACTTACCTAGCTTTGCATTGAAAATCAACTCAAACAAAATGGAAAAAAGAGTCATCAATCCATGGACTTGGCAGGACAACCTCAGCTACGTGCAGGCAGTGGAAGTAAAAGATGCCGCAAGCACATTGTACGTTGCAGGACAGGCGGCCGTACACGCCGACGGCGCATCCAGCAATTCAGATATGCGTACCCAGCTTGGAATTGCGATTCAAAACCTGGAAACCGTCATAGGTGAAGCTGGTTACGAATGCGGCAATATCGTCAGACTGACCATTTATACAACTTCCTCGGACGAGTTCATCAAAAACTGCTTCGATATATTTCAGGATTTTGTGAAAAGGCACCGCATGCGGCAGGCGGTTACGCTTTTACAAGTAGTTGCCCTGTACGAAACACTCAATGTTGAGCTGGAAGCCACAGTCGTCAGATAGAAACCCGGCAAGGACGAAACACCCCGTTAACCACGCTGACGGGGTGTTCCAAATAAATGCTTCGCTTTTGAAGCATTTCAAGCCACCTTCAATATTTCCTGCTCCACCCTTGCCAGGAATTTGGACCGGGATTTCAACGTGTCCATATCCTTGTGGGATGATAAGTAAAACACACCCTCTTTACTGGGATCGTCCAGCAAATAAAATTTGTATCCGTATTTCACTTCTCCCGGCAACAGCTCCCCTCCTTTTACAGTGGGCAGAAACTGGTACAGTATTGCCCCATATTCCTTAAAAAATTCCGGGGTGTAAGGCGTAGTAAGGCGGTCCAGGTCTATCGGTTTAGACGCATAGTACTGTATATATCTGGTTTTCATGACTATATCTCTCCTTTTTCTTTTATCGATGGGAGCAATCGCTGTGCATTCCGGTCTGGGATGCGTTCTTTCGGGTTTTCAAGGCTGCTGCCATCAAAATCCTCTTCGTCTGTGACTTTCATCTTTTCAAGGTTCATAGTTGTTGATGATTTTATTGAGATTAATTAGTACTCACCGCACGTTAACCACCTGTTAAACTTTTAATTACAGGCAAGTCCCCAATGCAGGATTTGGACAATCACCCGAAGGCCTGAGCTCCAACGGACAATTTTCACCCAATTTAAAAAATGGTCCTGAAACATGCACTATAATTGATATTTTTATTATCAATATTATGATACAAATAAAATCATTTCATATGATATGATCGGCAGAATCAGGCAAGTACCAGCCGATTCGAGGGCCGCTAAAACGCAATGCCTTGAACATGTCGAGAAATGTCTACTGAATTCTGTGTAGCAATAAATATAGAAGTAGTTACATTTGTTTATTAGAATTACTTCTATCAAAATAATATTGCGATCTCCTATCTGCGCCATACACATATGCATCACTTTCGATCATCTCAGGTTTTGATCGATAGTATCTGCATGTTTAGATATCGGCGGTCATGACATTTAAATCATCAATAGAATCTTCAAACAAAATGGAAAGTCTTCAAACTATCAGGAAGATCGATCTGATCGACCTTCAAACCAGGGCCATTGATTTGAATCAGAAAGGTAACCAGGTAAGGATATTATCGAAGGATGAAATTTTCAACCTGATCGATGTGCATGAGCCTTATTATGCCTTGAAAGATGTGACGGTTAGTGCCAACCATTTTGCCGCTTGCAGAATAGAATCGGAACAACCTTTGGGAAAGGAAGTTTCGCCGGTTGCTGCATCGGAGGCAAGCAGGCACATGGCGATTCTGGGTTCGCTGTGCTGTGCGATGGTAAATCCTGTCAAACAAAAGCATTATTATCTTGCGTACTGCGGAACTTACACCAGGGCTGTCGATGAAGCCTACTGGACTGGAAACGAGCTCATTGTAACAGCCGAGTGCATTTCCTTCGATAAAAGGAAGGCCACTGTTCGCGCTTGTCTGTTGAACCATCAGTATCAGCTCATTTGTGGAATAGATGTCAGCTACCATGTGATTCACCATACGGTATTCGAACGTCTTTATGCTAATGGCTACCAACAAATGCCGGATTTTGAGTTGAAAAACCCATACCGCATTAAAAGCCGGCTTCTCGATGTCCAACTTTCTGACTTGTGTGCCACGGCCTCGTTGGGTGAAATACGACGTGAAAATTGTTTAGGGCACTTCCCCAGCTTTCCGGCGATGCCCGTGGCAATCCTTTTGAGTGCCCTGCTGGATCTGGCAACCATTTACATACACCACGCCAAGGGCGACGAAACGTTGAATATGCTGGTCAAAGAGTTTACGTTACTGGCTGACAATCTTGCCTTTTCGGGAGAAACCGTGACGTTATGTGTTAATCAGGAAGCCTGCTCCGATAACAGGTTCAAGTTGCGTTGTCTGGCCAAATCAACCGATGGAAAAAGCGTTGGGGACATCACTGCGATCATAGAGAGTGTTTAGAATGTAGATACGCAGGGGCTAACTTCCCGCAAGACAGTCACACAATGTACTGTCATGAATTTTCGACAACAACGTAGTGCTTTTTAATACATCGGGAGAAGGAATGTCTCTATACCTTCATCTTTGAACCAAATCCCAACCTGCCATATGGCAAACATTTACCCGACAGCACTATTTTCCGCTCTCAATCAGCTGCTTCTGCTGACATTTCTATTCTTTATTGGATCGGGAAAGATCGAATCCCACGCTCAAATTGCTGCTTCGGATTATGTGACGACCTGGAAAACCGATATTCCGGGCGACGCCACAGGCAGCAATCAAATTAAAATCCCAGCCTTTGGAGAATACACCGTTTACTACGAGAGCATTCCAGCCGGTTCGGCCGGGACGTTGCCGGCTGCGGGTACTTTTATAGATCAAAATGTCATCACGTTACCCGCTGCCGGAATCTACCGCATAGCCATCAGGCCCACCGGCGCCGCCCCTTTTCATAGAATTACCGCCCAAACCGGCAGTTTCCAAAAACTGCTGACTATTGAGCAATGGGGCAATGTGGTGTGGTCGTCAATGGAATCCGCCTTTACCAGCTGCGCAAATTTGACCGCCATTTCAGCGACCGATGTTCCCGTATTAAGTAGTGTAACCACTATGGAAAGGGCCTTTCTAGGTTGTCTTTCATTGAACGATGCACCCGCCATGGACAATTGGGATGTGGGAGAAGTTACTGACATGGCTTATATGTTCTCCGGGGCCCAGCTATTCAATCAGCCTATTGGAAACTGGGACGTCAGCAGCGTCACAAATATGAGCTTAATGTTCTCGGCCACCCAAGCCTTCAATCAGCCTATTGGAAACTGGAATGTGGGCAATGTAGCTGATATGTCATATATGTTCTGGAACGCCTCTGCTTTCAATCAGCCGATCGGTAGCTGGAACGTAAGCGGCGTGAACAATATGGAACATATGTTCGACGGTGCGAACAATTTTAATCAACCTATCGGAAGTTGGGACGTCAGTAGTGTTACCGATATGACGGAAATGTTTATTGGAGCTGCCGCGTTCAATCAACCGATTGGTAACTGGAATGTAGGGAATGTAACGCGGATGGATGCTATGTTTAATGCTGCTGACGTTTTCAATCAGCCGCTCGCTGATTGGGATGTAAGCAATGTTACCAGTATGGGTTCCATGTTTGCGTTCAATCCTGTTTTCAATCAGCCGCTCGCTGATTGGGATGTCAGTAGTGTAACCAACATGGGCGGAATGTTCGGTGCATCAGCATTTAACCAGCCTATCGGCAACTGGGACGTCAGCAACGTAACCGAGATGGGTGGAATGTTTTACGCGAACCAGGTTTTCAATCAGCCTATCGGCGATTGGGACGTTAGTAGCGTAACTGATATGAGTAGCATGTTTGAAGGCAGCGCAGCTTTCAATCAGCCCATCGGGAATTGGGACGTTAGTAACGTGAACAACATGATTTCTATGTTCAGCAGCGCCGCGGGTTTTAATCAGCCGATCGGGAATTGGAACGTCAGTAACGTGGAATATATGATCAATATGTTCGGCTTTAATCCCACTTTCAATCAGCCTATCGATACCTGGGATGTTAGCAACGTAACCGAGATGAGCAGTATGTTTGAAAATGCTTCGGCTTTCAATCAACCGCTTGGCAACTGGGCTTTAAATGCCTCCGTCGATATGACGGGGATGTTAATAGGCAGCGGCCTCGATTGCTCTAATTACAGCAATACGCTCATCGGATGGGCCGCGAATCCCGCTACTCCTCCCGGACGTGTCCTTGAGGCCAATGGGAAGACATATGGCCAGACGGCGGAACTCGCACGGGACTATCTGACTACTACCAAATCCTGGACCATCACGGGCGACAGTCTTGACGCAACTTGCACCAGCATGCCCGTGACGCTGGTATCTTTTGCCGCTACCAGGCAGGAGTCGTTCTCGTTGCTGACCTGGTCGACCACGGAGGAAACCAACAGCGACCGTTTTGATATCCAGCGCAGCACCGACGGCAATGCCTGGCAAGTAGTCGGTAGTATCCCTTCAACCGGCGAAAGCAAGGTTTTGAAAAAATACCGCTTCGAAGATCACTCACCCGCAACGGGTATCAATTACTATCGTCTTAAAATGGTAGACCACGATGAAACTTTTGCGTACAGCCATATTGAGCGCATAGATTTCAAAGGGCTGGCGGATTTTTATGTTTTTCCTAACCCGGCCACTGATAAACTGATGATCGGGAATCATGAAGAGGTGAACGAGGTTTCCATCTACAATCAGGCAGGTCTGAAAGTCCTTAAAAGACGCAGCATTTCCGCACAAGGCATCGATGTAAGTAAACTGCCGCCCGGCTCATACACCATTTCTGTTACCTTATCTGATGGCAGACGGCATGCCGGTAAAGTACAGGTAATGAAGTAAATGGGTGTGAGTTTCTTTTTAACAAGTTACATTCTTTAAAGGTAAGGCTTTGACATACGCATCGAAGAGGTGCGTAATTAAGAGCCGTTTTTCTTCCCACTCGTGCCTCGCAGAGTCGAAAATAGGCAGGAAACTCTCCTAACCAGTCGTGTAAATCATGGAAATGGGCCAGGATCTTCATTTATAAATTAGACGATTTCTTCAAAACCAAATACCCGTAAACCTGATCCATACCCAGCTCCGTGATCTGGCCTCCTTGTTGTTTAAACAGGTAATTGGTGCTTCCGTCCGTCCACAGATTTTCCTTGATGTAGTTGAGCGGCTGAGGCTTCCCATTCCCGATTGTCGCCAGAAGAGAAAGGCCGTTTTTGCTGATTTTAACAACTACATCCTCGCCACGCCCCCGGCCCTTGTAGTTACCCGCGAATTTTGCCGGGTCACCTTGGAAATGGGCAGGCTTATTGACTTGCAGATCTTTATAAATAAGGTCCGCCACTTTATCGGCAATCTGCCTTGGGCCAACGCTGGTGGTGTTGATCAAAACGATGATGCTTACATCCTCATCCGGGAAATAGCTGTTCTGAGAAAGAAAGCCGTTAATTCCCCCGCCATGCTCTACAAGGCGTTTGCCCTTCCAGTCTGTCACGGTAATGCCCTTTGCATACCGGGTAACAGTCCCGTCATTCAGACTTACCGGTGTTAAAAATTCCTTATAACTTTTCTCATTGAGGATCTTCCCATGATGCAGCGCATTGTTCCATTTCTCCAGATCACCGACAGTCGAGCATAGCGAACCGGCCGAAAATGGCCAGGTGTGATCGAGATAGGCGGCTCTGACCAATCCTTTCTCATTCCTGTCATAGCCATGGGCCCTATTTTTGGTGATTTTGTTTTCGCTGCAATAATAGGAATTAGTCATCCCTGCCCTATCGAACAGATTCTTTTTGACATATTCTTCATAGGACATTCCACTCACTTTTTCGATGATCAGACCCAGCATAAAAAAGGCCGTGTTATTGTAGATCAATGCCTCGCCTGGTTCGAAATCGAACTGTTCTTTTTCTACGATACGTAAAAGGGTATCTCTGCTGTGCTTTTCGATCGACAACATTTCAAAACTCGGCAGTTCCGTGTAACCTTTAATGCCTGACGTGTGACTCAGTAATTGCCGTATTGTGACCTTCCGGTTCCGTGTATTGAACCTCAAATACTTCCCAAGATCATCTTCCAATGTCAATTTCCCCTGCTCGGCGAGCTGCAAAATAGAAGCTGCGGTGAATTGTTTCGTAACCGAGCCAATCTCAAATGACGCGGTGACCGGAAGTTTGACATCCAATTCAAGGTCCGCATATCCATACGCCTTTTGAAATAACGGTTTATGATTTCTGAACACGCCAACGGCTATGCCCGCCGCCTCGGTTTTGTCAATATGCGGTTTGACAATACTATCTATTTTTGCTTCCAGGTTGGGGTCAGTTGGAAACTTGTCTTCCTTTTTAGCGCAGGAAAGCAGCAAAACAATCGCCAGCAGGTAAATGAAGTTTTTCATCGAGGACAGGAAATGTCTATAATGTAGGAAGTTTCTTGGTATTTTTTTTAAAAAAAAACAGCCAAAGGTCAAGATTGTAACGCACTACCGGCAGACAACTTTAACCAGCCTCAATAGTATTCCCGCATTTCTTACATTGCTGCCAGCTTATGCTCCCGAAGGTGGTCTTCGCGTGGGCTGGTAGAAGAGATTAAACAAACGTTTTCGAGAGTAAAAAATACCCCATTTTCATAAAATCCGGCATTTGCATCTTCGGATCTACTTAAATGTTCGCCCCACAGAAAAGGCAATTTTAGTAAATATTACATCTCCGTTTGTGTCGCCCTGGAAGCTCGTATGCAGGCCAAACGAGTATTTGCTGTTTGGACAGTAATTTAAAAATAGTCGAATCAACCCGCCAGGACTGAAGGTCTTTTGAGGTGTAGCATTTTCTACCACCATGACCGGAAATGGCAAGCCCGTACCAGGGGGATAATACGTGGCTAAACTATTTGGCATAGATGACGATTGGTAGCGAAAAATAACGCCGCCTTTTACACCAACGTTTATGTGTTGAGCACGCACAAAGCTATATCCCACGATACCAGCAACTTGCATCCCCGCAGTCGTGTACCTGTAAGAAATGTCGTGCTCCTTCTGGTTTTGGTCAACATAGGTTTGGGGATATTCACCGTTATGGATGCTGCTTCCCGCTTCGATTGACCAAGAAAGTCTTTTTCTCAGGTATTTCTCAAATTCAAAACCTTGGACTATCCCCTCTACGTCTCCTGTACCATGGCGTGCAAGTCCAATGGAAGCCCTTAAAGAACGAGTTGGATACAGATTGGAGTCCTGAGCCTTTACAAGGCTGTTTAAACCCAAACAGATAATTAGAAGTAGTCCTATTTTCATAAGTTGAGAATGAGTTTGTCTGAATTAACCCTATCCAAGTTTAGCGGTTCGCGGTTTACTTTAAAAGTTTCAGGAATAGCCATGCCCACATTTTCGACCAATGATGGTATTCTATTGACTAATGTGACCTTGATTGGCCGCAGATTGATCGTTTACTTCCCTACCTGACACGTTCGTCACAATTTTCTGAGGCAGGCTGCGGACATTCGCCGCAGCCTGGAAGATTCTCAGAACAGGAAAGCAAGCTGTACCAGCAAACGCCCCTTAGCTACCACGTGTCCGGATGCGCTTTGCTGCGCAATGGGTTTCTGACCCGTAATACCCATTGTCCACTTTTCGGAAAACAACGTAAGGCCTGCGGTCGCATTGACTAAATCGCCTCCGGTCACTCCAAGAGCTTCCCCATTTTGGATACCGTGACCGGCATGCTCTCCATAGATTCCCACAAGTGGCGTAATGGCCAGCTTTCCCAGCTGGATGGAACGGTAAAGATCAATGGTACCGTAGATTTGGTTACCGAAACGATAGCCGTCGGAATTCGTCGTATTGAACTTTCGTGAGATATTGGCCGCCAGGCCCCATTGGTCCTTTGTAATGGTATAAAAAGCATTTAGTATAAAATCAGTGCTGCCCGTTCCCAGTTGGAAGTTAGCATTGGCTACTTGGAGCGCATTGCTCTCGTCAAACCTGAACTTGCCCGTAGGCAGCTTCACGCCGCCGCCGATCAGCAGCGTGTGGTTGAAAGTCCGTACGTTTTCACTATCCATGAAAGTATTGAACAGGTTGTAATTAGCCAGCACAGTAATGTCGCCCAGGCCGCTCTGCCTTTTTACATCGGCGGAGGTAACCTGCTTGTCGGCCCGGAATGGCACGAACGTCATGACCTGCACCCGTTTGACAGGAAAGAAACGCGTATAGAGCTCGCCGATATTGAAATGCTCCTCAGTACGAAGCACTTTACTGTCTCCGTGCGTCACGAAACGCATATGCTGGTACCGCACTCCTGCCAGCGACTTGTGCGATTGCGGGAGAAGCCCGAAATAGGCGCCGCTGTTTGCGCAGCCACATATGTCACAAGCAATAGCTCGCGGGTACGGCGCCATTAGCAGCATTATGGTATAAAGAAATAGTTTTTTCATTTCAGGTTTTGTTTAAAAATTTGTCCCCACGCCGGGGTCGGAGAACTGCTTCTCCCGGATGAACTGCTCATCGCTGAGCGAGCGCAGAAAGGATATGATCGATTGCTTCTCAGCGGAAGTCAGGCTAATGCCCCGTTTCTCGCCCGGCCCGATTAGCTGGATGTCCAGCGTAGCCGAAGGATGGATGCTGTCCGTATAATGGTCCAGTACTTCTTGGAGGCTGTGGTAACGGCCGTCGTGCATGTAAGGCGCAGTCAGGCCCACGTTGCGGAGGCTCGGGACTTTGAACTTATAGCGGTCAGCCGGATTAGCCGTAATCCCGAACCGGCCTTCATCGCCCGCGCCGGAAGGGACTAACCCGTTGTTTCGAAAACTGTAATCGGTAAACAGCTCGCCCGCATGGCAACTGCCGCATTTTGCCCGGAAGACGGCCATTCCCCGCTGTTCTTTGACGGACAGCGCCGACCGGTCACCTTGCCGGAAATAGTCGTACCGCGACCCGGCCGACACCAGGCTGAGCATAAACTGGGAAAGCGCTTTCATCATACGCTCGCTGGTAATCTGCTCATCGCCAAATGCCCTTTCGAACATCAGCGGGTAATTAACAGGCATCTTTGCAGCCGACAATGGCGTATTTTGCAGCTTCGCGATCACATTTTTCACGGTCTCGTCCATCTCTACCGGGTTTTCAATCGGATTGAATGGCACCAGGTCCAGGTCATGCACACCGCCGTCCCAGAAAAACGACGGGTTCCAGGCCAGGTTCTGGATCGAAGGTGAGTTCCGGGTACCGAGCAGATCGTCGACGCCATGGCTTAGCTCATGACCGTGATGTGTAAACGCGGCTTCCTGCTGGTGACAGGTACCGCAGCCGATCTGGTTGGTACGCGACAGGATGCCATCGTAGAACAGAAAACGTCCCAGTTCGACACCTTCCCGTGTCAGCGGGTTGCGGCTGATGTCGTATACCGGATCGGGAAAATGCGCGGGCTTTTTCCATTGGATCGGCGTCGGGCCGCCATTGCCCGGCTTCACCCCGGGGCGATCGTCTTTCTTGCAGGCGATGGTCACCAGCAGGAACATACCAGCCAGAACGGCGCATACGAAAGGTACCTGGCCGGTTGCCCGGCCAGGTTTGAAAGTGAATAGCATGGTTCGTCAATGGATATGGTCGACCGAGAACATTTGCGCGTAATTGTCGGCAACCTGCGCGGCTACTTCCGGCTGCTGCCCCATTACACTTTGATATTTTCCAATCGACAGGTTGTTACCCGGCCCTTTGAAAACCTTTTGCACATCAGCAAACAAATGCACCTCCGGTGTTTTCGACGTCGTGACATCGGCTTTCAGCTCCCCGAAGCCCAGCTTCACGATGCGTGTATTATTGACCGTGCGGGTGCTGTAACCGCCAAAAAGGCCGATGTGGTAGTAAAATTTACCATTGACCGGGTTTCCCTTGGACGAAGTCCCCTCCATTTTCAGGAAAATATAGCCCGAATTCCACGCCCAGTACATGCCGTCCTCCATCATCGAGTCGCCTGGATCCAATACGCCGGTCCGCTTCTCGATAGGCATGGTATTACGCGTGCTATCGACGCCGAGCATAAATTCCAGGCCGGTATAGGTGCCGACCGGGACGTTTTTGAGCCGTACGAATTGAGACTCCTTTTTGTTTTCCATGACCAGGAAATAGCTTGAATCCTGCGGTACAACGTAGGAGGTACCATCTGCACGTACCAGTTTGATGTTGGAAACAAAGTAATTGAACTTGGTGACGACAAAATCCTCGCCCACGCCGTTGGTACTTGCGCCGCCGCCGAGTACCAGATTTTTATCCCCCACAATATTGTCGAATTCAATGGTAAGCGCACCCTTATCGCCAGTGGAAGGTACAGGCCCCTGTGCTTCGCTCTCGCAGGAAGCAAGCATGAGCATACCCGCCACGGCAGCCAGCATCGCTGGCAAAGCCTTGGAAAGTTTCATGATAATCAATAGTTTGACAGCCTTGACGGTAATAGCTACCGAAGGCCTAGTTTTTGTTATGACAAAGTACGGGTTACAATGTCAGCAGATGGGTGGGCGGAAAATATCCGGGGAGAGGTTCTGCCCGTTCAACGGATCCGAGAATTTAAACACCACGACTTCTCGCATGGCACCAAAAGTAGCCGGTTGCAATCGTGTGATATTTTCATGAGCAGGCGCCTGGGCAGAAAGAATTTTGCTCATCAGTTCGTTTTCCGCCTGGCGCTGCTCCTCTTTGGCCGCCTGGGCGATCCGTTTGGCCAGGTAACATTTCCCATCGCAATGCAGCTGCGGACGCGACCTGTTTTCACACAGGGTTGCGATAATGTAGTCTTTCCGGAGCTGGTAATCGAGGTAAATCACCGGCACAACCAGGATCTTGACCAGCATGACTGCCAGTATTATGACCCCGGATAGCTGGTTGAAAAGCGATTTCACGATGATTTGCGCTGGTTATGCAGGAAGTAGTTGCAGGCACCTCCAAAAGTAACATACGACGGCGATGCTGCCTAATTTTTAAGTTAAAATAAGTTACTACTAACAGCCAGCTTCATTGGACCGGCTGCATAACCACATTGCTGGTCCAACAAAGGTTGCCCCACCGCTTTCCCCGACGCAGAACAGATCCAACCTTTCCCGGGCCAACGCTATCATAACGGTAATCTTTTCTTGCTCACACCAGTAGCGTTTCTATTCTTTTTTACGACCTGCTTAAAAACAACTTAATCTGTTAGCAACATGAAAACAAATCTTTCAAGGTGTCTCGCGTTCCTTTTTCTGGTTGTAATCTCCGTCTCATTTTCCTGTAACAGAGAAAATAACATTTCCCCTGATCCGGATGGCGGGCCGCTGGTACAGACGAATGGTGCGGAGTATAGCAAACTGATGGCTGGTCGCGAGGCATTCGAGGGTACGCCGTTTGAAATTACAAAAATCACCCGGGAGGGAAACTCTTTAAAAATCGATGTGAACGGCGGCGGCGGTATCGAGAATTATAAAATCGTTTGGGACGGCTCGCTGATGCTGTCCTATCCAATGCAAGCCCGGCTTGTGGTGGGATATAATACACCCGATGGTGCCCAGGACAAGGCCATGCACAATTACACGCTCGAAGTGGACTTGCAAAAGTTATTTGGAGACACAGCCAATGCTTCCGAGGTTATCGTACACGTAGCAAATGGTTCCAAAAAGCAAGATAAGGTGGTTGATCCCAACGGAAGCACTTCCAATCCAAAATAACAACGCGTCCTTTTCAATCACATCATCCCTGCCCGGGCCCCCCCCGGGGCGCGGGGGGCCCCAAGAAAT
>NZ_JASATN010000033.1:0-42949 GCF_038440355.1 Dyadobacter sp. OTU695 | reverse complement strand
AGTTATTGAACTGGTCGACTTAGCCTACAAAACAGCCTGGCATTCTTGCCGTCAAAATCCGTTTTGTAGAGCATCCATGTGTTTTTATCTTGCTCTTCCAGGTGAAACTGGTTTGCGGGATCGGCAAGCTGTTTTTTGACCCATCTGGGGAAAGCGTTGGCCGAGCGGGCATTTTCCCAGGTTCTGATTGCTTTGAAAATGGCATATTTTTCGGTGCAGGCCTCTACATCTTTCTGATTGATTTGCAAGCTGTAAGTTGAACCGATACCGACTGAAATGGCCTGGATATGTTCATATTGCGCCACTGTCGAACCTGCCTTAATTGGGAAGTTGCCGCCCATTCCGGAGGGGAAAAAATTCGCATAGGTCACATCCCTGAGGTCTTTGCCCTGGCTGGTTGCGCTGCCCCATTCCCGTCTTTCGACGTCGTAGAGGTTTTTGCCGCCACCCACATTCCAGATGCTCTGATAGTGCCATGAGCCCTCCGATAGCGTCGACCCGGTGAAGCGGATGTAAGGGACGCCAAGTTCCTTGCTTTTTTCAAACATCTTGCGGAAAAAGCGTTTGACCGAATAATACCCGTGCCCGTTGTTGAACAGAAATTCCTGTCCGTCGAAGTCATAGTAAGCCATGCCATTGATCTTGCAGATCGAGGCATAATATTCGGCGATCTTGTCCTGTAACTGCATGTTGGGGATCAAGCCATCGTAGCCGTAGTTGATGGTAACTTGCAGCTTGTAAATGGTATCGCCTGCCGAATGACCCGCGGTGGCGGTATTCCAGTAGCCGCGCTTGACGTTCAGGAGGCGGTAAGGCGCTTCGCGGGAAACACCCAGGTAATGAATGAGTTCCTTGCCTATTTTAATCATGTTCAGGTTCTTGCAATGGCCTTCCCAACTTGCTATTTCATCGAGATATTGCGGATCATTGACGAAAATAAGCGTGTCGGCAGCACCGATGGTCCTGGTCAGGATACGCTTCTGCTGATAGCAAAGGCTGTCGCTCGGGAACGGGCTAGCGTCCAGCGTGCCGGGAGCGAGTGCAGTGGTAATGGGCGTGCGGCCGATGATAATGCCCAGCCGTGCCGCGATTTCCGAAAGTTCCTTATGCGATTTGTTTCCAGCCGCCATTTTCAAAGGTTTCTTCTCGAAATTCCTTCCGTCGATATACCCTCCGTCACCCCGGTCGGGCCGGATGAATCCCTGGTCGTAGAGGCTGATCGCCTTGAAGCCCAACTGATGCGTGTACGGTACAATGCTGTCGTACACACCGCCGCTGGTGAGCACGTCGGGTACATATCCGGCGGGATCTTTAACCCATTTGCCGTTGAATGTAGGATAGGGAAGTCCCTCCGAGCGCACGATTTCCTGGACCACATCCAGCAATGCGGTACTGTCGGGGCTGCCCCACAGAGCTACCGAAGAGCCCACGTAGTCGATTCCCGGCAGGGGCTGCACGTCCAGGTGGTTGGGAACATTGGCGGTCATATTGGGTATTAGCGAAAAAAAGACTGTCCGCTTCGGGGCCCTGTCCCTGGAATTATATGCAATGGATATCCTGCCCTGAGCATCGATCTGCGCAGCATTACCATATAAAATCCTGTAATAGGGTTCCTTATGCGCATAAAAAGCCACATCGCTGATGCCATCGCCTCCGATGGGGAATACCTGCCCCTCATGCAGGTTGTCAGGAAGCGGGAAGCGTTTTTTGTCGGGACTGTGTATAATGTACTGGAATGGGGCAGCGTCGGCTACTGTTTCGGAAGTGCCGCCGAGCGTATTGTCGTTAAGAGCGAGCATTCCGATCGCGTAGTTGACCGCCTCGCTCGTATCGCGCGCCACACCGATGATTTCCCCAAAAAGGTTGGTGATGTTCGTATGATAGGCGCCCCATTGCACGTTGTCGACGCCATTGCGCGGATGCAGCGACAATAGTGTCATTTTGAAGTATTTGGAATGGATACCCAATGAAACTGTCGCCACAGAGCCATTGGCATAATGCAATGTAAATGCCTGTTTGGTTTTGTTGAAAATGGCCTTTGTTGGTTGGTAGTAGCGTTGCTTCCTGCTATCGAAGAGCGATAACAATGGGGATGGTTTTTCCAAAGGACTGAACTCGCGATGGGGAGCTTTTCCCGTCACATTCTTCATGCTGGTAATCCAGCCTTTGCTGTTGATGTGGATTTTAAAATAATTAGTTGTGAAATCATGCTGCGCATGCGCATATGAGGCCAGGAAAAAGGCAATGAGGTTAAAAACAATAGTCTGGGAAATCCGAAATCGCATATCTGAGGTAATTTATTGAAAACGCTGACTGGTGGAATCTTCACAAAAAAGCGATGATGCCTATCTGGTAGAGTAAGCATCATCGCTGTTAAAACCTACTTTATTTTATTCCAATGGATTGAAAGTGCCGCCCCATTCCACATTCTGCTTCAACACAGAACTGGCTTCGAGGTTTTGCTGGCTGATCGGGTAAAACCAGTGGTTCAGGTCGAGGTTGAACTTGTACTGGGGATCGCCATCCAGATTCTCGATGAAGACGGCCGTGAATTTTTTACGGACTGCCGCGTCTGAAATATCATCTGTCCAGTCAATTTTTGCCCCCTCCTTCAATACAAAGTAGATACCCTGACGAAACGTGGTTTTGTTCACCACATCAAATCGCTTCCAGCGCCGCAGATCTCCCCAACGCTTGTTTTCGAATGCGAATTCAACAAACCGCTCGTCCATATATGCCTGGCGGATGCCCGCCTGCGTCGTGGCTGTAATGCCGTACCTGCCTGATGCCCCCGGCGTGATGCCTGCCCGTGCGCGGATGTCCTTTAATACTTGTAACGCCTCTTCCGGCTTGCCGGCTTCATTGGCGGCTTCCCCGTAATTCATCAGTACTTCCGCAAACCTGATTTCTACCCAGTCGGTAGCAGCGTTGCCGATTAACGTACTGGTAAGCGTATTGTCAAGCCCCTTGATCTGGAAGAAGCCGGATACGCCTGCCCCGATCGTGACAGATTTCTGATCGGCGGCGAGGGAGACATACTTGAAGCCGCCGGGTGAACTGGCGTCCGCTACTTTTCTCCATGCACTCCAGTACCGGGTACCCGTAGGAAGGTCCGGGGTGGGGTACGGAGTGCCGCCGGTGAAGATCGTTGCGTAGAACCGGTCGTCGCGATTGGTGATGAAATCGGTCATGTACTGCTCGTTATAAGCCGGATCGGTCAGGAGTTTCGGCGCATCGAACTGCATCGGGGAGCCATCCTTTTTGGGATAGGCGTTCAGCAATGGAAGCAATGGCTGGTTTCTGTTTGCATCGCCCTGTGTGAGCGGCTGCGGACGGATGCCTGCCTGGTTGAACGGATGGTCCGGATAGGTAAACTGGTTTACCATAATGACTTCCTTGTTACGCTCCTGCTTCCATATCTGTCCATATGCGCCCAGCAGGCCTTTTCCTTGTGCTTTGAGGTAGTCGACGGCTGCCTTGTTGGCCTCGTAAGCTTTCTGCCATCTCGACTGGTCATTCGAGGGATTAAATAGCGGACTCGCGTACCATAGTAATACTTTGCCTTTGAATGCCATCGCCGCACCTTTGTCGATACGCCCATAATTAGCATTGTCCCATTGATCGGGCAGGGAAGTAATGGCGGCGTCAAGGTCGGCCAGTATTTGCGTAACGCATTCGGAAGTTTTGTTGCGGGCAACGAAAAGTCCTTCTTTGTTGGAGGGATCCTGTGGTTTCAATATCAGGGGAACGCCTCCGAATGTAGCTACCTTGCCGAAGTAATCCCATGCACGCCAGAACAGCGCCTGGCCGGTCATCTGCTTCTTTTTCTCGTCGGAAAGTACCGATGACGACACATCCGCGACCCGCGCCAGGAAGAAGTTGACTTTGTCGATACTCGTATAATCAAGTTTCTGCCCGTCGGAGGCAACGCTGATGATGCCTCTCAGGTAAGTGCCCATCGAGCCGGGCGCGTTCATGCCTTCGTCGCTGCTGTTACCATTCACGGGCCAGGAAGGAATAGCGCTTCCGTGTATATCCGTCAAAAACGCGCTGATCAGTTTTTCGTCATTCCAGACATTGTCCGGATTGATTGCATTCGTGTTGACATAGTCGAGGTTAGGTTCACAGGCCTGAGGCACCATCATGATCGCCAGACAGAGCAATGAGAACGGAAGGTTCTTTATATGTTTACGCATTATTAAATCCTTTTAAGTTGATCAGAATGTGACATTTACGCCGAAGTTGAAGCTCCGCATGACGGGGTATGCCGTACCGTCGGCGATTTCGGGATCGTAATACGAGAAACCGGTCAGGTTAAAGAGGTTAGTTCCCGAGAAATAGAACTTCACGCTTTCCAGGGCATTGTTGTAAAGCCGGGTGGGCACCGTGTAGCCGACCGTAAGGTATTTCAGGCGGGCAAAACCTGCATTGCGGTACCAATAGGAGGATTCGGCCGAGTAGGTATTGGATTGGCTCGCCGAAATTCGCCTGGGCAGTGTCGCATTAGGGTTTTCTGGCGTCCAGCTATCGTCATACCACCCTGAATACATCCGGTTCCATTCCACACCACCAGCCAGGTCGCGCAAGGACTTCTTCTGTTTCAAAGTTCCGTTGAACATCAGGTCCACGCTGAACCCTTTCCAGGTTCCGCCCAGGTTAAGCCCGTAGACGATCGGAAAATTGCTTGCTTTGATCACGACCCGGTCATAGGTGTCGATGATCCCGTCCGGAGTGCCTTGCGGGCCGCTCAGATCTTTATAGGTCATCATCCCCAGTTCTGGTTTAATGCCGCTGTACGAGTAGTTTGGATGCTCGCTGTTGAACTGATCAAGGTCCGATTGGGTGCGGATAATGCGGTCGAACTGGAGTCCGCGGATCACCGTCATGGATCTGCCTGCTGTGATATCTATCGCCTGCGCATTCTGTGCATAATCCTGTGTGATGACCTTGTTCCATCCATAGGAGGCGGTGAGGTTGCCATAGTAGGAGAATACGTTCTTTTTACGGGCATAACCTATGCTCAAATCGAATCCCTGCGCTTTGATCTCCCCATAGTTTTCCGCCGGCAGGCTCAGACTGAATGTCGGTGGTGTGGAGAGTGACCTCGGCCCCAGGATATCGTACGACTTCCGGTTCCAGTACTCTGCCGTCGCCGTCCAGTTTTTCAGGAAGGAAATGTCTGCACCGGCATTATAGGTCAATGCTTTCTCCCAGGTCAGGTTCGGGTTCACGACCGATCCGTAGGTGATACCCGCCGCGGTTTTTGGCTCCGTTCCAAAGTAGGCCGAAGTACCCTGCTTGTAGGATTCCTGCCATAGCCAGCTGGTGAGCACCGGATTGCCGTTCAGCCAGCCTATCGCATCGTTCCCGGTGAGTCCGGCCGACAAGCGCAGTTTCAGCTGATCGATCCCCGAGCCGGTCGGGAAGAAGGATTCCTTGGATACTACCCATCCGAGAGCGCCCGCAGGGAAAAGTCCCCATCGTTTGTCTGCTGCAAAGTTCATCGAACCATCTTTCCGGAAAGAAAAGGTAGCAAGGTACTTTTCGTCGTAATCGTAGTTGAATTGCCCGATGAATGAAGCCCGGCCGTTGATGTAATCGCTGCTTCCTCCTCCGTAATCGTCGGCACGCGCTCCACTTGCTGCCCACCACTGGTCTGTCGTGTACACCGGAAAGGTTTCCCGGCCGGCAAAGATGCCGCTTCCGCTGGTCTCCGCTTTTTCATACACCAGCGTACCCTGCACGTGGTGGACGTTGCTGAAAGTGTTTTCATAGTTTAACTGGAGATCGAGCTGGTAATCCTGGCCCCAGGATACATCTGTGCGCAGATAGTCCTTTGAGATGTTGGTAGATGCCTTGGTACCGATAATGCTGGCATCGTCGGTATGGATAATATGCTTGTTGGCACCATCCCGTTTCATGATATTCATCAGATAGCTTTTCTGGAAAACTTTCCTGCGGCTGTAACCAAAATTCTTGCTGAAAACAGCTTTCGCGCTGAGGCCTTTAATGACGGGAATGTTGTAGGTCGCGTTCAACACCACCTGCGGTTTCAGAAAATTAATCTTATCATACCCCCCGTTACCATTCACGGTGCCCCCTACGTTGGCGATCCAGCCGTAATCGAGCAACTTCCCACTATCGGTATATACCGGCTGATCGGGTTGCCACACCAGCAGTTTGCGATAAAGCGATTGAGGCCCTTCCCATGTTACATTGCCCTGAAGGTTATTGCTAAGGCCCAATCCTACAAAAAATTGCAGGTCCTTGGTGGCGTCGACGGTCGTATTCAGGCGAATGTTGTACTTATCATAAGTCAGCGGTTTCAAAAAGCCATTCTGTTTCACGTAGGAAGCGCCCGCAAAGTATTTTACCTTTTCGGTGCCGCCAGCTACGTTCAGATTGTGCTGGGAAGTGGACGGGTTGCGCCAGACGGATTCCAACTGGTCGTAGCCCCAGCCGTCGTTAATGGTTTTGTAATGGTCTATCTCTTCCTGCGACCAGGCCCAGCCCGCGGGGTCGGTATTGCCGTTGATGCGGTTGTACAGCTCTCCTGCCTGTACCGCGCTGGTCAGCGATGCATTTTTGGTCCGGGTATCAAAGCCGGTGTTGAAAGAATAATTGAAAGATGGCTTGCCGGACTTACCTCTTTTGGTGGTAACCAAAATGACACCACCGGCAGAACGGGACCCATAAACAGCGGCCGAAGCGGCGTCTTTCAATACCGAAATGGTTTCGATTTCGTTGGGACTGAGGTTATTGAAGTCTTCCCATGTCCTGATGATACCGTCGATCACATAGGTGACCGGCTGGGCGTTAAGCGATGAACCCGTCCGGATGCTGATCTGCGGGTTGGTACCGGGTATACCATTGGGCGTGCCGATGTAAACGCCTGCCAGTTTGCCCGAAAGCAAATTACCAGTGGAAGTCGTGGGGATATTCTGCATTTCTTCCGTGACATTCATCGTGGCCACAGAACCGGTCATCAACGATCTTTTCTGAGAGCTATACCCGGTAACCACAAGCTCTTCCAGGGCTTTGGTGTCGGATGCAAGTGTTATGTCGATTCGTGTTCGGTTACCTACATTCACTTCCTGTGATAAAAATCCCACGAACGAAAACACAAGTATCGCATCCCTGTCAGCCGCCTCTACCTTGAATTCGCCGTGTTCATCGGTGATCGTCCCCCGCTGGGTGCCTTTCACTACCACGCTCACGCCGGGCAAGCCCTGGCCTTTCTCGTCCGAAACTTTTCCGTTCAGGCTGATTTCAGCGGTTACATTGTTGGCCTGTCCGCCTGCCGACGAAGCGGTGAAAGTGATTTGGCGATTGTCGGCCGGTTGCTCGACGGCATTCGATACAGGAGCCTGCTGCGACTTTTTATCACTTTTCAACGGCTTGATCACGATATAGCCCCCGGTTTTGGACTTTCGGTACTGCAGGCCGAGGGGTTTCAGTATCCGGGCAAGTGACTTTTCCGCGTTGGGCTGAAAATCGAGGGCGCTCACCGGCACCTCATAGCCTTGTACCACACTGTCGAAATAAAGGATGTCAACTTTGTAATGTGTTTTGAAATCCTGTAACACTGATTTCAGGCTCCTGGTCGATTGCTGGGCTACAAACGGGTGTTGCCGCTGCCCGATAGCGGCCAGCAGCTGCGCGTGGCCGGGAGAGCCGGCACCTGCGGCTGCGAGCACGAATAGAAGGGATCGTAACGGTTTTTTCATAATGGGCTTTGAAAGGGGTAAGAATTGGTTGGGGTGTAGAGGTAGTCGTATTAATAATCGAGTGTGATAACCTTCCCGTCTTCTGAGCGGGAATAGGACAGGCCTGAGTCATCGGCCAGTATTTCAAAGAGCTCCTCGGCATTGAGTGCCGTAAAGGAGCCGGAAACCGTCTGGGCGGCGAGCGTAGAATCGGGTATGCGGATTTCCAGGCCGAAGTTATCCTCGAACAGGTTGCAGATCTCACGCAGGCTCTCATTTTCAAACACAAAGCGATGGGCTTTCCAGGCAGAGTAGTTGGCCGGGTTGGCTGTTTTCGTTACCGACGCGTGGCCAGGCACATCGAAGGTTACCAGGTCGCCAGGCCTCATAACGATTTGGTCCGTTTCAGAGCCTTTCAGGTAATGCAGTTTCACCTTACCCTTGTTGAGGACAACACGGGCGCGTCGCGGTCGTGCATATACGTTAAACTCGGTGCCCAGTACCTCCACATCGAAATTCTTTTCGGTGTGGACGATGAACTTCTGATGGTTAGCCGTGTGCGTAATGGAGAAGTCCGCCTCTCCGGTCATATACACCTCCCGGGTGGTTTTCCCGAACCCAAAGCGCGGGATCCGCAGTGTGGAATTCGCATTGAGTACTACCTTGCTCCCGTCTGGTAGTACCAGCCGCTGGATCTGCCCGAAACTCGTACTGTAAATCTCGTAGCGCACATGATCACGCGCAAGCCAGCCGCCTGATAGCACCATGAATGCAATCGCCGCAGCAACGAGCCATGACTTTCCATTTGCCGGCAAGACCAGCGTAGGCCGCCGAACGCTACGCTCGACTTCGGTTTCAGGGGCGGCCACATCTTCGTCGAGGCGGGAAAAATGGCGGGTAATCGCACTGTCGACGTCGGCATTGTATTGAATATTCTGATTCTCCCACTCCATCAGCCAAATGAACAATTGCTCCCTGGCTTGCGGATCGGCGCTCCAACGATCGATCAGGTCCTTTTCAAAAGCGGTTGCATTTCCTGAAAAGTAGTTGAAAATCAGCTCTTTGTTTATCGAATCTTTCATGGTTAATTTTTACAGATAATGCTTGGCCATACCCGTTGGGTGATGGACTAATTGAATAGGGTGAGCAGTGCGAACAGCCATTTGGCTTTGATAATTCTTCTCAGTTCCTGCATTGCAGTATACATCTGCGACTCTACGGTGCGGTACGATACGCCCAGCTCGGCCGCGATCTCGCTGTATTTCTTCCCTTCATAGCGATGCATGAGGTATACCCGCCGCTGCTTCTGCGGAAGCGTGTTGATGGCGTTCTGTACGTCGTTATACAGATCTTCATATTGCGTGATATGGTCGGGTTGGTGCTCCGGCTGAAGGGTTACGTACTCGGCATATTCGAGCGAAGTGTTCCGCTTCATTTCGAGCCTTGCGTAATCGAATGCACTGTACCGCACAGCCGAAAACAGGTAGTTGCGGAAGGACGTGTCCACACTGGCATACACCGCGTCCTTATGAAACTTGTAGAAAACCTCCGATACAATGTCTTCGGCAATCTCCTTGGAGGAAACATACCTGACCACATGGCTGCACAGAGGCCGGTAATACCACCGGAACAGGAGTTCGATCCCTATATTGACATCCGATTCAAAAGCCTTTTTTAACAACATCTCCGATTCGGCAGGAAACTCTGGCCGACGTGAAAGACGGTCGGGGCCGCGGCCCGGAGGTGCAGGCTGACCAGGATCATCCTCGTGATGATCAGACAAATCCAAACTATCCATTACTAGCGGGTTAAAGTGCCGACAGCAGGCCGGTTCTAAGGCTTACTATTATAATGTCGTTTTCGGCCACCGAAACACTTAGAGGAAAGTTAGATTTTTTTTAAATAAATTTATAAATGCCCAATATTTTCAACACTTCCGTCTTGTACTGCCGGCCGATGGGTAGTTCCTGACCGCCTACTTCGATCATCGAACTGTTGAAGGATCTGATCTTGTCGGTCGCGATGATGTAGGCGCGATGGATGCGAAGAAACCGGCGATCGGGTAGTTTCTCTTCCAGATAGCTGATCCGTTGGTAGCTTACAACCTCTCCGGACCTGGTTTTTACCTTGACATAATCTTTAAGGCTTTCAATGTAAAGGATTTCGCTTAGGAACACCTTCACCATTTTTTTATCTGATTTCAGGTAAATAAACTGCTCACCGGTGCCGCCATGATCGGCCTGCACCAGCAGTGACGGCAGTGCGTGAGCAGGTTCGTTTCCAGAATAGTACTTGTTGATGGCGATCAGGAACCGGTCGAACGGGATCGGTTTCAGCAGGTAATCCAATACATTAAGCTCAAAACCTTCCAATGCATATTCACGGAACGCCGTTGTGAAGACCACTTTGGGCCTGTTGGGTAAAGTTTTCAGGAAATCGATACCGGTGAGCTTGGGCATCTGAACGTCAAGGAAGAGTAGGTCCACTTTGTTTTTTTGCAAAAACAGCAGCGCTTCCACGGCATTGCCGCACGTGCCGACGAGCGTCAGCGTTTCTAGTTGGCTGATGTAATCCTGCAAGACGGATATGGCCAGCGGTTCGTCATCCACGATCAGACACCTGATTTTGTTTGCCGTCATGATTGTTCCAATCTTATTTTAAGGTCGACCGAGTAATGCTCGGGTTCTTTCTTCAGGGTAAGCTTATGGGAGTCCGGGTAAAGTAATGCCAGCCGGCGTCGTACATTTTGCAGACCGATTCCGCCCGTCACTGCATTTTCGTTGCCTGGTTTTTCGCCCGAGGAATGGCTGTTTTCCACCTTTACGCTGAGCCATCCATCTTTTACTTTTATGTCAATGGTCACCCAAACATTTTCCGTTTCGTTGCTCACGCCATGTTTGAATGCATTTTCAACGAAAGGGATCAAAAGCAGCGGCGCGATCATCTTGGCTTCCGTTTCCCCGGATGCGACAAGCGAAACATCCAGCCGGTCGCCGTACCTGAGTCTTTCGAGCGCGATGTAGTTGTTAATGTGTCCGATTTCCTTTTCGAGCAAAATGCGCTCGGATTGGGATTCATAGAGCATATAGCTCATCAGTTCGGAAAGTTTCAGTACAACCTGCGGCGCAGCCGGGGCCGCCTGCAACGTGAGCGCATAAAGATTGTTGAGCGTATTGAAAAGAAAATGCGGATGTACCTGGGCCTTCAGCAAGTTCAGTTCGGCGGCCAGCTTTTCTCGCATCGTATCCTGATGAAGCTGCTCCTGTTCCACCCAATGCCCAACGGCTTTGATCAAAAGCGTGAACAACAGGACCGGAGCCAGAAACCACAGCATGACTTTGAAAAGCAGGTACCAGACGAAGATCGGTTCATAATAGGTAGTGTCGGGAAAAAACCGGGGTTCAATAATCCGCTCGATCAACACCCTGTTCAGCAGCGAAGCCACAAATAATAGCATTATGGCACCAATGGCATAGGAAATGTATCTTTTCGGTTTGAAAAAGCGCGGGAACAACCAGTAAATATTGACGTAAGTAACGAGCATCGCGGCAGGTAGCCCTTGTAGCTCGGCCAGGAAATAGGCCCAAAGCCCATCTTCTCCTTCTGCATGAACGCCCGTGTATACGAACAGGTAACTTACCCAAAACAATATGTGCGTGAGCAAACGGTTGCCTGCGATGTAAAGACGTCGGGTCATTCTGTAATCGGTGCAGGTATGTGACTGTCAATTTACTATCAAAGTTAATAATTTAAACCTTCGGGCATTTAGCATTCGACGGACAACGGTCTTTGTACCGTTTTCGACCGGTTTTTCCCGCTTTTCGGTTAATGGGAGCAATTCATGTTTTATAGAGGGACTAACTTGTACTTCGGCTAAAACCCGGAAACCGGCTGTTGTGATTGCGTTCATTTGCGTTGAACTAAATAGAACAGCTTATGCCGACTCTTCGCATTTCTCAATCCAATGTCAGCTTCAATGGGGGAGGGGCCCAGTCACAGAAGTCCGCCGGAGCGGGATTTATCCGGATATGCTTGTTCGTTGCCGGCAATCTGTTGGCCATTGCGGCTCATGGGCAGGCTTTACCGGCCGGGCGCCCGGGAAGCCCGACTGACAGCATTCGGGTGCCTTCAATGAAAGATGACACTATTTCCTTGCGCGAAGTAAAGATTGTGGCCGAAAAACCGGAAGTAGATGTGCAGCTGGATAAAAAGGTTTACCGCATCGGCAAAGACATCCTGTCGCAAAGCGGCGCGGTAGCCGATGTGCTCAACGGTATTCCATCCGTTGCCGCCGATCCGGCCGGGACTGTCAGGCTCAGAGGCAATAACAATGTAACCATCCTGATCAATGGTCGGCGGTCTGGCCTGCCTCCTGCCAGTATCCTGTCACAAATCCCGGCGGGGAGCATCGAAAGAATCGAAGTGATGACCAGCCCTTCGGCGCGGTATGATGCCTCCGGCTCGGCGGGTACTATCAACATTGTCCTGAAAAAGAATGCCAGGGACAAAATAAGCGGTCAGGCGCGGGTAGTTGTCGGGCAGCCGAACGACTACAATCTGAATGCGAACCTGAACTACAAAGCGGGTAATTGGAACATTTTTGCCACCCTGGGAGGCCGCTATTCGGATTATACCGGATTTTATGCGACCCAACAAACCGCGACAGATAGTCAGGCAGTTTCGTTGGAAAAAGTGCAGCACGAGAACCGCCACGACGACGGCAGGCTGATCTACCTTGGGGGAGACTACCAGTTTAATTCAAACAATACCTTCACCCTGGCATATTTCAAAAATACGACCAAAGACATCGACGGCACGACGCTCGATTACACTTACTCATCTTCGGGTGCGGACAGCCTCCTCACACGCACGGGGAGTTCCCTGGAAAACCGCAGTTACAATCAGTTTGAAGCGAATTATACCCGGACATTTGGCAGGGAAGGACAAAAACTGACCTTCGACATGCAATACGATTTTTGGGACAGTGATAAAACATGGGACCTATTCACAGAAAAGACGTTTCCGACGCCGGCGGCATTTCCTGCTGTCAGGACGGTTTCAAAAGGTGATAGCCGTGATCTGGTCATGCAATCCGACTTCGTCTATCCTTTTAACAATCAATCGTCTTTCGAAGCGGGTCTCAAAACTGAAACCAGGTCGGTATTAAACGATTATAAGGCCTGGCAGTACCTGCATGACACCTGGATGGTGCTTGACGGCATTGATAACAAGCTTAGTTATAAGGAGAAGATTGGTGCGGTTTATACGCAATACAAGAGCCGCCCCGGAAAGATCACCTACCAGTTCGGGGTGCGCTATGAATACACGGGAGTGAGCATTCAGGACAGGAAAGGCGATTTCAGCGGTAAAAAGCATTATGGCCGCATATTTCCGACCATTAACCTGAGCTATGTTTTGCAAGAAGCAATGACTATCCAGGCCAATTATTCCAGGCGCATCAACAGACCATCATTATGGTATCTGTACCCGTTCAATGAGGTTACAGACCTGAATGCCCAATTTGTGGGAAACCCTGCACTGAACCCTTCCTTCACACACGTTGCAGAGCTGGCTTTGACGAAACAATGGGACAAAGTTACGTTGAGCCCGACCGCATTCGCCCATTTTACAACCGCACCCGTCCTGCAATATACCTTCCGGAATGAGAAGAACGTGATGATTACCATGCCTTTTAACCTTTCCCGTGAAAAGCGTTACGGCGCAGAGCTTTCAGCGACTTACAACCCGCTGCCGTGGCTGTCGGTTAATGGCCAATGGGCCTGGTATTTGTTCGGGCAATATGGAGCATATCGGGATATCAATTTCAATTTTTCGAGCCGGTCGTGGAATGGTCGGCTGAACATGCGCCTTAAATTACCCTGGAAAATCGCTTTTCAATGCCGGCTGGACGCTCAGGGACCTGATAACAACGCGCAAAGCCAAACCAGATCTTATTACTACCTCGCATCAGGAGTCAGCCGAAGCTTGTTCAAAAGCAGGGGTGCATTGACTTTGGACGGGACTAATATTTTGAATACCAATAAAGTAAGAACGCTGACGGCGACGGACAACTACCGCATCGATCGCATCAGCAACTTCAATGCTGCGCGGTTCAGGCTTGGATTTGCCTATCGCTTCACTTCATCGGAAACCCAAACTTTCAGAAGCCGTAAGGAAGCCAACAGGGATTGACTTACCAGGCCCGGTAAATGAAAATAAAAAAGGCCTGCCGAAGCAGGCCCCTCAAATTAAATTACCCAATTTCAATTAGCCTTGGCGGCTTCTGTTTGACTTCTTCTTTCTTCGGGATTGTCAGCATCAGCAGCCCGTTTTCATAACGTGCCACAATGCCTTCGTCATTGACTACGTCCTTGGGCAGTAGGAAACTGCGCTGGAATGATTGGTAACTAAACTCCTTGCGGGTATAGTCTTCCTCTGTCTTTTCCTCATTATGCTGTCGGTTTGAGGATATAGTCAGGGTGTTTCCGTCCAATTGAATCTGAAAGTCGCTTTTCTGCATACCAGGGGCTGCTACCTCGACCTCAAAATTGTCATTGGATTCCCGGATGTTGACCGACGGAACGGTCGTACTCGTGGATGAGTAGTTGTTGTTGCCCCAGTTAAAAAGTTCGCGGCCAAAGAAATCGTCGAACAGCGCTGGGAATGTTCCGGGCAATAGCCCATTCCTTTTGATGAGTGACATAATTAACCTCCTTTTTAAAGTTAGACAATAAACTAGTGAACTTTACGGATAGCCCGTCGTGGAAGCAATTATTCAAACTTGATGCCAGGAGCTAAAAAATGCCGTTCTCAATGACATTTTTTCAGATTTCAGACTGACAACTTTTCATCACTAAATGGTTATAGATGCAAGACCGGGTTACTAGTTGAGGTTCCGGTATTCATTGGGCGTTATGCCGACTTTTTGCTTAAACAAACGGGTAAAATGCTGCTGATACCTGAAACCCAGCTCATCAGCGATTTCATTGATGGATTTGTCTGGGTCGAAAATTTTCCCTTTCGCTTCATCGATCAATTTTGACTGGATATAGTCCAGTGCAGTGCTGCCAGACTCCTTTTTAATCAGATCGCCAAAATAGTTAGCGGACACATGCAATTGCCCGGCGCAATAACCTACCGTCGGTAAGCCCAGGACCCTCGCTTTGCCGGATTTGAAATAATCGCTCAGCAGATTTTCAAAGCGGACGAGAATATCCTTATTAACATGACTTCTCGTGATAAACTGCCTGTCGTAAAACCGGCTGCAATAATTCAGCAAAAGCTCAATATTGGAAACGATCAGTGTTTTGCTATGCTTATCGATATTGAGGTCAATTTCCGTATCGATCTTTTCCAAACAATCGTTGATGGTCGCCCTTTCCTTTTTAGATAAATGCAATGCTTCATTCACTTCGTAGGAAAAGAAGGAATACTCCTTGATTTGCTTTCCCAGGTGCGTGCCGGCAATCAAATCCGGGTGAAATACCAGTGCCCTTCCCCTGGGTTTGATGGTTTGTCCATTATTTTCAATTCCGTATACCTGTCCGGGCGCTATAAAAACCAGGGTCCCGTCTTCATAGTCGTAAGGTTGGCAGCCATACCGCATATCACCGCACTTTACATATTTCAGGAAAATGGAATATATGCCCATATACCTGCGGAAATACTGGTAGGTAGGCATCTCGTCGAAATTTATCACGTTAACAAGCGGGTGTCGCGTGTCAACCCCTACGGATTCATTGTACTGCTTTACGGTATCAATCCTTTCTACTTGTTCCATTGTGCCAGATGTTTTTACGTAAATTTAGTAAACCCGGAGGCACGATAATCCCCGTTGCTGCTCAACCAGTAAAAGTGGTAAATACTTCCGTGTTCTGTATAAATGCGCAAAAGATGTAATGATGAAATTTGCAAATGGCTGCCGATAATGGCCAATCCGAAACCCGGGCCTTACAGCCGGTACAATTCCAAAGGAACCGAATAGAACGCACCAATAAACAGTAAATCAGATAATCATGGGCAAAACCAAACTTTGGATACTGTTTTTTGCTTTGACAGTAACGGCCAACACAATGAACGCACAAGATAAAAGCAGCGGCGCTGCCGCTTTAAACGCGCATCAGCAGAGCATGGCGACTATTGCAGCCCTGACCGCTGCGGGCGAGCTTCCGCAACTGAAATCCGCCCTGAATGCCGGGCTGGACGCAGGATTAACCGTCAACGAAATCAAGGAGGCATTGGTACAGCTTTATGCCTATTGCGGCTTCCCGCGAAGCTTGAACGCGATCAACACGTTGATGGCCGTTCTTGACGAGCGTGAAAACAGGGGAATTAAAGATGCGGAAGGTAAAGAAGCCACGCCCGTAGCAGCCCCGGCGGATAAATACGAAGCAGGGAAAATTACACTCCGGCAATTGACCGGCAATGAGGAAACCGGACCCCAAACGGGCGTCAATGCTTTTGCACCGGTTATAGATGCCTTTTTAAAAGAGCATTTGTTTGCCGATATATTCAGCCGTGACGTGTTGAACTATCGTCAGCGTGAATTTGTGACCATTTCCGCTTTGGCCGCCATGTCCGGTGTAGAGCCGCAGTTGCAGGCACACATCGGGATGGGCAAAAATACGGGCATTACCGACGGCCAGCTCGCAGAAATAGCAGACCTGATCGACAAATGCCTCGGAAGGATGCAAGCCAACACGTTAAGAAAGTTGCTGGGCCAACCGGCCTTACCTGTTACCGAGCCTGACATGATGGTCAGGATTTCCGAAATCGAAATTTTTCCCCAGCATCTGGAAGCGTATAAAACCATCCTGGAAAAGGAATCGTCCGAGTCCGTGGAAATCGAGCCGGGCGTGATAGCCATTTACCCGATGTACCAGAAGGAAAATCCCAGTCAGATCAGGATATTGGAGATTTACGCCAATCAGGCTGCATACCGCTCGCATTTGCAGACGCCCCATTTCCTGCATTACAAAAGCAGCACCCTGAAAATGGTCAAAACCTTGAAGCTGGTAGATATGAATGCTCTTGACGAGCAGACCATGCAGATGATATTCAGGAAGCTGGCAGACTGATTGCGCGGAACCTAATGTATATTACCGATCGTTTGGTAAACAAATAGGTTCCTTCTACATGGCTTTCGCAAAAATTGAACGTGATCAGGTGCTTGACAGGCTGTTTGAAGTCTTTCGTACCAAGGGATATGATGGGGCCAGTATGGCTGATCTTGCCGAAGCCACCGGGCTGAAAAAAGCGAGTCTATACCACCGTTTTCCGGACGGTAAACTTTCGATGGCCGATGCCGTTTTAGACAGTGTTGTGAATTGGACTGACCGCAATATTGTTCAGGTGGTTCAATCCGAAGGGAGCCCTGAGGAGCGACTCGACCAAGTTTTACGCATGATTCACGAGCTATATCGAGGGGGGGAGGTTGACTGTACCTTAAGAGCCCTTTCACATGGCTCGGCCTCGGCGCTTTTTCAGGAGAAAATCGGGAGGATCTTTAAAACGTGGATCAATGCATTTGCCGATCTGGCAATTGATTTTGGTCACGATAAAGCGCATGCGGTCCAGCTCGGTGCGACCACTGTGGGCCAGATACAGGGTACGCTGATACTGAGTGTGACGCTTGGCGATAACTCGCTATTCGAAAAGGCGCTCGCCGAAATCAAAAGCCGGTTTTTAACCTGATGATGGTGTCGTCCAGGCGCCGCTGTGAGGCAATATGATTATTTTCGCTCATTTGCCAGAATATGGATTTGATAGCGGGAATTTCCAGGTTGATTTCCAAAGACTTCGTGCATGGGTGGGTCGAGATATGCCGCCGCTATTTAGGATATTCTCAATACTTCAAAGGTAAAATGTTAATTAATCGCTACAATCGGAACTTAATATTTATACCGATCGTTCGGTAAATAACTTACAGCTTGGCATGCTGTTGGTAACAGTCGGAATTTCCCAGAGGTAATTTTGAATGATGGAAAATCCTTTCAGCATATTAAATCACAAACATTATGAAAAGAATCGCAATCAACGGATTTGGCCGCATCGGCCGCGCAGCGCTCAAAGTGATTTTTGAAACACCGGATTTGCAACTTGTGGGCGTCAATGATTTGATGAGTATCGAAAATGCCGCCTACCTGCTTCGGTACGACAGCAACTACGGGAAATATGAGAAGGAAGTGCGGATCGAAAGCGACAGCATTTTGGTCGGCGGCGCACCGGTTAAATATTTCAGCTTCAAGGATATCGAAAATCTGCCATGGAAAGATCTGGGGGTGGATGTTGTAATTGAAAGCACGGGTATATTTACTACCCAGGCGGCGGCAGAAAAACACCTTGCTTCCGGAGCGAAGTTTGTGGTGATATCGGGACCAACGAAAGACACGCCCACTGTTGTTCATGGTGTGAATACAGAGGACGGGAAAGTGGCTATCTTTTCCTGCGCAAGTTGTACGACCAATAACATTAGTCCAGTCATAGAAATATTGGGCCGCAGGTTAGGCATCAAGAAGGCCATCCTGAATACCACGCACGCTTATACAGCATCCCAGACCCTGGTAGATGCGCCCTCGAAACGCGAGCCAAGAATGGGACGAGCCGCCGGGATGAACCTGGCTCCGGCTGCGACCGGTGCGGCTATTGCGACTACGAAAGCATTACCTCAGTACGCGGGGTTGTTCGACGGTGTCGCGGTGCGGGTTCCCGTGCCGGTGGGATCTATTTCGGATATCACATTTATCGCCAGTCGTCCGACGAGTGCCCAGGAGATCAATCAAATCCTGACGGAGGAATCATTAACGGACCGCTACAGAGAAGTGATATCGGTTACAGATGAGCCATTGGTTTCTAGCGATATCATTAAAAGTCCTTTCGCAGCCACCGTCGATCTTGAAATGACCCGGGTAGTGGATGGAGATCTGGTGAAGGTAATGGCATGGTACGATAACGAATGGGGTTTTACCAATCAAATGATCAGACAGATCCTGGCACTTTGATGGGTGTGCATGTAGGATTCTAACATCGATTCATCATGAACTATTCACAGCTGGCCTTCACCGACGAGATCAAGGCTATTCAGGAAAGAATGGGCAGTCGTAATGCCTACGAAAGGCACGAGAAGCAAAGCTACGTAGAGGGACTGACCGAAGTCGAAGAGAGTTTCATCGGTCAAATGGACAGCATTTTCATGGCCTCCTACGGTGAGAACGGGTTTCCGTATATCCAACACCGTGGAGGGCCAAAGGGCTTCCTCAAAGTAATTGACAATAGGACGATCGGGTTTGTGGATTTCAGCGGGAACAGGCAATACATTTCTGTCGGTAACCTGGCTCACAACCCGAAAGTGTCGCTGATTTTGCTATCCTACCCGCTACGGGCACGTCTGAAAATTTACGCGGAAGCAGAAGTCGTTGAAATCAACTCGAATACCGGTTTGTTTGAGCAACTCAAACCGGACAACTATCGATTCAAGCCCGAGCGGATGATATTACTCCACATCAAAGCGTATGACTGGAACTGCCCGCAGCATATCAATCCAAAATATAACGTAGAAGAGATAGAGCAACTTTTCATGAAGGACCAATATGTCGAGCAACTCGAAAAGGAGATTGAAGTTTTGCGATCCCGGATCAGCCAACTAACGACTTAATTGGAATATGAAATCACTAATTGACCTATTGGCAGCCAGCTGGAAGCCTGAAACGCATTTCAACCCCAGCCTCCGGCCTTTCTGGTCGGAGGCGCAAACCACGATAATCCATATCTTTCAAAGGCCGCCCTTGCGCCAGCTCCTCGCGACTAGATGCGAGGACCAAGTCGACAGATTATCGATTCATACTGACATACTGCTGTCACCTGACGGTTGTTCCTTTGAAAATCAAACATCTTACCGATCCTGGATATGACATTTGTTTCAACACGAATTATTACAGCCGATATCAACCGGTTAGTTGATTTTTACCAAAATGTTACGGGGTTTTCCGCCACCTGGTACACCACAGATTTCGCCGAGTTTCGTACGCCGGTGGCCGTATTGGCCATTGGCAGCACGCGCACCTTGCAACTGTTTGGCGGAGACGCAGTGGCCTCTCCGGCAACAAATCGTTCCGTGATACTCGAATTCCGGGTTGAGAACGTTGATGCCGATTTTGAGCGGATTCTTGCATACCTCGGTGAAGGGCTTGTACAAAAACCGACTACAATGCCGTGGGGGAACCGCTCGCTACTGTTCCGCGACCCGGATGGTAACTTGGTCAACTTTTTCACGCCGGTAACATCGGCGGCGGAGGAAAGGGTAATTCGATAGAATTCTAGTTACGGATGTGACTATCGTGTGTAGTGAATTGTGTGCTTACAAGACATCCTGATCACGGTCATGCTCAGCAGAACGTTGAGAAAATTCTGAATATTTTGGCCGACCTGTAAAAAGCAAAAGCCTGTAAATGATTCATTTACAGGCTTTTGCTGCTTTTTGTTACTCTTATCAGCAGAGAGGAAGAGATTCGAACTCTATTTTTTCTGGTTTGATATGGTTTGATATGTTTCTAACTGGCTTATCTACTGATGATTATGAAATATAAGAATTCATGAGAATCCATAAAAAACCGCGATTTGTTGTACCTATGTTGTACCATGTTTCGTATCTTTATGTATCAAAACATTCTTCATATGGCTACGATCAGAGTTGTTCTACGTAAGAAAAAGAACAAAGACGGCAGTTATCCGCTCGCGCTCCGCATTACCAAAGATAGAAAGACTTCTTTTATTCATCTCGGTCACAATTTGAAAGAAGAGGAGTGGAACGAAGCAGAGCAGGCCGTTAGATCGGCGCATCCAAACTCCAAACGGTTGAACAACTTCATCCTAAAGAAGAAAGCAGAGGCGAGCGATAAATCAATTGAGGCGGAGACGCAGAATGATGATGTTTCTGTCAAAGCCATTAGACGTAAGGTAAAATCGGTGACAGGTGCGACCTTTTTTCCTCAGGCGCAGCTTTTTCTTGACCGTCTGAAGAGTGGCGGAAATTTTAATGTGTATGCCGCAGAGAAGTGCCGCTTGGAAATATTTAAAGAATATGTGGGCGGGCATGACATCGCTTTTTCGGATATTACGGTTGGGCTCTTGGAAAGATTCAAGCGGCATCTTAAGTCGGTACGGCAAGTGACTGACAGAACGGTAATGAATTACCTGATTACGATTCGCGCAATCTTCAATCAGGCCATTAAGGAAGAAGTGTTGGATAAAAAGCATTATCCTTTCGGCGGTGAAGAGAAAATAAATATCAAGCTCCCTGAAAGTACCAAGATCGGTATCAGCCTCGAAGATGTGATAAAACTTGAAACGGTCAGTTTGGTAAACCCTAGGCATGACCATGCCCGAAATCTCTGGCTTACGTCTTACTACTGCGCTGGTATGCGTATCTCGGATGTTCTACGTTTACGTTGGTCCGATTTTCAAAATGAACGTCTACACTATACGATGGGTAAGAATAACAAGGTGGGTTCATTGAAGTTGCCTAGAAAGGTCGTACAGATTCTGGAGAAATACGAGCCATTGAAAACGTCCCAGGATGATTTGGTTTTTCCAGACCTCAAAGGCTTGGATTTGAAAAACACCTTTTTGGTGAAAAAGAAAATCTCTTACTCAGTCAATCGCTGTAATAAGATGCTACAGGAGTACATTACTCCAATTGCCAAGATACAGGGGAAACTCACGACACATGTTGCCCGGCATACGTTTGCTACACTGGCCGGAGATAAGGTGCCGCTTCAAATGCTGCAAAAACTTTACAGGCACAGTGATGTAAGAACGACGATGGGCTATCAGTCTGCTTTTATATACAAAGATGCCGATGAAGCACTTGAAGCTGTGATTGGCTCTTAAAACTGTGTTCTGCCCGTGTAATTTTTCTGAATGATGTTATTTGACGGGATAGGCGCAAGAGTGGATCACCGATTTGGCTGATACCATGAATCAGTTAGCACATTTACTATGCTTGGGTATTTTTCCCAACTAGATGCTCTTCCAAAACTTTAAAAGCGTTATAAAAAGCTGAAAACTCTGTCTTGAAGCGCTGATAGCCAAAAAGTGAAACGTCAACGGGAACAAGACTGCCATCACCTCTTCTAATTGTGAACTCAAATGCAGGACAGTTATCATCAATGGCCGAGGGCGAAATTGTGATCTCTATATAAAACCCATTATCATCAAAAAAATCGTACAAATCCCTGCGATTGAATCCCTCCTCGAGATCGATTGATTCTTCAAGTAGGCTATAAGCTCTGGGAAATTTTTCACTAGCTATTTCAAGTATTGGGAACTCCTCCTTCATTGTAGAAACTATTGTTAATATTAAATTAGTGGCGGCAACATATGCTGGCTTCTGGATGTATGTAACGGCTTTGTATTTGATACAAAATGATAGAAGGGATTTCTTTTAAACGCCGCTCTGGTTTAAAATTTACAGAATCTGCTTGCACCAGAAAGTACAAATGAATAGGCCGCTGGTCGGAATTCCCCTTAAATCAATTCAGAAAATTGAGCAAGTTCCGCAGCTGTTGCCACAAGCCCCTGCTGGGTTAGAATTGCTAAATATTCCTCGACATTGTAGGGAGGCTTCTTCAGGCGAGCACGCACCTTGCGGACGGCACTACAAAATACTCCTGGAGCCAGATGCAAATGGTTGGTTAGAAACTCATCTGGGTGTTCGGCGACAATGCCATATTGATCCAGAATCGCCCCTGGAAAATCTTTTAGATTTTGCGTAACAATCACGTCGCAACGGCCAACAATTGCAGCTGCCAAAACATGTCTGTCATTCTCGTCAGGCAACGTTAATTGTGGGATAAATAATTCATAACCAGTGACCAAGCAATCGCGTGTGGCTAGATTCATTAAATCACGTGTCCGTTCCAATGTGGCGCGATCCCGCAACGGTTCATTCCGTAAGAGCGCATTGATCCACTCGCGGTGAATGTCATCCGTCCACTTTGCACGAAACAAATCAGTGACTGCTAATTGCAACAAAAGATCCCGCATGGGAGCTGGATAGAGCACATTCGCGTCAAGAAGGGCTGTAAACGTACTCATATGCTATTCGTAACCCATACCTTGCTCTTGGGCATCAAGGACAAGCTGATCTAAGATGGCTTCCCTTTCCTGGTCTATCTTACGTTTATAAGCCATAACATCTTCCATACGAACACGGCGATGCTTTCCCACTTTCCGATGAGGAATAGCGCCCTCATTTAGTAGTTTGATTAAAAATGGACGTGATACGTTCAGAACTTCTGCGGCTTCAACCGTTGTTAATTCTGCGTTTTCCGGAATAATGACTACTCCGCGCCCCGCAGCCATGGCCTCCAAAATATCTTTGAGTAAGGAAACAGCACCTGCCGGAAGCTCAATAATATTTTCCTGTCCAGCTTCGCGAAGCTGTAACGTAAGGGGCCGCTCTATACGAGTATGACGGGACAAGACCTGTCCAGAAATACGGGCCATCGCTGCATCTTGGGCAGACGGTGGAAGTTGACGATGTGCAAGCATAATAATTACCTCTCTATTTTAGTATAGCAAATAAACGAAATAAATGCAATAGGTGCAATAATCGCATTAAGTAAAATATTTGCAGAGCTTTGAAATTTAGCTTTTTCAGGCTCTTACGCTCTATATATGCCCTTAGAGGTAGGGATTAACTACCTGCTGAAAAATTATTAAGTAGCCTGTCATAATTCTCGCCAAATAAGTTCTATTTTCGCTAAGTAACTAACTGTCAATATTATGGCAAATGCGGTTGAGGAGGCTCTAAACCGGGCTAGCAGCGAACAGCAAGCAAGAAACCAACAGGTTATCGACGAAGCACGGCGCAATATCAAACTCGTTTCTGTGCGCGATGACATCACGCCATCCGCTGCGGATTCGGCGGCCAGAAATGCACAGACCATCGAAGAGGCAAAACGCGCGATCCCTTTTGAGACGATGAAAGACGTGGATCATGTTTCGCCACCTCTGCCTACCCCTTCAAACAGGGGATACTATAACTCGACGGTGATTGAACTTCATTCTCAGACCCAATCGAACATCGAGCAGATTGAGCAGGGAGAGGGTAATAATTACCTGCGCGAAAACGCGGTTGACAGGGCGCTATCTCGGCCATCCCAGCAGCAGGAAAGAGATGAGCAGCAGCATGTCATGGGACGATGAAGCAGACTCCTTGACCTCTCATCTGCTTTCTCGTTTGGGCGGTGTTTTGATAATAGCAAACTGTTGAAGAAAAAGCTTATGGTTCGCTTCTGGAAATGAAACAGCGTGTTCATGCCCTTTCACATAAAATTGTCCTCTATCAATCCGCTCCACATGGTCCAGATTGACAACCAATGACCGGGACAAATGATAGAAGTTGGCGGTAGTGAAGAATTGAGAGATATAGCCTAAATTCATCGAAAAAACACGTTTTTGTGTCTCGCCTGCCAAATAGATTTCGACATATACCCGATCCGCCATCATGTAGAGGACGTCGCTCTTTTTGATTTTTACATACCCTTTTCCCTGATCTACGGGTAGATACAGGTTGTCAGATAAAAAAGGGTCCGCTGAACTAGCCAGTGAAACTTGATAATTATGGTAGGTCAGCTCAACCTGGATGGCTAACTCCTTATGCCGGAATGGCTTAAGCAAATATGCCGCGGGACGTGTTTGCTGCGCTCGTGCAATGGTGGGATGCTCTGAATGTCCTGTAAGGTAAATAAAAGGTATGGTTTGCAGGGCCAGAATACGTTGAGCTATGTCGATGCCGTCTTCGGTCGAATGCTCTAAATGAATATCGATCAAAATGATATCAGGTGTATTAACGCGTACTGAAGTCAGAGCGGCAGACAGGTTTCGAGCAATGTCAATTATGATGTGGCCTGCTTTTTCCAAAGTCTCTTTGATGTCATGAGCGGTGACTAACTCGTCTTCAATAATTAAGATTTTAAGCGATTTCATTGCACTGTCGATACCTTTTCTTGAAAAATTTTTTGACAACCCGTTATTTTAAGGGCATCCAATTGCATTGTCAAATTTTGATCTTGAGTCGAGACCCTTGCATATCCAATCAACATGAGAATTTCTGACGATTGTGGAAGTAAGGACACTAAGCGCTTATACCTTTTATGGTAGAAGTCCCAGCATTTAAAGTGAAAACCTTGCTAGTTTGAAAAGGTTACAGACTTGTAAATTGCTCGGTCAGGGTATACCTTATTGAGTGTGTCATTTCAACGCCGGGGCTTTCAGGTTTGGTTTTTAAGGAGGGTTTTCTGAGATTGTCAGAATTCCCCTTCGCATAAAAGGCTTTATGTTCAGCACGGCCACTTTTATTCGGCAGGTGCCTAATTACGACATACCGTCATTCGGACCGCAAGCTCTTGACTGGGTCCATTTGGACCGCCTTTAAAGCTTTATATAAAACTGTGACTAATACGATCAGAAATGTGGATGCAAGGGTTAAGATGAATACCCAAACATCAATTTTGATTTGGAACTTGAAATCCTGCAGCCAGCCGTTCATCACCCACCATGCAACTGGTGCGGCAATGGCAAAGGCAATCAGGATCAGGGTCGAAAATTCCTTGCCAAAAATCCAGAGTACCTCGGAAATGCTGCTACCTAAAACCTTGCGGATACCTATCTCCTTTGTTTTTTGGGCTGCCATAAAAGAGACTAAACCGTACAAGCCAAGGGCCCCAATGAAGATCGCGATGAAAGAAAATACCTGGATCAGTTTGAGCATTCGTTCTTCGGTTTCATAAAACCGCCCAATGCTATCATCCAAAAACTGGGATTCGAAGATCTGATCGGGATATTTCGCCGTCCAGGTCTTTTCAATGGCCGACATTGTGTACTTTATATTGGCCAGATTCACTTTGATTGCCATCACGGAGTAATTGGGAATGAAACTGGTAAAGGCTATCGCGTTTATATCTTCGTGGAAAGACCGGTCATGAAAATCTTTAACGACACCTACGATCGGCGCTACCATCGTTCCTCCATTTGCGGCAATGACCTTACCGATAGCGTCCTGGGGTGTTTTGAAATTCAATTTTCTGGTAAAGGTCTCATTTACCAGAAACTCCCGCACCGAATCGGTCGGGAAAATATTTCTTCCTGCGGCAAGTTCCAGGCCAAAAGTGGAAATATAGTCTGCATCACCAGCTTTGATGCTGGTGGGGAAATTAACCTCTTCTGACTGGTTGTCAAACCGGATACTGTTATTCCAGGCCTCCCAGGAAGCGGGTGCCGAAAAGCAAAGTGAGATTTTTTCAACACCCGCAATCTCTGAAATTTCACTTTTAAGTGTCTTCATTTTTACATTCGTGCTATCAATGCCCAGCGGGAGCATGACGATAGCGTCTTTATCAAACCCCAGATCAGCCTGGTTGGCATACCGCATTTGGTTGATAATTACTACCATCCCAATGATCAGGATCTGAGAAATGGCAAACTGGATCACGATCAGTGTCCGGCGTGTGTTGAAACCGCCAATGCTGGCCTGCGACATTTTGCCTTTCAGGGCGGCAATAGGTTGGAAACGCGCCAGGACAAGCCCTGGATAAGAACCTGCGAAAAAGGTCACCAGGATTCCCAGTATCATAACAAATGTCAATAATAGCCTGTCAGAAAGCAGATTAATGGACATTCTTATATCAAAAAAAGAATTAGCGGCAGGCAGGACCAAATAGGTGAGAACCAATGCGATGATGATTGCGGCCGTTGAAATCAAAAATGTTTCGGAAAGAAATTGCCAAAAAAGTTGTCCTTTAAGGCCGCCCAAAACTTTACGCACACCCACTTCCTTAGATCTCTTGAACGCTTGTGCGGTGGCAAGATTTACAAAATTGACGCACGCGGTAGCTATCAAAAACAAACCAATTACCGACAGGATCCATAAATTCCGCCTTTCCATCGGGCCGTCGTACCGGGAGTCAAAGTGGATGTCCGCCAGGTGCTGCAACTTGTAGTGGTGTACGTTTTTACTCGTTGGCCGGTACCTTTTGACATAGGCCGGGAACACTTTTTCAACCTGGGCTACGGTTACACCAGGGCGCAGCCGAACAAAACACTGCATCACACTCTGGATGCCGCCCCAGGAGTCATCACTGGCCAGCCACGGATTAAGTGCTTTCAAACTGTTGTATGAGACATAAATACCCGTTTTCCGGTCCGAATTTTCCGGCAGGTCTTTCAAAATCCCTGTCACGGTGAAAGCAATTTTATTATCAAGCCAAAAAACCTTTCCAATCGGATTTTCATGGGCGAAGTACTTTTCTGCGATCTTCTCGGTAATGATGGCCGTTCCGGGGGCTTCCAAAGCCGTCGCCTTATTTCCTTGTAGCAATGGGAAATTGAAAATTTCAAAAAAGTCAGCTTCTGCATATGCCAGCTCATCCTTAAACTTCCTGAGCTCATTTCCATTCCTCAGCGTAATGAGTGACTCTTCGAAAGTCGCGATCCGGGCAACTTTTTCTGCGAAAGTATAATCATTCCTGAAAGCCTTGCCTAACGGGGCCGGGACGCTTCGCTGGTAGCTGATATTGTCGCGATGCTGCTCGGTAACGATCCGGTAGATCCTCTCGGAACCCGCGTGAAAATTGTCGAAACTCAGGTGGTATCTCACCAACATGAAGATCAGGATCGCGCAGCTCATTCCCAGTGCAAGTCCTGCAATATTGATCAGGGCGTATGCTTTGTTGGTTTTCAAATTTCTCGCTGCGACTTTCATGTAATTGCTAAGCATGTCTATTGGATTGGGTTTTGAAAAATCAGTTGAATAATGAGGTAGGCGGGCTGTTTCCGGGTTTTTCCGCCAGAGCCGGGGATGGATCAGAAGTATAATATCCAATACGTACATCCATTGCGCCAGGATGTGGCCAAAACGCGTAACCCGTTTTTGGAACAGTTCGAACAGGTCGCCGAGGATTTCCTCGCGCAGGTACGGGGCAGCGATCCTTTCAATAAGGCGTTCGGCCCAGCGTGGTGGCAAGTTGTTTGAAGGTCTCATATCAATTGCCGAATGCAGTTTCCGAAATACGATCCCAAAGCTCATTACGCACGCGCCGTGCGTCACGCAGGGCATTTTCGCCTGCCATTGTTATTGTAAAAAGTCTTTTCCGTCGGCCGCCTCGCTCGGCCGATGCTTCTCCAAACCGTGATTTGACCATTTTTTTCTCTTCCAACCGCTGCATGGTCCGGTGCACAACACCAAGACTCACGGGTCTGCCCAGACGTGTATTCAATGCTTCCAAGACGGCCACACTGTAAGCGTCATCGTAAAGCATGGCAATCGACAGCAACACTACCTCTTCAAATTCGCCTAGTTGGGTACCTTTCATATCGAGTTTGAAATGTTTCCAAATATATCTTTTCACTTTGCATAGCAAATCAAAAGCCAGGAACTAGAATAGGCCCTAACTCGGCAGAAACGAACATAATTTAAAATGAAAATTAAGTGTTTTGTCCGATTTTAGCTGCCTACCGTTCAGATTCGAACATTTACGCGCATGGCTTATTCGGTTTAGGTTGCTTGTCCGGCAGCAGCATCTTAAAGAGCCAAGTTCTGTGCGGAAATAAGCGTGTCAAATTAATTATAGAGGGCGTGTTGATGGTTTGTTTATTCTTAACAGGCTTTATCGGATTTTCCTCCTTTGCACATTGCAGGAAGAGAAAAGCCATAGAATATGATGATGTAGAGATTCCGCTTCATTATTCAACATTTTATGTAAGTTAAGATAATTTGGATTGAACTTGCATGCATCTAACTATCAAGTAAGGGACGAGGGTATAACGTCTCACGTTCGAGCGTTTATTCAAGACTGTTGGGTATAGCCCAAAAAAGAGGTGGCTAGCCTCTATCGATAAATTTTTGATTCTAGCCGTGGACGGTTACTTCGGCCGATATCGCAACGGCGAACCATGCTATAGTGAGATCATTCGTGTCCGAAAACCTTACCAGGTATTTAAGAGGAGCAAGATGTACTGAAATAATCACCTATCGCAAAAGCCACGATCAAGTTCAATAAGCGCGGCTTTTGTAAGCAGTTCACTATGCTGGTGTAATCATCACCTCTCAAGGCGAGTCTACTGGTTTCGTTTCTATCAGAAGCTGGATCGTACCCAAAAGATGTTCAGCCAACTGCTGCCCTGACCATTGATCGGGTTGGGCCAGTACTGCATCATAAAGTGGCTCTATGTGCTGAATTGCAGACGTATATGTTGTCTGTTTAATCTGACGTAGCCCCTCCGCTGCTTCGCGTCTGAGCAGGTTAAGTTGCGAAGCTTTCCAGTCCTTTTCGGATAGACTTCCATCAGCCATTCCCCGTTTGGTTTCCGTGAACAACCAGATAGTTTGATACAATTCAGCTACTGGTTTACCAATCGGGTGTGGAATTGGCTCCTGCCAGGAAACTTCAGGCAGAACACTAATCAAGTCAGTGGTTACGTTAATTGGATAAGGATTATCCGACGGGTCTAGTGAAACATCTTCGCCTGAGTTATATCGGGCTACTTTGGAAAGAAAACCCTTGTTTACCCTGAATCCACCCGTAGCCTGCCTGTCCTGGCAAAAAATAACGTTAAGAAAATCAATATCGGTCGAGTCAACATCAGCCAAACTGGTGGCAAACCAGTCAAAGTCATTGGCTAGATCAGCCGCCGACAGCCCTTCGATGCCCACGACTCCCTCCGTAATTAGTCCCTCTTCGAGCAGCCGATTTGGTTTGTAGATGCTGTAGCCGGTGAGTTGTGCGAAAATATCCAGACTAACGTTCAGAATTTTAAAGCGTAGTTCCTGCTTCGTGCGCCAATGTTCGGCTATAGTAGCAGTCACATCGGTTACAGGTTTAAAAGCCATATCCGTAACGTGTTCAGCATAGAACTCAGCTGTCCGGCGAAGACGGTTGTACCAGGAAAGTTCCTGCTTTTCCAGATCGTGAGTATCAAAATAGCGATGCGTTTGTTCAATTATTTCGTTGAATGCCTTCTGCATACCCGGTAGGTGAGAAATCGCATTGCGGACATTCACCAGCGCAACCCGTCGCGTGTCGGGTTTATCAAGCAGCATCAGGCCATCAAGTTGATTGACGAAATTTCGAAGATCAAAGGCCCAAGACGAAATCGCCTGTTTTTGTTCTTTGAATGCTTGTCCGGTGCTTACCGACTCAGACTCTTTGAACGGAAATAAGGGGGCCGCTTGGTGGAAATCAAGGAGGTCTTTAGCCGTTCGACGCCACTCTGAATACAGTTTGCCCAACGAATTCCCCTTTGAATTGCGTGGTAATACCCGTTCCATCAATTGACAGGAAAATTGAACGCAGGTTAGGGCTTTCTCACGAATTATTTTCTGTCCAAGCTGCCAGCTGTAGGCCGAATCGGCCAAATAGGGGTCAACCAGGATTTTGTTCCAGCTTTGGTTGACGCGTACCCTGACCGGCATGAATATCATCTTGGGCGAAAGAGTTTTGTGTGCGTTATCCCTGATGATTCGGGTTAGCTCTTCGTTGGGAAAAGGGAACACGAGCGCATTGGTCTCATACGTCTCATACTGAGGTAACCACGCATGAACTTTGTCAATTCTACTAACACTTTCGCCGTTGGAATCTTTATGTTTATCGTCGGTGAGCAGGTAGGTAATCACAATACGTGTACCCTCGGGAACGATAGAAAGACTGTTTGTTTTCCGGGTAAGCCAATGGCAAATGGTAGCGACGTGTCGGCTTGCGAAATCTTGAAATCGTTCTGGCTGCAAGGCTTGCAAGCCCACCCCAATCCGAAAAGACAATTCTGGCTCCATATCTGTCAGATAACGAAGAAGCTCTTCATCATCCGGTAACTCAACGGGTACGTTCATCAGGGCGAACCAACTGAGTAATTCACCCATCTCACTCACAGAGACTTGCTCTTGCCGCAGTTGCTTCTGAATAAGCGGCACAATTTTTTGTAGTGATGTTGCTTCAACGGGTAAAGCAGGAAGCTCACGAATCGCCCGTATCATTGGGTTATCGGTAGTTTCGGTAATCTGTTGAATCAACGAGATTGGAGACGCATCTTCATGTGGATACGGAATCGTTGATATGGCAAAAAATTCGTAACCTCCATTCTGGAAAACCTCATCCAAGCGGTCCCGGTGTTGCTCGACAAGTTGGCCTACCTCACCCTGGTAGATTCCTAACAGTAGGGCAACCCACTCGCCCGCTTCGGTGTTAGCTTTCGATTCAACCAAGGATTTGAAAAACGAGCCACGTTCGTCGCTGGGGATGCGTTGCGGAATAGCTTTACCGAATAACTCCCAATCCGTTGGTTCGAGTAGCAGGGCCAACTCAAGCAACGTATCACTGATGGGTACGTAGTCATGCAAAAGTTCGACAAGGTGACGGGACCGCACCGGATGTAGACCTTCGACGTAACGTTGATCGAACCGCACGTAGTATTCGGCTTCCAACTGCCGAAAGAGTTCTCCGATGTCGGTTTGGGGACGAAACTGCGCCGTTAGGTGACGGTACAATTGCCGGGTTAGTAGCGGAATTCCTATGTCATTTGCCGTAGCTATCAGCCGTAGCGTCGCCAGCTTGACAGCACCGTCGCGCTCCTGATTTAGTCGAGCTATTTGTCCCTTCAATCGCTGCGCCAGCATTTCACCCCTCGTCAACATAAAGACGTATTCCATTAGCAGCCCCCGCTCATAAACGGTTTCCCAGGCCGATTGCCAATGTCCGGCTGTTGGGTGCAGCCGCTTGTGTCGTTTTAGTTCATCAAAAACCTGATTAGCATCCGCACGAGTAAACTCAAGTTTAATAGGGTCGCCTGTTCTAACGGCGTAAGCGTCCGACCCGTAACGTGCCCAATCTTCTTCTCGCGTGGTGATGATGAAGCGAACGGGTGTATCAATTAATCGGCTGGCCACTGTAGCCCAATAGCGGTGCTGATTTGACAGACCATCAACAACTACTACAGGGGCTTCCCCAATGGTCACTCTGGATTCCAGAAAGTTTACGACACCCCCCGTTGATTCGCTGGACGGGCAGCTATGGAGCTGATAGATGGGTTGCCCCTGTTGATGCAGCGCATAGCTTACCCGCCAAGCCAACGTAGATTTTCCCTGACCACTGGAGGCTTTTAGAATGGCAACGTCAAATTCATTAATATGCTTAAGTATCGTTTTCTCTACTTTAGGCCGAACGACCGGCAGTCCGGCAACCACATGGACGGGGAGAGCTGGCTGACCGTCGAAATAATCCGTGTAGTTTTTATCTGTTCTCACCAAAAAATTGACTCGCTCGATGAGCCGGTGTTGAACAGCCGGGTTCACAATACCTTGTGCTTGATGATCTTGAACTTGCTGTCCAAACGCCAGCAAGGATCGCCGATCAACCGACTGCCCCGCCCTCGACACCATAAAAAACTGGTAGAAGAGTGCATTTAGATAAACGGAATGATTCGGATGGTCCAACGAATAAAATTGCGTGATCAACGATGCGTTTTCAAGACGTAGCGTGTCAAGACGGACTACCTGTAACTGAATCTTGGTCAGAAATGCCCGTAGGTCGAAACGTTCCCATGGCCAATCTCGAGTTTTTGAATCGGTTTTAAGCTGATTAAACATATTCTGCCAATACTCGAATATTTCGACGCTAGCAGTACCATCAAAGAGTGAAGCTAGTTTACCATCTCGGAAGGGTTGATTCGTTACGATAACAAACTTCAATTGCTTGTCAATCAGATGCGCTTCGGCGAAATTTTGAAGTACCCCCTTACGCCAAAGCGTACTGGCATTAATGGGTTCAGACGTGAATTTTAGCTGGTACAGCTCCTGCCCATCCACGGATAACTTGTTTCGTAAGTCAACATCTTCGAGACCTTCCAGATCTATCCGATGATTCGGATTGTCATCAGTGAAAACACGCAATGCTTTATTGATGGCAAATAGCAACTGGTATTCAATGCCACTAAAATTTACTCGCCCCCCTTTGCGTCTGCTGGCAAGAACCTGAAGTGACGGTGGTAAGTTGGATTGGTTAATCAATTCTCTTTATGACTCATTTTGTTAGCTAAAATTACTTTAAGTTAACCGATAAAGCGATGCCTATGCTACGGATAGTCGTTGGAAGTTATTAAAACAAGCCGTTTCACTAAACGTCCGTTTTGAACTAGGCGAAGGTTGAGGGCCAAGGACTAAATCACCCCTCGAAGAAACAATCTCAAATTGTCGTCTTACAAATCAATGCCGCAATCTCAGAAATTGTTCTGAGTTAATGAGACGTTTACACCTCCTGCCATCGCAAGATTCCCGTTAAAGCCCCTATCTCACTGGCTAAAGCACATTCCGCTAAAAATACTTCATCAAAAACACAAAACTAACATACTATATATCAGCATATTATAGGCCATTTTTGCGCACTTATAAAACGACGTATGTATGTAGACAAACAGTAGGTTAAATTATAACCCGCTCAACTTCATCAAGTGTAATTGCATCGTCGCGCCGGTCATAAAGCTGGCTTGTGCGTGTGCTGCTGTGGTTGGCCATCGTCTTGGCCTTCTCTAATGTTCCGCCACCTTTCAGATAAGCAGTAATTCCGGTCGCCCGCCAACTGTGATTACCCAGCTTTGTTTTAATGCCGGCAGCCTTCGCTCGCCTGTTGACCATTGCCCAGGCGTTTGCTTGGGGCAGGGTATTTCCAGATAATTGACCTGTGCCGCGCCCGATGGTGCGGAATAGCGGGTCACGCGGATCACTGGCGATGCCGGTGCCCTCCATATATTCGTGCAGGTAGGTTTCTAAGTTGTGATGACAGGGCATTTCATGCACTTTGCCGCCTTTTTCATGCAGCCGGAGCCATAGCCGACGGTTTTGTGTGAACACATCTTCCACCTTCATGCCAACAGCCGCACCGATCCGCGCAAAACTGTAAACCATTAAGCCAATTAGCGCGCGGTCGCGCAGCCCGATCGGTGTCGAGATATCGATTCCGTCCAGGATACCCCTTGCTTCGGCTGGATCCAGAATAGGGATTTTGCCTCGTTGAACGGAATGACGCGGTCCTTTAACTGATGCTGCCAGGTTATGGGGGATTACCTGGCCAGTCACCAGCCAATCCAGCATGTGCCGCACGGCGGCCAAACGAAGTTTGACGGTGGGAGAGGACACCGAACGACAAAGTGTCTCCACCCATGCAGCCACATGCAGCGGCATCACTTGATCTATAGCAGTCACACCTAACTGCTCACAGTAGCCCAGGAAATCAGCCGCCGCCCGCCAGTAGGAACGCCGGGTGTTCGGGTGCCGGATCGTGGCCGCAAAGAATTCCAGGAAGCGCACCTGTGCCCGGTCTCCGGCGCTAACCACCAAAGCCGGCACGGGTAGCGTTGCTACTTTTATAGTCAATTCAATCATAATGTTTACTGACGTTTAACGTCTGATAAAGGACGTTATCATATAAAATCCAAGGCGTGGGCGCAATCTTCAAAAATCACTTACCCGATTTTGACTTCTCAGAATCATCTACGGGGGAGGGCTGCAACGAATATTTATTTCTTCACTGCCAGTCTAATGATCACTGTTTGGCCAAAACCAGTATTCGCACTTAGTGTCAAAATATCTGGCGTGTCTAAGTAAAAAGCAGGATCTACCGTATCTATCATTCGTTCAGAAAACCGATCCATTACCTTGCCAAACGCAACTAGACTTTCGGTTGTAGCTAACCCATCTTTATTAAACCGGAGGGGGAAGCTGCCATTCTCTTTAAAAAATTGACTTAATAGCAGTTTCCATTCTGACTTCGTGAGTGACATAAAATGCCGTTCGTGAAGAAATTTAGCCAGCAAGGTTATTGCTTTTTGGCGACTATCTGCTTCACGTATAGGGTAAAGGTTTATCCGCATAATTAATCAGTAGTATATATGCCGGAAATTACTGATATCATATTCTAAAATGGTTCTCTGAGGTAAGTCAGAGCAAATTTGTTATCTAAAATATATTCGTGCAGAAGCGCAGTAGAAAAATGCTTTATCATTATTCCAGAAACTAGTTCATTATTACGAAGTGTTATCTCAAAAACTGCCGCCCTTGCGTGTGAAATAGTTATTTGAGCCATTTCTGCTAAAAGTTCTGACACGTCATTAGTTCTATTTTTAAAATCATCTAACAAATCACGGCTCAAAATAAAGTTTGTTACTGACTCTATTTCAACGGTCTTATCGAGATTTCCATAGGGATGTGTTAGTGGATTTATTGGCTGATGAAATAAAAACGCAGATTATACAATGAGACCATCAGCATGTTTGGCCAAGTCAAAGGATATCCCTATTCTGGATTCCTCAGAATGCATGTCTTTTATTTCAAGCTTTTGGATATAAAAATTATCAATTCGTGCATTCAAAACTGCCATATTTTCTATAAATGATCCTTTCAGCAAACGGAATATACAATAAGTGTAACTACTTTATTTCAAGCTTTGATAACTCTTTAATCTGTTTGAAGTAGGTATCCCAATGTTCAGGAAATGATTGCGGATTTGTTGCGTCACTATAAAGATGAGCGCTGATAGCTTCACCTTTATCGTCATAGTGTATCAACTTCGGATTAGCGATTATCTTCTTTATCCGATTTGTAGTCAGTCCTTTGTATTTAGTTGCTATGGGTATTGACGAATACTCAACACGAGTTCGTGAGTCATTATATCCCAACGGCTTGTATTCGCGATTGAATGCAAACCATGCGCCATCTTCATCTTTTTTGATGCCATACGGGAGGTTAATTCTGAAAAAATCTGTCAGGGCCATATATTGAAAAAGTCCATTTTAAGAGAGTAATATTTACAAATATAACAATTATTTGTCCTTTATCTTTGCGACAAATTCGTAAAAATGAGACGTGGAGAATAGTTGGAGCCGACAAGCTCACATAGGTGATCTGCACTGGACAATTATTTTGACGTAATAGCCCAGGCTAACATACCTAGTAGAAAGCAAAAGACAATGAGATAGAGTCTCATTGGTCTAGACTCAATATGCCTGTTTCCCGAAGGTATTTGAGGCATTTTGTGAGCGTGTCATAATGCACATCTAATTTGCGGGAAAGTTGGCGAGCGTTGATGTAGACTCGCCCTTGCGTATCGCTGCTGCAAATTACATAGACGAGAATTCGAAGTGCCAACAAAGGGTAGCGGCATTGCTGACATATGCCATCAACCACAGATTGAAAATGCTTTTGCTCAATCTTAATAATATTCTCTGAATGAAGGCCTGGTGTTTGGCTTGTCTGTCGTCTCGGATTGTTCTTCTTGGTCAACATAATAAACGCATCCTCCTTTGATAGTTTTGGAGGATGGTTCTATGCACCTATAAATTGTATTTCTAGTAAATATTCCAAAAGCCGGATCATTGTGCTGCTGATTTCGCTACCGCTCCTTATGGTTGCTTCTATCCTCTTTGGCCGGAGCGCCTTTTGAAAAGCTTTTGGCCCATTCACGTACTTCCTTGTCATACTCCTGCTTGCCGGATACCAGCCCCTTAAAATACGGATTCTGCTCATTAGGCGTAGCTGTAAGTTGGGCTGCCAATCCTGGTTCGTGTTTGGCTAACAAATAACCGCTATTAAACCCCTTGATATACTGTTGTTCCTGTTGCTCATCCATGATTAAAACGGCTCTTTTGCGTGGTTATGTAAATAGGCAAGAATCGAGTCCATGTCATACAAAATGATTTTTTTCTCAGGCTGTGAAAATCGGATTTTGCCTTCATCTCGTAGCTTTTGCAGAGTCGTTTTGCTGGTAATCCGCAGAGCTTTCATGGCCTCTTCGCCCGATACCCATTTGTCTGTCTTTATTGTCTGTTTTTGTTGAACCCGCTCGATGACCCTTTCAATCAGGGTATAAAACGCCTCGTCCTGTAAACAAATGATCTCCATGCCATTATTTTCGGTGAAAGGTGTAAACGTAAGTAAAGCCGTCCCTACGGTTGCTATCGTGAGTCCGCCATAACTGTCCATTCTATACGAAGTGAAATTTGACTGAAACTCCTTATCGCCAGTGACTCCCGAAACCTTATTGGTGAAGGAGTCAGCAGCAATTTTTAGGTTTGTGACGTTAATGTTAGAGGTTTAGCCGATGCCAGCCCTTCTAAAAAAATGGCAAATCCCTCCATTGGAAACACGCCCAGCGAGGTGAGATGAATATCGACAAAATTCCCATTTACTCTTTTGAAATTATCGCCGCGTGCCATCAAGGTCACTGTCACCTGTGCTGCCTCAGTGAGGTCTGCCGCATCAAAAGCAAAATGAATGTGAGGGTTCACTTGTTGATTGGGATAGTCGTATAAAATCTGCTCGTCATCTTCCCACCGAACAGCACCCAACTTCGATAGTGTAGATTCAATTAGTTCGGCATTCGTCAGTTTTTTCATGAAAACAAAAGAGTGATTTAGGTGGTTACTTGCAATATACGACAATACCTCTTCATCTCATGCTGACACGTCAGTTTTACAATGCCTTAGATTTTATCCCTGTAGCCCGCAGTGAAGTCAGGCTGCACTGCGGGCTTGCGGTAAAAAGCTCGACCGGAGGGAACGCCATGAAAAACGATTATCGATAGCTACCTTACAAAGAAAAGCTGCCTCCCAAGGGGGAAACCGCACAGGTAAAATGGGCTGGGAATAATGTAGTAAAAATATTATTTTAGCCGTAATTAGGAAGCTTTGTAATGTCTGTATTTTTATAATATCTCCTTTCCAGAAAAACATCATTACTGTGTTTCTTATCTTCAAGGCTAGCATTTCGTCCAAATCTTTTTGGAGTCGAAAGATCTGAGAATTTAAAGTCGCTTTTACGATGTCCTTTGAGAAACAATACGAGCTACTGGTTAAGTTGCTCCCACAAGTCCTTCCACTCATTCAGCCGGCGATCAATGCCAGATATTATCCCTGGAGTATTGAAAAGCGTCCTGTTCTTTCTTATCGAAAAAATGGCTTTCCTGATTTTTCCGAGGGACACCTTGATGACATATCTAGATTATTCAGGCAAGTCGGCAATGGGGAGCCAAACATAGATCCGAATGATTACCCTGAGTACATCCAATTGCTTTCGCTGGTAATGGAAACGCCCCAGATCAAGTCCTATTTCACAACCTGGATAGATGACGAAACCAGAGCGGACAGCTTTTACAAACTGTTGTGTGAGAATTTTATTCTCGACTTTATTGAACGGTTCTACCTGTTACACGGAAGCATATTTGACGAGGCATTATTTAGGGCGATCTTCGAGCCGGTTGCCAATTTTCTATGCGCAGAAGACCTTCATTTCGATATTAGCATCCCGATTCTTTTTGTTCAGTTTGACACGGATAGTTTTGAAATTGCCCCAGGGCTTGAATTGCGGCGGATCAGTGATGAGGCACACCGTGCAAGAACCAAAATCATCGCATATTCCCCTGCTATTGCCAGCAGCGTCTATATGTCTGCGACACATGAACTCGTATTGAAAGACTACTCCTACAAACGCCCTTCAAGGATTTTTGATAGTTCTTTTTCAAATGCGGCCCTGTATCCGACCTCGCAAATACAAAGATTTCTGACGGTGTTAAAGGTCGTCACCGACTGTACATCGGGTTATGCCCAGTTCTTGCTCTATCCGAACAACTGGGTGGATAGATACAAAATGGATTTGATGTACCTGCAAGGTGCTTCTACTAGAAATTATCCGTCCTTCTTCGACAATTTTTACTGGAACGAGGAAAACTTTCCGGTGGTCAGTTCGGATGAGCTTAAAAAGATAGCCAGTCTATATACCTCCGTTGACAACTCGAAAGAAAACAAGCTTGAGTTTGCCTTACGCAGGTATTATAAATCGATCCTGCGAGAGGAAGAAGAAGACGTTATTGTTGATCTGATCATTGCTTTGGAAATGCTTCTCAGCGATAAAGAAAAAGGTGAGATCACTCACAAGCTTGCACTCCGGATGGCTGCATTACTTTCTGTTTATGCGCCGGGAACGTATGATGCGGTTCAGGTTTTTGCCAACGTCAAGAAAATCTATGATTACCGGTCGTTGATCGTGCACGGCGGGCATAAGATACATGAAAAGCGGGAAATCAAACTGGAAGGAAATGTAACGGTTCCTAAGGTAGCCCTGGCGAAGCAGTATCTGGGCGCTGTTTTGGAAATTGTGATCTCCGAGCCTAAATATCTTAATCCATCAGAAATTGACAAGTTGTTGCTGGAAGGAAGGTTGTAATCTATCAAATAGCTCAATTGATATATCGAGTTTGATACAGTGGGCGCGCTTTTTGGATTGAATGAATTAGGAGCACAGCTCCGCTCGCCGGGAGTATGGGTAATGTTTCACAGCTTTTGAGACTGGCCTTTCGATGATTTCCAGTAACGGATTCGAGAAAATGAAAAATCGGGCCCAGCGTGCCCTTTAAAAAGGTTATCCTTAACTATGGAACTTTTGTTATGCCTTGTCCATATGTCTAATCCAAAAGATAGTGAGAATAAATGGTCGCTTTTAGGCGGTTTTCACAAAAGATGATGAGAAAAATTACAGAAGATGATGAGAATAGTTTGGGTTTTTACGAAAGATGATGAGAATGTTTATGTCAACGAATCAGAATCCGTTCAAAGTATCTGCCGTGCCTGGATCGATCCATCCAGTCGGGTCGCAGCGCAGTAAAAGGCAACTCGCGTTGATGGACGATTTTCGCCAGATCCTCAAATTTGACCATTGCGTGCAATTCTAGTGCCGTTTAGACGATCTATTAATAGTGGAAGAGTTCAGAAGGTAGGTGCAATTTGTACCTACCTTCTTTTATTAACATTGTTGCTAATATAAAGGCAATGTGTTTGAAGTTTTTATGTGTTCTTTCGAAAATACAGGTTGCCTAGCGAAAACCCATTGTTCGTCGAAAAATTACGGCTACTCGTCGAATTTCGGTTGATTTGATGAAATAAATTTGTCTCTCAAACAACGAATAGCAATAATTGTGTGTCACATTTAAAAGACTATAAACAAACACTATGAAGAAAACATTATTTATTATCGCCCTTTTCACATTGGTACTAGGAGCCTCTGGTATCGCACAAGATTTAGTTCATTTTGCAAAAGGAGGACAATACCCAATCTACCTTAGCAAGAGCAAGGTTCTTATCCAATACAGAGACAAAGGCCTTTTGAAACGGGCCAAATTATCGGAACTCGCCCCAAGTGCATCTAAATTGAATATAATCGAGCAAATGGATGGTTTAGCAGTTCTCTCATACGAAGATTCCATTTCGAAGCTGGATCTTAATCAAAGTATTACCTCTTTGCGCAAAAATGACAATATTCTGACCGCTCATCCATTCATGGTATCTGAAAGCGGCGAAATTATTGGTGCTTTTCTCGATGATCTGATTGTTCGGGTAAAAAGTGGAAGATTTGAAGGTTTTCAAGCAATGTTGAAATCCAATAATCTGACAATAAAGAATAAAGACTCCTTTGACGATCAATTGTACTATGTGACTGGTGAAGCCGTATTGTCTGATCCAATAGGCGTCTGTAATAAATTGTATTTAACTGGCGACTTGGAGTTCGCACAGCCTAACAATTTTCGCATCGTAATTCCGACTGGTACCCCCAATGATCAGTACATCGCTAATCAGGGACATATAAAAGCAAAATTCCCGGATGCGTGGGATATTACCACGGGTTGTTCTACGATTAAGATCGCGATAATTGACAATGGGGTGCAATTAAACCACCCGGATTTAGTCGGAAACCTTCTGCCTGGGTTCGACGCTACACCCAGTGGCACAAGTGGTGGACCAGTCGCCGGGGAACAATCCCATGGAACAAATTGCGCAGGCTTTGCAGCAGCGACAGGGAATAACTCTATTGGCGTGGCTGGCGGTGCATATACAAGCAAGATTGTTCCGATTCGGGCGTACTATACCAACGCAGTAGGGGATATTATTGGCGGAGGCGGCGGAACAAAGGATCAGTATATAACAGCGGCAATTAATTTTGCGGCAAGTAATGCTGATATTATTAGTATGTCATTTGTGCTTGGTGTTGCGACGAATATCACCATTGACCAATCCATTGATAACGCTCTAACAACTGCAGCAACATCCGGACGAGGCAATAAAGGCTGTGTTTTACTAGCTGCTACGGGAAATAAAAATGTTACCTCTGCTCCATACCTTCCTGTTCGAAATGCCAAAACATTAGCGATAGGAGCTTCGAATGCAAACGATCAGAGATGGAACGCTAATTCATCAAACGGCTCAAATTACCCTTCGGGATTGGTTGATGTTGTAGCACCTGGTTTTGACGTTACCACAAGTGTCGGTAGCAACTACACTAACAGCACGGCAAATAACGACATCAGAACGTCTTGGGCGACCCCTATGGCTGCCGGATTAGCAGCACTCATTTTATCAGTAGATCCAACCTTAAGCGAACTACAGGTTAGGACGAGAATAGTAGAAACTGCTGATAAGGTTGGTGGGTATACATACTCAACTGGTGGCAATACGAAGTTCCCTACACAAACATATCACCAGGAAGTTGGAATGGGACGAATTAATGCTCTAAGAGCGGTAGAAAAAACAGCAGGTGGCCCCGTAGTGGGTCCAGATCTGGTCTGCACAACTGGATCATTTTCCATCACCTCTCTACCAAGCGGTGCAACTTTTGGCGGCTGGTCTTCGAGTGATCCCAGTCGCCTTACAATTAATTCAGCCGGAACCGCTACGAGAGTAGGGAGCGGCGAGGTTACGGTGTCGGCAACAATATCATTCCCTGGTGCTTGTTCGTCTGTAAAGATTCATAAAAAAATATACGTAGGTGATCCAATTCCAGCATTGGGCTACTATGTTAACAATGGACTACAGTATGGCTTGGTGGAAGACGACGAGTCTTATCCGAACACGTTTTGTTTCAATACAAATCCTACTTTCGGCAATGTCTTCACGACTGTTAGAGGCGCATCGTCAATTTCTTGGACAAAGATTTCATCCACACCAGCTAGTTTACCATGGACGCAACCAAGTACGGGCAATCTTAGTATTACGTTTCAAGGCCCTAATCAACAAGGGATGTTCCGATACAATTATTCGAATGCCTGCGCCTCATTTTCAAAATTCTATGGTTTCAAATCGGTTAGCTGCGCAGGATTTCTCGCCTATCCAAATCCAGCTACATCGACGATGACTATTGAATTTGAAAATACCGAAGAATTGGAGTATCTTCCTGAGCGAGTCATACTAATTAGTGAGGTGACGAAGCAAACTGTTGTATCGCTGAATATCGGAGAATATTTTTCACAGAAAAAATTTCGCGACAATAATAAGATTGATATAAATGTCGGCGAGCTTCCGCGTGGGGTATACTATATTCATTCCGTACCCGCCAAGGAATCGAAGCTCGAAGTTCAAAAAATCAGAGTAGTTTTAGAATAGTTACTTAAAATCTACGGTTATGAAGAAGATAATACTTTTTATCGTTGCCTTTGGTTTTCTATCGACTTCATTGGTGATTGGGCAAACCATTCCCAAATGGAATTATGGTATATCTGCAAGCTTTGGTAGGGACTTGTATGACAGGAAAATTAATACGGCAGAGAGAATCCCCGGGGCTGTTTATGACTTTAAATCAGATTATTCATATGGGGTCGGTTTTTGGGGAGAGCGATCTATAACAAAGTCATTATCTCTGATCCCGAGATTGAATTTTACATCGCAGAAACTTCCAAACCAGACTTTGTGTAATTGTGGTTCTACGAGCCAATTCTACCAATACGAAAGACATTATTGGGGATCGGCCGGAATTGGACTCCGCGGATATCTTAATTCAGCAAGTAGGTTAAAGTTATTTCTCGAGGGAGGGCTTTCAGGTGACTGGTTTATAGGATACACAGAGGCCATGAATCATGAGAAAGACATGAAATGGAATGCTGACGGGTACCGCCGATTTGCTCCAAGCGGAAATCTCGGAATTGGCTTGCAGTATAAAAGAGTCGGAATTATTGCAGAATATAATTCAAATATAGCAAGGACATTTAGCAGGGATGACAATGTGTCTCCGAAAGTCAGTATCCTTAAAAGTAGCTACTCTATCAAAATGGCCTTCCAGATTAGTAAGTTGATTGTGGACTAGTAATTTCTCTGACTAGATTTTATTAATTCTATACAAAAAACAGACCTAGCGATAAAGCTGGGTCTGTTTTTTGTAGTTG
>NZ_JASATN010000032.1:0-47694 GCF_038440355.1 Dyadobacter sp. OTU695 | reverse complement strand
CCCCCCCCCCCCCCCCCCCCCCCGGTCAGCGTGAAGGGTCCGATGAAAGTACCGGTAAAATGATCTCCCTTTTTTCGGTAATATTTGAAGCGCATGTCTTTTCTTAGGCATTATCTGAAATTTAATCGCTCCAATCCCGGCCTATCCGATGAAGATCAAAACACTTGTTGCGGCACTTCTGCTCGTTTCTTTCAACGTTTTTTCCCAGAACAAACTAAGCATTGTTTTTATTGGTAACAGCATCACCCAGGGCAAGGGAGGCGATAGCGGCTTTCCGCCACCGACGCATGCCGTCAACTATCTGAAGAAACAAAAGGGCGTCGATAATGTTTTGTATGCCAATGTCGGCCGGAGTGGTTCCACCACTGTCGACTGGCTTCCGGAAACAGGCAGGTATTTCACGCTCGCCACTACGGCTGCCGACAGTTTATATCTTAAAAAAGACCATCAGTTGCTGTTTTCGATGAAATTAGGCACAAACGACAGTGCGATCGAAGGGCCGAACGGCTCGCCGGTTTCGAAAGAAAACTATAAAAAGAATGTACAAACCATCGTCTCGGAGCTGCTTAAACGATATCCGGGCAGCAAAGTGATGATTCACCACCCGATCTGGTACAGTACCAACACCTACAACCGTTCGAAATACCTGGCAGAAGGGTTGGAGCGGCTTCAGACCTATGTTCCGGAGCTTGATGCGCTGATCCGCGAATACAAAACCGCCGAGCCCGGCCGGGTTTTCAAAGGGGATACCAAAGCTTTCAAATATTTCAAAAAACATCACATCCAACTCTTTAAGCCTGAAAACGGGCAGCAGGGCGTGTTTTATCTGCATCCTAATGTCGAAGGCGTGGCGGTACTGGGCGAGTTTTGGGGAAAAGCGATTCGTAAAAATCTGCTTTAACCTGTAATGTACTTCGAAACCGACCGATACCAGGGTAACGGATATCGTTGATTTTCAGTCTTTCCTGACAGGCTTCAGTCCTTTCATGGCCTTCAACCCGATGGCCGGGCTTTGCAGTGGAATGGACAGTAGCCTCTCTTCGGTTTCAGGCTCGATATATTCGCGATAGCCGGCCAGGTAGCGTTCTATGATGAAATTCTCTTCCCGATCGAACTGGACTGAGGGCTGGTTGATGAGGGCGGAAATGTTGTACAGCTTTTTGTGCCAGATCAGGGCGTTCAGGTTGCCGTTGAAGTGATAATGATTTTCAAAGCCACGATCGAATTTGAAAACGATTGGCTTACCCGCGTTGGCGAGCAGGCTCTCCGGCGTGCCCGTGAGCGTGATCGGGATGTAGGTCTTTTTATCGTAAATAAACCCTCCGTGGGTGTTTTTAATATATTCCCGCATTTGTCGCGGGGCGTCGCCTACCAGCAGCACATCCACAAGCAGGATATGCTCCGCGGCGTAAAACTGTCCTGGGTTCTGGATAAGCGGAAGTTGGGAGATTCGGATCATGAATGACTATTCCTTGATGTCGGCGTAAAATTAGTGAACATTACCATCGTCCCAATGATCCCCCAAGGGTATGGATTAAGGATAACAATTTTTATAAAATCATTTGTAGCAGTAAATCCGGCGGAATATATTGAGCGGAAATAAAAAGTCACTATGGTAAAAACATACAGATTTATCGCCCTCCTCGGCGACGGTCGCGAACGGTATAGCGACAAGGAATTGAATGCAGAATGGCCCACCGAGCCGATCGTGATCGATGCTTTCGGGTTTTCGGACGTGTACCGGTATTCGGGAGTGGTTTTTCTAAGCGAAGAATGGTTTGCGAAGTATAGCAAAAACTGGCGCAACGATACAACGGAGATCGATAAGTTGCTCGTGAACCTGATTAAATATTCTGCCAAAGAGGTGCATTCAGAGAACCTGGCCAAAATAAAAAGCTACCTGGCTTCCCCGCCCGAGACGGTGGAAGAGGCCGTGGTCCTTTGGAAAAGCTTTTATGATCCTTCCTTAAAAACGATTTAAATTTTTAGCCCCGGATTGAAACCCCGGGGCTAAAAATTTAATGATTCACCATTTTCATCGCGCCCTCGCTGTAACGTGCCCCGGTGTCGGGGTAGCGGGCTATAAGGGCGTCGATGGCTGTCAGGTCTTCAGCTGAAAGGCTTACTTCGATCGCACCGGCATTTTCTTCGAGGTATTTGCGCTTTTTGGTGCCGGGTATCGGGATAATGTCGTCACCTTGCGCGAGTACCCACGCGAGCGCGAGCTGCGCGGGCGTACATTGTTTGCCCGCGGCAAGTTCGGCAAAGCCGCTCACCAGTTTGGCATTGTTATCCGCCACGTCTCCCTGATACCGGGGCAAGCTGCGACGGAAATCGCTCTCTGAAAGTGCTTCGGTGTTTAATGTATTGGTAACCAGTCCTCTGGCTAGTGGTGAGTAAGGGACAAGCGAAATGCCAAGTTCGCGGACGGTATCGAGTATCGTTCCTTCCACATCCCGGGTGATCACCGAGTATTCACTCTGCAATGCGGCGATCGGATGCACGGCGTGGGCTTTGCGGATAGATGCTGCGGAGGCCTCGCTCAGGCCAAGGTAGCGGACTTTGCCTTCCTTCACAAGCTCTGCCATCGCGCCTACCATTTCTTCTACCGGTACATTGGGATCGACCCGATGGGCATAATAGAGGTCGATGGTATCAATTTTCAGTCTTTTCAGGCTGTTTTCTACGGCTATTTTCATCCAGGCGGGTGAGCCGTCGAAATACGCGCCTGCTGAATTGCGCGGCGTGTTGGCGCTTTCACCGTAGCGGAAACCGAATTTGGTGGCGATAAAAATCTTGTCGCGGTTCGGTACGAGGACTTGTGATATCAATTTTTCGTTCTCACCATCGGCATACATGTCGGCGGTATCCCAGAAATTGATCCCCAGGTCGAGGGCACGGTGTAGTGTGGCAATGCTTTCGGCGTCGTCGGTGGGGCCGTAGGCAAAGCTCATGCCCATGCAGCCCAATCCGATGGCTGACAATTTTTCTTCTGTTTTTCCAAGGCTTCTGTATTTCATTTGTTTGTTGGCTATCGGCCAGGCATTCCCCCGCTTTAAACGGCGGCTTCCGGCCGGGTGGATAATGCATTTGCTCAGGGTAGTCCTGACGATACAAAACTACCTGTTAGTTCCTGCCGCCGGTTTATATTATTCAAACAGATCTTTATAAAAATCACACAGCCCTGGCGCGCATGTTTCCGGGTGTCAGGCCCGTCTGTTTTTTGAAGAAAATATTGAAATAGGCAGGGTACTCGAAGCCGAGGCTGTAAGCGATCTCCGATACGTTCCAGTTGGTATGGTTCAACAATGCCTGCGCTTCCTTGGTAATGCGTGCCGAAATGTGCTCTGTCGTGGTCTTTCCCGTAATTTCTTTTACCGAACGGTTCAGATGGTTGGCGTGCACCGAGAGGCTCTGGGCGTAATCATTAGCGGTTTTCAGGCGTAATGCATTTTCGGGCGTGTCGATTGGAAACTGTCTTTCAAGCAGCTCCATAAACAGCGAAGTAATGCGCGCCGAAGCGTTGGTCTGTCGCTCAAATGTCTCGGCAGGCTGCATTTTCATCGCTTCGTGGATGATCAGGTGCAGGTAGTTGCGAAGCATACCATATTTATGCGGGTAATCCGATTCGATTTCCGCCATCATCTTTTTGAAGATCATCGAGAGCTCCAGTTGCTGCTGTTCATTCACAAAATACACCGGATTTGCTCCGATTTTGAAGAGCGGTGAATCCTGCAAAAAGTCCTTTCGCTCGGCGGGATTGACAAAAGTTTCCGTGAACAATGCAAACCAGCCCAGTTGCGATTCCGAGATCGCTTCCCACGAATAGGGTACCATCGGGTTCGAGAAAAGCAATGCGGGACGGTCTATTTCGATCCATTTGTCGGCATAATGCAGGCGGCCCGTTCCAATGATGAAGGATACTTTGTAAAAGTCGCGGCGACTGTAAGGTGTCTTTTTGTAACACGAGTTTCTTTCAAACACATTAAAGTGCCCGATGCCCGCATTGTTCAGCGACAAGTCCGCCGGATTCGCCTGTGGCACGCGACGGTAAAATTCCTGGATTGATTCGGTATGGCTCATATCGCAATATTATAAAATTCAAATAGCAGATGCCAAGGTGAAAGTTTCAGAAATGCCGGAATTAATTACTTTTTAATTTCGAAGTAAGCGTCTTTTTGGAAAGATTGGACTATTTAAAATATCCCAGAATGGATCACGCCGGTAGTCCGGGTGGGGGTTAATTTTGAATGATTGAATGATTGAATGATTGAATGGTTAAGGAAGTCAGGGTTGTCAAGTATTGTCAAACTTTTTTGTCTTATTTCTCTTCCATAGGCTCATCAAGTTAATAAATCTAACATGACACACTTTTTTGAACACGCTCGTCAAGTGTTGTTTAGATATTTGTTCAAAACCTACTGGTCTACATTAAATCACTCATTCAATCATTATCATTTACTCATTCAGTCATTCAATCATTCCCCGTTCCACGGCGGCTCATTCAATCATTCAGTCATTCAATCATTCAATCATTAAAAATGTCCCACCGCAAACCAACCAGTGAATTGACTCCCAAGGCCTTCGCGGCTGTTCGGGAGCTTGAAAAGTATGTTGCCTCGACGGGGCTTGATAAGGTGCATTATAAATTAATCAAAATCCGGGCATCGCAGATCAATGGATGTGGGTTTTGCCTGGATATGCACGCGCGACAGGCCCGTGAGATGGGCGTGAGCGAGCAGCGCATATATATGTTAAGCGCCTGGCGCGAGGCCAGTATTTATTCGGATGAAGAAAAGGCGATTCTGGCGCTTACCGAGGAAGTGACGCTCATCAGTCAGGGCGGGGTAAGCGACGCAGTGTATAACCGGGCCGTGGAGTTGCTCGGCGAGGAGTATACCAAAGCCGTGGTGATGGGCGTCGTTGCGATCAGTGCCTGGAATCGCATTATGATCACCGATCAGGTATCTGTCGCAGCATCGGTAGCCGTTGAGAGCCATGTTTAACAGTCGTACTATCCGGATGAGCAGTCAGTCGGAGAAGGCCGATTTGCTCAAAAAGCTGCACCACAGCGGTAAAATGCTCGTCCTGCCGAATATCTGGGACGCTGCCGGTGCGGTATTGCTCGAAAAACTGGGTTATCCGGCGGTGGCGACGGCCAGTGCTGCCATTGCCGGTGCTCACGGCTACGAGGATGGCGAGCGGATTCCTTTCGATCTGCTCGTGGCGATTGTGGCACAGATCGTGAAATCTGTGAATGTGCCCGTTACCGTGGACATGGAAGCGGGTTATGCGGCCGATAATGAGACGCTGAAATCAAATATCCGTCGCCTGATCGCTGCCGGTGTAGCAGGTATTAATATCGAAGATACTGATGTCCTGACGCGTGAAATGGTGCCCGTCGATGAGCAGGCGGAAAAATTGAAGCTGATCGGCCGCGTTGCAGACCGGGAAAATACCAGGTTGTACCTCAATGCCCGCACGGATGTTTTTCTGGTGAAACCCGACTTGCCGGAAGACCAGAAGCTCGCCCTTGCGATCGAACGCGGGCGCACGTATGTAGAGGCGGGTGCCGACTGTATTTATCCAATCTTCGCAGCCGAAGAAGAAACGGTCAAAACGCTGGTAAATGCATTGAAAGTGCCCGTAAATGTACTTGCTAAAAGCGGTACGCCCGATCTGGATGTGCTTCAAAAACTCGGCGTGGCACGTGTGAGTTTCGGTCCCAATGTGCATCGCGCAATGCTGCTGTCAATGGAAATGTTACTTAAAAATGTAAAGGAAAGCCTGAGTCATCATCCGGTGACGGGGCTGCTGGCATGATCAAACCATTATTTTACGTATACTATTGAAGTCTCCCGGTCGCCGCAACCGGGAGATTTTCTATTTTTAGACCAAAATTAGGACTTACTTTGTGCCTATATTCAACGAACGTAACCGGTTATCACGCTCAGCGCTATGCAGGAGGACATTCTTTTTCAGATCAGCAATAAGTTAAAAGAGGTCAGAAAGGGTAAGGGCGTTACCCTTCAGGAGATTGCCGATCAGGCAGGTGTGACGAAAAGTCTTGTTTCCCAGATCGAAAACAGCCGTACGATTCCCTCGTTGCCGGTTATGCTGGGATTGATCAAAGCACTGGATATTGACCTGAACGTGTTCTTCAAGGATATCATCTCAACTGCCCCCGGTGAAAGCGTGCTCGTCCGGCGGAAGGAAGAATATCAGCCTTTTACCAAAGAAAATGCGAAGGGTTACTTCTACCAACGGATATTCAGCAAACAATTCAAGGATAACCATATTGATGTCGTGCTGCTGCGCCTTGAAAAAGACGCCAAACGGCCGATGGTTCGTACGAATGCGTTTGAATTCAAATATGTGCTTTCGGGTGCGGTGGAGTATACCGTCGGGAAAAATAAATATATCCTGAACCAGGGCGATTCGATGTTTTTCGATGCCAACGAGCTGCATAACCTCAAATGCCACGAATGCGACGAGGCGGTGTTGCTGGTTATCTACTTCTTCAACGAGGCCCAGTAGGGCTTTTCAATAAATTCTTCTTGTTAAATATTAATTAACATTTGCTTAACTTTTGGCTGGGCTTAGTTCGCTAGTTTTGCGGTGATCAGGGTTTTCCAATGCCTTGTTTTAAATATTAGTTAACTTTTTCTTGTGATTTAAAAGATTTTCGGGTATTTTTCAGCTGTAAATCAATGTCAGCTCCGTGCGCGGGAAATGTTTAAGTTAAATTTCACTAAACATTTCGATATAAAGAGCGCTTGCGGCAAACGGATGGCATGGCTTATGAAAAAGTTCAGTATTAGTTCACCAATTATACCAAGTGAGATGTCGATAGAACTGGTAGTTTTCGATATGGCAGGTACGACTGTCAAAGACAAAAATTTTGTAGGGATCGCGTTTCAGCAGGCCATGCTGTCGCAGGGATATGAAATTGCGATCGAGAATGTGAACCCGCTGATGGGTTACGAAAAGCCGCTGGCCATTAAAATGATGCTCGAAGTACGCGAGCCCGACAAATCGAAGATCACCGAAGTGCTCGTGGATGCCATTCACACGCATTTTGTAAACGGGATGATCGACTTCTATAAAACCACGACCGAAATCGCGCCGCTGCCGCATGTGGAAGAAACTTTCAGCGCGCTTCGCGAGCAGGGGATCAAAATTGCATTGAACACAGGTTTCTCCCGCGATATCGCCGACGTAATTGTAGGCCGGTTGGGCTGGGAAGATAAAATAGATTGCCTCGTAGCGAGTGACGAAGTGCCTTACGGACGGCCTTATCCTGATATGATCCGTAAAATCATGGCCGAATTAGGCGTTGCATCTGCCGAACGCATTGCCAAAGTAGGTGATACCGAGGTTGATATCAATGAGGGAATTAATGCAGGATGCAAATATGTGATCGGGATTACGACCGGCGCATTCACGCGCGAGGAGTTGCTGCCTTACAAACCCACGCATGTCATTGATGATATTGCAGAGGTGCCTGGCATCATTTCGGCAAGCCACGCAATGGCTGTGAACGGTTAATTCACTCACATTCATATCAGATTGAAAAGCATGAGCAAATCTGCGATTGTTATAGGAGCAGGGATAGTGGGCTTGGCAACGGCAAGGGCTTTGGCCAAACGAGGTTATCAGGTGACGGTTATTGAGCGCTCTTCGAAAGCGGTGGGTGCGTCTATCCGCAATTTCGGGATGGTATGGCCGATCGGCCAGCCGGAAGGGGCATTGTATGAAAGGGCATTGCATGCCAAAAGTATCTGGAAGGAAATGCTTGCGGGAGCCAAATGCTGGTCGCAGGAGGCCGGAAGCCTGCATATGGCCTACCAGCAGGACGAGCTGGAAGTAATTCAGCAGTTTGTGGAGGTGAGCCCGTACCGGCCTGTCAGTTTCCTGAACGCGGAAGAAACGCTGGCAAAATCGCCGGCGGTTAACCCCGACGGATTGCTGGGCTCGCTGTATTCGGCGGACGAAATGATCGTGGACCCGCGTGAGGCTATTGCCGCGATCCCGGGTTACCTGCAAGCGGCATTGGGTGTTACATTCATCTGGAATACAGCTATTTCCAAAGTGGCATACCCGGCGGTGTTTTCAGGCGAAAAGAGTTGGTCTGCGGATGAAATTTTCGTTTGCAGCGGGCAGGATTTTGAAACGCTTTATCCTGAACAGTTTTCGTCGGCGCCTTTGACCAAATGCAAGTTACAGATGATGCGTCTCGAGGCTCAGCCCGACGACTGGCGCATCGGTCCTGCATTGTGCGGCGGATTGTCATTTATCCATTACCACGGATTCAAGGCGGCGGCATCATTGCCGGGCCTGAAAGCAAGGTACGAAAGCGAATATGCCGAATACCTCAAATGGGGCATTCATGTAATGGCATCGCAGAATGGTATGGGCGAGATTACAGTGGGCGATTCGCATGAATATGCGCTGACTTTCGATCCGTTCGATCGTGAATTTATCAATACGATGATCCTCGACTACCTGGGCACTTTCGCGCAGTTCAAATCGCCGAAAGTGTTCCAGAGCTGGCACGGGATCTATCCTAAAATGACCAATGGGGCCACGGAGATCGTGATCAAACCGGAAAGCGGCGTGACGATTATCAACGGACTCGGCGGAAACGGCATGACCCTTTCTTTTGGTCTTTGCGATGAAGTAGTTGGCGGAACTTACCGATCCTAAATTCCTGATATATGCTTGCAAAAGTCTCCTGCGTGCTCGCGGCGCTATCGCTGACGCTGGCCGCATTTCATTCGCCAATCGAAAAGGTCCGGTTTGAAGAAGCCGGGCTTGAACAAAAGCGGCTTGACAATAAACCGAAAGGCATCGAACACGTGATCGTGATCGGCGTCGATGGACTGAGTCCGGATGGTATTCGAAAGGCTGAAACGCCCAATATCGATCGAATGACGACCGGCGGTGCTGTGAAATGGAATGTGCGCACGGTATTGACTTCGGCAAGCAGCCAGAACTGGGCGTCGATGATCATGGGTGCGGGCCCGGAGCAGCACGGCATTATCAACAACGATTGGGAACTGGACAAGCATACGCTCCCGCCCATTACGCAGGAGGCCGACGGTCGCTTTCCGACGATTTTCAGTATTTTACACAGAGCAAAACCTAATGCGGAAATCGGTACGGTGTACCATTGGGGCGGTTTCGGGAGGTTATTTCAAAAGAATGCCGTGAATTACGACAAGCATTTCTCAACCGAAGACTCTACTGCGGCTGATTTTATTCAATATGTCAAAAACAAAAAGCCGGTACTAGGCTTCGTGCATTTCGACCACGTGGACCACGCCGGCCATCACGACGGGCACGGCTCCAAGGTGTACTATGAGTCCGTTGCGAAGGCGGATTCGTTGATTGGTAAAATTCTGGCGGGTATTAAAGATGCCGGTATCGCGGAAAAAACGCTGGTAATCCTCTGGGCCGATCATGGCGGAATTGGTAAAGGCCACGGTGGCGCCACACCGCAGGAGGCGGAGATAGCGGGCGTGTTTTATGGTGCGGGTGTGAAGAAAGGCTATTCCATTCAACAGCAGGTTTATACTTACGACCTTGCCTCGACGATCGCGTTTGCACTGGGCGTAGAGCAACCTTATGCATGGATCGGTCGTCCGGTGAAGCCGGTTTTCAAAGGGTTTGACGAGCCTGAAAATCTCTGGCTCGGAGAAAAACCTTAAATTGGTTCGAAAGCATTTAATCCTTAACCCTGCGAATGGCAGCTGTACACAGCCGAACGGAAGGCGACATTAACTTATCATCCGCGCGTCAGGATTGGTATGCGGTCATCAGTGACCCGGAAACATCCGGTTACCTGCATGAGGATGCGGAGTATTTTCTGCACCAGTCGCTGTCCACGCCCTGCCTGGATGTGCTTGCGTCGTGCGAGGGTATTTACCTGACCGACGTGCAGGGCAAGCGCTACATGGATTTTCACGGCAATAATGTACACCAGCTCGGCTACCGGCACCCGTACGTGATCGAAAAGCTGAAAGAACAGCTGGACATCCTGCCGTTTTCGCCGCGCAGGTACACCAACCTGCCGGCTATTGAACTGGCTAAAAAACTGGGTAACCTCATGCCTGGCGATCTCAACCGCGTGTTGTTTGCGCCGGGAGGTACCTCGGCGATTAGTATGGCATTGAAACTTGCCCGCATTGTGACGGGCAAACATAAAGTGGTGTCGCTCTGGGATTCGTTTCACGGTGCTTCGCTGGATGCGATTTCGGCAGGCGGCGAGCTGGATTTCCGGAAAGATATGGGGCCGTTGATGCCCGGCGTGGAGCGCATTCCGCCGCCGATGACCTACCGCGGGCCATTTGCAGCAGCCGGGAATGGTGATGTCCCCTATGCCGATTACCTGGAATATGTGATTGAAAAAGAGGGTGATATTGGTGCATTTGTCATCGAAACCATCCGCAATACCGATGTGCAGATTCCTTCGCAGGCCTATTGGAAGCGTGTGCGCGAGATTTGTACGAACCATAAAGTACTCCTCATTCTGGATGAAATCCCGATCGCATTCGGGCGCACGGGCAAGATGTTCGCGTTCGAGCATTATGGCCTTGAACCCGATATCGTTTGCCTGGGAAAAGGGCTCGGCGGCGGTGTAATGCCAATGGCCGCCATTGTGGCAAGGGATAGTTATAATGTAGCACAGAGCGTGTCGCTCGGCCATTTTACGCACGAGAAAAGCCCGCTTGGAAGTGTGGCCGCATTGGCTATGCTGGATTTCATCGAGCAAAACGACTTGCTGGCCAAGGTAAATGCCGATGCAGAGTTCATGCGGGAGGAATTGGGGAGACTGAAAGACAAATACCCGCTCATCGGCGAAGTGCGTGGAATCGGGCTGCTGTGGGGTGTGGAACTGGTACGGCACCGCGATACGAAGGAAAAGGCTGTGCAGGAAGCGGAAACCGTCATGTATGAATGCCTTAAAAATGGTTTGAGCTTCAAAGTGTCGCAAGGGAATGTGGTCCAGCTTTCGCCGCCACTCATTATCACCCGCGAACAACTGACAGAGGCATTGCAGATCCTGGAAAAAGCCATCGAAACGGCTTCGGTTTTGATATAGAAAACTCAACACTTGACCATATGCGCCTGAAAGAAGCACTTACGCGATCGAATACGTTTTTTATCAGTTGGGCTGTTATTGCATCATTCGGGGCTTATTTCTGTATGTACGCTTTTCGTAAGCCGTTCAATGCCGGACTTTATCAGGGGCTCGAACTTGGTGAAGTGAGCTACAAGGCCGTCCTGATCATTTCCCAGGTGGCGGGTTACACGTTGTCGAAGTTTGCGGGGATCAAAGTTATTTCTGAATTGAAGCATAATGCGCGGGTCAGGCTGGTGATCGGGCTCATCCTGGTGGCGGAATTGGCGCTCCTGTTTTTCGGACTGGTCCCTTATCCTTACAATTTCGTATTTCTGTTCATGAATGGCCTGCCGCTGGGCATGGTTTACGGCGTGGTATTCAGCTTCCTGGAAGGCCGCCGGTTTACGGAAATGCTGGCAATGGGGTTGAATATCAGTGTGGTGGTAGCTTCGGGCATTCTCAAAACGACCTACATCGAAGTGCACGCTATATTTCCCGGGATCCCGGAGTTCTGGATGCCGTTTTTTATAGGCTTAATTTTCCTGCCGCTGTTCCTGATGTTTGTATGGATGCTCTCGGTAATCCCTAAGCCAACTGCCGAGGACATTGCCTTGCGCACAGAGCGCGTGCCTATGACCCGAGAAGACAAGCGGCTGGTAATGCGGCAATTTGGCTTCCCGATCGTCTGCCTGGTTATTTTCTACGCTACGCTGGTAGTCGTTCGAGATTTCCGCGACAATTTTACCATCGAAATCTGGAACGAGATCGATTCGCATTGGGGCAGTAGCGTGCTTACGACCACGGAAATGATCACGGGTATCGCGGTGCTGGTGATCATCGGGGCCCTGGCATTCGTGCGCGACAACCTGACCGGGTTCAAACTTACCTATCTCATACTTTACGGAGGCATTACCCTGATCGGAGTAGGTACCTTATTATTTGAAAAATCGGTGATCAGCGGCTTCGACTGGATGCTGATGGTGGGACTGGGGCTTTTTCTCGCTTACACGGTGCTTCAAACTGTCGTATTCGAGCGCATGATCGCGTTGTACCGTATCAAGGCCAATGCTGGATACTTTGTGTACCTCTGCGAAAGTATTGGTTATATGGGGAGTGTGGGGCTGCTGCTCTACAAAGAGTTTTTTATGAAGGACCTGAGCTGGTCGCGGGTGCTGATGCAGTTCTCCTACCTGCAATTTTGCCTCGGGCTTCTGCTGCTGGCTGCCAGCAATATCTACTTCGATAAATACCGGTCCGGGCGCTCGGCACCGCGAAGCGGTACCCCGTTTGCTGCGGCTTGATCTGTTGGCGGACGGGCATAAAAAAAGGAGGTGCAAGTGCCCTCCTTTTTAACATCTCAATTTCACCTTTTCAATTTTACTAAAACCTATTTCGTCGTTTTAAGCTCCACGATGGCCGCTTTCTGAGCTGGCGTCTGTGTATTATATGGGTTCACTTTTGTCGCTTTCGGGGGCGCCGGCGTTTCGATTACTGGGGTCGATGCTGGTAGCGCGTTTTTGATTGTATTGGTTGATTTATTGTCGTCGGCAAATGCAACTGAACTGGTCAATGCGATAACGCTAACGAGGGTTGTGATCAAAGTTTTCATAGCTCTATTTATTTTTGTTTCTTGTCTTTGTCTTATTTGATGATGCAAATATAAATGGGATTTTATGAATGGTAATATATTTATTCAATGAGTGATCAAACGGTCATATGAATGGTTTTTATTGGTGATGAGTGATTTAATGGCTTTTAGGCTCTTGTTTGGTTTTGAAATATTCAAATATAAACACACATACTAATGAGATGGTTTTTATTTGAAAAGTACAATGTTTGATAAAATTGCATTTCCTGTTGATTTGCTATATTGTCGGCATGGCTAAAATGATCAACCTCAAACCTTTCAAAGAATTTGTACAGTCGGAGTCGCTGGGTGGCCTTATACTGATTGTCTGTGTGATTGTTTCCCTCATCATTGCCAACTCGTCGCTTGCCGGTTCGTTCGAAAACCTGCTCGCTACCGAGCTGGGCTTTCATACCGAAAGCATTCATTTGCGATATCCGGCGCTCTTGTGGATCAACGACGGGCTGATGGCCGTTTTCTTTCTGCTCGTAGGATTGGAGATAAAACGGGAGCTGGTCGAGGGTGAGCTGTCTTCGTTTAAAAAAGCGGCTTTACCCATTTTTGCGGCAGTAGGGGGTGTGCTGGCACCTGCGGCGATCTACTTTTTGCTCAACAAAGGCACGCACACCGCGGCGGGTTGGGGTATTCCGATGGCTACCGACATTGCTTTCGCGATTGCTATCATCACAATGCTGGGCAAAAAAGCACCGGCCTCGCTCAAAATTTTCCTGGCAGCTCTCGCCATTGTCGACGACCTGATGGCCATTCTGGTGATCGCTGTTTTCTATTCTTCGGAGCTTCATTACGATTACCTGTTGTATGCGGGCGGTATTTTTGCTGTATTGATGGTCATGAACCGGGCAGGTGTTAAAAATCTGGTCGCTTACCTCATTCCGGGCATGTTCATCTGGTATTTTGTGCATCACTCGGGCATCCACGCGACCATCGCTGGCGTGCTTACAGCCTTTGCGATACCCACCACGCCCGACGCGCAGGAGTCGCCGCTGGAAAAGCTGGAACACATCCTGATGAAACCGGTAAATTTTATGATCATGCCGGTTTTCGCATTAGCCAATACCAACATCACTTTCGAGGCGGGTATGCTTGCAGGTCTCACCACCACGCTCGGCATGGGTATCGTGCTGGGGTTGGTGATAGGTAAGCCTTTGGGCATTAGTCTGCTGTCGTGGATTACGGTGAAACTGGGCATCAGCAGCATGCCCAGCCAGGCTGGTTGGGCGCATATTATCGGCGTGGGGATGCTGGGCGGGATCGGGTTTACCATGTCGGTTTTTATCGCATTGTTGTCCTTCCCGGGCGAGCAACTGATCCTGTCGGAAGCAAAATTCTCCATTCTTACCGGCTCGGTCCTTTCCGGTATTCTTGGCTATCTGATGCTAAGCAGCGTGAGCAGGAGGTCGGCACGGTAAGCGCTATTCGGCTTTGCTTTTAATGAGAATGTAATCCAGGTGACCATTTTTGGAAAAAGCGGTAATCTGGGTGTATTTCTGGTAGTTATCCCAGGTTTTTACACCGTCCTCGTCAATATTCGGCGCGATGTTCTCGGTCAGGTTAAGTAAGCCGAGAATACTACGGTTTTCGAACGGGTAGTCCGACAAGTTGTTCAGCCTGATCTCGTCGGCGATGTCGCTGATGTAGGTAATTTCCACTTTCCCGTCGCGGTAGCCTACGCGCGGACATTTTTCACAGCCGGCTTTTGCGTCTGTATAATAATTCAGCAGCTGGCCTTTGCCGAGGATCGCTGCCACTTCCTGCTGGTTTCGCATGGCAACCTGCGGCAGGTCCAGCTCGACAATAACGGTCGCGTTTTCGTCGTGTTCTTCGAGCACGTAGAATTTGACAAAAATGGCAATGAGTATTACGATGAACGAAATGAATTTCCAGTTCGCCCATTTGCGTCTGACAGAGGTCTGTTCCATGGAGGTGGCGTAGTTTTTGAAATAGGGTAAATAACTTTCGTCTACAACCACGAAATATCATGCCAGACTCATTGAACCGGATGGTTATCACGCCCGAACTGAACTACGACCAGCTGACGATCGCCGAGGCGACGCTGGTTCAGCAGCAACTACGCGGCCATTTAAATTTGGAACCATTGCAAAAGCAGGTCAGGACGATCGCAGGAGCGGATATTTCCCTGGCCCTTTACAGCGAAACCGTCTATGCGGGACTGGTAGTGCTAAGCTATCCCGAATTGCAACCGGTTGCTTATTCGCTCGATAAAAGCAGCACGATATTCCCCTATGTGCCCGGTTATCTCGCATTTCGCGAAATCCCGGCTATTCTGAAAGCCTATGAACAGTTACCGGTAAAGCCTGACATTGTGATGTTTGATGGAAATGGCATTCTGCATGCGCGCAGAATGGGCATCGCGTCCCATTTTGGTGTGCTTACCGACACCGTCACGATGGGTTGCGCCAAGAAGAAGCTCGCCGGACAATATGCCGAACCAGGCACTTCAAAAGGAGAATACACGCACGTGACCGACAAAGGCGAGGTAATCGGCTACGCATTAAGAACCAAGGATGGTGTCAAGCCGGTATTCATATCACCGGGCCATCAGATGAGTCTCGAAGACAGCCTCACGCTGGCGCTCAAATGCACCGGCAGGCACCGCCTTCCCGAGCCCACGCGTCACGCGCACGAGTACGTGAACCGGTTCAGGATAGGCGCGCTAACCGAAGGCTACCACGAAATAGACAGCTGGACGCTCTTCTGAAAACAAAAAGGGCAGTGCCTGCGGAACGCCCCATTTCTTCCAACCAGGGGTTTAAACCCCTGGCCAGTAAGCAAGATGTTATTTTAACGACTTATCAATCTCGTTGAGCAAGTACTTTTTGGGGTCTGAATCGTATTCCCAGAACATCACCCCACCCAGTTTGTTCGCAAGTACATATTTGCATTTTTCCCGGACTGATTCCTCATCGTCATAGCTCAGGACATCGCCCGTTTCTGCATTCAGGAGGTAAGGCGCTTTTGCCACCGTGTCGCGGTATTCCTTATAACCTTTTTTATTGACCAGACTATCCTTGATATAGGAATAGCCATCAATGTATTGTTGTTTGATCTGCTTTTGTCCCAGCCCCTTTTCCAGTTTGGCGACCGTGAACATCCGGCCATAGAATGGCAGGCCCACCACCAGTTTCTCCATGGGTACGCCCGCGGCATGGAAGCCCTTTACGGCATTATCCACCGATTTGGCCGTTTTGTAGATTTTGGAGGGGTATAAGCTCGCGTGGTGAACAGCTGTGTCGCCCTGAAACAGGTCGTAGGTCATCAGGTTTACGTAATCCAGGTAACGCTGGGCCTTGCCCATTTCTGTTGCTTTCAGGAATTCTACCCAGCCGGCTACGGCAGTGGTGAGCAGTTTTTTCTTGCCTGTTTCTTCTTCCAGCAGATCCAGTTCATTGCGGATCGCGTGGAACATTTCGGTATAGTTCTGCTTGTCTTCGGGACGGAAAACATTGCCTTCCTCACCTGGTAAGCCGGGATATTCCCAATCGATATCTACGCCGTCGAGATTGTATTTTTTGATGATCGCGACACTGCTTTTCGCAAATACTTTACGTGACGAGTCGGTGAGTACCGCATCGGAGAAGTCCTCACTCCAGGCCCATCCGCCGATCGAGATCAGGATTTTCAGGTCGGGATTATCGGCCTTGAGCAGGTTAAGCTGGCGGAAATTGGTCGTGTCGGTTTTTTCATTGCTCAGGAACGCCTTGCCGTCTTTGATGTCGACAAACGCATAATTAATGTGCGTCAGCATCTTGGCTTCGATATTACCGGTGTTGAGCAAGCCGTGGAAGCCGCCGACATAGCCGATCACTACCGGGCGTTTCGTGGTATCCGACGAGCCTTCTTCCTTTTTATCGGCCGAGCAGCCGTTCAGAAGAAGCAAAGGGGCAAGGAAAAGGACCATCAGCAGGGCAATGCCGATGTTGTTTTTAAAAGGGATCAGGCGCATGGTATCAATGTTGGTTTAAAGGGCTAAATTAAGCACACCTTCAAATCATCTCCTAATCCTGCTCTGGTACAGACAACTTTTGTAATACTTTGTTTAATTGAATACCCTTGCCCAGCACGCCCTTGAAAAGATCACCTTTCTTTTCGAGCCGGTCGAAAATGTTTTTGATCGTGAAGTCTTTCGGGCTCAGGCCGTGGGCAACTTCACTCCATTCCAGTGGTGCCGAAACCGTGGCGCCGGGCTTTGGGCGGGCGCTGTATGCACATGCGAGCGTCTGGCCGATGCGGTTTTGCAAATAATCGACGTAAATCTGGTTGTTTTTGCGTTTCGAAAGCGATCGTTCCAATGTGGTAATTTCCGGCAGCCGTTCGGTAACCATGTGCGCAAGCATTTCAGCGAAGTCGCGGGCCTGGTCATAGTCGTATTTTTTTCCAAATGGAATGTAAACATGCATGCCGCTTGCACCCGAAGTTTTGCAGAAGCCTTCCGCACCCATTTCGTCCAGAAGTTGCTTGATGGTCAACGCCACATCGATGACGTCGTCGAATGTATTTTTGTCCGACGGGTCGATGTCCATTACAATATAGTCGGGGTTGTCCAGCTTGTTGATGGTCGAATTCCAGGGGTTCATCTCAATGCACCCCAGATTGGCAATGTACAGCAAGCTTTCCACATCGTTGACCACGTGGTAGTTCACCATTTTCCCCGTCGACTCAGCCAATATTTCAACGGTTTTGATCCATTCCGGTACCGAGTCGCCGGCATCTTTCTGGAAAAAGCCCTCATCTTTCACGCCATTAGGCTGCCTGCGCAGCGAGAGGGGCCTGTTTTTCATGTAAGGCAAAATATAAGGGGCGATATTCCGGTAATAGTCTATCAGCTCGCCTTTTGTGATATGTTCGTCCGGCCAGTATATTTTCTCCGGATGGGTGATCTCCGCTTTCTTTTTCATGATGCTTTTCTTTTAGGCGCACTCAGGCTTTCTTTCAACTGTGCCATTAAATCACGGCTTTTCGAATGCACGACTTTCATTTTGGTAGCAGCCGGTTTTTTGCCTTTGGCTTTGGCCATAATCAGTTTCAGCAGCTTTTCATTATAGGTATCCTTGTAATTCGTAATGTCAAAATCGGTAGTCAGTTGTTCTATGAGCTGCACGGCCATGTTCATTTCGGCGGGCTTGATCTTTACATCGGGGATATTCAACTCGTCGGGGTCCCGGATTTCTTCGGCGAAGCGGATTTTGTTGAGGATCAACAGATCATCCTGCGGCTTGATGAGCACCAGGCTTTCTCGATTGCGCAAAACATAAGTGCCCAGTCCGCATTTACCGGTTTTTTTCAATGCGTCGCGAAGTAGTGCGTACGGTTTAACACCCGATTTTTCGGGTTGGAGATAATAGGGCGTTTCGTAGTAAATGCTGTCGATCTGCTTTTCGTCCACAAACTCGGCGATCTCGATGATCTTCGATTTTTCGGGGCTGGCCTTTTCAAAATCGGTTTCATCAAGGACCACATAGTTGTCTTCCACTTTGTAGCCGCGAACAATGTTCTCCCATTTCACTTCGCGGCCGGTATTGGCGTTGACGCGCTGGAAATGGATGTTCGCGTGATCTTTCTTGTCCAGCATATCAAGGTCGAGCTCGCTAGCCTGGACGGCGCTGAAAAGTTTGACGGGGATATTCACAAGGCCGAACCCGATCGCCCCTGACCATATTGCTCTCATATATCTTTTCGGTTGAAAGTGCATGGTGAGCAAAATCTGTGCCGTGGTATCCGGCCTGACCTGCTTCCGGTGTGATCAAACTGATAGTACTTCCTCAAAAACGGACAGTCCGCCCAATTTTTGAAGTTCAATTTCCACGGTGCCGTTAAATTTTTTGAAAAAAAATACAAATTGCTTGTAATCAACTATTTGAATTTCTATATTCCTTAAAAGTTATCACGTAAGCCTCCCAAAGTTATCCTTATACGTTAGTGGGTTTCCCGAACCTGGCATATTTCTTTCATGTATGCCTCGCGAAACCAATTTCACAACAAGACTAACTCTTAAATCGGATATAACTATGGTAGCGACATTAGGTAACAACCCAGCGAAAAGCTTGAAACCAGGCGCAGTGCTTACCGTTACAGGTGCCACATCTGAAACGGAAGCGCAAAGAGAAGTGGCTGATTTTCTACAATTAAGTAACCGGACTGACCTTGGCTATTTCCTTATTTCGAAGGATTATTTCCTGCTATACCTGAAATCGGGGAATTCGATTGGTGGAATTGCGTAAGCATTAACTTTTCATTCAGGAAGAATTATGGTACAGAAGGGTACATTCAAATTGTTTGGGCAAAAGCTCATTAATATTATCATCCACAAAGAAGACGTTTTGAAGATTACCCCCAATAGAAAGGGACAGGGTTGCATCATTTATCTCAAAAACAAGGTTCCTTACACGGTAAGTGAGAGCGAGAGAGAGGTCTATAAGAAACTGAATTGGGTCGCAGCATGATCTTCGGTCTGTTGCCATGAAAATAAGGGCGGGCTCCGGTGTACAACCGGGGCCCTTTTTGTTGGAACCCGGCCGCCGGGAATGATGTTACCATTGCTCTGAAAGCTCCACACCACAAATCTCATGTCTAAAAAGACTTACTTTTTCCTGATCCTCATTCTGGGGAGCCTGACCGCGCTTGGCCCTTTTTCAATCGATATGTACCTGCCGGGCTTCCCGGCCATTGCGCGTGACCTGAACACCACCGCCGCCAAAGTCTCACAGTCGTTGTCAGGCTTTTTCGTCGGTATTTCGTTGGGACAGTTGCTCTACGGGCCATTGCTCGACCGGTTTGGACGTAAAAAGCCGCTGTTTATCGGGTTGACAGTTTACATTCTAGCCTCGGCAGGCTGTGCTGTTGCGACAACCATCGAACAACTGATTTTTTTACGTGTGATACAGGCGGTCGGCAGTTGCGCAGCAACGGTGGCTTCGGTAGCCATGGTGCGTGACCTGTTCCCGGTGAGCGAGAGTGCCAAAGTGTTTTCGCTATTACTGCTGGTAGTTGGTTTTTCACCGATGATCGCTCCAACGGCCGGTGGTTATGTGACCGACGCATTCGGTTGGCATGCCGTCTTTATCATATTGACGATCATGGGAGTTGCGATTCTCGCAGCCACTGCATTATGGTTGCCGGATAGCTACAAGCCCGACAAAACGATGTCGCTGAAACCGAGGCCGATCATCATGAATTTCCTGGAAGTGTTTCGCCAACCTCAGTTCTATACCTATTCCATTACGGGCGCCATTGCGTTTGCGGGGCTGTTCGCCTATGTGTCGGGCTCGCCGATTGTGTTTATGGAAGTGTTCCATATCGATGGAAAAGTATATGGCTGGATTTTCGCGTTCCTGTCCATCGGTTTTATTGGTTCGGGACAGATCAATACGCTAATGTTGAGGAGGTTTACCAGTGAGCAGATCATCAATGTGGCGCTGATCTGCCAGGCGGTGATCGGTCTTACCTTCCTTGCCGCGGCCCTAATAGACATGCTTACGCTCACGTCCACGCTGGTTTTTCTGTTCCTGTTCCTCTGCTGCGTAGGTTACACCTACCCGAACGCGGCTGCACTCTCGCTCGCCCCGTTCAAGCGTAACGCGGGCAGCGCGTCGGCGCTCATGGGCGCATTCCAAATGGGTGCGGGTACGCTGATCTCCATTGCGATCAGTTTGTTCGAAGTGCCGTCGGTTATACCCATGGTGACTGCCATGGCCGGATCGGCTACGCTCGCCCTCATTGTGCTGGTAATAGGCAGGCGTTTCATTACCGAGAAAGTGGACGTGCAGCAGGCAGCCGATGCCGGTGTGATGCATTAAGCTGCCGGTTTATTTAATTTGTAGATGGATTACTTCAAGCGACTACTCGAATTACTGAAAATAGAAAGGGAAGAAGACAAGCAATCGTATCAGCGATTGATCGAACGGTCTTCCGTTTCCGAGCGCCGGGCCGGTGGGCTGGCGTGGTATCCGATCGCCATCCGTGGCCAGGAAATGAGCCGGGGCGATTACCTCACTGTCGAGGTGGAACGTACTACCCACCAGGACCTTCCCCATCAGCTCCGGTTTGGGATGCCCGCTGTCCTATTCAGCAACCATGAACCCAAAACGGATCGTGTCGAGGGTGTAATTTCTTACCAGGGCGGTAATCGGTTGAAAATTACCCTCCGCACCGACGAGCTGCCCGAGTGGTCGCGCGATGGCAAGCTGGGCATCGATCTGCTCTTTGACGACAACAGCTACGATGAAATGCAAAATGCATTGAAAGCGGCGGATTCGCTCGGCGAGTCGGACAAAGATGGGCATTTGGTCAGAGTGCTTACCGGCGGGAAAGCTCCTTCATTCGACAATGATATTTACCCCATTACCCTCCCCAAACTGAATCCGTCGCAGCAGCGGGCGGTACAGCAAATTCTTTCGGCGAACGAGGTGGCCGTGGTGCACGGGCCTCCGGGTACGGGCAAGACCACCACTTTGGTGCAGGCTGTGAAGGCATTGGTGAAGAAGGATGGCAAGCCGATCCTCGTGGTAGCCCCGAGTAATGCGGCAGTGGATTTGCTGAGCGAAAAGTTGAGTGAAGAAGGGCTGAATGTCCTGCGCGTAGGAAATCCGGTGCGTGTTTCCGAGCGGTTGTCGGCATTGACACTGGACGCCAAAATGGCCTCTCACGCGGGTGTGAAGGATATTAAGGCATTGAAAAAACAGGCCAATGAATTCAAAAACATGGCGCACAAATACAAGCGTCATTTCGGGAAAGCCGAGCGCGACCAGCGGAAAGCGTTGTTCGATGAGGCGCACCGCATTATGAAGGACGTCGCGAATATGGAGCAGTACGTGATCGACGACCTGCTTACCAAAACGCAGGTAGTGACGGCCACGCTCGTCGGCTCGAACCATTATACCGTTCGGAATATGAAGTACCGCACCGTGGTGATCGACGAGGCGGGCCAGGCACTGGAACCGGCCTGCTGGATACCGATCCTGAAAGCGGAGAAAGTGGTATTGGCCGGCGACCATTTGCAACTACCTCCGACGATCAAGTCGGAAGAGGCGGCCAAAGGCGGACTGAGCACTACATTGCTCGAAAAATGTATAGCGCTGCATCCGGAATCGGTGGTATTGCTTGAAGAGCAATATCGTATGAATGAGGCTATTATGGGCTATTCTTCCAAAGTTTTTTACCATGATAAACTGAAAGCCCACGAGTCGGTAGCGGCCCGGGTGCTGTTCCCGGGAGAGGCGCCGTTGGCGTTTATCGATACTGCGGGCTGCGGTTTTGATGAAAAGCTGGAAGGTACCAGCTCGACCAACCCGGAAGAGGCCGCATTTCTTTTCAGGCATTTGACGCAACTGGCAGCAGATTTTACCACAGTTAACCCCAAACAAGAGGAATTCCCCAGCATCGCCATTATTTCACCTTATAAAGAACAGATCAATGTTCTCAAAGACCAGCTTGCACACGCTGCCGATCTGAAACCCTATCTCGACAAAATTGCAGTCAATACCATCGACAGCTTCCAGGGACAGGAACGGGACGTGGTGTATATCAGCATGACGCGCAGCAATACGGAAGGGCAGATAGGCTTCCTCGCGGACATTCGCCGCATGAACGTCGCTATGACCCGTGCGCGCAAGAAACTCGTTGTAATAGGTGACAGCGCAACGCTTTCGGTATTGCCTTTTTATGAAAATTTCATTGCCTATGCCGAGGGCTTGAATGCCTACCAGAGTGCCTGGGAGTTCTCGGATTTGTAACAATATGATGAGCGGATTTTCTTTTCAAAGCAACCGGATTATCTTTAAAAGCATCTAGCTGAATAAAGACGTTCATCCGACCTGCTGAAAACCGTATGCCTAAACAATACCTTTTTACGCTTTACCTCGTTCTTGCGACCTCTTTTGCAGCGCTTGCACAGACGCCCGCCAGCGGGTCGCCGCCCGGCGGATCGTCGCCCGGCGGGATCAGGGGCGTCATTAAAACCAAAAAAGGTGAGCCGCTTCCGTTTGCAGCCATTATAGTCAAGGGGACGAGCATCAGTACTATTTCAAATGAGGAAGGTCGCTACCAGCTTGACCTGAAACCGGGTTACTACGAAGTGATCTTTCAATACCTGGGTTACAAAACCGGGCAGAAAAACTTTACCGTCGAAGGGAAAATGGAAACTTTCGACCTGACGATGGAAGAGCAGGCGCTGAACCTCGGTGAAGTCCGCATTGGTGCCCGCGACGAAGACCCGGCGTATACGATTATGCGGAGCGCCATTGCCAAAAGCCGCTATCATTTCCTGCAAGTGGATAGTTACACGGCCAAAGTGTATTCCAAATCGTCGTTTGTAATCACCGACCTGCCTTTGGAATTTCTTTATAAAAAGGAATTGAAGGAAATGGAGAAGGAGGCTAATTTCAAAAAGGGCGTTCCAATGCTGAACGAGACCGTTTCGGAGGTTACTTTCCGTCAGCCCAATGTGTACAAACAACGGGTAATTGCTACACGGAGCAGTATGGATAAGAATATCGCCGATCCAAATATGTACCTGCTGGCGAGCTTCTACCAGCCGGAAGTGGTGAAAGCCGTTTCGCCTCTTTCTCCCCGCGCATTTGCCTATTACAAGTTCGAATACCTGGGTGCATTTCGTGAGAATGGCATTGAAGTCAATAAGATCAAGGTGACCCCGCGCAACTGGGGCGAAGGTGTTTACCGCGGTACGATCCAGATCATCGACGGTGAATGGAGCATTTACAGCCTCGATCTGCAAACGGTCAATACGGGTTTCCGGCTCGACATCAAGCAGGTTTACAGCCCTGTTCAGGGTGTCTGGCTGCCGATTAATCAGCAATTCCATGTGGAGGGAGGTATTTATGGTTTGAAAGGCAAAGGCGATTTCGTGATCTCGCAGTCGTTCTCGAATGTAAAAATCAACCCAACATTCAAGCCGGATATCGTCGTGATCGATGATAAGAAATATGCTGAGGAAGCGAAGAAAGTACGATTGACGGGGCGGGAGATCAAGACGCAAAGCATGGAACAGGTCGTGAGCAGGCAGAAAGAATTTTCAGCCAAAAACCTTCGGAAAATGATGAAGGAGTACGAAAAGCAGGACCTTAAAGAAAAAGAAAAGAAAGGGGAGGATATCGATCTGAAAATGAGCCGGGAAGATTCGACACAGGTGGACTCAATGGCTACCAGGCGGACTATGGCATTCTGGGATTCGTTACGGACCGTGCCGCTCACGGTGGCGGAAGTAAAAAGCTACACGCGATTGGATAGCCTGGTGATCATCCATGAAGGTTCGGAAAAGCAGCGGGATAGTTTGAAAACCAGCAAGAGCGATACGACCAGGTCGAAAAAGGGGAGCAAATTCGGTTTTGGCGACTTGTTTACCGGGCGTCATTTCCGGCTGGGTAAGGAGAGCCCTTTTCGGTTGGACTATATTGGCCCGTTGCCCGGAGTGCAGGTAAATACGGTCGAGGGGCTGGTGCTGAACGGTATGGGACTGAAACTGCGGCATTCGGGCATTCGCAAGAAGCCTACCGGCGACGCTGGCGGTAAGTCAGAAGTGGTCAGGAATAGTCAGGCGTGGTCATTGGGAGCATTGACACGTTATTCGTTCGGTCGCAACAAACTTCTCGTGACCGGCGTGGGCGATTATGGTTGGACCCGCAATGTGATCAGCGTTTCGGGTGGGCGCGGTATTGCTCAGTTCAATGGGGAAAGCCCGATGCATCCACTGCTGAATACGCTTACGACGCTGTTTTTGGAACAAAATTTCATTAAAGAATATCAGAAAGATTTCCTCCGTGTTGACTTTAAGAACAGTCAGGAAAACGAACATTTTGAAATTAAAGCCAGCATTGAATATGCCGACCGCACCGCATTGTCCAATCTCGAAAAGACTTCGCCGTACCGATGGATCGATTGGAAACGGCGGGAATTTACTTCCAACATCCCCGATAACGCAGAGTATCGGACCGATGCGGCCGTGTTGCCGCCGCCGATGAAAAGCCACCAGGCACTGACCGTCGGAATAGCAGCTTCCTACAAACCCTGGCAGAAATACCGGACGCGGAGCGGCAAGACTTCCTATTACGACGACGATTCACCAAAGCTTTCAATCGGCTACCGAAAGGGAATCCACAATGCATTCGGCAGTGACGTCGATTTCGATTTTGTACGGATCGGCATTGAACATGGCTTCGAAACGGGTATACGCAGCAAATTGCGTTATAAGCTTGCGGTTGGCAGTTTTCTCAACAGCGACAGCCTTCAATTTCCCGACTACCAGCATTTTGCGGGCAACCGTTTCTTCTTCCAACTTGGCGACCCTGTCGGTACCTTCCGCATGCTCGATTACTATAAATACAGCACTTCCAAGCGTTTTTTCGAAGCCCACGTCCTCACCGAACTCCGCCAGTTCCTGCTCACGCAAATTCCGTGGTTCCGCATTCTGGGTGTGAAAGAGAATTTTTTCCTGCATTACCTGGCCACACCGTCGTCTGACAACTATACCGAGCTCGGATATGGGCTGGACATTGGCATCCGCTTCCCGCTGCGTGTGGAGGTGGTCAACAGTTTTGAAGGGTTTAAATACAAGAGTACTGCGTTCCGGGTAGGGACTACGATGAATATTAGTTGGGGAAAGAATTAGAGGATGAACACTTTTCGGGAATAGATTAATAAAAAGTTAAACTCCTCAATTTTTTTTTTACGCGGTATTGGGGACTTATGCCGCCCGATGATTTATATTTAACCCATTAAAATCTCCTGATAAAATACCAGACAAAACCACAGAATCGAGCATCGCTCTTCTGTGAATGCCCGGGTTCTTCGCCCGGGACACTTTGTTGTATTCCAAATTTTATCAAAGAGAAATGAAAGCAATGCAAAAAATCGCTGTGATTGGCGGCGGGGGGCGTACGGGCCAATATCTTGTCAATCAACTCATTGAAAAAGGTTATTCACTGAAATTGTTGCTCCGGCATCCGGAGAAGTTTACTATTCACAGTCCGCTGATAGAAATTGTGCATGGCGATGTGCTTGATCAGGAAGCTGTCCGGATGCTGCTGGATGGCTGCGGCGCGATTTTGAGCACGGTGGGGCAACGAAAAGACGAGCCGCTGGTGGCGAGCCAGGCGAGTTTCAATATCCTGAATGCGATCGGTGACCGGCCGATGCGGTATGTGGTACTGGCTGGTTTGAATGTGGACACGCCGACGGACCAGAAAGGCGAGGAAACGTTGAAGGCTACGCAGTGGATGAAAGTGACGTTTCCTACCATCCACAACGATCGGCAAAAGTCCTATTCGGTGCTTGTCGAAAGCAATACGGAATGGGTGATGGTGCGGGTGCCCTACATTGAATTCAATGGAAACCGTGCCGGGGTGAAAGTAAGTGCAACGGAGTGCCCCGGAAGCAAAATTGACGCCGCGGATATTGCCGGATTTATGATCGGTCAGCTCACGGATGATACCTGGCTGCGCAAGGCGCCGTTTATCTCCAACTAACAGCAATGGCCGGCAAAATTTCGTTTGCCGGCCATTTTTTATTTAATCAAATCTCTTTAAATCAATGCATTCCAAAGTATTTCTGCCGGGTGCAGCGCCTTCCTGCCTGTTCCGTCGTGGATCTGGTGGCGGCAGCTGGTGCCGGGCGCCGCGATGATCACTTCTTCGGGTTGCTGGCGAACCGTGGGGAATAGTACCAGTTCACCGATTTGCATCGAAATATCGAAATGCTCTTTTTCATAGCCGAATGAGCCCGCCATGCCGCAGCATCCCGATGGAATAAGTTGTACCGTATAATTTTCAGGCAGCGAAAGCATTTTTTTCGTCGGTATCACGCTCGAAATGGCTTTTTGCTGGCAATGGCCGTGCAGCTTGATGAGCCGTTTTTCTTTCGTAAACTGGTTTTTCGAAATGTTTTTCAGCTCGATTTCACGGGCAATAAACTCATCGAATTGGAGTGCATTTTGCGCCACCATTTTGGTGTCTTCTACCAGTTCGTCGCTTACGAGGTCAGGGTATTCGTCGCGGAACGTCAGGATCGCCGATGGTTCAATGCCTACCAGCGGCGTATCGTGCGAGATAATGTCTTTCAGCAATCGGATATTCTCTTCCGCGATTTTCTTCGCATCTCTTAGTAAACCTTTCGAAAGCTGCGGACGCCCGGAAGGTCCGTGATTTGGAATAATTACCTCATAACCCAGCTTTTCCAGCGCGAGAATGGCAGTTTTACCGATCTCAACATCGTTATAATTGGTGAATTCATCGCAGAACAAGTATACCTTCCGTTCCGATTTCGGTGCGTTTTTCTTGCGCTGATCGTACCATTTTTTCAAGGTCGTGCTATGCAGCAACGGCATCGTGCGCTCCGGGTGGAAACCCACGACGGTATTCGCGATTTTCCGGAGCGGGGCATTCTTGAAAATCAGGTTATAGGCCCACGGCACGTAGCTGGCAAGGCCGGTCATTTTGGAAAAATTGCCAATCAGCCACGACCGTACCGGAATGCCGTTGGCGTCGTGATATTGCTGCAAAAACTCCATTTTCAGCTTCGCGACATCCACATTGGAAGGGCATTCGCCTTTGCAACCCTTGCAGGCGAGGCAGAGGTCGTACACTTCCTTGATCTCCTCATTGTCGAAGCGGTTTTCCTTGGGCGAGCGCGTGAGCATCTCGCGCAGAATGTTCGCACGGGCACGGGTAGTATCCTTTTCATTGCGGGTAGCCATGAAGCTGGGGCACATGGTACCACCGCTCAAATGCGTTTTCCGGCAGTCGCCCGAGCCGTTGCATTGCTCGGCGTGCTGCAAAATGTCCTGGTCGTAGAAACGGAAGTTCGTTTTGAATTCCGGCGTTTTTTGGTCGGCCTCGTAGCGCAGGAATGTATCCATAGGCGCCGTATCGACGATTTTACCCGGATTGAAAATGTTATTCGGGTCCCAGGTTTTCTTGATATCCTTGAAAAGCTGGTAGTTATGCTGGCCCACCATTTTCGGGATAAACTCCCCGCGCAGACGACCGTCGCCGTGCTCACCTGATAGCGAGCCGTCATATTTTTTTACAAGATCTGCAATCTCCTCCGCGATCATCCTGAACTGGCGGTGTCCTTCGCTGGTTTTCAGGTTGATAATGGGCCTTAAATGCAGCTCGCCGGAGCCCGCGTGCGCATAATGCACGGCCGACATTCCGTGTTTTTTCAGGATTTCGTTGAACTCGCGGATGTATTCCGGCTGGTCGTACACGTCGATCGCCGTATCCTCGATCACCGCTACGGCCTTTTCATCGCCGGGGATATTGCCCAGCAATCCCAGTCCTGCTTTTCGAAGCGTCCATATCTTCTTCGTATCATCCCCGAAAAGGAGCGGGTAATGGAAACCGATACCGGCTTCCCTGAGTTCTTTTTCCATATCCGCAGCAAGCTGCTCCACTTCCTCTTTCGTTTCCCTCGAAAGGTCGACCACCAGGATCGCAGGAAACTTGCCGTCGGGCTTATTCTTTACAAAAAATGCGTTTTTCCGCTGTTCGACATTGGTGGCCGCGCATTCGAGAACGTACTCATCGATAAGCTCCACCGCGTGCGGGCCGTATTTGAGCGTCAGGATTGTTGCCCGCAGTGCCTCGTCGATGGTATCGCAATGCACACACACCAGCCCCTGCGTTTTGGGCGGCAGCGGCACGAGGTTGACTTTGATCTCCGTAAGAAAACACAACGTCCCTTCCGATCCTGCGATAAGGCTGCACATATTGAAAGGCCTGTCCGAAGCGGTGCCTGTGGTGTAAGGCGCCATGTTCAGCAGCATATCGAGGGCGTAACCCGTATTACGGCGTTCTACGGAAGGTTTCGGGAAGTTTTTCCGGATCTCGGCCTGGTTTTCAGGTGAGTTCAGGATGGCGTCGGTTTTCAGGTATATTTTGTCCAAAAGCGATGCGCTGCCGTTTTTCTGGCGGGCATTGCTCAGGAGTGACTGCAATTCGTTACTGTTTACATTCTTGAATTCCGCATCGCTGCCGTCGGCCAGAATTGCCTTTACTTCCAGCAAATGCTCCCGCGTGCTCCCGTATACGATGGAGTTAGAGCCGCACGAGTTGTTGCCGACCATCCCTCCGATCATCGCGCGGTTTGCGGTGGAAGTTTCGGGGCCGAAATACAGTCCGTAGGGTTTCAGGGCCATATTCAACTCGTCGCGAACAACACCCGGCTGTACGCGCACCCAGCGTTCTTTCGCATTTATTTCGAGGATTTTATTGAAATTTTTCGAAACATCTACGACAATACCATTACCCACAACCTGGCCCGCGAGCGAGGTACCGGCGGTGCGGGGGATCAATGAAACTTTCTTTTCCGTAGCATACGAAATGAGCGTTTTCAGATCGCCGATCGATTTGGGTATCGCCACGGCAATCGGCATTTCGCGATAGGCAGACGCATCGGTTGCATATAACGTCCGCATGGTATTATCGTAAAAGAGGTCACCATCAAGGCGTTGGGCAAGCAAGCTCAGATCGGCATCTGATACTGGAGACAGGGATGTCATAAATGCAATTAACTGGAAAAATATCGGATTCAAAGTTACGCACAACCGGGGTGGAAGTCCAGCAAAAAGTTGGGCAAGTGCGATAAACTAGCAGGCGACAGATTAAAAATGCCTGGTCAAGTGCCCGTATTTGTACTTCTCAAATATGTGATTTGGACTTAAAATGGATATGTGATCTTAGTTTAAAAATAAATGGCTTTCCGGGCACATATGTGGTTGTTTTGTATTGCATTATCCGAGTATTTTATATTATTTTGTACAAGGTGTGGTGTGAAATTCACATTTTTTCGTGCTAAAATTCAGTAAAAATGCTTTTTTAAGTTGTTAGTGGCATTTTTTCGATGAAGTGTAGAGAGAATGTCAAAATGATACAACACTATCGCCTTACAGACCTAATTATATATAACCTATGATGAATTTATCCTTTCATGTACTTCGTCAGCATGAGCTGCCTGCCGCGCGGGCTCCTCGCTCAAAGACAAAACCATTTCATTCGAAACTGAGAATTTTTGCCCTGCTGATTGCTCTCTTCACGATGAGCGCGGAACTGCGGGCGCAGGACGTAAATGTGACCGGTAAGGTTACAGACCCTAAGACAGGCGGCATTCCCGGTGTGACCATTACGGTAAAGGGAACGACAAAAGGGACGAATACGGATGTGGAAGGAAACTACCAGATCAGCGTGCCCAGCAGCGCAACCCTGACCTTCAGCGCGATCGGCTATGAAACGAAAGATGTTGCGGTTGGCAGCAAATCTGTGATCGATGTGGTACTCACAGAAGATATCAAGGCTTTGGAAGAAGTCGTGGTGGTAGGTTACGGTACAGTGAAGAAAAAGGACGCGACCGGTGCGGTTTCTGCATTGGGTTCGAAGGACTTCCAGAAAGGTATCGTAACATCGCCCGAGCAGTTGATGCAGGGCCGGGTGGCGGGTGTGCAAATCACCCAGTCGAGCGGCGAGCCGGGGGGTGGTATTAACGTGCGCATCCGGGGTACGTCGTCTGTGCTAGGGGGTAACAACCCGCTATTCGTCGTCGATGGTGTGCCTTTGAGTGGAGACAACACCTCCAGTGGTGGCGATAACCAGGGTGTAGGTCGCCAGCCTGCGAAAAACCCGTTGAACTTCCTCAACCCGGACGATATCGCCAGTATGGATATTTTAAAAGATGCCTCTGCGACAGCAATTTACGGTTCCAGGGGTGCGAACGGCGTTGTTTTGATTACTACTAAGAGAGGTAAGGGTAAAGGAACACTCGACTACGGGTATTCGGTAGGTTTCAGCAAAATTACTAAAAAATATGACCTGCTGAATGCAGCAGAGTACCGCGCGGCAGGCGGTCAGGACCAGGGCGCAGATACCGATTGGCAGGACGAGCTGTTCCGCACTGCATTGACGCACCAACACAACCTGTCGTACGGCGCAGGTGATGCTTCAGGCAACTACCGTTTCTCATTGGGTTATCTCGACCAGGACGGTATTGTGAAGACCTCTAATGTGAAACGTTACAGCGTGGGTTTTGCAGGTACTAAGAAGTTTATCAATGACAAACTGACGATCGGCAGTAACTTCAACTTCGCCAACACTTTGGATACCGGCGTGCCTATTTCTGAAAACATCGGCTTTGAGGGTGATTTGATGGGTAGCATTCTGAAAGCAAATCCAACTCGGCCGGTTTATAAAGGCGATTCCCTGAATCAGATTTCCACTACAGAACCGAACCCGGTTGCTTTTGTGAACTTGTCGCAAGATAAAAGCAATACACTTCGCGCTCTGGGCAACATCAATGCGGAACTGGAAATCTTCAAGGGTTTGAAATTCAAAACTGTACTTGGTTTTGACAAATCAATATCCAGCCGTAAACAGGCATACTCAAGGGATCTCGTGGTATCGGGTATCCAGAACATCGGCCGCGTGTACATCCGTGACGTAGAAGCCAATAACCAGTTGTGGGAAAACTACTTTACATATGATAAGGAATTCGGAGGTGTCAGCCTGAACGCATTGCTTGGGTATTCTTACCAAAGCTTTGAGCAGGGCAGCAAAAACGTGGCGGCAGCCAATTTCCGTACAAGTGATCTCGACCTGATGATCAACAATCTTGGTATCGCCGGTACAACGGAAATTAAGAATGAGACCTCGCTGAAAAGCGTAGGGTCGGTGGTTCAGAATTCGAGCTACTCCAAAGATGAGCTCCAATCGTACTTCGGCCGTGTCAATCTGGGCTTTGGTAACAACAGCAAATACCTTGTGACGGGAACGTTGCGTATCGATGGTTCTTCCAAATTCGGGGGTAACAATAAATATGGCTACTTTCCGTCGGGAGCAGTTAAATGGAAACTGGTGGAGGAAGAATTTATTTCCAAAACAACTTTCACAGATCTCTCTTTGCGCGTAGGTTATGGGGTTACGGGTAACCAGGCCATTCCCCACAACGTGTATGACCGTCGCGACCGTTACAGCGACTATGTGATCAACCAGGCTGGCGACGGTATCACAGGTGGTGGTCTGAATGCCGTGGCCTTCAACAATCCCGACCTGAAATGGGAATCGACAGCTGCATTGAACATCGGTCTCGACTTCTCTATCCTGAAAGGACGTTTGGGCGGTAGCATCGATGTGTATCAGAAAAGTACCAAGGACCTGCTTTTCAAAGTGGTAGCAGCACAGCCTGCACCCAATCCATTCGTTTACCGCAACCTGGATACCGATATTCAAAACAAGGGTATCGAACTTTCATTGAACGCGGCGATTATCGACGGCAAAAAATTCTCCTGGGAAGTACTGCTGAATGCATCTTATAATAAAAACCTGGTGAAAAACCTGATCGGTACTTACGATACAGGGGAGATCAACGGTCAGGGACTTTCAGGTGCGTTTGCGCAACGCCTGGCAGAAGGTCAGCCATTGTTTGCTTACTTCCTTCGCCAATTCGGCGGGTTTGACGAAAACGGAAACTCGCTTTATCCAAACGGGGACTTTCAACAATTCCTTGGAGGTAAAAGCCCGCTGCCGAAAGTTACCGCCGGTTTGACGAACAACCTGCACTATGGAAACTTTGACCTGAACCTGTTCTTCAATGGTGTTTTTGGACATTACATTTATTCCAACACCGCGAACGCATTCTTTACACAGGGATCATTTGCCAACGGACGTAACGTAACCAAAAATGTGATTGGCAATGGTGAAGGAGCATTGAATGCACCTGACGTATCAACGCGCTTTCTGCAAAAAGGAGACTTTGTTAGATTGCAAAACCTGACGCTGGGTTACCGGGTGCCTATCAAGAGCAGCAAAATTATCAGTAGTGCCCGGCTTTTCATAACTGGACAAAACCTGTTGACGTTCACTAAGTATGATGGTCAGGATCCGGAAGTAAGTACCAACAAGTCGTTGAACGACATTCCTTCGTTCGGAATAGACTACACAGCGTATCCAAGGGCGAGGACCTGGACAATCGGTGTTAATGTTTCCTTCTAATTCCTAACTAGTTATCAAATGAAAACGAGTAAAATATATAGAATAGTAGTTGCAGGGGTGAGCATCGCTATGCTTTCTGCATGTACCGACCTTGTGACTGACGAGAAGGATTCTGTAGTGAACAAGTCAGCTGACGGCAAATTCGCGCCTGTGAATGTGGTGGAAGCGCTCGCATCTGCGTACAAGGATTTATCGACGTATTCCGATCAGGCAGGTATTTACGCGCTCGGCGAGCACGTAACGGCCGAAATGATCCCGCCTACCCGCGGCGTCGACTGGGGTGACAATGGTGTCTGGCGTACGCTCGACCAGCATACCTGGGATGCTTCACACTCCTACATCCTCAGCGCATGGAACGCATTGAACCAACGCGCCTATAAAGCCACTGAAATCCTCGCGTCCAATCCTAATGCCAGCCAAAAGGCGCAGGCGCAATTTCTCAGGGCATATAATATGTACTGGGTAATGGATTACTGGGGATCGGTCCCTTTCCGGGAAGTAACACAAGGGGTGAACGACCTGCCGAAGGTACTTACCCGTTCGGAAGCATTTGACCTGATCCTGAAAGATCTGGAAGAGGCATTGCCAAACCTGCCCAAAGCCGGACCGTCGATTTCAAACGGTACCGCAAGCAAAGCCGCAGCGAACTTCATGTTAGCTAAAATGTACCTGAACAAGGGCGTTTACAAGTCTGCAAAGGCAGAAGGACCCTACACGTTCGACAAGGCCGACATGGATAAAGTTGTGGCACACGTAGATGCGATCACTGCCGATGGCTATGCTTTGGAAACCGATTACTTCAACGCATTCTCAGCTTCCGCGAAATCGGAGGTGATTTTTAACGTTCAGGAAGGTACTGCCCAAAACCGTTGGTTTATGACTTTGCACTATGGGCAAAACCCGTCGGGCTGGAACGGATTTGCGACCCTGGCTGATTTCTACGACACATTTGAAGCTAAGGATTCCCGTATTGGTAAAGCTGCGAAGAAAGATGGCTCGCAATACTCCGGTATTGGTTTGGGCTTCCTGATCGGCCAGCAATACGACGACAAGGGTAAGGAGATTATTGACTCGCGGACGCTGAAACCGCTTAAATTTACACGCGACGTTCCTTTGGCCGGTGCTGCTACCGATAAAGGTATCCGCGTGATCAAATACCACCCTGCAAACTCCGGTAAATATATCCTGATGCGCTATGCAGAGGCTTACCTGATGAAGGCGGAAGCAACCTTGCGCGGTGGAAATGCTGGGGGTGCATTGACGCAGATTAACGCGCTTCGTGCAGCTCGTGGTGCTACCGCACTGGGCGCACTCAACGAGGAAAGCCTTTTCGCGGAAATCGGTCGTGAGCTCTACTGGGAAGGTTTCAAAAGAACCACTGAGGTTCGCTTTGGCAAGTTTACGAGCGGCGCAGGCGTTTCTGTGAAGGAAGCATATACCGTGCTTTATCCGATCCCTTCTGCGGCCTTAGTTTCGAACTCAAACCTGGTCCAAAACCCGGGTTACTGATAATTTAATTTTGAAATACCGTCAAAAATGCTCGATTATTCGAGCATTTTTGTTTTTTAATGTCTGAATGAAAATTGTAATACGATTAGCAGGGATGTTTTTTTTGCAGGCTGTTATGGCTGGCTGTCAGACGCGAGACGGGTCGGCGAAGGAGGAGGCGGAAAAATATTTGGCCGGATTGAATGATAACCAGGCTCGTATTGTTGCGACGATCGGCGGGAAGCCTTTTTATGGCGATGAAAGTATTTTTGCCGGTCAGGTGATTATGTCGGGAAATGTGCTGAATGTAACGCTGACCGACCAGTTCGACGGGCGGACGATCATTAACCTTGCGGGCGACAAATGGTACAGTCGACGCCCGGTCGCCGACAGGATTGAGAGTTACCAGGAAAGCGCCAGCAGTCTGAAAATGGGGAAACTGGTCGACCGCGAGAAGTTGATTGGTGAGGGGTATATGCTCACCAAAGGTGATATAGTTGCTGTTACATTTGAAAAGGACAAGATGGTTTTCGAAATCAAAGGCGAGGTGGCAAAATACAGTGATTTTGCTCAGCCAGACCAATATTTACCTTTTGATGGACTGATAGTGTATAAAAAGCCGGCTATCAGTCTGGGCGGCATCAACGAACAAACAATTTTTGGTTCCACTCATTCAAACTAATGACGACAATCCGTTCAGCTATGTACAGGGCCTCATTGTTTTTTGCCCTGATCTGTTTACTGTTTTCGTGTAAAAAAGACGAAGGAAATCCCGATGGCCTTTTTGAGGAAATGAACGCCTCCGAAATTGGCGTAGATTTTGTAAATAAAGTCGAAGACCGCGAGGATATCAACATATTTAACTACCGCAACTTCTACAATGGCGGAGGAGTGGCGATCGGCGACATTAACAATGATGGGCTGGCAGACATTTATTTCACCGCCAATATGGGTGAAAACAAGCTGTATCTCAACAAAGGCAATTGGAAGTTTGAGGACATTACCGACAAAGCCGGCGTAGCGGAGCCCGAAAAATGGAGTACCGGAGTGGTCATGGCCGATGTAAATGGCGACAACCTGCTTGATATTTACGTATGTAATGCCGGTTACCAGAAGTTTTTAAACAAGCAGGGCAACTCGCTGTATATTAACAACGGCGACCTGACTTTCACTGAATCGGCCAAAAAATATGGCCTAGACGAAACTGGTTACTCCACTCATGCCGCATTTCTGGATTATGATCTGGATGGTGACCTGGATTGCTATGTACTCAACAACAGTTTTATCCCGGTCAACACCCTTAACTATGCTAACGACCGCAATCTCCGCGCCAAAGACTGGCCCGTGAAAGATTTTCTCAAAGGCGGCGGTGCCAAGCTGTTTCGCAACAATGGCGGAAAATTCGAAGATGTGAGCGAGGAAGCAGGCATTTACGGCAGCCTCATCGGCTTCGGACTCGGTGTCACGGTGGGCGATATCAACGGCGACCTTTACCCCGACATCTACATATGTAATGACTTTTACGAGAAGGATTACCTGTATATCAATCAGAAAGACGGGACTTTCTCCGAGGAACTTGAAAAGCGTATGAAGCACACCAGTCTCGCTTCGATGGGGGCTGATCTTGCAGACATTAACAACGACGGCTATCCCGAGCTGTTTGTCACGGACATGCTCCCACGCGACGAATACCGCTACAAAACAACGACTTCATTTGAAAACCATTACCTCTTCAACCTCAAAAAAGAAAAGGGTTTTTATAACCAATATATGCAGAATAGTCTGCAATTCAATAATCAGGACGGGACGTTTAGCGAGATAGCCAACTATTCAGGTGTGGCGGCGAGCGATTGGAGCTGGGGCGCATTGCTCTTTGACGCCGATAATGATTCCAAAACGGATATTTATGTCTGCAATGGCATTTATCATGATATCCTGGATCAGGACTTTATTGACTTTTTTGCCAACGAAGTGACACAAAAAATGGTGATGTCGGGGGAAAAGCAGAATATGCAAAACATCATCGACCGCATGCCTTCGACGCCCATCGCCAATAATTTCTTCCACAACGAAGGCAACCTCCAATTCAAAGAGAAAGGGAAGGAATTTGGTTTCGGTAAGGCCTCGTTTTCCAATGGTGCTGCCTACGCCGACCTGGATAATGACGGTGATCTCGACCTGGTCGTGAACAATGTGAACGAGCCATGTTTTGTTTATAAAAATAAATCCGAAGCCGCAAAAGAAAGAAACCATTACATCAAGCTAAATCTGAAAGGGCAGGGGATGAATACCCGCGCCGTAGGCTCCAAAGTGGAAGTGTATGCGGGTGGACAGGTTTTTAGCAAACAAGTGAACCCATCGCGTGGATTTCAGTCGAGCACGGAATATCCGTTGACGATTGGTCTGGGCAAAATCTCCCTCATCGACTCCATACGAGTGTTGTGGCCGACGCAGAAAGTGACCAGCATGCGTAATGTGAAGCCGGACACGTTACTGACCTTTGCTATTAATGATGCCGTGGAGGATTACATTGTCCCGTCCGGCAAGCGTGAGGAAATGCTTACCAACGTGACGCCTAAAGGCTTGGGCGCCCATATGGAAAACAAATACGAGGATTTTTTTAATGAACGGAATATCCCGGTCATGCTTTCCCAGGAGGGGCCTAAGATGGCGATCGGCGATGTGGATGGCGATCGTGCAGACGATATCTATATTTGTGGCGGTAAAGGGCAGGGCGGGCAGTTGTACCTCCAAAAAGGGGGCCAGTTCGTGAGATCCCAGCAGAAAGTATTCAGCGATCTGGCGGGCTTTGAGGATACGGCCGCGTTGTTTTTCGATGCAGACGGCGATGGTGACCGCGACCTTGTGGTAGGCAGCGGTGGTAACGAAAGCCTCGTATCAAGTCCTGATCTGCCTACGCGTTTGTACCTGAACGATGGCAAAGGGAATTTTGTAATCAATACGCGCGCATTGCCGCCTAATGCTATGAATACTGCGGTGATTGTGGCGGAAGATTATGACGCCGACGGGGACTTTGATCTTTTTGTGGGGAGCCGGAGTGTTCCGCGCGAATATGGTTCAACACCAACGAGTTATATCTATGAGAACGACGGTAAAGGCACTTTTAAGAGTGTTGCCAAAACGATCGCACCCGAACTGGCTAAGGCTGGCATGGTAAGGGATGCAAACTGGGCCGATATAGATGGCGATGGAAAGAAGGAGTTGCTCGTGGTAGGCGACTGGATGGCACCTTTGGCGTTCAAGTTCTCTGCCGGGAAGTTTCAGCGGATTAATACCGGATTGGAAGCATTCACTGGTTTCTGGGGCTCGTTGAAAATCGCAGATTTCGACGGCGACGGCGACCAGGATATCGTGCTCGGCAACATCGGGGAGAACTTTTCGCTGAAAGCGAGTGCCAAAGGGCCGTTGAGAATCTGGATCAATGATTTCAACAAAAACGGGACTATTGAAAAAGTAATTTCCAAAACGGTCGATTCTAAGGATCTTCCTGCGCTTTTGAAGCGTGAATTGACTACGCAATTTCCTTTCCTCAAAAAGAAAAGCATCAAGCACTCGGAATATGCTGTGCTGACGGTTCAGGACCTTTTCCCCGAAGAACTGCTGAAATCCGCAGTGGAGAAATCGGTAACTTATTTGCAATCCGGCATTGCAGTAAACGATGGTAATGGTCGGTTCAAGCTGGTACCATTGCCCTATATGGCCCAGTTCTCCTGCCTGAATGCGATCGAGAGCGAGGACGTGAATGGCGACGGAAAGCTTGACATTATCGTGGGTGGGAACTTCACCCATTTCATACCACAACTGGGAACCTTAGATGCCTGTCGGGGCAATGTCCTGATCAACAAAGGCAATATGCAGTTTGACGTTTTACTGGCCAATCAGAGCGGTTTTTCGCTTGATGGTGAGGTGAAACAGATCAGCCCTATCAACATAGAGGGAAAACCTTACCTGATCAGCCTTATCAACAACGCAGCGCCGGTTTTATTCAAAATCAACAAACTGTAATTGTTTTGCCGAACTTCCTTTCATTTAATGGCTTACTGAAAAAACTCTGGCTCGTCGCGTTCATAGGGGCTGTATTAGGCTGTTCACCGCAAAAGGATGATGCGGATTATGACTTCGAACTCCTCACTTCTGACCGTACCGGGATCAATTTTTCGAACACGCTCAAACCGACCAGGGACCTTAATATATTCTATTATATGTACTTCTATAATGGGGGAGGCGTTGGAGCCGGGGATTTGAACAACGACGGACTGATCGATCTTTGTTTCACAGCCAATCAGGAACCCAACCGCATTTATCTCAACCGATCGGGACTGAAGTTCGAAGATGTGACAGCTAAAGCAAATATCGCCGCGGACAAGGGCTGGTCGAATGGTGTTTCTGTGGTAGACATCAATCAGGATGGAATGCTCGATATTTATATTAGTCAGGTGGGCAACTTCGAGAATATGAAGGGGCACAACCTCCTGTTTGAATGTCAGAAGATTACACCGGAGGGCATACCGGTTTATGAAGAAAAATCCAAAGATTATGGGCTGGATCTCGTCGTTTTTGGAACTCAGGCGCTTTTTTTTGACTACGATCTCGATGGCGATCTGGACATGTTCCAGCTGAATCATTCAGTGCATCAGAACGGAACTTTCGGCCGTCGTGACCTTTTTAAAGGCACTGTCCATCCACTTGCGGGCGACAAACTATTCAGGAACGACGACGGGAAATTTACCGAGGTTTCCCAGCAGGTCGGGATCAACAGCACCGCGCTGGGCTACGGGCTGGGGCTTGGTGTAGGAGATGTCAATTTCGACGGCTATCCCGATATGTATATTGGGAACGACTTTCACGAGAACGATTATTTGTATATCAACCAGCGCAACGGCCGGTTCAGCGAGCAGCTGGATTCGTCGATGATGCATACCAGCCAGTTCTCAATGGGCGTCGATATCGGCGATTTAAATAATGATATTTTCCCGGAAATCGTGTCGCTTGATATGCTTCCGTCCGATTACGAGATACTGAAAAAATCGGAAGGGGAGGATATGTACAGCATTTTCAGATACAAAATCAGGCAGGGTTACAACTATCAGTTTGCCCGAAACAACCTTCAATTCAATAATGGCAACGGTACTTTCAGCGAGATTGGCGCCTTTGCGGGCGTGCATGCGACGGACTGGTCGTGGGCAGCATTGTTTGCGGATTTTGATAATGACGGGTTAAAGGACCTTTTCATTTCGAATGGCATTCCGAAGCGGATGAACGATACCGATTATATCAGGTTTGTGTCCGATGATGTGATACAGGCCAGAATTCGTGATAAAAATTTCGATGAAAACGATCCCGGATTGGCTGACAAGCTCCCGGAAATCAAGCTTCCTAACAAGTTTTTTCATAACGAGGGCGACCTGGCATTCGACGATTTGGCCAAAAACATCAAAAATGACCAGATTTCTTATTCCAATGGTTCGGTTTATGCAGACCTCGATAACGACGGCGACCTCGACATTGTCACGAACAATATCAATGAAAAAGCATTTGTTTACGAAAATCTCAGCAGTGGGAGGTCTTCCAAAAACGGTTTTTTGCGGCTCTATCTAAAAGGCAAGAAAGGCAACCTGAATGCGATAGGTGCCAAATGCCTGGTATTCAGGAAAAGCAATGTGCTCAGCTATGAAAAATTTCCCGTCCGTGGTTTCCAGTCGAGCATGGAAGTGCCATTGAATGTAGGTTTGGGAAAAAAATCGGAGGTGGATTCGATGATTGTGATCTGGCCTGACAACCGCTATCAGGTGGTAAACACTGCGAATTTGAAAGATTCCCTTTCCCTTGCTTACATGGAAGGCCTACCTGTTTTCGATTACCAGAAATTCAAAGAACAAAAGGCAAGTAAATCTTATGCATTTCGCGATATCGCTGCACAAGTAGGACTGGATGTGCGGCATGAGGAGAATAATTTTGTTGAATTTGACCGTAATTCCCTCATTCCATTCGAAGTGACTGCGGACGGTCCGGCACTGGCCATTGCCGATATTAATCACGATGGACTGGAAGATGTGTTTGTAGGTTCATCCAAATTGCTACGCAGCCATTTGTTTGTTCAGAATGCTGATGGAAGGTTTAAAGAATCCGTTCAGCCTGCTCTGGCGCTGGATAGCGCTTACGAAGAGGTGGACGCCGACTGGGTGGATGTGAATAGCGACGGGCACCCTGACCTCGTCGTAGCAAATGGGGGCAACGAATTCAGTAACAATTCGCCCTACCAGATGCCGCGCATTTACCTGAACGACGGCAAAGGAAACCTGTCAGCCAAAAGCGACGCATTCTCCAATATTTTTGTGACGGCTTCCTGCATTGTCCCATTTGACTTTACCGGCGACGGGCATGTCGATCTGTTCATTGGCGGAAGGGCTGTCCCTTTAAATTATGGCGAAATACCGCATTCCTATTTGCTGCAAAATGACGGGAAAGGAAAGTTCACTGACGTTACTGACCGCTATGCACCGGATGCGGGTTCAATGGGTTATGTTAAAAGTGCACGGCTCGCCGACATGAATAAGGATGGAAAACAGGATCTGCTGTTAGCATTGGAATGGGGAGGGATAGGGGTTCTTGAAAGGCAGGGTAATGTATTCCGCGAGAAAATGCTGACCGACCGCAAAGGCTGGTGGAATTTTGCCATGCCTTACGATTTCGACGGAGACGGCGATTTGGATATTCTGGCTGGAAATCTGGGGCTGAACAGTCGGCTGAAAGCGACCGAACAGGAACCGGTAAAGATGTATATCAATGATTATGACGGAAACGGGCGCACAGAACCATTGCTGACCACTTACCTCAGTGGCAAAGAAATGCTCTTTCCGACCAAGCAGGAAATGGAAAAGCAAATGCCGGCGATTCGCAAAAAATACATTTACGCATCCGAGTTTGCCAAAGCTACATTGGCCGAACTGGTCGGGAAGGACAAGCTGGAAGAAGCACAGGTGCTTGCAGCCGATTATTTCCGGAATGCGATACTCGTCAATAACGGGAACGGAGATTTCGAAATCAAAGCACTGCCTTACCGTGCGCAATGGACGCCTTTTTACGATGCTCACATCATCGATGCCAACGGCGACAAGCTGCCAGACGTGCTGCTGATGGGCAACTTCTACGGCTGCAACATCCAGATGGGCCGTTACGACGCCGATTATGGGACTGTGCTCATCAATAAAGGCAACTGCAATTTCGCCCCGGAGCCAATCAATGGCCTGCCAATTCGCGGCGAAGTAAAGCGGTTGAAGGAAATCAATCTCAAATCCGGGAAAGCGATCATAGCCGCCCGGAATGATAATAAACTGGTGGTAATAGCTCGAAAATAGCTGAGATTATAATCTGAAATAGTTATTACAAACTCTCCGTCCTCCCCCCATCCACAGCCAGACTCACTCCACTAATACTACCCGCTGCCGGACTGGCCAGAAAAGCAACCGCGGCGGCTACTTCTTTGGCTTCGCTGAAACGGCGGATGGGAATGGAGGCCTTCAATTCTTCGGCGACCTGTTCTCTGGTTTTACCCTGGTTTTTACTTCGCATTTCGAGGACAGCGTCCAGTCGCGCCGTTTCGGTGTAACCCGGAAGTACATTATTGACCGTTATGCCGTATTGCCCGAGTTCCAGCGACAACGTTTTGGCCCAGCTCGCAACGGCGCCACGAATGGTGTTGGATACCCCGAGGCCGATGATAGGCTGCTTCACCGAGGTGCTGATGATGTTGATAATGCGGCCAAATCCCTCCTTTTTCATCGAAGGTACCACTGCTTGCGCCAGAAACTGGTTGTTGATCACATGCATTTGAAAGGTCTTCAGGAACTGGTCGGATGTTGCCTCGATGATCGGACCGCCGGAGGGACCGCCGGTGTTGTTGACAAGAATATGTACCTCCGGGCAGAGACGAAGGTAATTTTCAATCGCTGATTTGACGCTTTCATGATCGGCGAAATCGGCCACCACGTACCGGTGAAGCTGCCCGAGAGAGGTGTCCAGATCTTCGACGGCTTCCCGCAGCTTTTCTTCATTTCGGGCCACGAGAGTCACATTTGCACCCAGCAATGCGAGTTCAACGGCGGCGGCGAGCCCGATGCCCTGCGTGCTTCCGCATACCAATGCTGTTTTTCCGGTCAGGTCGAGGTTCATGGTTTTGGCTTTTTAAACTTGGTTTCAGAATGATAACGTTTTGATTTTCGTCTGTTCCGCTGCCGACTTCGTTGATTTTTCGGCTATCTTTGCGGTTTATTTTCAACATGGGACAAGCCGAAATGCCGAATGTAAGCAAAATCCCGCATTTGTAATCTTAGAGCAAACGTTGCACAATGTCTAAAAAAATCCAATCCGCGCTTATTTCTGTTTATTACAAAGACGGTCTTGAGCCTTTGGTCCGCCTCCTGCACGAGAATGGCGTAAAGCTGTACTCTACCGGGGGAACTCAGACTTTCATTGAAAATCTCAACATCCCTGTGACCGCAGCCGAAGAGCTGACCGGTTACCCATCGATTTTCGGCGGGCGTGTTAAAACGCTCCATCCGGCCATTATGGGCGGTATTTTGTACCGTCGCGACGATGCAGGTGATGTAGCGCAGGCAGAGCAATACAATATCCCGGCTATCGACATGGTGGTAGTGGATCTTTACCCTTTCGAGGAAACGGTGGCATCTGGTGCGAGCGAGGAGGATATTATCGAAAAAATAGACATTGGCGGCATCTCGCTGATCCGCGCAACGGCGAAGAACTTCAAGGATACATTGATCGTTTCATCGCGGAGCCAGTATGCGGAAGTTGTTGAACTGCTGAATGCGAAAGCCGGCTCTACGGATATTCAGGACCGTCGTTACTATGCCGGTCTGGCGTTTGGGGTTTCATCGCATTACGATGGCGCGATCAACAGCTTTTTCACCTCCGGAAAAGAAACGACGGATAAAGAGCTGTTTGATTTTACCAATCTTGCTTCGCAAACGCTGCGTTACGGCGAAAACCCGCATCAAAGCGCTAAGTACTATGGTGACCTCGAAGGCATTTTCGAGAAACTGCACGGAAAGGAACTTTCATACAATAACCTCGTGGACGTGGATGCGTGCGTGAGCCTGATCGACGAGTTCACTGATGCCCAGCCTACATTCGCGATTATAAAGCATACCAATGCCTGCGGTATCGCCACGGCGCCGACGGCGAAAGAGGCGTATGACAATGCGCTGGCCTGCGATCCGGTTTCGGCATTTGGTGGGGTGGTTATTACCAATACAAAGGTCGATCTGGCTACTGCCGAGGAGCTGAACAAGCTGTTCATGGAAATCCTGATCGCCCCTGCTTATGACGAAGACGCATTGCAGCTTTTGAAATCGAAAAAGAACCGCATTCTGCTGAAACGCAATGCTGTTGAATTGCCGCAGATTATGTTCAAAACCATTCTGAACGGCGTTTTGGTACAGGATAAGGACCTCGCAACGGAAGTTGCGGCACAGTTTACGACTGTTACGGAAAAGGCACCGACGATCGACGAGGTTTCAGCATTGGAGTTTGCATTGAAAGTCTGTAAGCATACCAAATCGAACACCATTGTACTGGCTAAGGAAAACCAGTTGCTGGCGAGCGGTACCGGCCAGACTTCCCGCGTGGACGCATTGCGTCAGGCGATTGAAAAGGCGAAAGCATTTGGTTTTGATCTGAATGGAGCGGTCATGGCGTCGGATGCATTCTTCCCGTTTGCTGACTGCGTCGAAATCGCACACCATGCGGGCATTACCGCCGTGGTTCAGCCGGGTGGTTCTATTCGTGACAAGGATTCTGTGGATTATTGCAATGCGAACGGGCTTGCGATGGTGACTACGGGAGTTCGTCACTTTAAACATTAATTTTTATGTTGCCACTGCAGCCGCGGACTGTGAGGGCACGGATGAGCACGAATTCGTGAATCTTCGTGTCTTCACGGTCCGCCGCTGCGGTGGCAAAAATAGATTCCCTTGAACCCACTCCGGAAAGTCACCAAATTCCTTCTGACCGGATTAATAGTCCTGGCGGGCAGCCTCTTTTTTCTCTACCCGCAAATCTTCTACTGCGAGCTTATCGCATTCTCCAGTTTCAAGTCGAGCGATAAAAAGGTCTATTTCAGTCCGGATATCCACGCCAATAAATACAAAGTCCTCAAAAATACCGTAACGCTGGCAGAGGCGCGCGTTGACTCCTTTTACCAGGGGAAAATGTCCAACCCCAAAATCATCATTTGTCAGACAGCGCAACAGTACAAAAAATATTGCAGCAGCACAGAAGGTGCCGGTTGCAGCATCGGCACGCCCTGGGGCAGTTCTTACGTGATCCTGAATGCACAAGGCATGAACACGGACGTGATCGCCCATGAAATGAGCCATATCGAACTGCTGAGGCGTATTGGCTGGTGGCGCACCACCAACGACATTCCACAATGGTTCAACGAAGGGCTTGCATTGATGCTCGACCGACGCTTCGTAAGCGAAACCAGCGCGCGTGATCGATACCGCGCGTATCGTTACGAGTGGCGGTACTACACGCGCAACGGCCGCGACCTGCTACTTTTGAAGGACATTTCCACTATGCGCGAGTTTTTCGGAGGCGACCAGAAACACGTCATGACAGCCTATATGACGGCCGGAATGGAGGTTTCTTACTGGCTCTTGTTACGAAAAGAGGCTGGTTTGCAGCGTTTTATCAGCCAAATGCGGGAAGATATCCCTTTCCAGGAGGCTTATGGCCCCATTGGCCCTCACCATTTTAAAGATTCAAAGAAAATATCAGAGTAAAGCATTATCAATATGTGCTTGTAGGCTATATTTATGGGCTAATCGAGCTGATATCTCATTCATTCATCTATTTTATTATTTGAAATGCAACAATTACAAACCCTGGATTATGTCGTCTTCTTCTTTTACTTCATTGTAGTCTCCGGTTACGGTTATTGGATTTATCAGCGGAAAAAATCAAAAGTTGAATCTACAAAAGACTTCTTCCTCGCAGAGGGCTCGCTGACCTGGTGGGCGATCGGCGCATCGTTGATCGCTTCGAATATTTCGGCGGAACAATTTATAGGGATGTCGGGGAATGGCTTCTCGATGGGTCTCGGGATCTCCACCTACGAATGGATGGCGGCGGCGACACTGGTTATAGTAGCCGTTTTTTTTATGCCTATTTATCTCAAAAACAAGATTTACACCATGCCGCAGTTCCTGAGCCAGCGATATAACCAATCGGTGAGCTTAATCATGGCGGTGTTCTGGCTGGCATTATATATTCTTGTTAACCTTACTTCGATCCTGTACCTGGGTGCCCTGGCGGTTTCAGGGATTTCAGGGCTTGATTTCCAGTTCTGTATGATTGCGCTGGCGGCTTTTGCCATTATCATTACGATCGGCGGGATGAAGGTGATCGGTTTTACAGATGTAATTCAGGTGTTTTTCCTCGTGATCGGAGGTTTGGCTACTACTTACCTGGCGATCAATCTGGTATCCGATAATGCAGGCGTTGAAGGCATTGTGCAGGGTTTCAAAGTAATGCGCGACAACCACGACGATCACTTTCATATGATTTTCCCTAAATCCAGCCCGTTCTATATGCAGCTGCCGGGTCTGGCGGTTTTGCTTGGCGGTATGTGGATCGTGAACCTGAACTACTGGGGCTGTAACCAATACATTACACAGCGCGCATTGGGAGCGGATCTTAAAACTGCCCGTAATGGTATCCTTTTCGCCGCGTTCCTGAAATTATTGATGCCGGTGATCGTGGTATTGCCTGGTATTGCGGCTTACGCATTGTACAGCAAAGGCATGTTCCAGGCAGAAATGCTCGGCGAGGATGGCGTGATCAATGCCGACAAAGCGTATCCCGTGCTCCTCAACCTGCTTCCGACCGGTTTGAAAGGGCTTTCTTTCGCTGCGTTGACGGCAGCCGTGGTGGCATCTCTGGCCGGTAAAGCGAACAGTATTTCGACAATCTTTACACTGGATATTTTCAAAAACTATATTGGTAAGAATGCCGACGAGAAAACACTCGTTCGTATCGGCCGGGCTGTCGTTGTGATCTCGATGATCCTCGCAATTATCGTTTCGCCTTATATGGGCATCGACAAAAAAGGCGGGTTCCAATTTATCCAGGAAATGACAGGTCTGTTGTCGCCGGGTATTTTCGCGTCGTTCATCATGGGCTTCTTCTGGAAACGAACCAACTCGGCGGGCGCATTGTTCGCGATCGTCGGCGGTTTCCTGATCGCATTGGCGATGCACAACAATTACTTCCCGTTCGCCGACTGGACGCAAGTTCCGTTCCTCGACCGCATGGGCCTTGTGTTCCTGATTTGCGTGGCGGTAATGATAATTCTCGGTCTGATATTGCCTGACGAAAAGAAGGGCCTCGCAATCGATGCGTCGATGTTCATGCCGCACCGGACTTTTGTGATTGGAGCGGTAGTTGTGATCACGATCATTTCTTACCTGTACGGCCATTTCTGGTGAGATAGCCAACATATACAAACACGAAGGGGGCGGAATGTTGATTCCGCCCCCCTTTTGTATTAATGGAGAAAAGCTTACGCCTGTTCTTCGATAATCGTGATCTTCTGGATCTTGTCGCCCTGACGGATCAGGTCAACCGTTTCCACACCCTCCACCACGCGACCGAAGCAGGTATGGTTCCTGTCGAGGTGTGCCGTGTTGTTACGGCTGTGGCAGATGAAGAACTGAGAACCACCAGTATTGCGTCCCGCGTGTGCCATGGAAAGGACACCACGGTCGTGGTATTGGTTACCGCCTGTCAACTCGCAGTCGATCTTGTAGCCAGGACCTCCACGGCCGGTGCCGGTAGGGTCGCCGCCCTGGATCATGAAATCGGGGATTACACGGTGAAAGATCACACCGTCATAAAAGCCTTTTTTAGAAAGATCAACAAAGTTTTTCACCGTATTGGGAGCATCCTCATCGTAGAATTCGATAAGCATCGTACCCTTGTCAGTGATCATTTCCGCTTTTGTCATGTCTGAAATTGAGTATTAAAATTAAAAGAAGGTATTACCGGGGGATGTTTTGGCCGATGCCATAACAACACAAAGAAAAGGATCATGTATCCTTAGTTGTTGTTTTTGATTTGTATATGACTTGCCAAATATCAGTTGATTGATTGGGTTATCGCCGTTATGAGCAGTCGGCCGTAAACTATTCGTAGACGCAAATATTTGTTCAGATTTCTATAAATCTGATTCAAAGGTACAAAATACATGTTAGTCTTGGTAGTTGACCGGTTAGCATTTATCATATGATTACAAGCCGTAGATAGTACGGTATAAAAGCGCGCATTAGTCTGACCGTTATTTCAATGCATAGGTGTGGTAGCCACCATCAGCTACAACCTCTGTC
>NZ_JASATN010000031.1:0-59527 GCF_038440355.1 Dyadobacter sp. OTU695 | reverse complement strand
CAGAAACAAAATCGTCCACACCATCTTTGCCCTAATAAAAAACCAAGCAACCTATCAAGATCACTTGGTTTTATCATAGAAATCAGGGTGACAACGTGATGTCATGCTGAGCGTAGTCGAAGCATTTGCGAGGACGCCATTCTACCGCCTTCTCCGCTGCTCGCGCTTCATCTTCTTCAAATTCGCAATCGCCGCTTTTGCTTCCTTATCCTGGCTGGACTTTTTATCAGCCCTGTCATCAGCAAGCTTGTAGTATTTCAAAGCCTCGTCATAATCTTTCTTATGCTCGGCGATTTTGCCCAGCCCCAGCAGCGACGAAACATAATATCCCGCGTTCATCGAATTGGTTTGCGTCGAATAATCGATCGCTTTTTGATAGTACCCGGCGGCTGCGTCGTAGTTCCGGTGGTAGTTCATATTGTAGTATGCCAATACATAAGCCGCATTGCGGCCACTTACTCCTTCGTAGCCCGGCATTCCCTGGCTGATTTTGGTAATGATATTCTGCGCTGCCTGTTCCGCTTCGGCCATTTTGCCGGTAACAAATGCTGTGCGGCAAAAATAGCGTTCGAAATAAGGGTTATTCGGGTAGGTTTGCCACATGTATTTGGCCATTTCGTAGGCTTTGCTGTACTCGTTTTCCATGCTGTAAATCTGCAACAGGAAGTAACGGGCCTCCACACGGGTATAGAATGCATTGTTACCTACCTTTTCCAGCTGCTGTTCGCCGAGCTTTTTATTTCCTTTTGGAAAAAGTGCCAGGATCGGTTTCAGGATCGGATATTCCTTGGGGACCCATTCGGCGTAATAATTATACAGACCGTCGCCAAACAGCAATTCCGGGGAAAGGTCGCCATTGCCCTTGCATTGTTCGAAATACTTCAATGACTTTTTACCGGCAAAAGCCGCCTTCGCCCAGCTTTCACGCTCGGCATACAGCCTACCTTTGAATGCGTAAGCCGCGGCGAGGAAGAATGCAGGTTCTATTTTATTTTCCTGATCATCATATAGCTCCTCCGCCAACGTGATGGTCGAATCCATGTGCGCGAGAAACGTTTTGTCGTAGGCTTCGTTTTCTGTATTTGGTACAATTTTCCACCACTCGGCCAAACCCATCAAAAAATGGGGCATGGGATGCTTTGGGTAGCGATATCTGAGCCAACGGAATTCGGCGTCCGCCTCGTAAAACTGGTAATTGTATAATTTATTGATCGCTTCTGTTGACTCGATCTGTACTCCCGGATTTTGGAGGACCATCGCATACTTCTTGTCAAGCTCGGCCGAAGAATACAATTGCGCCGTCGCGATGTTGCTGGTAATAACCGTTAAGCAGCAGAATATGATTATGTTAACAACTAAACTTTTCATAGCAGGGGGAAATCTGTTCTATAACGCCTGATTGATATTTTGCGTTTGTCAGCGACCCGGTTTTTAAAAAAAGAGTTAATATTGATCCTCAGAGTATTTGGCATCATCCGACAGTCGACGCTCCGGCGCCCGGTTTCGAAAGGGCTCCTAAATGTCTCTCGGAACCTTATTCGCACTTCAAAATTATGATTAACATTCTGGATAAAACATTTGTCCCCTTTATTTCGCGCGAAACGATCGAAAAACGCGTTGCCGAGTTAGCTGCCGGCATTAATTCCGACTATGCGGATTCTTGCCCGGTCTTCATCATTGTGCTCAATGGTGCTTTTCTCTTTGCTAGTGAGCTGGTCAAAAACATTTCGCTGGCCTGCGAAATCAATTTCATACGGCTTTCTTCTTATTCCCAGACTGCTTCTACGGGTAATGTGCGGGAGATTATCGGGATGGACGCCAATGTTGCGGGGCGTGATGTGATCATCATCGAGGATATTGTGGATACGGGGCTGACGATGTCGCAACTGATCGCAAAAGTGAAGTCGATGTCGCCCAAATCCGTCGAAATCGCTACTTTACTGCACAAGCCGGAAGCTTTGAAAGCGCCGGTGGACATGCGCTATGTCGGCTTTGAAATTGAAAACAAATTTGTGGTCGGCTACGGCCTTGATTACGACGGCATTGGCCGCAACCTCGACGCGATTTACGTCCTCGCCTGACCTCCTTCTTTTCACCAACGTTCTAAATTCCTAACTTCTATGCTTATCCAATTCTTTGGCGCCGCACGCACCGTAACCGGAAGCAAGCACCTCATTACCACCGAAAAAGGAACTAAAATACTGCTCGATTGCGGGCTTTTCCAGGGCATTCAAACCGACGAATTCAACCAGGAATTCGGTTTCAAACCGTCCGAAGTCGACTATGTGATCCTCTCGCACGCACACATCGACCACTCAGGCCTGCTCCCGCGCCTCGTGCGCAAGGGTTTCAACGGGCCGATCTACTGCACCGCCGCTACCGCCGACCTTTGCCGGGTAATGCTGCTCGACAGCGCCCATATCCAGGAAAAGGATTTGGAACGGATCAATAAGCGCCGGAAAAAGCAAGGCCGTCCGCTGCTTGAAGAGCTTTATAATGCCGAAGACGCCGCCCATGCATTGAACCTCCTGAAAACGGTCCGCTACGGGCAGACGTTCTTTTTGGGTGAGAACAATGAAGTATCCGTGATCCTGACCGACGCGGCCCATTTGCTCGGCAGCGCTGCCGTTCATTTAAGCATTCCGGACGCTGGGACATTCAAACAGGTCACTTTCACCGGCGATATCGGCCGCCCCGAAGACCGCATTCTCCACAAGCCGGAAGTGTTCCCTCAGGCGGATTACATTATCTGCGAGTCAACTTACGGCGACCGTTTACATGAAAAGGAGATCGATATGCATGCGCATTTGCTGCGTGTTGTGGAGGAAACCTGCGTCCGTCGCCGCGGCAAGCTCATTATTCCCGCCTTCGCGATCGACCGTACGCAGGAGCTCATCTACGCCCTCGACCAGCTTTCGAGCTCCGGCCGGCTTCCGCAGATCCCAGTGTACATCGACAGCCCGCTGGCGATCCGCGCAACGGCGATTATGAAGGAGCACGACGAATGCTTCAACCCCGAAATCCTCGAATACATTGAAAAGGACGGCGACGCATTCGCATTTCCATATCTGAACTACATTTCCGATGTGCAGCGATCCATGGCGCTCAACGACCGCAAAGAGCCTTGCATCATCATTTCAGCCTCCGGAATGGCCGAAGCGGGGCGGATCAAGCACCATATCAAAAACAACATCGGTGACCCGAACTCGACGATCCTGCTCGTGGGCTACGCGTCCGCGAACACGCTCGCAGGCGCATTAAAGCGCGGGGACACGCATGTGAACATCTTCGGCGAGAAGTTCGAAGTAAAATGCCGTGTGGAAACGATGGACTCCTTCTCCGGCCATGGCGATTACAACGAAATGCTGGAATTCCTCTCCTGTCAGACACCCGAGCGCGTGAAGGAAGTCTTTCTTGTGCACGGCGAATACGAGACGCAAATCGCCTTCAAGTTGAAGCTGGAAAAGGCCGGATACCGCAAAATCCACATTCCGGCCCTGTATGAAGGGGTCAAAATTTAATTTTTCGCGATTTTTTCACGCTTCGAAACCCGAAATGCTTGTAAAGTCCAAAACAAGATTGCTATCTTTGCGCACCGATTTCAGGCCGAAGTGGTGAAACTGGTAGACACGCACGTTTCAGGGGCGTGAGGGAGCAATCCTGTGCGGGTTCGAGTCCCGCCTTCGGCACAAAACGCTGTTTCTGTTATCAGGAACGGCGTTTTTGCTTTTAGTCGTAAACTTCCTTGCGGTTGCCGGTTTGAACAATGTCAATCGCAAGCTCCGCATCAAGTATTCGATAAATTATTCGGTAATTGCCTGCCCTGATACGGTACCGGTCCTGATATCCTTTGAGCTTCTTGCAGCCCGACTGGTAGGGATTCTCCACAAAAAGGAAATTGCCGCAGATACAAGGCAATAGTCCCTTCCTGTTAAGCCGCTCATGAATTTTTTCGCGCTGCGGCTTAATTCGACCCGGTAACTCAACCCAGCTTATGCTTTGCGTCTAATTCTGCTTTGACTTGCTCCCAGGGGAAGCGCTCCTCGTCTTTACGCTCCTTCACCAAAAGGCCGTCATAGTGATCTGAATTTGCTTTTGTTCCGCGACCAGGTCGACAAACCATTGTCGATAAAATGCTGTCATTCGCCGCAGAAAAGTAGAAGGCAGAGCCCGCAAAATTCCCGGGGCGCTCGCTAACATGCGCACCACCCTGTTAAAAGTCAATACATTCCCTAAAATGCCAGTTTGCATATTGCTATCGACATAAACATCTGGCTGAACAGACCCAACACGTTAATTTAAACAGATAAGTGCAGATTTGAGTTGTCATGGTAGAAAATCTTTTGGTTGACGAAGCAGCCGCGCCGACATCAAAAATGCTTGAATCGGGAAAGTCAAGCAAAGTAGGGGTAATTAAAAGCTTGTTAAAGTCATTTGAATCGCCGACTCTCAAGTGGTCAAGTAAAATTATCAACGGGTGATTTTGATCATTTCATTCCAACAATTAGTCTATTCGAACTGTCGACTTACTCACAAAAAACAGACTGCTTTACATCGTGAATGACCAGCAAATCAATTTTCATTCAACATATAGTAGAATTACAACTTTGATTTCTTAGGAAGAGCAACAAAATCCCTTCACTATTATGGACTTCAAAGATCAAATCAAACAATTTAGCGAACGAGTATCCAAGTTAAAGGATAACATTCACACGGAAGAGGCTACGAAAAACGCTTTTATCATGCCGTTCCTTCAAATCCTAGGCTACGACGTATTTAACCCGATGGAAGTTATTCCGGAATTCATTTGTGATATTGGAACCAAAAAGGGCGAAAAAATTGACTATGCAATATTTAGGGATGGAGTGCCTATTCTTCTGGTAGAATGCAAGCATTGGAAGCAAAAGCTGGATGTACACGACGGTCAGCTGCTCCGATATTTTCATGTCTCCAAGGCAAAGTTCTCGATGCTGACTAACGGCTTGATTTTTAGATTCTACACGGATTTAGTAGAACAGAATAAGATGGATGAAAAGCCGTTCTTGGAATTCAATATCGAAGAAATTAAAGATGGGCAAATAGAGCAATTAAAGGAGTTTCACAAGGCGTATTTCGATGTTGAAAACATTTATCAGTCCGCAAGTGAATTGAAATATATTAATGAAATAAGGCAGTTGATAAATCAGGAATTCCAGGAGCCCAATGATGAATTCGTGAAGTATTTTGCAAAACAGGTTTACCCGTCTATGGTAACATCGAAAGTGCTCGAAGCATTCCGCGTACTGGTTAAACGCACCATAACAAACATTATAAATGACACCATTAACGATCGCCTAAAATCCGCAATCAGCAAACCTGACACTCCGTTTCCTCCCGAACCGCCCATTGTCACCATTCCCACCAACGTAGATACGCAGGAAAAGGAAATCGTTACCACGCAAGAGGAATTGGAAGGATATTATATAGTAAGATCGATATTGCGCCAAAAAGTAACCTCAAACCGCATTACTCATCGGGACGCGCTATCCTATTTTGCGATATTCCTGGATGATAACAACCGAAAACCCCTGTGCCGTCTGTATTTAAACAATTCAAAAAAATATATCGGGCTGTTTGATTCGGACAAAAAAGAATTGAAAGTCGAAATTCAGACAATCGATGATATTTACAATTTTGGTAGCCAGCTTGATAATACGATTGAGATATATTTGGATGCTAAAAAGTAAATACCAATTGACGCGACCCTCTTGAAAACTCAAATGGAGCGCTCTTGTTAAAATCCTGGTGCTTTGAAAAGTGACGCCGGATTGATTTGCATTCCTCACAAATCCTCAGAATATTCGCATTCCTTAACAAATCACAACAACTATGAAAAAGCTTGAAAGAAACGCCCTGTTATGGTGCGGGATCGGCGAAAGTCCCCCGGAATGCTTGTTGTGAGCATTAAGGACACCTTAGACAGGGCCCTTTAAATCCTTTAAATCACAACTTTATGTACACACCTATCACAGACGAATCCCCGGATTCGTCAAGGCTGGCGCATTATGGCCAGTTAGTTCATGATTTGCTTTCTCAAACCAGCCCCGAAGAATGGATCGGCGACCTTTGGTCGATTTACAGTGGGTACATGGTATCTGAGAAAGAGGCGGGTTATAATCCGCGATGTACGGAGATTTTCGAGACTTTCAGGGAACTGGTGTTCTTCTTCGAGAAAGCGCAGAGACTGACGGTTTAATGCGTAATGAGGGCAATCGGCAGGCGCTGGTTGCCCTTGGTACAAGTGCTTTTCTTACCAATGAAAGTCAATCCAGATTACCTTTTAAAACTCAAACGTATTCTCATTCCTTACGCCGTCGTCGCCTGGGGGACGGCGCTCATACTGGTATTTGTACGATGGTGGTTGTTTTTGGATAAACATCCGATCCTTGAAGTGAGTGAGGACAGCTGGCATTTCTGGATTCCGGCGATTTTCCCATGGGGGCCGATTTTGCTCTGGCTGAAACCGCGGTTTGATAGTCTGGAATATAAGTCGGGAAAGGATAAAGGGAGCTGGCAAATGCAGGCGATTTCGTGGGTTTCTATGATGGCGATGCTGATGATTTCGCAGATGCTGCTTAGCTATTCGACCGGTAAGATGCCGGAAATTAAGAATGTAAAGGAAATCCCTAAGCATGAACGCGTTCGGTATTACCGGATCAGCGAATTCGCCGTGCATCAATTCATTGGCGGAGTACATTATACGTTGGAAAAAGGCGGCCGCTATAACTAGGACCTGAACATCGACATTTACTTTGTAAACCCGATCCTCACCCACAAAAAGCAAATCATTTCGATGACGCCGCTGTATTGGTACGGCGTCAAATTTCATAAGCGGATCAGCAACCTCAGCGGGAATGAAACCAAGCAGCTGCGTTTCAAGGAGTTTTTCGAAGATTGCGCTCAGAAAATGGAGCATTATGATTTCTATAAGCTCGATCATTTCGAACATAAACCGGCCTCAACCGACCGGGAAAATTTCAGGATTGCTGTCCAAAATGCATTGCAGAAGCCTGTTAACAACGATTTTATGATTCTCCAACCGGATACGAGGCCCGTCGACCGGAGTATGGGCGGAAAGCTGGCCTGAATTTTTGGTGCATTCGTAATTGGAGCCGGGATTTTAATGCTGTTGTTGATAAGACCGCGCCTGGAAACAACGCAACACGAAGAAGCCTGATTTTGTCCTGATTACACTCCAAATTCGTCGCTTCTGACCCTTTTAAGCTGGTGGCTAAGGGGCTAAATTTACATTCCGCCCGATGCAGAAACTCTGGCATCGGTGACCTGACTATTAATCCAACCCAACCATGGAAGACATCAAACAAATCAAACTCGACAGTGAATGCGCCGTCATCACGGCCAACCAGGTAATGCTGTCCAACTCCACGTTTACCGATGTGAATATGAGCAACATATCAATCACCGACGCCAATCTGAGCGACTTGCATATCGAAGGCGCGCAGCTGGGCGGGGCTTTGTTTGAGAATATCGGCATGGCGCCGCCGGATCACCCGATGTATGACCCCGCGGCGGAACAAAGGCCGTTGCGTTTCGAGCATTGCGATTTGCACAAAAGCACATTCGTGAGTTGCGATCTGAGCGGGATCGAGATTTCGGGATGTAATATCGAGGGTCTGAAAATCGATGGCGTGTTGATTTCCGAACTGTTGGCTGGCAGGCACTGACTTCCGCAGCGCCTGCCAGATTCGACTGGACTAACGGGATAAGGCCATTTTAAACAGGCGCCGCTCGCCGCCAACCTCTATTTGAACGGTATAAATACCTTCACTCAACCGCGATTGTCTCGTATCCAGACGCATTTCCCCGTTCGTAACGGTGAACGTTTCTTCACGTAGCACTTTTCCCGAAGCGCTGACGAGTCTAACCCTACCGGTCTTTCCGTCATATCCGGGCAGAGAAATTTTAAAATGATCTCTAACCGGATTTGGGTATACGTAAGCGACATCGCCGCCATTCAGCTGCACGTTGACGATCTTGCTGAATGCGTAGCTTCCATCTAAGTCGAGCATTTTTAAACGGTAATAGACCTGTCCGTTGGAACCGGTCCGCGGATGGCTGTCTGTGATCGTGTACCGGTCTGTGCCTTCGTCAAACTTTACTTTTCCGAAAGACTCGAACTGTTTTCCATTCGCTGAGCACTCCACCTCAAAATGGCTGAAATTCATCGCATCGGCTACTTGCCAATTCAGTTCTATGGATTTTCCCTCAGCTTTTGCGGTGAATGATACCAGCCTCACAGGCAGTGGCGCGGTACTCGTTTGCACCACAAACCCACTAAATCCCTCAGTATCGAAAGTCACTTCCCAGCGCTTGAATGTGTCGTTCCAGACGATGTCGTTGTCGTCGGGATCTATAATGGTGGACACGATAGACGGATAGCTACCGGGCAGGCCGCTGGCATCATCGCTCGTACCGGAGTATTTACCAATACGGAGGTTTGCCTTTCCGGCTGCGTCACCGGCATCGACGGGCAGATCCAGCGTGCTGCCTGGCGCGGCATTGAATGCGATAAATTCTCCCTGTGAAAAATATAAAGTGACGCGGCCGGTAGCATTCGCGGCGTTCTGCGCAGGGGTAATTTCATAATGCCTTGCCACAAATGGGTCCCCGTGGAAAGTAGGAACACCATTTTCCACCCACGTGCGGGCATTAATGCTTCCCGTCACGGGATTGGTACCCTGCGAGCTTACCGACGCGACAATGCGGCATCCCGCACCGCTCATGAACGAGACCGTTTCGTCGGAACCGAGGTCGGCCGAAACAGAATCCAGCGACCTTGCCAGCTGTGGCCCGCCTGTATGATACACCAGTCTGACCACGTTGTCACCTGGATGAACCGCCACTACATATCCGTATGTCGCATTAAACACGCCGCCTGCTACTCCGAGAAAGCTGTTGCAGTCATTTACTTCACCGATTGTGCCCGTCGTGCCATTTCCCCAGGTGATGGCAGATGTGTTTACAAGATAATTGCCGTCGGACAGAAGACTAACTGTTCCGTACCCTCCCATCTTACCATTCGGCTTTGTCCCTACCAGGGAATTTGCCGCGCTGATCTCGCCGGTAGTAGGGCTTGTACCGCTTGCCCACTTCACGGCACCCGCGTCGATCACATTTCCATTGTCCCAGTTCTCACTCACAATCAGATAATTCCCATTTGAAAGCGGCCTTACGTTCCGCCCGATCAGGTCTACAGCATGGCTGCCAAGCAGCGAATTGGCCGTGCTCAATGTACCTACAAATTCCTGAGAGCCATTGGCCCAGGTGAGCAGTCCGGCGCGGTCAATCCCATTGACTTCTGCAAATTCTCTTTGAATAACATAATTGCCATTTGTAAGCGGAGTGACCTTCAAGCCGCTCGAACTGCCAAGTTCGCTTGTCCCGACAAACGAATTAAGCGCACTCACTTCGCCAACCCGGCCCGTGAAACCATCGCACCAGGTAACGGCGCCCACTTGTTGCCTGTCATCGTTGCGCCAATATGGGGTCGGCACCACGTAATGGCCATTGCTCAGCGGGACAATGCCCAGCAAGCCGACATTGTCGAGCGTGTCTCTTCCTACCAGCGAATTTGAAGTTGAAATGCGCCCGGTTGTGCCGGTTGTACCGTCACCCCAGGTAATGGCTCCGGCGCCGGAGATACCGTCGCGGGTCCACATGGGGCTGTTGACGACGTAATTACCGTTTGATAATGCATGAGCGCCACCGGATTCGTAAGGGCGGGAGCCGTAAAGCGAATTATTTATCGTAACAGGGCCGGTAATACCGCTCACTCCATTTCCCCAGGTAACCGCCCCAAATGCTTCTGCCGCCTCGTCCTTCCAGGCAGAACTGCTTACGACGTAGTTGCCGTTGGTCAGCGCTGACACACCGCCTCCAACCCGATGGTTTGCCTGGGTACCGACCAGCGAATTGGCTGCGCTCACCACCCCAACGAGTCCTGTCGAACCATTACCGAAAGTGACCGCACCAGCATTCTGGATGGCTCCGTTATCCCATTCCGTACTTCTGATCAGGTAGTTGCCATTTGTGAGTGCCGTCAACCCGTAACCATCGCCGATACGGTCGCCGGTATGAGAGCCGATCAGCGCGTTGGCCGGGCCCACCATACCCGATACGCCCGTCGATCCACTCCCCCAGATTACGGCGCCGACATCCTGATTCGTGGGGCTGTCCCAGCCTGGACAGGGAACGACGTAATTACCATTTGATAAAACTACGATATCCAGGTAACCCAGCGCGTCGCCCTGGTTTGCGCCCACCAACGAATTGGTCGCATTCACATTACCAACCAGCCCCGTGCTGCCATTGCACCAGGTCACAGCGCCCACTGCATCCTTTCCAGGCGCTTTTAAGGAAAAACTTTTAACAAGATAATTACCGTTGGGTAATACTGTAACACCAGTAGTACCGACCACATCCCACTTGACATTCCCGATTAACGAGTTGGCAGGACTTACCACGCCATTCAACCCGGTAACGCCATTGACCCACGTCACAGCGCCGACATCGGCAATGCCCCCGTTGTCCCACTGACTGCTCACGACAACCAGATTTCCGTTAGATAACGCGAACAAACGATCGCCTACATTGTCGTTCGCCGTCGATCCTTTCAAAGTACTGATCAGCTTTTTGGTATTGCCATCAAAAAGGTACACCACTCCGATATCAGTCTTACCTCCTTCGTCATATTCGCGGTTTGAGACGGCGAAATTGCCGTTCGTGAGTACGATGATATTTGCGGAAGTCATCGTGCCCGGGGCTGAGGGCCATGGAATGTCAATTGCTTGAGAAAATGACGACTGGCGGCTGGTCAAGAGGAAAGCAACAACCGCAATGACGTGTAAAGTGATTTTCATAGCACTGTGTGTTAAGCGTAAAACAGGGAACAGCAAGTAACTGCCAATTACATTGACGAAGATATAATAAAACCCTGTTAAAAAGACACGCTAAAAATCGATCGGTCATTCGATAATTTTCCGGCTATTATTTATCAAATAGTATTAAAATTCTTTTCAAAACCGCATACTCAACCCTCCATTGAAAACGCCTTTATACCCATAACCAATTTCCATAAACACCCCAACCCGCTTTCCCATCCGCAAACCCACCGGACTTGCTTGAAATGTAGTTCCAAATTTAGTTTCAGTCTGTACATTGTAAAAGCGGCTGCGCTTCACAAAAAAACCGACGCCGGCCGTCCCGTAAAATTGGAAATTATCACCTTTTACCCAATATAACGTCGCTTCGCCGGCGGTCGTGAGGGAACGGCGCTTCCAGCGATCGTCACTGGGAAAATCGGGGATCCATCGGTCGGAGGTTGGGTTTAAAACCGAGCTTCCACCCACGGCAAGCCGCTCAGAAACGTGGTATTTGTAGGTAACTGACCAGGAGGCGCCCGGTACTTTGACGTCCGGGTGCGTATTAAACAATGCACTGAACCAAAGTATAACCGCATCCGACAAAGCATCTTCCGACGCCATCATCCCGGCACCGATATTCAATTCGCTTTTTCCCTTGTCCTGGGCCTTCGCCGGCATTTGAATGCAGCAAATGAGGCCCGATAAAATGATCGCTTTAAGTATTGGGAGGTTCATCGTGAGTAGTTTTTTGTCCTACTCAAATTAACTTCCCATTATTTATTTTATACCTTGTTGAACGACATCAGTTTAACTTGTCGTCCGACAAGATTTTACATTGTCGCGCGACAATTTCCGCCACCCTTTATCATTAACTATCCAATGCAACTCTCCGAAGACATAAAGCCGTTGCACCATTTACTGGAAGCTTCCAAATTCATGATTTCCGAGGAATTGCGGGAGAAATTTCAGCAAAACCTAAAAAGATTTATGATCCCGAAAGGCAGGGTGCTGGTTGATTTGGGACAGATTAGTCCGTCGCTGTATTTTATTGAAAAAGGAGTCATGCGTACGTATTACCTGCGCGGGTCGGAAGATATTACCTCGCTGTTGGTTTCGGAAGGCGATATTGTTTGCATTGCGGAAAGTTTTCTATTACAAAAACTTTCCAATGAGGTTTTGGAGACGCTGGAAGACACGACTGTTTACGCGATTTCCTACGATTCATACCGGAAACTCGTCGAAGAAGATTCCTATATGGGCAAGCTGGCCGTGAGGCTTTTGGAACAACATCTCATCAACTTCACGGATAAGGTAAAGGTTTTTAAATATTTGTCGGTGGAAGAGCGCATTGCCCATTATATCAGTCAGCCTTCGTCGCTTTTTCGCCGCATTCCCGACCATTACATTGCCACCTACCTCGGCACCACGCCCGCCACGTTCAGCCGCTGCCTGAAAACAGTCCCATTCGAGAAAAACCGGCCTTGACTGCTTTTCGCAGAGTGCGTATTTTGCAATAGTTTATATCCACTACTTCCCAAAACATACCGTCATGGCCGATTATTCCGTCAAACTGCTCGCCAAAAAGCCCGTTACGCATAACGTAAACGCCTATACAGTGGAAAAGCCGGCAGGTTTTACCTACACGCCCGGCCAGGCAACCGATTTTTCCATCCTCAAAGATCAATGGGCGGCAGAAAAACGGCCATTTACATTCACTTCGCTGCCCACGGCCAACACGCTCGAATTCACGATCAAATCCTACACCGACCACGACGGCGTCACCAATGCATTAACGAAAGTGCAGCCGGGCGACAGTTTCGAGATCAGTGACGCCTGGGGCGCGATCGAGTACAAGGGCGAAGGTGTTTTTCTGGCCGGAGGGGCCGGTATTACGCCGTTTCTGGCCATTTTCAGGGATTTGTATGCCAAAGGTGAGGTCGGCTCAAACCAGCTTTTCTTCTCCAACCGCACCACAGCCGACATTATCCTCAAAGAAGAACTCGAAGAAATGCTCGGCGACCATTTCGTTAACCTCATTTCGGGGGAGAATGCGGAAGGTTACTACCACGGCCGCATCGATAAGGATTTTCTGCAAACTCACATTACTAATTTCGACCAGCCATTCTATGTCTGCGGACCGGATGCATTCACGGAGTCGATCCTCAAAGCGTTGGAGGAACTCGGCGCCAGTGCGGATGCATTAGTTTTTGAAAAGTAGGCTCACTCACAGATAGCCAAATTCTTCCAGTTCAGAATAGACATTTTTAAGTAAAATGCTACGCCCCACCGGCACGATCAGGTACGTTTCATCCGCCAGGCGCAGCACCTCCTCATACGCGTGGTCAGAAATGAGAATGCCTTTCCGGGCCTTTTGTTCGGCGATCGCCTTCCCCATTTGCTCAATATGAATGGGCGAAAGGGCGGCAAATGGCTCATCCAGTAATGTAAACGAAACCGGCATCAGCAGAATAAGCAATGTTCCCAAAAGCCGCCTGTTTCCGGTCGACAAATCGCTGATCCGCACGCGTTTATACTGCTCGAAAGTTTCAAAATGCCGGCACAAATCTGTGAAATCGACTTCATACAAGCGACAAACATCGCTCACCCGCAAGTTTCCAGGCAAAAAAGAATGCTGCGGCAAGTAGCTGATCAGCCCCGGCTGTTTGTAGGGATGTGAAAAATAATCGCCATCGAATCTCACCGATTGGCTTTGCCCGCGCAGCGTTCCAAAAGTCATCTGCATCAGGCTGGATTTCCCTGTTCCGTTACGCCCGAGTAGCGCCGTTACGTGGCCGGTCTGCATGCTTATATAAATGTTTTGCAGGATCTTCTGTCCGTTATATTCCAGCCACATGCTGTCCGCTTCGAGGATATGACCGCTCATTTTATCCATCCGCTCAAACATTGAATGAATGTCATGGATAAAAAGAATGTGATGAAGTCGGCTATAAAAGCTGAGCCGAAAAGATGGCGTTTTGAAAGGTTTGCATTGGCATAAAAGAAAAACAAATGCGAATACCTGCGGCGAAAAATGTAGATGGTAATCCCCTGCAAAAACAATTTGTAGAGAACTAGTGCAGGAATAATTGCATACAAAGCCACGCCCGTCAACCGACCGAGCGCGAACCAGGCTATCATCGGAATGGCCCAGAGATACAATCCGAAAGAACGATAAAAGATGGCTAACAGATGCAATTTTGTCTTCATTCAGAGGCAATTACATTTTGGTTTTGCTAAAATAACCGCAGTTATCACACTTGATTCGGGTTTAAGGATTTTTAACAGTTATTCGAACAGACAATTTTTATAATCCTGCTTATTTTCATACAACCATTTCTTGCAAAATATGCCTCTTTCATAAACCCGGTGCCCTATTCATTTTCCTGGCATGAAATACCTTCTACCAGTATTACTGACGTTCATAAATATTTCCCTCGCGGAAGCGCAGGACAGTATTCCTATTATATACAGCGAAGAACCCGACACACTGATCGTCCGGCAGAAATTCATTGATCGATACGATAATGTGTTTATGACGCGAGTGCCAACGCGGAATTTGGTGAAGATGGGATATACCTCATCGGATGCGCGGGGTATTGGGATGGTGCTGGGGTATGAATATAAGCTCTGGCCGCAACTCTCCATAGAAGCCAGTTTGTATAAAAAGACCAACAATACAGGCGATGGTATTTATATGAATACTTTCACCAAAGATTGGCAATGGGATTGGTGGGTGGGCGCAAAGGCCCGTTGGTACTACAATATGGGCAAACGAATCGCAAAAGGGCTTAATGCCAACAATTTCAGCGGTGCTTATGTGGCCGCTTCCTTTGATAGGCGCATTGGCTTTATCGATCACAGCTCGGTAATCAATTCCAACCGGCACACAGTCATGCTTGCGACGGGATTCCAAAGCCGGGTTTTCAACCGTGGGCATGTCGACATTTCGATGGGTGCTTATTACCTGGATCAGGAACAGGATTACTATCTACCCGATTCACGTAATCCGGCCAGGGATTTAAGTAACCGGAATTTCATTCTTTCTACCCAAATGACGGTCGGGGTAGCTTTTGGCGATTGGAAACGAAACGCCCCCACAGAGGCCTGTGAAGTACTGCTTTGCGATGAAGTGATCCAGAACCAGTGGAAACTGCGATTTCCGGAGGCCAGCTTCGGCCTGGGCCAACGTTCGCTGCGGCTGGGAATTGCGAGGGAGGCAAAATTCGGAGAAAGCCCGTTCTCCATCGATGTTAATGCGAATGCGGAGTTCTACGATACCGAGTTGGCAAAAATGAAAGGTTTTTTCATCAAGGCTGGCTTGCAGGGCCGCTATTATTTTTTGCAGCAAATGCAGATACGCCGGGGAAAATCGGGCAACAACCTTTCCGGATTTTACACCGCAGTGGAAATAGCCAATTTCATGACGAAGCGCAGCGCAACCAGCTTCGCCAACCGTTTCAATGAAAAGTATTGGGGAGCATCCATTGCCGTGGGTTTCCAGCAAAGGCTGTTCAAAAACATCTTCGTCGATTCAGCGGTGAGCGTCAACGAATTTTCGGCCGCCGTGCCCTACTATTACAGCGAAAATTTTCGAAGAATCTCTGCCAAACTCGCACTCGGATTCACATTCTGACCCTCATTTTCGAGCCCATTTGTGGTTTTTAAACATTTTAACTAAAAACAAGTTTGATAACTAAATTTTAGTTATACATTTGAACTATGGAACCGCTTAGTCATTCGGAAGAAAATATCATGCGCATTCTCTGGGAGCTTGGAGAAGGCGTTATACACGACATTATCGAAAAATTGCCCGAGCCGAAGCCGCCCTACACGACTGTTTCATCTGTTGTGCGCTTGCTGGAAAAAAAGGATTTTGTCGATCATAAGGCATATGGTAAGACGCACGTCTACTTTCCGGCCATTTCCCGCGAGCAATATGCACGCAGGTCGTTTTCCGACCTTGTGAAGCATTATTTTGAAGGTTCACCCAAAAATATCGTGTCGTTTATCGTCCAGGAAAATGCTTTGAAACCGGAAGAAGTAAACGAATTGAAACAGCTGATTGACTCGTACTATCCTCCCAAATCCTGAGCTTCATGGCCTATCTGATGCAAATTCAAATGTTGAGATTGAATGCATTTAACCCACTTTCGCTTTCTTCTCCCGCATTCGCTTCACGATCCGGACTGCGGCCATGATCACAATGGCGAACGCGATCAGGCCAAGCACGCCCCAGAGCCAGTCGACCGTGTTTTTTAATACCACCAAAAAGACGATGGAGAAGAGAAAAATCGTGGCTACCTCATTAAAAAGCCGCAATTGAAACGAACTGAACCGGAATTCTCCCTGGCGGAGTTCCAGCAATATCTTGCGGGTCATGGAATGGTAGGCCAGTAATCCGAGCACAAAAACCAGTTTCAGCTTCATCCAGCCCTGGTCGAGCCAGGCGGGCGTAATGTAGAGCATGGCTGTACCGCAGAGCAATGCCAGCCAGCATGCCGGCGTCATGATCGCGTTGAAGAGCAGCTTCTCCATTTTGGTAAATTGTGCTGAAAGAATTTCGCGTTCTGGACTGGGCTTGTCGTTGGCCTCGGTGTGATACACAAACAGCCGCGGCATGTAAAAAAGGCCTGCAAACCAGCTTACTACAAATATGATATGAAGCGCTTTGAAATGAAGATAGGTCATAAACTGCCGGAGATTTGATGCCGTCGGGATATGTCGCTATCCCGATCTTTTGGCCTTCAAATTTCGTAAATATTATAGGATTACGGTGATAAAACTTTATTGGCGCCGTAATCGTTACCGAAACAGTGATAATCCCTATTGTAATGATGAGAACCACCATCCCAATTTTCACGTTTATATTTCTGTGCTGCATGGCGATCCTGTCGTGCGCGCAGTCGGACAAAAAACACAAGAGCAAAATGGACAAAGAAACAGCCTCAACCGCATTGGACGAAAAAAATGTCGATACCGCGAACACTGAAATCGCAATATTTGGTACGGGATGTTTCTGGTGTACCGAGGCCGTAATGGAATCACTCGAAGGCGTGAAGAAAGTGGTTTCGGGCTATTCGGGCGGGCACGACCCCAATCCTAATTACAAAGCCGTGTGCACAGGCACTACCGGCCACGCCGAATGCGTGGAAGTGACTTACGACCCCAAAGTGATCAGTTATGCCGACCTGCTGGAAGCATTCTTCCGCAGCCACGACCCTACCTCGCTGAACCGCCAGGGAAATGACGTGGGTACGCAATACCGTTCAGTCATTTTTTACAACTCCGACGAGCAGAAGCAGCTGGCGGAAACGGCGAAGGCAGAACTGGATAAGTCGGGTGCATATTCGAATCCGATTGTAACCGAAATCACTAAATTCCAGAAGTTTTACCCTGCCGAAGACTACCACCAGAATTATTTTGCCAACAATCCCGACCAGGGCTATTGCGCCTTCGTGATTGCACCAAAACTGGATAAATTTAAAAAGGTATTTAAGGATAAGCTCCGCAAGCACATCTGATTTTGGATTAAATAAAGATGCCGAAACCACTTATAAAGTGGGAATCTCCGGTTAATAACTATAAATGGCACAAGTTTTGAAGCATTGAAATAAAGGCTTTAATTTGTGCCATTATTCTTTAACAATAACTAATCTATTACGATGAAAAAGACTCTATTCATGCTTGTTGTTGCCGCTCTTTTCAGCACAGCTTCTGAAAAAGCGTTCGCCCAATTTGAGAAAGGAGATAAATTATTGAATGCAGGTATCAACCTTGGCGGTACTTACGGCGGCGGCGGTGTCGGCGTAGGCGCTTCGTTCGAAGGCGGTATCCATGACTTCATCAGCGTCGGTGGCCAGGCTGACTTTACTACCTGGAGCTATGGCTGGAGTGGCTACAAATGGAGATATAACTTCTTCACTGTTGCTGCTCGTGGTTCTTACCACTACGGAAAGCACTTCTTGAAAATCGACAATCTCGACCTTTATGCTGGTCCGTCCCTGGGATACCGTATTTCTTCTTACAATGATCCTGATGGCTATTCTGGCTTTTATGATGATGGTTACGGAAGCGGCGTTTTCTTCGGTGTATTCGCTGGTGCACGTTACTACTTCAAGCCTAACATGGGCGTATTTGCAGAAGTTGGTTACAATGCATCTCCATTGAAAGCAGGTATCGCATTCAAATTCTAAGAAATTCCAAGACATAAAAAAGCGGGCTCCGAGTCATTCGGAGCCCGCGTTTTTTTGTCCTCATCTATCAGAAATTAACCGCCAACGTGAGGCTTCCGGCCCGTTGCGACGGACTGAACGAAGGTCTGATACTAATCGTCAAAGGCTCTCCGCGACGGATAAGCTCCCGGCGAATGCGGCTTGCCTTGGCTCCATTCTTACCGCCTTTCACAAACCCGACGGTTCCAAACGTTACCGCCCCTGCAAAGCCCCCTAGCATCATATAGGCACCTTTACGTGCCCGTAACTCGTCTTGGTAGCTTTTATAGTTTCCATTATCGTCGATCGCGCTGGCTACAATGCCGGTACCTATTGCCGCCACAATAACCCCCACGGAAGTACCCGCAATGCCCATGACCATCCCCGTTTTCGAGCGCGTTTTATAGTAGGTGTACATGCTCCGCAAATGATCAGGCGATGAATTCCTCACGTCCTCGGCAAACTGAACCGACGGCTTGACCGGCCCGCTGGTAACCTTGCGTGCGGGCCCGGGCTCCTGCGGTCTAGCGGCGGGAGCAGGTTTTGTAGGGGAATAATAATTCTGCACTTCCAGCGTCGCCTCGAACGTTTCTTCCTCACCGTTCCCGTAGCGGATCGAAGCGATATCGGATTTCTTAAGGGAAAAAAGCGGCCCTTCCGGGTCGCTGATTTTCTTGTATTTAACAACCTGATCGTCTACTTCCTGGATATAGACTTCCAGTTTGGACTCGTCACGCAACCTGACTACATCGGCCTTGCGCGACGTTTGTGCATTTGCCTGAATGGCCAATAATAGCATTAACATGGCTAAAAGCTGATTTTTCAGCTTTGGTAAAACTACTTTCATAGGGAAGGACTGTTTGTAACTGTTTTAACCCTATGAAAGTAATCAATTTACCGCAATCAGAACGACAACCTGAGCCCCAACTGTGCCGATTTATTGAACGGATCGATGCGTGGCGTGATCCTCAGCGTTGTCAGCGGCTGGTTCCTGCGTTCCAGTTCCGTCTTGATCTTTTCGGCCTTGCGGCTATGTTTTTTGTAGTTTTTGAAACCAATCAAACCCAAAACAACGCCTACCGCAGGTCCGGCGATCGCAAGCGACGCACCGATAGTCTTGTTATCCGGACTATCTCCGGTGCTGGCTACAATAATCCCCGAAACCAGGGTTGCCACCGCCACCGAAGTAAACACAATGGCGCCCGTCTTTCCATCTATCGAGCGGTTGTGGTGGAATTCATATTTATCCCTGAGCTGGTCCGAATTAGCCATGACCACGCTTTTCTCGAACGGATCCGTCGGCAGGTTATTCATATCGGCATACTGCCCAACGCTGTCGGGTGGAACGCGGCGTGGTGGGATAGAGTCTTTTACATTAATGGTTTTACCGTTTTTCAGCAACACCCGCGCTACCTGATCCAGATAAATATAGGTAGCGGCGCTGTCGGCCTTGCCGAGGTCCCGGTAATTGATTTTTTCGTAGCTCATCTGGGTGATGAGCGCCTGAATCCGCGAACTGTCGCGTTTGATGATCACATCGTTTTTCCGGCCGGTTTGAGCTGTGGCCGCCATGCTCACCAATACGAGGATCAGTGGCAGAAATGTCTTGCTCCGTAACGTGTGTGCCCGCATAGTTTTAGGTTTTTGAATGAAAAAAGTTGATTAAACGTACACAACTTTTAACACTCAACAAAAACCATGCTATTACATCCCGAATTTATTGAGCTGTTTTACAAGTACTTCGAAATCTTTGGGATAAGGCGCCTCCACACGTATAGGATCTCCGTTCATAACGGCGAACGAAAGCGACCGCGCATGCAATGCAACCCGCTGAATGAGAGGCTGTTCCTCCGAATCTTTCTTCAAATTAAACTTCCTTTTCAGGCTTGAGAGAAAAATAGGCTCGCCGCCGTACTGCGGGTCGTTTACGATGGGCGCTTTCAGGCACGACAAATGTACCCGTATCTGGTGCATACGCCCGGTAATGGGGATACATTCCACTAAAGTATAACCACGGTAAACCTGCAAAGTATTGAAAATCGTCTCCGCTTCCTTCCCCTCCGCCCGGTCGATCTTGACGGCCGTGCCGTTTTTGAGCGGCAATATCGGCAGGTAAACCGAAACGCCTTCCAGATCATGAATGCCGTTCACGACAGCGTGGTACCGTTTGGTAACCTCACGATGCTCGAATTGCATGGCCAAATGGCGGTAAGCGGCGGGGTTTTTAGCAAATGCCAATGCGCCGGAAGTTTCCTTGTCGAGTCGGTGGGCGGCTTGCAGGTCGGGATTATATTCTTTGGCCAGTCGCAATACGCTGCCTCCGCGGTCGGCCGTACGCTCATCGAGTGTTGCCAGGTGCGGCGGCTTGTTCACCAGCAAAAAGTCCTCATCCTCGAATATGATAATGTCTTTGAAATTGATCTTCATAAAGTTGCTATAAAAATAATCCGGATGATGCGCCTCATCGGGCCATTCATCCGGATTCTCTCGGCCACAAGGCCTTTATCCGTTACAAAGATAATTATACTATTTGTTTCTGTAAACTTCTTTGACTTCTCAAACCAATGCATTCACCTTCGTCGGGTTGGGATTGATCGTGTCGGATTCGACCAGGCCGTCGCGCAGGCGGACTACGCGGTGTGCGTAATGCGCGATATCCTCTTCGTGCGTTACCATCACGATCGTGTTGCCCTTGCTGTAAAGCTGGTCGAAAAGGTCCATGATCTCGTAGGATGTTTTACTATCGAGGTTACCCGTCGGTTCGTCGGCGAGGAGGATACTGGGATCGTTCACGAGTGCGCGTGCAATGGCCACACGCTGGCGCTGACCACCCGAAAGCTCGTTCGGCTTATGACCGGCACGGTTTTCAAGTCCAACATTTTTGAGTGACAGCATCGCCCTTTCCGTTCTGTCGGCTTTGCTCAACCCCGCATAAATGAGCGGCAGTGCCACATTATCCAGCGACGACATCCGGGGAAGCAGGTTGAACGTCTGAAACACAAACCCGATTTCCTTGTTCCGGATCTCGGCGAGCTCGTTCTCGCTCATATCGCTTACATCCTTGTTATTCAGGATATATCTTCCGGTGGTGGGGGTATCAAGGCACCCGATAATGTTCATAAGGGTCGATTTCCCCGAACCCGACGGCCCCATAAACGCCACATATTCCCCTTTATTAACCGAAATTGTAACGGACTTAAGCGCCTGGATGATCTCGCTACCCATTACGTAACGTTTGGCGATCTCGCTGGTTTCTATGATTTTCATGCAGACATTTTTTCAGTTGGGAAGATAGCTGTAATGCGTCAAGCGGCGTCCGAAATTTTATTAAAATAAGCTTTTACAAACAAAGACGCCAGAATTACCGGCGGCGGAATCTCTTCGTTAATCACAATCCCTTCCCTTTTCCAGAAACCCGACGATTCAAAACGCGCCTCGATGCCGTCGTTCCCGACGATCCATTTGCCGCCCAGCCACGATTCGAACTGCCATTGGTAGCGAATGCCATCGAAAGTAATCCATGCCTTGCCTGTCAGGATATTGCAATCGATACCTCCCAGGACCTTATCTCCTTCGATATCGCGGATTTCGGTATGCGGATTGAAAAATCCTTTCGTCTTGAACGACAGCAGATAGCCGTCGAGCTCGCCGCGGGCATCGTATTTCCACGACGATGTTTTCAGTATCCCGGCAATGACTTTATCCCGGAAAATCCGGTATTCCGTTTCAGTGAAATTGGATTTCCAGGATAGAGCCGTCATGGATGAGGTGTAATTTTGAGATGGCTAAAATATCAAATGATCAAAATGCCGCCCTTTGTTTTTCGATAAGTGCCCGCATCGGCTGATAGCGCGTCATAAATCGCTGATAACCGGCAGGCAGTGCATATTGTCTGACCTTCTCTTCCCCTTCTCCGGCCTGACTGAGCAAGCCCTGGTCGAGACTCAGCAATGCATACTGTTCCCAAAGTTCGGGTGCGAATTCGTTGTACCGCAATGCATTCAGCACAAGCTGATAGGCTTGCTTAATCTGCTTTTTGCCTCTGTAAAATTCCGACGCCGCCGAAACAATGCGTGCATCAAATGGGTTTGCCCGTACAGCCTTGTCAAAATTTTGCGGATCAGGCGATTTGGTAATCACTGCCAGCAGAGAGTCCGATAATGATTTGGGTTTGACCCCTGAAAACAAAGTCTGCTTCAACCGCTCCACTGCTGCTTTTTGTTCGTTATCCTGAATTTTGTCGAGCAATATCACAGCCACTTCTTTTTTATCCGACAATGCATTGGCCACCGCCATCCCGATCGTGCCTTCAATGCCTTCCACTACCGACAGCGCTTCTATCGCCTGATCGTACAACCCGAGCTGCAATAGCCAGTGACCTAGTATTTTATGATACAAATTACTCTTTTCGCCTTCCTCCGCTGCCCAGCCCGACAGTGTTTCCAGCGCTCTCAGTTTATTTCCGCTATAAAATTCGGGGTATAGCGCGGCGAGAGACAATTCCTGCGACAGAACCGGGTTTTTCACCGCCAATTTTGGCAATAATGCAGCCGGTAAGGAATCAAACCTCGCCTGGTTTGTCGCATAATTAAGCAGGTACGCCAAAGACGAAACGCTCAGAAGCGAATCTTTCGGGACAGCTTCGCTATGAAAATTTTCTTTGGAAAAGCGCTGCCGTAAATTCTGAACAGCCAGCCAGTTGGCCTGCCAGGAAAGGTAATCGCGCTTGTCCGTGCTTGTTGCAAGGGAGTCGAGCAGGCCGGAATCGGTGCTTTTCGCCAGTATCGCAAGCAGGTTGGTAGCTGGGATTTCAGGACGGGCTGCATTTGCTTTCGCCAGATCGAGGTAATAATAGGCCGAATCTGCAACATTGGTTTTGGAATAGAGCATTCCGAGGTTGTTCAGCAGTTCGCCGTTGGCCGGAAACCGGCGAAGACCTTCCTGTAAACTGTATACCGCGTCAAAAAACAGGTTTTCCTGCACCAGAATGCCACTCAGGCCCGCATATGCCTGTGGTGAAGGATTTTTCAGGAGCGCCTGTCGGAAATAGTAAGCTGCCGCATTGCGGTCACCCTGCTTCAATGCTATGGATGCCAGCGCATAGTTGGATTTATGGTTTTGAAATTCCTGCTGCAATGCGAGTTTGTAGTACTGCTCGGCCAGCGTAAACTCTTCCGTTGTGGCATGCAAATCGCCCAATCCATTGAAATAACCTGCAATGGCCTGATTAACCGGGAAAAGCCTTTGAATTGAAATCAACACCACTACTCCTGCAAAACCAAAAAGCCGCGTCTGCGTGAGACCGAAGCGCAATGGTTTATACAAAACCTTGTAAACGGCCAGCTTTTGCTGAAACACCTCATAAAAATTGACCAGTACATAAAACAGGAAAAGCAGCCCCATTGCCAGCTGACCCTCCACGGTCGCATCTTCCAGTGTTTCCAGCACCGGATCGTTGGCCGTACCCGCCATTAACCCGCAAAAAGAAGCCGCAACAATGAATAGCCCCATATAAAGCCAGAAACCCGTGCTACGGAACGGGAGTACGCCCTGGGTAGAATCTGCCCGCCGCCGGAATCCCCAGATACCTAATATACCTGCTGCCAGGGCAAGGTAGAATGGATTAACCAGGGTCACATTCCAGTCAATCTGGCGTGTGTTTTGGAGGTATATTAATAGTAAAAGCAAAAGATAAAGGACGCTGATCACGATAAACTGCACCAGCCCGGACCGGCCTTTTCCGGCCTGCCCGCTCGTGGTGAGCCAGACCAGCCCCGCCATAATTTCAGTGGCCGAAACGAGAAGAAAAAGCAATGTGATCACCAGCCATAGCGGAAAAGAATACACGGCGGCCGTCAATGCAGGGACCGTTGATGCAGATCCCAATGCTACCAATACCACTAAAACGAGTGACACGCCCGTAATGCCCGCGATTCGCGTGCTAATGCCCAAATCGGGCCGGAATGCGTGAAAATAGTAGGAAACACCTCCGTATAAAATCGTCGCCGCCAGAAAGAGGAGACGGCTTTCCGAACCAAAAACACGCAGGGTTTCCAGTCTCGCGAATGCGAGAAAAAGGATGAAAAGGATCGTCCCGGCCAGGTACCAGAACCGCGTCATGGTCGTCAGCGCCGCTAGCACCAGTGAAAGGCCCGCCAATGCGCCTATCCAAAACAAATAGACCGTCCAGGCATTCATTTCCATCACCGAAGACATAAAACTCTCCGTCACCAGGTGGGTCGGAATGGAAATGCCATATTGCCATTGTCCAAGTTGCAGCACATCCACCACGGCGGTTGTTTCCGACAATTCGCTTACGACATTCCACCGGACCACATTCCCCAGCGGATCCATGCATTGGACAATCAGAAAAACCAACCCCAAAATCAACACCAGGAAGGCACCAACAGCCATCCGCCGCTCAGACGGCGACCATACCTTCCAAAAAAGTAAATCGTTCATATTGTATGAATTAATCGAAGCACCGATCACTGACCGGTTATCTCTACAAGGTCGTTCGTTTTCAGCAAGGCTAGCGCCGACCCGAGGTTTGCACTAAAAATTTCTTTCAATCTGCTTTTTGATGTATTACCGCAGGTAAGCCAAATCACTTTCGGCGGACTACCAAACCGACCCAGCAAGGAAACGAAGTCATCATCCTTGGTGATCACAATGGCATTTTTTGTTTTTGAAAACAAAAATATCTCCTCGTCCTCGGCGTGACGGAGGTCAAGAAATTGTGCCGAAAAACATGGGATCTCAAACGTTTCTGTAATCCAGACAGCCAGTGTCGGAGGCAGGTGGGCGTCCAGTATGATCATCAGGCCGCTTGCAGAACGGGATGGTTTAGCTTAGCTGCCGCGTACAGAAGACATGCCGTGATGTCCTCCAATTCCAGGTCGGGCAGTTCCTCTGCCACAATCTGTTCGGGAGTGAGACCCGCAGCAAGCAACTCAATAACATCGGTGACGCGGATACGCATATTCCGGATGCAGGGCTTTCCCCCGCATTGTTTCGGATTAAAAGTGATACGTTCCAGAAGTTGCATATTCATCTGCATTTTTGATGATGTTCAAATCAAATTTAGGCGTTTTTTCAACTATCTCAAACCAGAATCCGGTTAGCCATTCAGCCAAAAAGTTCCCGCATTCCCTTCTCCAAACCCAGTTTCCGGAAATATTAAACACAGTTTTCAGGAAAAACGGGTGATTTTCTAAAAAATATCCAATAATTCACTTTGTCAGGTATTGGTACTGACCAAATTATCTCCTACTTTTGCGGTCTGAAAAAAACCTCATCCGAGATAATCAAAATTATATAATGGCAAACGCAGCAAACGTAGGAAAAATTACGCAGGTAATTGGCCCGGTTGTAGACGTATCATTTGAGGATAGCGGACGTATCCCCGCGATCCTTGATGCGTTGGAAGTCATCAAACCAAACGGTCAGAAAGTAGTTCTCGAGTGCCAGCAGCACCTTGGTGAAGACCGTATCCGTACTATCGCGATGGATAGTACAGAAGGTATGCAACGTGGCATGCAGGTTAGGCCGCTTGGCTCACCTATCAAAATGCCGATCGGCGAAGGTATCAAAGGACGTCTCTTCAACGTAATCGGTGAAGCGATCGACGGTCTTACTCCCCTTGATTCTTCAAACGGTATTTCTATCCACCGCGCAGCTCCGAAATTCGAAGAACTGGCAACTGCTACCGAAGTACTTTTCACAGGTATCAAGGTAATCGACCTTCTGGCCCCTTATGTAAAAGGTGGTAAGATCGGTTTGTTCGGTGGTGCGGGTGTAGGTAAAACCGTATTGATCCAGGAGCTGATCAACAACATCGCGAAAGCATATGCCGGTCTTTCGGTATTCGCCGGTGTGGGTGAGCGTACACGTGAAGGTAATGACCTGATGCGTGAGATGATCGAAGCGGGTATCATCAAATACGGCGAAGAGTTCAAGCACAGCATGGAAGAAGGCGGCTGGGACATTTCCAAAGTTGATTACAATACACTGAAAGATTCGCAGGCGACATTCGTGTTCGGCCAGATGAACGAACCTCCTGGCGCACGTGCACGTGTTGCTTTGTCAGGTTTGACCATGGCTGAGTATTTCCGTGACGGAGATGGCGAAGGTCAGGGCCGCGACATTCTTTTCTTTATCGATAACATTTTCCGTTTCACCCAGGCAGGTTCTGAGGTATCCGCTCTTTTGGGACGTATGCCATCTGCGGTAGGTTACCAGCCTACACTGGCTACTGAAATGGGCCAGATGCAGGAGCGTATCACATCTACAAAACGCGGTTCAATCACTTCCGTACAGGCGGTTTACGTACCTGCGGATGACTTGACTGACCCTGCGCCTGCAACAACATTTGCCCACTTGGATGCTACGACCGTATTGAGCCGTAAAGTTTCCGAGAAAGGCATCTACCCTGCTGTGGATCCGCTTGACTCTGCTTCACGTATTTTGAATGCAGAAACACTGGGTGCAGCGCACTACGATTGCGCACAGCGTGTGAAAAACATTCTTCAGCGTTACAAAGAATTGCAGGATATCATTGCGATCCTTGGTATGGAAGAACTTTCTGAGGAAGACAAGCTGGTTGTATCACGTGCACGTCGCGTTGAGCGCTTCCTTTCGCAGCCATTCTTCGTTGCAGAGCAATTCACAGGTTTGAAAGGAACATTGGTTGATATCAACGATACCATCAAAGGCTTCAACCTGATTATGGACGGTGCATACGATCACCTTCCTGAAATGGCTTTCAACCTTGTTGGAACCATCGAAGACGCTCAGGCAAAAGGAGAAAAAATGCTGGCGGAAGCGGCAAGGTAAGTTATAGAGTGAATGAGTTTAAAGTTCAAATTCTATGAGTGTAATATTCATAAGCTAGCAACTTTAAACCGCGCGGCGACCGCTCATAAACTCATAAACTCATAGATTATTATGCATTTAGAAATCATTACCCCAGATAAAAAAGTATTTGCCGGCGAGGCAAATGCCGTTACATTACCGGGTACCGAAGGACAGTTTCAGGTTCTGAACCGTCACGCACCGCTAGTCAGCACGCTGGGCAAAGGTGATGTGGTAGTCGATACCGGCGCTGCAAAGCAAAGCTTCGTCATCGACGGCGGTGTTGTGGAAGTACTGAATAACAAAGTATTGGTTCTCGCCGAAGCAGTTCTTTAAGGAATATACATTTTAATGCAAAAGCGGATGCTGTGAAAACGGCATCCGCTTTTTTTGTAAACACCTGTTGATAATCCGACATCGCTGTATGCACATCGGGCGAAATTATTCCGTCCATTTCTTCCTATCTTTAACGTATTAATCAAATCATCACCTGGTTATGAAATTGATTTTGAGAAAAGGTCAAATGCTGGGAGATATTTTCCCAGTTGCCGCATTGTCAAAGGTTTTCCCTGCCGCGGGATCGACCTCAAAACGCAAAAAACTCGACGCCCGAAAATTTGTTGGAGTAATTAAACTAACCGACGATGCTCTGGACATCCAGAGTCGAATGCGCAATGAGTGGAACCAAGATCCTGATTGATACGAACATTGCCATTAACCTTTTCAAAGGCGACGATCACTTGGCGACCCTATTGCAGGATGCAGAAGCATACGTTTCCTTTATCGTCGAATTAGAGCTGCTAGGTTATCAGGAAATAAGTGTTGACGAAGAAACCTGGGTTGAAATGTTTCTGGATCAATGTGTGATTGTCGATATCAATTCAGGCATTAAGGAGATTACCACCTACATTCAGCGTCAATATAGCCTCAAACTTCCGGACGCCATCGTCGCCGCGACATCCATTTTTCTAGGCGTTCCCCTATTATCTGCCGACCATCACTTCGAAAGAGTCAAAGAATTGATTTTCGTATTTTATCAGTCCTGACCTCCAATATCAATCACCAGCAATATCGCCCCGTTCGACAACGCCTCGAATTCTACCCTCTCCGCATTTCTCAAAGCCAGTCCGTCGCGCTTTTCCAGCAGCCGATTCTGCACTTCGAATGCTCCTTCGATTACAAAAATGAACGCATGATGACCGGCATTCCAGCTGGTGAAAATGCCTTCTGCCCGGCCGTCGTATTGGCCGATAAACAGATGGGCGGAGCTTCCTTTGTAGCCACGGACCGGGAGAAGGACATTCCTTTTACTTAAATCAAACTCGGCGGTAATGCCGGATAATGACATCGGGATGCTTAAAAACTGGTCGTCGTCGACCCTGATCTGTAAATAATTGATCGGCTCGTCGGGATACGGATTCGTAATCGTGTAAATCTTGTCGGGCGAAGCAAGCTGAAAAAGCGCCTCCCCGGAATTGATAAATTTGGGCTCCCTACCCTTTTCCTCCAACTCTATTGCCCCTACCATCGGCAGCAAAATGACCTGACAGAACTTTTCAACCCGCAATTTGCAGCTGCATTCGGGCATGAGTGTTTCATCGTTCAAAACTTCCAACGTCCCGAACGGCTGTCGGCCGGCCGCGCTGTATTCTTCAAAATTGAAAGTCCGGAAACTCCGGAAACCATCCGTCTGAAACGGCCCCCGCAGGCTTTCCAGATATATTTGAGCATCGGTTTGGGTCAGCATCTGATCGAATTTTAGCGGTTAGTAAGTCGGCAGTCGGCAGTCGGCAGTCGGCAGTCGGCAGTCGGCAGTCAAAAACTTCACTGTAAATCAAAAAGTTCGACAGCCGAAAGCCGACAGCCGAAGTCAACTACCCACTTACCACAATCGCATGCGTCAACTCGTATCCCGCTGTAACACTGCCTGTAACAGTCGACATTTCCGTGCTTACGCCGTCGCCGAACACATTGTCGCGCGCATTCGTCGTATCCGCCTGTCCATGGCTCGCATACACGCCTTGTGCGTATACGAGCTTGCTGATTTCTTCGGGAAATGCAATTTGCGTCACCAGTAACGACTTCCCGCTCGCATTATATATGTGTACGTGAATGTGCGTTGCGCGGCCCGAGTACCAGCCCGGGTAAATGCTCGTGAACGTCACCAAGCCATTCGCGTCGGTCGTCTGCCTGCCGCGAAGGAAGTGTACGCTCGTGTAATTGGTCGACTGCATGCCTGTGCCGCCGTATTCTGAGTAATTGCCGGCTGCGTCACAATGCCAAATGTCAACCAATGCGCCTTCGAGGCCTTCGCAGCTGTTATTTTTGTTCTGAATGGTAATTTTGACCGTCAGCTTTGTTCCTGATCGATCCGAGGTAATGTCGTTGGAAACTAGGCTGGCCGGCGTTTTTGTCGGAAACGGCCCTGCTGTTTCAGAGGCAGTCAATGTGCAGCTGCCGGAAGTCGATCCGGTTGTGTCGGTTGAGGTTTCTACGGGATCGACGGTGTCGTTCGAGCAACTTATTACCGGGATGATCGCAGCCAGGCCCAATGCCGAAAACCCCCTTTTCAAAAATTCTTTGCGTTCCATATTTGCAGCAGTTCTGTGAGTTTAAATACATTATCGTATTCGCTTCACCCTTTGTTGCGGAGCAGGCGGAATGTGTCGGTCAACGGGCCGTTTTTACCGGTGAATCGGCAGATTACTGAAATCACGCCTGCTGGCGCTTCCATTGTTCGATAAAATCGACGTAACTGTCGCTTACCGGTAACTCTACACCCGACGAGAGCTTAACTTTCTTATTTTGAATGGATTTCACCTGAAAATTGGGCACAATATAGCTCCGGTGGATCCTGCTGAACGCATTTTCAGGCAGGATTTCCAGTATGCCTTTCAACGACATCAGCGTCAGCACCGGGTGCCGCGAGCTCAGCAAATGGATTTTAATATAATCCTCCATTCCCTCGATGTAGGCAATGTCAGTGAGCACAATTTTAATGGCTTTATACTCTGATCGAACCACGATGGATTCGTCGTTTTGTCGCGGTTTTCTCAGTTCGAACCGCTCCGTCGCCTTTTGAACGGCCTTTTCGAAACGTTCGATTGTAATAGGTTTCAAAAGATAATCCACTGCTTCCAGCTCAAAACCTTCGTAGGCGAATTTCTTATGAGCGGTCGTAAAAATGACCATCGGCCTGGTTTCCAGTCGTGCTACAAGTTCCAAACCTGAGAGATCAGGCATATTGATGTCGATAAAAAGCAGGTCTACCACATTGATTTTCAAAAATCGCCCGCCTTCGATCGCGTCGTCGAATGCACCGACGAGTTCGAGCACCGGAAATGCCGCAATGTACTTTTCCAGAACGCTCAGCGCGAGGGGTTCGTCGTCAATGATCACGCATTTCATCGTCCCGGAAGCGTTAGGTTCACTGTAAAAATATCGCCGTCGTTGTGTATAGCAAGGTTGTACAACCCGATGTAAAGCAAATCCAGCCGTTTTTGAGTGTTTAAAATCCCCACTCCTGTACGCTCTTCATCATTTCGCCGTTCGATCATGCGGTTTTGGCAAAAAAACTGAATTTCCTTTCCCGCCACTTCCACTGCAATGCGTATCACCGATTCGCGGTGATTGCTGACGCCATATTTAAATGCATTTTCCACAAAAGTCATCAGGATCAGCGGTGCGATCCTCATGCCGTCCGCCTGGCCTTTTACAATAAAATTGAGGCTCGTTTTAGCATTCAACCGCAACTTCTGTAATTCCACATAATTTTCCAGGCAAGCGAGCTCGTCTTCCAGCGGAACATAATTTTCCGTCGCCTCCTCGGTAATGTACCGCATCATTTGCGACAGTTTGAGAATGCTCGGCGCGGTATGTTCGCTGCTGCTTACTGCCAATGCGTAAATATTATTAAGTGTATTAAAAAGAAAATGCGGGTTGATCTGCGCTTTAAAAAACGACAACTCGGCATGCGCTTTCTCGGCTTCGGAAAGAATCGCCCGCCGCTCCGACTGCCGCCACTCGCGCGAAATGCGAATGGCCATGGCGACTACCCACACCACAATAAAAAGGGTTAAGCTCACAAAATCAACCGCCCTGTCACGCATGGGCCGCCGCATAGGACGGGACTCATCGCCCGGTGGTGGACCGGAAGGCCTGCCATTACGAAAACCATCCCTTGGCGGTTCTGTCCGTACCTCCCTACCCTGCTGCTCCTGCCGGAACTTCCTGAATATGAGCTTCTCAAAGGGCTGGGAAAAGTAAATCAGCATCAACAAACCGATAAAAACCCCGGCATATGCGGCATAATGCTGCTTCAAATACAGTTTTGGAATAAGTACCAGCAAATTGCCATAAAATAATGTCGCATAGATCAGGAAAAACAGCCAGAACCAGGCCGAACGCAGCGCTGGCAGCGGAAAATCGGCGCGTGGCTCACGGGAAACGATCGTCACCGGCAGGCTCATGAACAGTACCCACCCCAGCAAGTGAATGATCCAAAGGTTTTTAGCCTTAAACATGGCCGTTGCGACAGAGATTGGTGGTGAGGCTTGTATTTGATGACTAAGATAGGATTTACATTCAGAAAAAGTTTCCTATTTTCGAAAAGCACATTTTCACTCCCCTCATGCAGCAACCTAATACCCGAAACGAACTTTTCAAGATCCTGGGCGTCGGATTCGGCGTCGCGGTGACCGTTGGCGGCACCATCGGAACCGGCATTCTCCGGAAGCCCGGCCCCATTGCCGCCCAGTTGGGTGATCCGGCGCTGATCATGGGATTATGGGTAGCGGTAAGTCTTTACGCATTCCTTGGCACTTTATGTACGATCGAGCTCGGCACGTCGGTTCCGCGTGCCGGCGCCTGGTACGTGTACGCGCAACGTGCCTTCGGGAATTACGCCGGTTTTGTGGTGGGTATCAACAGCTGGCTGGGAACCTGCTCGGCACTGGGCTTTGGGGTCTATACCATGAGCGAATACCTCGCATTGCTCATGCCCTCGCTGGCGGGCTACGAACCTTATGTCGCCGCGGCGATCTTGCTTATCCTTACGATTATCCACTGGATTGGGCTTGCATTGGCGAGCAACTTCCAGAATATCATGAGCTTGCTGAAAGGTATCGGACTATTTGCGTTTGTGGCCGTCTGCTATTTGTATGGCAATGAGGTTACTGTGGAAGAAGCGCAGGTTACGACCAGCAAAATCATCGAAACCGGCTCCTGGATAGCGCCCGTGATTTTTTCGTTGCAAGCTATATTTTACACCTACGACGGCTGGCATACGGCAGCATATTTCTCCGAAGAAGACCGCGACCCTTCCAAAAACCTGCCGAAATCGATGATCGGGGGCGCTTTGGTAATCATCGCCATTTACCTCCTTTGCAATCTCGCGATCCTCCACGTGCTGCCTATGGACCGGCTCGCCCAATCGAAACTGGCTGCCGCTGACGCGATAACGCTCATTTTCGGCGAAGGGTCAGGCAAAATCGTGACGCTGTTTCTGATGATATCGATTCTGGGCATCGTCAATGCGCAGCTTTTGTTCAATCCACGGGTTTTATACTCGATGAGCCGCGATGGATTGTTCCTCAGATCGGGTGTGACCGTGAACCAGGGCGGTACACCGGCGGTGGCCATGCTGATCACTTCGGCCGTTGCTATCACACTGATTCTCATAGGAAAAGATGCTACGGAAAAACTGTCGGACATTGCGACTTTCTTTTTTGTGCTCGGTTACACCTCCGGGTTTGCATCACTACTGGCATTGCGGAAGAAGGAGCCGGATTTGCCCCGTCCCTGGAAGGTACCCGCCTACCCTTTCCTGCCTGTTTTAATGCTTATTCTGTCGATTGCTTTCCTCGCCGGCGCAATTGTTCAGGACTTACCGAGCAGCCAGTATGCATTGTTGTTCCTCGTAATAAGTTATCCCGTCTATTTGCTCGTTCGTAAGTTCAATCAGTAGAATTACTTAGCAAGTTAATTTTAGGTAAATTACATATATAAACAATCTGTTTACTAATATGCCGTGGAAAAAGACCTTCATCAACTTCATCTTACTTGCCTCCGTTACATTTCTTATTACAGCATTTCAATGGTCGGAAGATGATTTTATTCAATTCATTTCCAACAAATTAACTAAGTATCGCAGCGCATTGCCGGTCGAAAAAGCCTACCTGCATCTCGACAAACCCTATTACATAACCGGCGATACCCTATGGTTCAAAGCATATCTCACCGAGGGATCGCTGCATTTGGCCGACAGCGCCAGTAACCTCCTCTACGTCGATCTGATCGAGCAGCGCTCCGGCAGAAATACCGCTTTGAAACGCGTGCAGATGAACGGGGGAACCGGCCATGGCGAGTTCGTACTTGCCGATTCGCTGGCCCCGGGCGCATATACGATCCGGGCTTATACCAACTGGATGCGCAATGCTTCCGAAGATTTTTTCTTCCAAAAGAATGTGTATGTATTTAGTTATGAGGAGAAAACATCGGCCAGCACTACTCCGACCAGGTCTGACCTGCAATTTTTCCCTGAGGGCGGACAGCTCGTTGCCGACATCAATACTCGTGTCGCTTTCAAAGCCGTAAATGAGGCGGGACTGGCGCAGGATGTAACGGGCTTCGTGTTGGCACAAAGCGGCGACACCGTGGCGTCATTTAAAAGCGAGCATTTGGGAATGGGCAGGTTTCAGTTCGCGCCCAGGGCAGGAGAATCTTACCGGGCATTTGTAAAGGAAACGGATGGAAAAGTAACACCTTTTCCTTTTCCGAAAGTGCACGAAGCCGGATTTACCATGGTTGTCGATAACCTTTCGAACCCATTCAAAATGAGAGTGATAGCCTACGCGAAAATTCCAGGAAAAACAGAAATACCCGTTCATGTAGTAGGCCATGCCCGGGGTATCGTCGCGTTTGTTGCGAAGGGGAAAATCGGTAACCGGGGACTGATGATGCAGCTTCCAACGGCCGAACTTCCCGACGGTATTACCCATCTGACCCTTTTTGACGACTCCGCCAGACCTGTTTGCGAGCGGCTGGTATTCGTGGACCATTCCAGGAGTTTGCGGGTAAATGTCAAGCCTTCGAAACCGGAGTACAAACCGCGCGAAAAAGTGGATGTGGAAGTTACTGTTACCGACTCCGCGGGTAAACCGGTGGAGGCTAATCTTTCATTGTCGGTAACCGATGCAGGCCAGATTTTACAGCAACCGCATGAACAAAATATCGTCTCCTATTTACTATTATCTTCTGATTTGAAGGGCATTATAGAGCAGCCAGCCTACTATTTCGACCCGGCAAAACCGGAACGGAAAATCCATCTTGATTACCTGATGATGACCCATGGCTGGACCCGGTTCAAATGGGAGGAAGTATTGCGCGACTCCATTCCGCCCGCAAAACGGTATGTTGAGCAAGGCATTACGCTCGAAGGTGATGCGAAACGGAATAATAAAAAGCTGACCGAGAAAACCGCGCTGTCGCTCTTTCTCAGCAACGACAGCCTCAGCACCTTCATGACCTCGGAAACCGATGAATATGGCCACTTTACGATCTACAACCTGGCTTTCAGCGATTCGCTCCAGCTCCGTATTCAGGGTATGAATAAAAAAGGGAACCAGAGTTTGACGTTCGCACTCCATCCGTTTGATGCACCACGGGCTTCTGTCGTCAAAATTCCTTTCAAGCCGGTAACCGTCGATGCGCAACGGCTAGCCGATTTCCTCAAAAAAGCCGCCCAGGATCAGGAAATTTCAAGAAAAATCCGTGAAAACCGCGAGCGGCTCCTGCGTGAAGTAACTATCAAAGCCAAAAAGGAAGTGCCCCGTGACGCGCGGAAGCTTTATAATTCGGCAGATGCTACCCTGAAAGTGACGCCTCAAATGGCTTCCGGCTATATGAGTATACTCGATATGCTTCAGGGCCGTGTAGCGGGCGTGTCGGTCATGGGGTCGGGGATGAATGCCGTGGTATCGATACGGGGCAACAGAGGTGAGCCGCTTTTCGTACTGGATGGTATGCCGGTGGATAAAGCGATGATCACTTCGCTGAATGTTTTTGATGTAGAGTCGATCGACGTGCTGAAAGGGGCATCGGCAGCGATATATGGCAGCAGGGGAGGAAATGGGGTTATTTCGGTGCTTACCAAGCGTGGAAATGAGAATTACGACTATTCACAGGATATTGTACCGGGTGTGTTGGTGACCAAAATTGCCGGTTTTCATACCCCTCGCGAGTTCTACTCACCGCAATACGGCCCCACCAGTCCGCCCGCTCCAAACCCTGATTTCCGTTCTACTATTTTCTGGGCACCTATGCTCAAAACCGGTAGCGACGGAAAGGCCCGTGTAAGTTATTACCATTCCGATGCCGCCGGCCCGGCCGACATCCAAGTGGAAGTACTGAGCCCCCACGGCTTGCCCGGTTTCGGGAAATCGGCTTATTCAGTCAGATAGCGGTCATTCCGGCATAAGATTATATATATTTCCACGTTAGTATACTTATTTGCAAAGACTTTTGGGCAGGGCATACTGACAAAATTTGGTAACTTTGTTATTTACACTGAAATAGCCGGTCATGTCGCACGATCTGATGGCGCACGATAAAATATGAGGACCGAATATTTGAAAATAACCCTTCTTATTTGCCTCGTATCGGCTTCCTGGCTGATGACGGCGGCCCATGCGCAGCGTCGTAAAGATCGTGACAAACAGGAGGTAAAAGAAGAGGGCGTCATCACAAGGCTGGAAGGGGAGTCGATGGCCACCGAGGGGATGAAATTCATGATGAAGGACGAGCCTGAGCGTGCATTGCCCGTATTCGAAAAACTTGCTCTCCTCACCCCGCAGGACGCTGCCACGCATTACCTGGTAGCTACGGCACTGATCAAGCTCGAAAAGTATGACGACGCGATCAATGCCTCCAAAAAGGCACACGATCTCGACAAGGAAAATATTTTCTATTCCCAACAACTCGCGGAACTTTACGCAAAACGCCGCAAATACTCTGAAGCCGCCCAGATCTACGAAACATTGGTAGCTAAAAATCCGGAAAATATCGAGTACGGAATAGAACTGGCAGCAGTATACGTTTTTGCCGACCAGTTTGACAAGGCAATCGAGACTTATAACAAGCTGGAAAAATCAATGGGGGTGACCGAAGAGATCACGCACCAGAAACAGCAGTTGTATCTCCGCCAGAATAATCTTGACAAAGCACTGGCAGAAGGCAAAAAACTGATCGATGCGGAGCCCGGAGAGGTGAGTTACCGTGTGGAACTGGCCGAAATGCTGATTGCTAATGATCGTATCGTTGAAGCGGTAGCGCCATTGGAAGAGGCGCTGAAAATTAATCCGGACGAGGCGCAGGCGCATGTATTGCTGGCAGATATTTACCGCCGGAACGGCGACGTCCAGAAATGCAATCAGGAGTTGAAACAGGTTTTCGCCAATCCCAACCTCGATGCCGACCCTAAAATCCGCGTGCTTTCCGGCTATCTGACGATGCTGAAAACGGAAAACGAAGTGAATGAGGCCGTTATACTGGCCCGTCAGCTTGCCGAGACGCATCCGAACGAGTCCAAGGCAATGGTCATTTACGCCGATCTGCTGACGCGCCAGCGCAAATTTGCCGAAGCCCGGCAACTATACCTCAAAGCCGTAGCCGCCGATCCGAACGTTTTCCAGGTCTGGATCGCCGTCATGCAGCTGGACGGCCAGCTCAACCAGCCCGACAGCATGCTGGTACATTCAGAAAAAGCATTGGAATTGTTTCCAAATCAGGGCATGTTCTGGTATTTCAACGGAACGGCGCATCTGATGAAGAAAAATTATAAGGAAGCGACCTCCTCGCTGGAAGAAAGCCTGAAAATGATCGGAGAAAATCCCCAGCTGGTGCCTTTAATCCACGCACAGCTAGGCGACGCATTCAACGGTATCGGAGACCACGACAAATCCGACGCCGCCTATGACCTCGCGTTGAAAGCCGACCCGGACAACGATCACGTCCTCAACAATTACAGTTATTTTCTCTCCCTGAGAAAGGAAAAGCTTGATCTCGCACTCAAAATGTCGGAAAAACTCGTGCAACAGCATCAGGACAACCCGACCTACCTCGATACCTATGCCTGGGTATTATACATTCGCAAAGACTACAAAAAAGCCAAGGAATACCTCGAAAAGGCAATGCTCGACAGCAGTGGCGTGAGTGGCACAATTGTTGAACATTACGGGGATGTCCTGTTCAAACTAGGAGAACGGGACAATGCGGTGGCCCAATGGAAAAAAGCCAAAAGAATGGGAGAGACCACCGAACTTCTTGACAAAAAAATAGCAACAGGTGCATTACATGAGCAGTAAAATTACGGTCGGGCTGATAGCCATGTCTCTGATATGGTTCACGGCTTGTCACAAACCACGTTCTACCAAAAGTACTTCCCAAAATCCGGCCAAAGATACAACCCTGATTACCACGGCCCCAGAGTCCAAAGACACCTCCGCGGTGGACACCGTCGCGGTCGTGCCCGATGCAGGTGAGCCGATGCCCGAGGTGAAAGTCAACGAAGTCGATTTTGATTATCTGACGGCGAAATCCAAGTTTTCCTTCAAAAGCGCCAGGCAGGATTTTGACAATACCAATGTCAACATCCGGATGAAAAAGGACAGCATTATCTGGCTTTCGGTAACAGGCGTCGGACTGGAAGTGGCGCGTGGCATTATTACCCGGGATTCCATTGTTTTTATGGATAAAATCCACCGCGACTATTTCGTTTTCAATTACGAACAGCTCAGCAAACAGTACAACTTCGATCTCAACTTTGATCTTCTGCAATCGGTGATCATCGGAAATATGCCTTTTGAAATGCAGGAAGAGGGCCGTTTTATAAAGGAAAACGACTTTTATATCCTCAAACAGCTCGTCGATAAACTGGAAGTCGATAACTACATTGCCGAAAAGAACCAGAAACTCTCACGTCTGAAAGCAACGGAAGTGCCCACGCAAAACACTTTTACCCTGGATTATGAGGATTTCAGGAACGTCGGCAACTTTCTCTTCCCGTTTACGAGCCATATCAGCCTGAATGTGCTTTCCAAAGAGCAGCAAAAGCTTGAAACGACCATGCGCCTCAAACACAGTAAGGTGGAATTGGTAAATCAAAGCCCCGGTTTTCCGTTTAATGTTCCTTCGAGCTACAAGCGTAAAAGGTAAAATACAGAAAGTCTGCTTAACTTTGCCTGCCGTGAGATGTATTTTTGGCCGCAAGAATCAATATTATGCCCTTTCGTACCCCTGGTAGCCGTCGTTTTTGGTTAGTGCTTACTTTCGTGCTCTGCGCATGCGCAGGTGCATTTGCGCAGAAGACCCGCGAGCAGCTGGAACGTGAAAAGGCTGAGAACCAAGGCAAAATCAGGGAAATTCAGAATATCCTCAAACAGACTTCTTCTCAAAAGAACGTCAATCTCGGGCAGCTTAAAGCACTGAACCAGCAGATCAATACCTATAAAAGGCAAATCGACCTGCTTACCGACGACCTCGAAATCCTCGACCGCGAATTGAAAGTGCTCGAAAAACGTCGTCAGGCGCTGGATAGCAGCCTGGCTGTATTAAAAGAAGAATACGGTCATATGATTTACGAGGCTTCCAAGCGGAACGCCTATTTCAATCAGCTTGTTTTTCTTTTTTCGGCAGGCACATTCAACCAGTTTGTCCTTCGCTATAAATATTTGAAGCAATACACGGAGGCGAGACAGGGGAGAGCCAAGGAAATCGATGCTTTGCAAAAGCAGGTACTAGCTGAACGCCAACGCATTACTTCCAAAAAGAACCAGCAGAAGAACGTTCTCGATACGCGGCTTACAGAGAATACCAAACTGGAAGGCCTGAAAGTCAAGCAAAATGAAGTGATCAAGGAGCTTTCTCAAAAAGAAGTTGAGCTGAGGAAGCAGATTGCAGAAAACAAACGTGCTACCGACCTTTTGGAAGCCAGCATCCGCCGCATTGCCGAGCGGGAGCGCCGCGAACGTCTTGAAAGGGAACGCCGCGAGCGGGAGGAAAGAGAAGCGCGCCGGAAGGCCGAACGCGAAAGACTTGCTCGGGAAAATGCCGAACGGGAGAAAAAAGGTGAAGCCGCGGTAGAAGCCCCGAAAGAAACTGAGGAAGAGCCGGTGGTATCAAGTGGCATGAGTGAGGAAGAAACGACCCTGGCGTCATCCTTCACGGCCTCGCAAAACCGCCTGCCCTGGCCCGTAAAAGGCTTTGTTTCCAGCCATTTCGGTCAGCGCCCGCACGCAGTTCTGAAAGGTGTGATGGTCGACAACCTGGGTATTGATATTCAGACGACCGCTGGCGAGCCGGTAAGGTCGGTTTATGACGGAACGGTGCTCGACGTGACCGAGCTGCCCGGAATGGGAAGCGTGGTGGCGATCCAGCACGGTAACTATATGACGATTTACGCCAAAATGACCGGCGTATCGGTACGCGCGGGGCAAAAAGTGAAAGCGCGGGAAAATATCGGCCGCGTGGCCACCGACAGCGACGGCACCTCGGAACTGCAATTCCAGGTTTGGAAAAATACTTCGCGACTGAACCCCGAAAACTGGCTCATAAACCGGTAACGCTTCTGCTCGCGTGCAACGCTGGGGAGATGAGTCAAGAATGGTCAGAGGTTGTCAGGTATCGTCATTTATAGTAGAGAGTTTGGAATATCGTAAACACAAGTTCTCCTCTCAACCAAACATGACCACACGTGACAATACTTGACTACATCCGACCACACTTGACCATGCTCGACAACACCTGACCACACTTTTTGAATTTCGATTACCATTACCGATAACCACCATGTCTGTACATACTGCTGATATCAAGCGCATTACAACCCACGTGATTCAGGAAATGAAAAACCGTGGTGAAAAAATAACCTGCCTTACCGCCTACGATTATTCTATGGCGGGAATCGTAGATGCTGCCGGCGTAGAGCTGATCCTGGTAGGCGATTCCGCTTCCAACGTAATGGCCGGGCATGAAACGACCCTGCCCATTACGATCGATCAGATGATCTACCATGCATCCTCGGTGGTACGGGCGGTGAAGCGTGCATTGGTTGTCGTGGATTTGCCTTTTGGCTCCTACCAGGGCAACTCCCGCGAGGCATTGAACTCCGCGATCCGGATCATGAAGGAATCCGGTGCCCACGCTGTGAAGCTCGAAGGCGGACTTGAAGTGAAAGACTCCATCACACGCATATTGAGCGCAGGGGTGCCTGTTATGGGCCATTTGGGGCTTACACCGCAATCCATTTACAAATTCGGGACTTATACCGTCCGTGCAAAACAGGAAGCCGAAGCACAAAAACTACTGGAAGATGCTAAAATGCTGGAAGAAGTGGGATGCTTCTCGATGGTTCTGGAAAAAATCCCCGCTAAACTGACCAAACAAGTTTCCGAAAGCATTCAAATCCCAACGATCGGAATCGGTGCCGGGCCTCATGCAGATGGCCAGGTGCTGGTAATCCACGATTTGCTCGGTATCAATAAGGAGTTCAAACCGCGCTTTTTGCGCCATTATGCCGATTTGAATGGCGTTATGACCAACGCCATTACCAATTATATTTCAGATGTAAAAGGAAGATCATTCCCGAATGATTCGGAATCATACTAACCTTTTAAAAAGTATTAAACTAATAATATGGCTAAGAAACCTTTTCGGGTTGTTTACGAAGATAATCACCTGATCATCGTCAATAAGGAGCCGGGCATTCTGGTTCAGGCCGATGTAACCGGCGATACGTGCCTGCTCGATATGGTCAAAGACTATATTAAGGAGGAATACGATAAGCCGGGAGCAGTATTTCTCGGCACTGTGCACCGTCTCGACCGTCCCGTGAGCGGGCTCGTCGTATTTGCACGCACGTCGAAGGCGCTCGAACGCATGAACGAGATATTCCGCAAGCGTGATGTGCAGAAAACCTATTGGGCCGTTGTGAAAAACAAACCTGCCGAAAAGAAAGGCAAGCTGGTGCATTGGCTCACCAAAAATGAGGCCCGCAATGTGACCACAGCCCACGATCAGGAGGTTCCTGGATCGCAGCGTGCGGAGCTTTCGTACCGCTGGGTAGGAGAGATCAATAAGTTTCATCTGCTGGAAGTAATGCCGGTAACCGGCAGGCCGCACCAGATCCGCGTGCAGCTCGCGTCGATGAATTGCCCGATCCGCGGGGATGTTAAATATGGTTATCCCAAAGGCAATCCGGATGGCAGCATTAATTTGCATGCACGCCGGTTGTACTTTGAACATCCGGTTAAAAAAGAGCCGGTTATATGCCGCGCCGGAGTTCCGAACGACCCTTTTTGGGAAGAATTTTTAACTTTGGACAAAGAGGTAATCAAACCAGAGCACCTGGATTTCTTCCATGAATAGTATCTGATGATCGAAAAACTGAAACAACGCTGGAACGTCCGGAATGGGTGGGATGTACTCATTATTCTCGTCGTTTTCGCATGTACCGGTTTTTCGGTCCTCTATGCCAAACGCTGGCTCTTTGAACTGATCGGCATTACCGAAAACTCGCCCGGATGGCTCCGCTGGGGCGTCAATATTCTCGTCATTCTCCCGCTATACCAGGTTATTCTGCTTGCCTGGGGCTGGATATGGGGGAAATTCACATTCTTTTGGGAGTTTGAAAAACGGATGTTCAGCAGAATAGGAGGAATCTTCCGGTCCAAAAAAGCTGAAACGAGGCCCGAATAACCATCACTTGTTTCCTGCCACAATGAGCCGCCGGTATACATTTCGCGCCTTGTCGTAAGCCGCAGCGGCGGCGTTTTTCTCCTCGGCGCGGATATTAGGCTCCTTCATTTTCCAACACTGTTCCAAGGCCGCAAGGCACCATTCCGCACTCTGCTTTTCCAAGATAGGCTGGGCATTTACTTTTACAAAAACCGGATTCGAATGCGAACTGGGATAAATACGCACGGCCAGCCATCCTGATTTGGAGATTTTGGTTGAAAAACGGATATCCTGCAACGTCCCATCCGCTTGTATCTCAACAGTATCCACGGGTACCCCATTGAATATCAGTTCCGCCCGCACCGCCCGGGATTGCACAATCCGGGAGCGTTCGATGTCCCAGTAAGGTTTATCCGTAATAGGCGCTCTTGCAATTTTTCCTCCGATACTATCCTGCTTCTCCGGCAGGTAAGCGGCTAGTTTTGCTGTTACTTTTACATTCCCTGGCGATTTAAGGGCCACTTCACTGTCACCGGTCCCGGCCTCCACGCCATCGACTTTAAAATCCATGATGTGCGATTTCCCATCGGAAACATAGCTTCGCCCCAATCGCAAGGCTTCCACGTACCCGTCGTAATCCATCGCATTTTTAGGTTTGAAATAGCTTCGCGCCTGCCCAACGCGCACGTCCGTAATGCACGGGAAGTCGGTTTCGCCGCTTAGCCTTGTCTTAAAACCACAATTGAGCGTATGGTAATACATATTGAGCTCCCAGGGCGCCGGAGTATCGCCGGCACTGAAAAAGTCGACCAGGCCGTCGGTCACCGTTACCACGTATTCAACGGCACCGATTCCGTCCATTTTCGGCGTGACGTAGTTCGGAAGCTCGCTGGTAGCCTCCATTGGCTCCAATCCCCAACCCGAATGTGCATAGCCTACCACACCACCTTGCGATTTGGCCCAGGAAAGCACCGGTGCCGTCCAGCTCGGCCATTGTTCGATGGTCGTGGTACCCGGGTAATCGTCTTCTTTTATCCTCAGCAAAACAATATGCCCGGCATGAGAAGAAGGGAAGCCCGAAACCTCCACATCGTTGCGCATGACCGTTTTCTTGCTTGACAACGGGTGGTCTTTTGCGGTAAAAAAAGTTTTTTGATGATACCAGCTAGGCCCCCATGCCAGGTTCGCCGCCATATTCAGGTCCTCGCCCAATACCTGCCGGAACATGTCTTTCGGATCGACGCCTTCTGTTGGGCTATCGTAATGGCTGCAACCCGCCGCGTGGATGTGGTGATCGGCGCTGAACCAGCCGAGTTTGGCAAGCTGGATCCACCTTTTCAGCTGGAATGTCACATTCACAGATTCCTCTCCCTCGGGAACGGTGATTTCCTTCGTTTGCGGAATGTACTCAGGCCCACGGGTGTACGTGACCTTGTACTTACCTGGCGGCAATGTCACATGCTCTCCGCTTTTACGATAAATCTGTGGCTGAAAAAAGAAGTCGGGGTATTCGTCGAATGCCGCAACACGCCGTGATGGTAACGGGTATATCCCTTTGAATTTGCCGGAAGCATGTTCCTGCCCGTCGTCGGTAATGAGGAAAGACGCCATAGTGGCAGTTCCGTCGTCATCTTTTACGTCAAAATTAACCTTAACCGCAGGTTTTACATCAAACAAAATATGGGTCGCGTTCCGAAAACCGATGTCTTGCGAGCCCTGACCGGCGTTGTAAGCGATTTCCGCCTCGCGTTTACCCGCATCCTTGCAATAGATCTGAACCACCGCATATTCGAGTTTCAAACCCGACAAATTTGCCTGCAATGGCCTGCCGGCATAAATCTGAATATCCATAAACCGGTTGGCGACCTGCCCCTCGGTGAGCTCGTGTTCCTTTTTTACCCTGTGCTCGAAGGAAGGGGAATGATAGGGTTTTAACGCATTAGGGCTCGTGGCTTCAAACTTGGCGGTAATGCCTGCCTCATTGTGGATTTTAACCAAAAAAGCCGTCCAGCCACCCTGCACCAGACTGGCTTTGGCATTCCCCTGGTCTACTTTCACCCTGCCTTCCGGATTGATATGTACTACATTCAGGCAATAAGGGTCGAGAATGGACTGAATTTGCGCAACAGTCTGCTTCGACAACGGCCCGCGACCAAGCGCTTTGAGCTTTTCCGCATCGGCCGATGGTAATGCATTGCCCGAAAAGGCAAGCGCTTCCTGCAAGCGCATCGCTTGTGCCAGCAAAGGCTGCGGCTCCACGTCGGCCGCGACGGTATGACTTGTGTGTTGATCGTGCTGCCCGAGCAGCATCAGTGGCAGGAAAACTGCTAAAATGAATAGGGCAGACGATGTTTTCATATTAATCCTTGTCTTTCTTCCGGGATGCTTTCCACGCGGTGAACCCGATGTACATCATGCTACCACGAGCGCCACCGCTTTTCATAAGGCCGTTTACATTGCTGAAACCAAGGAATACCGGACCAAAATGCCCTGCGAGGCCAATGGAAGGACGGTTATTCCCCTGAATGAACGAGATCGGGAACGAAAGGCCCGAGTCCTCGTCCTCAAAACGTGGTGTGATGATAAAAGTATTAGGTACGTACATATCTAATGTCTGCCCGCTGCGGCTTTTGAAACGGCTCGTGTGGGAAAGGTTCAGGAAGAAGCCGTGGAAAACCTGTAAATCGGCTTCCAGGTTAAGTGCCTGCGGTAATTTCACCTTTTGGGCAAATGCGGAACTGGTATCGCCCGGAAAAAGGCTCATAAAGCCTTCCGGACCACGGTCGCTGATCGTTTCGAGCTCGGTTTGCCGAACGACCACGTCACTATGCGTCCCGCGTACCACCCTCGAATCGGATGTTTTGTATTTGACCGAACCAATGTCCGTTAAAGAACCCGCAATGCGTACAAGGTAATCGGGGCTGTCGTTGTAAGCTTCTTTGCGGCCCTTCCAAACCGAGCCTATTTCGTAAGAAAAGCCCAGGTCGTAACCCCAGCCGGAACCATATTTGCCGGAGTCGAACAAATTTCCAAGCCCCATTTTGCGGTTCGGTGTGCTGTACCCACTTTCATAGGTCAGATTGTCAATTTCCAACTGGTTGATATCCGGTTCGGTGCTGCTGACCGGATTAATGCTGTAACGGTCTGCATTGCCCTTCAAATAGGCTACACGCGCACCGAAAACGCGTTTCACGGTCACACCGGCGCGAAACTTATGCCCTTCGATATCGAGCAGTTGCGCACCGTAAGAAAAGCTGAGATCCGAAAAGCTTTGCTGGACAAGGCTGAAATTCCCCCAGGCCTCAATGGAAAGCTGGGGCGTGCTGCCCGTGTCCAGCCGCTTCATATACAAATTATCGATCGCAGCAGGGATATTTCTACCCAGTACAAATCCCCGCGTACGCAGCTGCACCGCCACGCCGTGGTACTTGCCAATGGCAAACGAAACAGAAGGCCAGCGAATCTCGCCCGTCAGAAATATGGGATCTTTGTAAGTCAGCGAGCCCATGGTGCGTGAGCGGCCATAAAGCTCCTTCGTGGAATGCGGCGCAAGAACAGGGTACAAAAACGAATTTTCCCCAATAAACCGGAAATAGCGGTATTTGATACTCCCGCCGAGCGTAAGGACATTAATCTGAAACTTATGCCGTGGCCCGCCGAGCACCGAGGGGTTATAAGTAGAGCGGTAAAGGCCGCCGTAATTACTGAATTGCAGGCCGGGAATCTGTTGAGCGACAACGCACTGAAGGGTTGTCAGGACGAATAGTGCTGTGGTAAGTAATGAGGTTTTCAAAGTTGAGTTTTGTTAGTTGGGGTCAGTAATCCCTGTTCGTTATAATGGATCGCTTCCTCCTGGATTAGTCCTTGTAATGTTTTTAGAAACGCATCGCCGGGCAGATATTCAAATGCGCGGCCGAGTTCCGCAGGCAACATCGGGCCCTCACGGTTCAAAAAATCGGTGATCTGCCAGGCCAAAGTGGCGTCCCCGGCAGAGTCCCGGATTGCTTCATTTTTTCTGTTCTGAATGCAGATATCGCATACGCCGCATTCCTCCGCATCAAATTCATGAAAATATTCAAGCAAAAGCAAGGTCCGGCACATCCTGGTGTGTGACACATAACGGATCACCGCCTGGGCCTTTCCAAGGTCACGGTCTTTCTTCTTTTGTATTTCAAAAACATTCAGCGGTAGTAAAGAAGCGTCATAGCGCGGTGTCAGGAATGTAAGCTGAGGCTTGTCCTTTCTGGCTTCGTAATCAATGATTTCGCGTTCAGCCAGGAATTTCAGTTTCCTCAGAATCTCAGGTACGGTAGCGAAATGGATCTGCGCCAGCTCGGTTTCTGAAATGCGCACATACTCCGTGAAAAGCTCCCCGCCGTACATTCTCAGGACTAGTTTGATAAACGAATCCAGCTCCTGATAGCGTATCTGAAAGTCGTACAATTGCCGGTTATCGACCAGGAAATGGATTTTAGAGGAATCGCCGAAATTCTCGCTTAGTTGCACAAACCCCTCTTCTTCAAGCAGTTTTAATGCATAATGTGTTTCATTGACCGGCAGTCCGAATATTCCTGCGAACTCTTGTATGTCAAAATCAAACCCTGACAATTCGCCCGAGCCTACCGCCACCTTGTAATAGTTGGCCAAAGCCTGGTACACTCGCCGCAGCATTTCTACCGGCGGATATTTTCGCTCGATGCTGTCTGTGAGTTCTTCCAGATCAATTTTATTAAAAAGCGCAACGGCATAGGCCTTTTTCTCGTCCCTTCCTGCCCGGCCCGCCTCCTGATAATATGCTTCGAGGTTATCCGGAAGGTCGAAATGGATCACCGCCCGGACATCCGGCTTATCGATTCCCATTCCGAATGCATTCGTCGCCACGACGATCCGGACCCGGTTCTGAATCCAGGCCGTCTGCCGATCGGAACGGTCCTTAAAAAGCAGGCCTGCATGGTAGCTCGTGGCTGAAATACCTTGCCGGTTCAGCCATTCAGCCAAGTCTTTTGTCCGCTTTCGGGTGCGAACGTATACAATGGCCGTTCCCTGCACATTGCGTAAAATCTGCAATAATTTACGCTCCTTACTTTCCTCCGGGAATGCCGAGTAGGAGAGGTTGGCGCGTGCAAAAGACTGTTTGAATACCCTCGCATTACGCATTTCGAGCTTATCGAGAATATCCGCCCTTACTTCCTCGGTAGCGGTGGCCGTCAGCGCCATGACCGGCACTTTGGGTAAAAGCTTTCTGAATTCGGCGATCAGCAGGTAGGAGGGGCGGAAATCGTATCCCCAGGCAGAGATACAATGCGCCTCGTCTATCGCCAGCAAGCACACCTTCATCTGCTTCGTGCGCGCGATCATAATGTCCGTCCGCAGGCGCTCGGGCGAGACGTAGAGAAACTTCGTATTACCGTGAATACAGTTATCTAATGTAATATCGATTTCCGTTTTGCTCATCCCGGAATGGATCGCCGCGGCCGGAATGTACCTGCGTTTGAGCTGCTCGACCTGGTCCTTCATCAAGGCAATGAGCGGCGTTACTACAATGCAAACACCCTCGGAAGCCATTACTGGAACCTGGAAACAAATGGACTTCCCTCCACCCGTCGGGAGAAGTACCAGCGTATCCATACCATTCAGAACCGCCTTGATGGCATCTTCCTGAAACGGCCTGAAAGCGTCGTATCCCCAATATTGTTTCAGGACAGCCCGGATATCAGTCATCAGTTTGCGGTGTGGTTATCAGATTTTACAAAGTAATTGCATTAGGTGCGTTATAGAAAGCGGCAAAGAGCGCGTTTGATAAAAAAGAAATGCTGATAAACTATTCTCCAATGCGCAAAACCCGTTATTTAACGGCAAATTTCACTCCGCATGATGAATTTGAATATTGCTAAAAAGGAAAATTACCCGTGGTGGCTACCGTGGCTATTTACCCTAAGCTTTATTCTGATCACCTTTCTGCCGCGTTCGATCGACGACACGATGTTTATGGACGGCGTCACCTATGCGGCTATTGCGCGTAATATGTCGGAGGGAACCGGCTCGTTCTGGCGACCTTTTTTTGCACATTCCTTTTGGCTGCCGTACGACAATGGGGATTTTTTCTCGGGACATCCGCCGCTGCAGTTCGGTTTGCAGTCGCTCCTTTTCAGGCTTTTTGGCGACACACCTCTGGTTGAAAACGGCTATAATCTGCTGATTCTGATTGGTTATATTTACCTGATAGTGAAAATCTGGCACGCATTACTCGGCTCGGCCAGCGCATTTCGGGCATTCAGCTGGCTGCCGGTGCTCTGCTGGTACGGGATGGAAATTGTCTATTACAGCATTCCCAACAATTTTCTCGACAGTACAATGGGCCTGTTTTGCCTTGCCTCGTGCTATTGCCAGTTAGTTTTTCTAAAAAAGGATATTGTTCGCACACGCGATGATCTCTGGCCATTATTGGCCGGCATTTGCATCGTCCTCGCATTTCTGACCAAAGGTCCCGTGGGACTTTACCCACTGGCATTTTCGGTGATCTACGCTATTTCCACACCTTCCCTCAGGTTTTCAAAGGTCTTTCGTCCGACAGCCATTATGCTGATTGTCGTTTCGGCAAGCATCGCGGGTATACTTGCATACGCACCTGCACGGGCTTTCATGACGACCTATTTCAACGGGCAGGTTGTGCAGGCTTTGTTGCAGAAACGCGAAAAAGCAGGCACCGGCTGGACCGCCCATTTTACGCTGGTATTAGTACTCCTACGCAACCTTTATCCGCATTTACTCGCATTGGCGGCGCTCTATGGATTATCATACGGTTTGAAGTGGAAAACCTCCCCCGAAAAAGGCATTTCTAAAAATGTCCTGCTAACAGCCCTCGTCGCGGCTTCCGGCATTATTCCTATGCTGGTGAGTATCAAGCAGTATCCGCATTACCTGTTACCCGCATTGCCTTTTGTGGCATTGCTCTTCGCATTTCTGTTTGTGCAACGCATGTCACTCGCAATGCCCATCAATAAGCAATTGACGATCATCGCATTAGGCATCGGCACGTTCTTATGTTGGGGAGCGACGGCTAGAAAACTGGCTACTAACCATCCCGATGTTCATGCTTCCAACGCAAAACAATTACGTACACTGGTACCGTCAGCGTCCACGATCGGGGTTTGCCACGATTTGTTCCAGCACGCAGATATTCATGCCAATTTCCAGCGCTATCATCATTTGTCCATCAGCATGCAAACCGACTCGACCCGTTATGTCCTTGCGGACTCGGCATGCCTGCCACAGTTTGATTTGAAGCGCGATAGCCTGGTGACTTTGAGCGGCGGCTATTTTCTGGTCATTAAAAACGGTGCTTTGGATCACCGTTAATCCTTCAACAGGGTGGCATTACAAAATTAGCCCGGCGGTAACTTGCGGTACGGTTTGCCAATAAAGTGAAAATATTATCTTTGTTTAAAGTTCATTTTAACCTGTTTCCATGCGCACGCTGCTCTTCTTCATCAGTATCATTGCATTATCCGGCTGTTCTGCCTCGCATTATCTGAAACGCGAAATCGGCCGCTCGGCAGTCCTCAGCCAGCAGCATACAGGCGTTTCCATCGCCAGAATTAATGAAACGAAGGCGCTCGCTTCTTACCAGGACGATAAATATTTTATTCCCGCATCCAATACCAAACTGTTTAGCTTTTATGCGGGCCTCTCCGCTCTCGGCGACTCCATTCCCGGGTTGGAATACCTCGAATGGGGAGAATTGTTGATCATCCGCGGTACCGGCGACCCATCGTTATTGCATCCCGATTTACCACACAGCAAGGTTTTCGATTTCCTGAAAGGCCGCAAGGACCAGATATTTTTCACGCCTTACCATTTCGAAAATAAACGTTTCGGCCCCGGCTGGGCGTGGAGCGATTACAATGATTATTACCAACCGGAGGTTACCGCCATGCCCGTTTACGGCAATATTGTACGTTTTAAAAGCGGCCCGGCGGGGGAATACCGGGCCAATCCGCGTTTCTGGCAAAAGTTCATGGTGCAGGACACCTCGGTTTCCGGGATCGAGAGGGAGGAACTGCAAAATGTTTTTCATTATCCCAAGTCGGTCGATTCCAAAAGCACTACAAGGGATATTCCGGTTCATATGACCGACCAGCTCACATTGCAATTGCTGAGCGATACCCTTAAAAAAGAGATCAAACTGATTAATATCCCGCTGGAAATCGAATTACAGACCGTCAACAGCATTCCTTCCGACTCGCTTTATACGCGCATGATGCAGGTGAGCGACAACATGCTGGCCGAACAACTGATGCTGCTCTATGCAACAGCCAACAAACTTCCATTGAGCTCAGAAAAAGCCATTGCACACGCCCTGGAACATCATCTGGCCGACCTGCCCGACAAACCGGTCTGGAAAGACGGTTCCGGGCTGAGCCGGTATAACCTCTTTACGCCGAGGACGATGGTGGCATTATTACAAAAAATTTACGCAAAAGTCCCGCAGGAAAGGCTGTTCAAAATATTGCCGGCAGGTGGGAAAACCGGGACCTTGAAAAATCTCTTTAAAGAAGAACCTCCATTCATTTTTGCTAAAACAGGCAGTCTAAGCAACGTCTACAATCTAAGCGGCTATCTGATCACCAGGAAAGGAAAAGTCCTGGCTTTCAGTTTCATGAACAACAATTTCACGAAGCCTACCGCCGATGTCCGTAAGGAAGTCGAGCGTATTCTCACGGCCGTCCACCACAAGTACTGATTACTCTTTTTCCTCCCAGATTTTACCGGTGCAGTAAATGGCATTGTGGCCGTTCCGCCGGACAAGCAGGTAAATTTTGTAAGTTCCGGGCTCGATATTCGCCGTATGAAAACTCGCGTTCAGCCCTTTGCTAAAATACATACCGCGTCGTAAAGTCGTTTTCAAAGGCACTGCAACCTGGTTCGGAGGTGATGCGTATACATGCTCCGGCGATTTCAGAATCACATAGGCTCCGTCGGAGTAGTCCTTTTCGGGCTTGAAGAATTCCTGATGAAAGCCGATCACAATATGGTTACCAAGTAGCCCGACTTCATCCGGCGAATAAACACTATCACAAGAAACCGAATCGGCCCGTGGCTTCCAGTTTTCGGCCAATGGATCGCCCGAGCTGTAATAGGAACGGATTTTCTCATAATGCTGCTGATCCATTGAAAACATGCGGATACCGAGCCAATCGGCATTGTAGCGTGCATTGAATTCCTGCGCGATGGCGGCCCGACGGTTATTGACCGCCTCGGCGAAGTTGCTGTGCAGCAGTACGATATTGAAAACGATGGCCGCGACCAGTATTCCGGGGGCAAACTTTCTCCTCACTGCATTTTGTACGATAGCAAGAAATCCAAAATACAGGGAAATGCACCACAGCGTGGAATACATGCGATAGCGGCCTTTAAACATGCCCTCAAAGGTATCCGTGGGAATGCGCTTATAGGTGAGTGCGAGGGCGGTAATGCCCGTAAAAATGGCGATAGCAAGTGCAAAAAGGGCCGTATTGTTTGTATAACGTCCTTTTAGCCAGATCGAATTCCAGAGCGGAATGTATTGCTTCCTGTATAAAACCATCACGCAGATGATCATCAGCATTCCCATTGCTACGGCTACATACAGGCCGGTAGTCGGGGTGCTGTAAGCGGTGAGTGTCGCCCATGAGCCGATAAAACCAAAGAAACCGAAGAAGCCTTCTTTCACCTGTTGCGGGTTTGAGAAGTCGAGATTTTGGGTAATAGGTGTAAAATCGATGAAATAGATGATCGCAACGACCAGTGTTGTGGCCAGTGTGATGAAAAACTGTTTCCGGTAACCTCCCAGCAGAAACAACAGCCCGATTACGGGAAACACCATCAGCCCATTCCCATACGTAAATGTCGCAACGACTGCGAAAAACAGCGAGACAGCCAACTTTTCGGGCTTATAAACGGCAAAATATAGCGCGCAAAGCACAAAAAGGATCACCCCGAAGTTGCACAGGGAACTTACCCCCCAGAAGATGTTTTCAAACGACTGAATATTGAACCACAACCACATTATTGGCACAAAATACCAGATGGAAAGCTTCAAATGCCGGTAGGCACGATAGAAAACTACCGCACAAAGCGCCCAGCAGCTGTTCGCGATGATCATCGGCCACACCAGATTGACCGTTCCGAATGTCTTGTGAAGTAGCAGAATTACCGACCGGGAAAATACCAGGCGGTGTTCGGGAAAAAGGGTCGTCAGAAGTCGCCATTTCCCTGCCAGGTCGGCTTTCGAAAATTCGGGAATAATGCCCAGGATGAGGATATCATCGAATGCTACATAATTAACATTCAATGCAATGACTTTGAATACCCAGCTATAGATCAGAACGGGTAACAGGCACAGGAGCCATGCAAGCCAGCTTTTTTCTCTGACAAAACGGAGGAAAGATGAAAACATGCGTGCTAATTAAGCAGGTGAGCCGTGATTTTCAACCATGCACCTCCTAATTTTCGGTTTCCTCCTCTTCAGCGGAAGCGCGGGGATCTTTGGTATAATCGTAAAGAAGCTTGCCCTTATCGTCCCACTCCCGCAGAACAAACGGTTCGAATTCCTCGTCCCAGGCGGTTTTCGGATATTGTATCTCTTTTTTGCGCTGACGGCGAAACTGGTAGTATTCAACCCAGCGGCCTACTTTTTTACCGGAATCGTATTTGCCGTTGACCGCCAGCTGGCCTTCCTGATAGAATCGGAGGTACTCGCCCTCTACTTCCCCGAACGCAACAGGCATCACTTCTTTCACCTGCGTATGCGCTGAATCATAATAGGTAATCCGCGAATCCGCAGGAAATCCACGTTTCCAGACTGCCTTGTCGATCAGGTTGTACTTCGTGTCATATTTCACCCAGCGACCGTCCTTCACACCCATATAGTAGTAGCCTTCCTCGATAAGATTTTCTCCGCTATACTTTTTATACGAGCCGTGTAATGGCAATGCCTGGGCCTTGTCCTTCACGACGGAAGAACTCAGTTTTCTCGATTTTTTATCATACCAGCGCGTTTCCGTCGCACGGGCGTACTGATCGATAGGCTTGTATTCTTTCAATACATGGAAATTTTCCACCGTAGCCCGGTCGCCGCTACCGTATTTGACCGACATAGCCTGCATGGGAATGCCTTCATATTGTACTTTGGCAAGCCGTGCCCTTTCCTTGCGGGCTTTGCGATCCTTCTTCTGGTTCTTGTATTCCTTCACACGAAGCCCCAGGTCGGGGATCGTCTCTCCAAATAACGTGGAGAGGTTCGTGGATTTACCCTTGCCGCCGGGCGCCGAAGCGCCCACCACCGGATCCAGCCCCGAAACGAATGATTTCAGATCATTGGAACGCGTTGCAGTGTCCTTTTTCACCTGTTCTTTGGGTAGCCACGAAGGAGCCGGCGTTTCCTTCTGACCTTGCTGGGCCGAAACGGAAACCGAAAGACAGATTGAAAAAAAGCCGCAGAACAGTGCTACTCTTTGCATGTATATAGGATTTTTCTTCAGGGCAAGATTGTTACTTTTGTAACGAATTGGTTTTTTCTATATTGATTTCCAAGACAAATTTAAAAAAACACCGTGGAAAAAAGCGCTAAAATTTATATTGCCGGGCACAGGGGAATGGTTGGATCCGCAATTCTCAGAAAATTGGAAAGTGAAGGATTTGACAATATCATCACCAGAACCTCCTCCGAGCTCGACCTTCGCAATCAGGCGGATGTACGGGCATTTTTTGAATCAGAACGTCCGGAGTATATTTTTCTCGCCGCTGCCAAAGTCGGCGGCATTATGGCAAACAATATTTACCGCGCAGAGTTCCTGAACGACAATCTGTTAATCCAGAATAACGTCATCGACAGTGCATACCGTACCGATGCCAAAAAACTGATGTTCCTCGGATCGAGCTGCATTTACCCCAAACTGGCTCCGCAGCCTTTACGGGAAGACTCGCTGCTTACAGGCCTGCTCGAACCAACCAACGAGCCTTACGCGATCGCCAAAATTGCAGGTATTAAGATGTGCGAGGCCTACCGCTCGCAATATGACTGCAATTTCATTTCGGTAATGCCGACGAACCTGTACGGACCGAATGATAATTACGATTTGAACAATTCGCACGTTTTACCGGCGATGATCCGCAAGTTTCATGAGGCAAAAGAAGAAGGGAAGCCATTTGTGGAACTCTGGGGGACGGGATCGCCGCTACGCGAGTTCCTGCACGCGGATGACCTCGCAGCCGCTTGCTATTTCCTCATGCAGAATTACAATGAAGCGGGCTTCCTCAATATCGGCGTCGGTTCCGACGTAACCATCAAACATTTGGCTGAAATGATCCGCAAAGTGGTAGGATTCGAAGGAGAAATCAAATGGAATACTGATAAACCGGATGGTACGCCCCGAAAACTGATGGATGTCAGCAAACTCCATGCATTGGGATGGAAACACACCATCAACCTGGAAGAGGGTATCACCAGAACTTACCAGGATTTCCTCGAAAAAATAGAAACATATGCTGTGTAACCCGGATTACCTACAACAGGTTACATTTCATATAGCGTAATATTCCAATACTAAAATCATATTTTACCCACGATAATTCTATTTTTAGACAAAATTTCAGTATAATATTACAAGAATCTTCGGGAAACTAATTAGTTTTGCGACGTCCCCTAAATGGGCACGTCATATAAACCTTAGTCATAGAGACATGTCGGCCATTATTAAGTTAGATCAGATAGACCGCAAAGTACTGGAGATTTTACAAACGAACGCGAAAATAACCAACGCACAACTTTCCAAAGAAATAGGGCTTTCACCCGCTCCGACCCTGGAACGCGTAAAGAAACTCGAACAATCGGGGATCATTAAAAGCTACCACGCGCAGCTGGAACCTGAGAAGGTTGGCCTGGGCGTAAGTACTTTTGTTCAGATTTCGCTGGTAGGACACCGCAAGGCTGTTACGGAATCATTTGTTGAGAAAATACACGCGATTCCAGAAGTTATTGAATGTCACCACATTACAGGTACAGGAGATTTTCTTCTACGTGTTATTTCCAAAGACATCAGCACTTACCAGAAGCTGATGCTAGAAAAAATCAACGAAATAGAAGAGGTTGCCAGCACGCAAACAATGGTAATCCTTTCGACTTTCAAGGAAAGCAAAGTATTACCGATACCTTGATGCTTAAGAGCGGCCGCCGCTGCGGTTCATGAGTTTAGAGTCTATGAGTATAATAAAGGTTTAAAGTCAAACGCTGATCTGAATTTTAACCTTAAACTTTAAACGCATAGACTCAAATAAAAAATGGTCGGAATTGCTTCCGACCATTTTTTATTTGGCTTGTATTTCAAAATTATTGGTGCTGCTCGCGGAGCAGGTCATTTACCGTTTTCACCGGATTGAAAGTGATCAATGGCACTTCCACGAAAAGCGTGTTCCAATCCGCCATCGAACCATTCCATAGCCCCGGAAGTTCCTGTGCTTTCAGTTCCTTACCATCTTTGGATTTTCCTGTAATAAAGCCGGTTAGCGGGTCACGGAATTTTTTCAGATCGTATAACTCGCCCTTTTTGTTCTTCACCGCACATACCAGATCAACCGGATTGAAGTGGGTCGAATTCTTGAAAATGCTGTTCTGCTCCGCATTATCGACATCCACCTGCGCCGATTCGACGATTTGCAGCGACGATGATCCATCGGCATTTTCTGCCCAGAAAGGTCCGCCACCCGGCTCACCTTGGTTTTTAACCATCCCGCAAGCGCGTAACGGCCGATCCAGCTTTCCTACGAAATATTCTTTCTTCTTTTCGTCACTCCAAGATTCAAAACCCGCTGGCGGGATCACACAAAGTTCGTCGCGGAAAAATTCGTCGAGTTCTGTCAGCAATGCCGCATTCGAAGCAAGTTTGTCGAGATAAGTGAAGATTTTCTTTTGGTATCTCAAAACGATCCCCGCCAATGCCTTTTTGTAGGTAATCGTGTCGCCTTTAATGCGATCGGGAACAACGTTATCGATGTTTTTAATGAAGATAATGTCCGCATCGAGCTGCCCGAGGTTTTCAAGCAATGCGCCGTGACCTGCCGGACGGAATAATAGCGACTCATCCTTTTCGCGGAACGGGGTATTATTTAAATTAACCGCAATTGTGTCAGTCGAGCTCTTCTGTTCGGAAAAAGAGACGATATAACGAACGCCATATTGCGTCTGGTAACTTGGAACCGCTTCCACCACCAGTTTTTCGAATTTGTCGCGGTGCTCGGGTGACACCGTGAAGTGGATCTGTACATTGCTACCTGCATTCGCATATTTGGCCCCTTCTACCAGGTGCTCTTCCAGCGGCGTGCGCGAGCGTTCTGCGTAATTATGAAATTTCAGGAGCCCTTTCGGAAGTTCTCCGTAACCTAGCCCCTTGCTCGTCAGGAAGTAAGAGGCGATCGTCTTTTCATCGGCCGACTCAATATCATAACCATCCGCGGCCAGAGAAGTTTTAAGGTCCTCATAGAACGCGAAATCTTTCAGTTTCGCAAAGAATTCGTCCACCGATTTATCTTTCTTATCTTCCTGTAAAAAGCTGAAAAGCGATTTGAACATCCGTGTAGCCGCTCCGGAAGCCGGAACAAATTTCAAAAGTGCAATCTCTCCGTCAGCAGCACTTTTATCGAACTCGCTGATTACCTCTGCGATCTCATCGTCTGTGAGCCTGATAATGCCGTCGCCCACCGTTGCGGCCTTCGACAATTGCAAAAATGGGAAGCCCTTCTCGAAATACCGGACTTGCTCTTCCACGACGCTTAAATCGCTTCCTCTTTCCTTTATTTGTTGAATATCTTTTTCAATAAACATAATCTATGGTTTTAATCAGTGAAGTTTAGGGTAAGATTTATTACAAAAAAGCTTGGAATTATAATAACTTCATCAATTTCCCCGGCATTTATTTCAACACCCGCAGCTTGGCGAAGCTGAGCAGCAGTGTTTTTTCTCCTACCAGGTCGAATTTGACGGTCGCTTTTCTATCGGTACCATTGACGTCCATTTTCGTCACCACTCCGAAACCGAATTTTAAATGCTCCACCTTATCGCCTTCGGCCAGGTCGAATGTATCGGTAGGCACGAAATCCGCTGACGGAACGTGGCTGGTAGCAACCGAAGTAACAGGTTTCGCTTCGGTTTTCCGTTGCACCAGGTTGCGTGCAAATGTCGTAACCGATGGGGTAGTATCGCGTTCGAGCGCGCTCTGCACCATTTTATTGACATTCAGATACCGTTGGTCGACTTCCAACAAGAACCGGCTTGGCTCGCACATTTTCAGGCGGCCCCATTGGTACCGGCTTTCGGCATAGGAGAATGACAATTTCTTTTCAGCGCGCGTGATCGCTACATAGAAAAGCCTTCTTTCTTCTTCCAGGTCCTGCCTGCTTTCGAGCATCATCTGGCTCGGGAAGAGATCTTCTTCTAGCCCCACTATAAATACGTTCCTGAATTCCAGTCCCTTTGCCGAGTGAATGGTCATCATCGTCACACGGTCGTGATCATTATTATCGTCCGGCTCATCCGCGTTCGTCAACAGCGAAACCGATTGAAGGAACGCGCTGAGCGTTTTGTCCTCACTCTCTTCGCTATCGACAAATTCCTTGATACCGTTCAGCAATTCCTGCACGTTTTCGTAGCGCGAAAGGCCTTCCACGGTCTTATCTTCATATAATTCACGCAAAATTCCGGATGCCTTGGCGATGTGGGAAGATATTTCGTAGGCGTCTTTGCCTTCTTCCACCAAAATTTTGAAGCTTTTGATCAGCGTCGCGAACCCTTCGATCGGCGCAATGGTGCGTCCCGAGCCATATTGCCCGATATTCGCCACCACATCCCAAATCGCCACATTGTTTTCGGAGGCAGTTACAGCAATTTTGGCGACCGTCGTATCACCAATCCCGCGTTTTGGCAGGTTAATAATCCGTTTGAAAGCTTCTTCGTCCCGCTGGTTCACTGTAAACCGCAGGTAAGCAAGCAAATCCTTGATTTCTTTTCTTTGGTAAAAAGACTGACCGCCGACAATCCGGTACTTGATTCCCAGCTTCCGGAGCGCCTCTTCAAATGAGCGGGATTGCGCATTGGTGCGATAGAGGATAGCAAAATTTTCATTTCGCAGCGATTTCTGCATTTTCTCTTCAAAAATCGCAGTCGCTACCAGGCGTCCTTCCTCATTATCGGAGCCCGCTTTGATCACGTCGATCAGCGAACCTTCTTCATTGGCGGTAAATGTTTTCTTTTCCAGCTGCGACTTGTTGCGCGCAATCACCGAGTTGGCCGCTTCCACGATCGTGCTCGTCGATCGGTAGTTCTGTTCCAGCTTGATCACCCGCACATCCGGAAAGTCTTTTTCGAAATTGAGGATATTTTCAATGTTCGCCCCGCGGAATGCGTAAATACTCTGCGCATCGTCACCCACGACCACGATATTGCGGTGCACCGCCGACAACTTCCTCGTAATAAGGTATTGGGAAACGTTCGTATCCTGAAACTCGTCGACCATCACGTGCTGGAACTTGTGCTGGTACTTATATAATACGTCGGGAAAATCGCGGAACAGGATATTGGTATTGAAAAGCAGATCGTCGAAATCCATGGCGTTTGCCTGGAAGCAGCGGGTCACGTAGGTTTTGTAGAGCCTTCCGATCTCCTTCATCTTCGCCGCATCGTCGTCGGCCTGGATTACTGCATTATTAATGTAATCGTCCGCCGAAATGAGCCGGTTCTTCGCGCCGGATATCCGGTTGAAGACCACATTCGCCTTGTAAACCTTATCGTCGAGGTTGTATTCCTTTATAATACTCCTTAATAACGACTTCGAATCGTCGGTATCATATATAGAGAAATCGCTGGTATACCCCAGGTACCGCGCCTCGATACGGAGGATTTTGGCAAAGACGGAGTGGAAAGTGCCCATCCATATATTGCGCGCCTCGGTACCGACGGCCCCTTCGATCCGGCTACGCATTTCACCCGAAGCTTTATTGGTAAATGTCAGGGACAAAATCCGGAATGGATCTACCCCTGTTTCGATCAGTCGCGCAATGCGATAGGTAAGTACCCTGGTTTTTCCGGACCCTGCACCCGCAATGATCATCAAAGGGCCATTTCCGTGCAGCACAGCCTCCCGTTGGGGCTCATTCAAGGTCGCGAGATAATCGTTGTGGTTCAAAGTTGTATGCTTTTCCAATTACTTATAATATGTAGCAAAAGCCAAAGTTAGGAAAAACCGTCAAAAGCATTCCCCAATCTCAGGCGCTCGGGCGGGTACAAGTCCATAAATATTATTCCTGTTATCAGAACATAAGGAATGCATTGTTGGTTAACTAGCAATAATTTTGGATTTCATCATATTAATAAGGGCAACGCCCATTTGCAAGAACGCTAATGAGTACCATGAATATAGAAGATCAACCGCTGGAAGTACAATGGGAGCACCTGCTTAACGAACTGGAAGAGTTGGTAGGCAGGCGCCCCGCCGATTTGAACGGGGTCCTTTTCCTGATAGGCGTGCAGGAATTGGGGCAAGGGGCAAAGCGATTTACCAAGGAGCAGAAACAGGACCTTATACATATAGGTATTTGCAGGGTACTTAGTATGTCTTCCTATTACAGCCTTGAATACACCGACAAGGACGGCTGGCCACATTACAAGCTCGAACGAGCCCTGCCTCCGGGTGATGTTTTGAAGCAGGAAGCGCTTTTAAAGATGCATGTGATCGAGTACTTCAAAAATCTTTGAAAAAGTTACGGAGCGGTAATTTCTGG
>NZ_JASATN010000030.1:0-62726 GCF_038440355.1 Dyadobacter sp. OTU695 | reverse complement strand
AACTTGAATATCTTTGTTTTGGACAGTCTCCCACCGCTCGATCAGAAACCCATGCGGGTTGTTATCGCTTCGCTCCACGGGCCTTAGATACCCCCTGGTCACCAGGCTGCGGGAGACGATGCTGGTCGGGCGGATGATCCGCTGGATGGCGCGGCATTCGAAGGCGTAAGGCTGGTTGGAGGCATCCAGCTTTACGCTGTCGATCTGGATCTCCTGGGAGATATTACCCGAAATCACTCCCGCATAGAAGCCCGATTCGCGCAGGTCCTGGTAGGTTTTCTTTGCGCTCACATCGGCCAGGTAAAGAGCATGAGAGATATTGGCGGTAATGACCTTCTCATCGGGGGCAAGCGTAAAAAAGAGCCGGTGAAATGTTTTGATGTGATCACGCGCTTCAACGGCGATATTTTCCCTGCGCTCAGAGGCGTAGGCTTCCAGCACCTTTCCGCTGGCCAGGATATAGACCTTCTGGGAGGATTTTTCAGCTGAATCGAAGGATAGGTAAACGCAGATCGCCGTCACAAGGGCCGAGCAGATAATCACCGTAAGGGTGAAGATGCGGATATGCCGGAAGGCGCGCTCAATGTCCTGGGTCTTGGTAAACATATTTTTAGCTTTTGTTGAAAGTCGGTTGGGAAGGTGTCAGAAGGGGGCCTGCCGAAGTAGCCATGCGCCCGGCGGAAGTAGTAGCCGCATCAAAGACCCGGGTGGTTTTTTGCAGCAGTGCTCCCGGCGCACCGGCATGAATAATGTAGCCGGCCACGGACGGTACCGAGAAATAGCCCACGATCCCGATCACCAGAAAGATCAGATAAGCCATATCGTGCGCATTAAAGAAAGTATCGCCCGAGCCCTGGATCTGACGGATGTCCATCGCAATCATTTTTTCCTGGATCTTTCCGATGATTGCCCCGAAGATGTTAGCTACCGGAAGCCATAAATACACGTTGATGTAACGGGCAATCCAGCTGGTGAGCGTGAACTGAAAGCCGTCAAAGACTGCGATCCCGAAGGCCAGCGGGCCAATGATGGCCAGCACGATCAGGTAAAATGTCCTGATTGTGTTAATGCACAGGGCGGCGGCCTCAAAGATCACCCTGAGGATTTCGCTTAGGGCGGCCTTGATCGAGTTGCGGAAATTGTAGGATTGCTTGGCCATGTAAAACTTGATATCGTTGGCAATCCCGTCAGTGAAACCTTCCGAATAGCTATCTCCGTACATGTATTTAAGCCATTTCTCGCGGTTGCCCCGGCTGTCATCGCCCACATACATCTCCCAGAACTCAGAGCTTTTGATGGCATCCTCCTTCTTTTTTAAAAGTAATGCAATCGCTTTGTCCGAGCCGGTGACCATACCCGATGTGCCGCGCACGGCAGGGGAGAGTACGGCGTTGATCAGGGCGATCACCGATGGGAAGACAAGGATGGCAAAACCGATGACGAAGGGCCTGAGCAGGGGATAAAAATCAATGGGCTCTGCGGCGGCGATGTGCCGCCATACCCTGTGTCCGATGTAAAAGATCGCAGCGAAGGCTGCAATCCCCCGCCCGACGCTGATCAACTGCTCGCAGAGCGGAAGCATTTCCGAGTAGAGCTCATCGAGCACCCGGTTCAACCCGCGGATTTGCGCTTCATACCCCTGGGCATAGCTCAGGTTGGGCACGATGGTACTGCTAGCTGCAATCAGCAGCATAACTTTGTAGTGTTTCATGACAGGTAATGGTAGCTTATGGGGTGATATCGTAGATGTTTTGTGTTGTATTTAGCGAGGCCTTTTCATCTTTTCGCTGGGCTGCCAGCACGCTGTTGTTGCTGTTCAGGTGCCTGAGAAAAACCAGTTGACCGGAGACATCCTGGTGTATCGCATCGATCATCGAAAGACGTTCGTCATCTGAGGCCCGGAGTTTTCGGGCAGTTACAACGTCGAGCAAGGCGTCCAGATTTTTCAGACTTCCGGCCAATAAATCCTTGTATACTTTTTCGAGGTAAGCGATCTCTTTTGCGGTAAATTGTCCGGATGAAGAAAGCCTTGCAGATCCGCTTCGGCATTCGGCAGCGATGGCAAGCTGCATCTGAACGATCTCCTTTATACGCCCGTAGTTTTTTACCGCCGGACTGACCTGCAAAAGCCCGTCCAGGAATGCCTGATGCAGTTTGAAGTTGCCACGGGATATGTCGCGGATCTTGGTGTAGCCTTCAAAAAGGATGTCATATCCCTTTTTGAGCTCCCGCAGGGTTTTTCTCAGCTCCCGCAGCTTTTCAAGGTTCAGAATGAGCTGGGTTACCTCCTGGGTTTGGGCGCGGGATCTTGCCGGCACCGCAAGGGCAAGCAGCAGAATAGTCAATATTTTTTTCATGGTGATTGCTTATTTGATGCCGCTGATCGAGCGGCGGTTTTCCATATCTTCCAGCTCAGCTGCGGAAGATTTACAGACCAGTCCCAGGTCCCTTCGAAGGTTTTGGGCAAAGAGATAATTCTCTTCAAAGTCCTTGCATAGCCCTTCTATCCGCTGGATTCTCTCATCGTCAGTCATCGATACCTGATCGTCACGGATCACCATAAAAAATCCGCCGATCAGCACCTGTGAGTCATCATAGAGCGTTTTAAGAGCAGTGAGCATCTGTTTTTTTACGGCGGGGTCAAGCAGCTCGCAACGCGCGATTTCGAGCGGAAGGTTCTCACAGATATCATTGATCCTTCCGTGAAGGTCTGTAATATGCTGTAAGCGCGAAAGCGAGGTGATCCCGGACTTGACAATACGCAGTGAATCAAAGCGGTTTTTATGGAGCTTGAATTCGCCGTTTTTGATCTGGTGGATTGCGTTAAGGCCCTGCTTGGTAATTTTGTATCCCTCTTTGGTCAATTCCAAATACAGCCTCAGTTGCGCGATCTGTTCCTTTAAATACTCCCGTTGGGTTTTATTCTGTCGAAACCATTCTTTGAATAGCTGCGCCTGGGCTTTCCAGGCTGTAAACGCCAGCCAAATTGTAATTAACAGTGCTTTCATGTCGATCTGATTTTCATTCTATCCCGTAGAGCTCCTTGGTAACTTTGGCGTCGAGCTCGTTTTGAGCCCTGGAAAGACTTAGTAGTTTGTTTTCCTGGGTAAAGGTGTTGAGCTCATCATAAATCTGATCGGCTGATTTTGCGGCGCGGTCAATGATTTCCAGCCGCTTGACATCAGACATCTGGGTGGCAAAGGATTTGACTACCAGCTCCAATAGCTCAACCGTTCGCGCTGTTTCTTGCATGAGCCCTTCATAGACTTTCTGCATTTGGGTCAGCTCGGTACTGGTGAAGTGCGTGTCACTGCGGAGCAAAGCCCAGGCTTGCTGATATTGTTTTGCTATCTGTGCGGCTTTGTCGGCGGTCGCTTTCACCCGGAAATAGTAACTGACAACAGCTTTTACCTTTTTTAGCTCTTCGTAATATTCCTTGTAGAGGTCCCGCTGTTTTTTCACCCATTCCTCGATTTCATCAAGTTTGAGTTTTGCCATCGTATTTTCGATCGCTTTCTGGGCATTTTGCAGCCTGATCTGCCGGTTCTGTCTTCGTTGCACCAGCAGATCAAAAGCGCGGACGACGCGTTTGACGGCCTGCTTGATGATTTCGGCCCAAGGGATCGCTGCCTGCGCTTCTTTGATCGGGGTGGTTGCCACCAATAGCAGCAGCGTAAGGATTAATGCCTTCCTGAACATATCTGTCTTTGTTTGAGCTTAATTCTTTTGGCGTTTCTGTTGGGCCAGGGCTGTGATGGCAGCCTGCATGCTGCCCAGCTGCTCTGCGTATTGCTGCACCTTGATCTTCTCGGTTTGCTCGGTGGTATAGGTCAGGTATTCTTCCGGGCTCACTTCGGTCCGGTAGACCCTGGAGAGCACACCACCCAGGCTGATGAAGACTTCCTTATAGCGCAGCATCGGGTCATTGGCCTTATTGACTGAGAGCACCAGCGACTTTTCTTTTTCCGTCAGCCCAAGCAGATCCTGGATCTGATCGAACTTGTTTTGGTATTTTGATTGATCCAGCAGGATCTTGCAATCCGAGTTGTTGATGATCGCCTGCTTGACAATCGGGGAGCTGATGATGTCTTCCACTTCCTGGGTGACCACGATGGCTTCCCCGAAAAATTTGCGCACCGTTTTGAAGAGGTACTTGATGTATTCGGCCATCCCTTCTTTGGCAATCGCCTTCCAGGCCTCCTCGATCAGGATTACCTTCCGGATGCCGGACAGCTTTCTCATCTTGGAAATAAACACCTCCATAATAATGATGGTCACGATCGGGAAAAGGATCGGGTGCTCTTTGATGTTATCCAGCTCAAAGACGATAAAGCGCTCTGCTAAAAGGTCAATGTTTTCTTTGGCGTTCAGCAGGTAGTCGAACTCCCCGCCACGGTAATAGGGCCTGAGCACATAAAGGAAGTTGCCAATGTCAAAGTCTTTTTCTTTAACCCGCTCGGCGTCGAGTACTTTAACGAAGCTGCTTTGGAGGAACTCGTAAAAGCTATTAAAGCAGGGAAAAGCGCGGTCCGTTTCAATATGCTCGTAGTAAAGTGTAACTGCAACCGAAAGGGCGACATACTCTGACCGCTTAAAAGTCTCGTCATCTTTTTTCCAAAGCGCCAGCAGCAGCGTTTTGATGCTCTCCTTCTTTTCTGTGTCCAGTACATCGCCCTTTGCGATGTAAAACGGGTTGAACCGGATGGGATTCTTCTCCTCGTAGGTGAAGTAATAGCCCGAAACCATATCGCAAAGCCCCTTGTAGCTGTGACCGACATCGACCAGAACGATGTGGGCGCCCGACTCGTAATAGCTTCTGACCATATGGTTGGTAAAAAAGCTTTTGCCGCTTCCGGAAGGGCCCAGAATAAACTTATTGCGGTTGGTGCAAATTCCTTTCCGGACCGGCTCGTCGGATATGTCCACCAGGACGGGCTTGCCGGTCAGACGGTCGCCGAGCCGGATCCCGAAGCCCCCCTTGGAGGACTGGTAGGGCCCTTCCAGATTAAAGAAGCATGCAGCCTGTTCTGCGAATGTATCGAAGGTGTCATTCATGGGAAACTCCGCGGCGTTTCCCGGTATGCCCGCCCAGAAAATCTGGGGGGCTCCGGAGGTCTCCTGTTTCGCTGATATGTCCAGTTGGGCAAGTGCCGATGAGACCATGCTTTTAAGTTCTTTGACCAAGCCTTTTTCTTCTGTCCATGCAAGGATGTTGAAATGCGCCTTGACCGGAAGGCGCTGCTCGCGGATGGCTTCGTTTAAAAATTCGTTGGTAGCCTCAAGGGCCAGGCTATTCTCGCGGGCATAAATAGAAAGGGATTGCAGTCTGAGCCTTTTGCTTTCAAGGCGTTTAAGGGTTTTCTCACTTTCTGAGGTGAACACATACTGGTTGTAGATATGGTTGCATGCCAGCAGTTGCCCAAGAACGCTTGTGAAGCCGACGCTGAATTTGGTGCGGTCAGTAGAATAGCGTTCATAGGTCGTCGCCGCGCTGCAAAACCCGGGAAGATCTGCCGCGTCAGCCAGCGAGTAAAGGCTGCAGAGCCTGTCACCGACCTGGATTCCTTTTTCAAAGCTGATGTCTCGGAGCAGCCTCTGGTCGGCGTCTGTCAGAAGGAAAGCATACCTTTCAATCAGGCCTGCCCGGCGAGCGTGGCTTACAAGCTCATCGTTTTTTAGCTGGGTGACCTGGGTCAATCCGCTGTCCTCAAGGATGCGTTTGAACTGGCCTGCACTTTCTAGAAAATCCTCCAGGGCCGCTTTGTGCAGCGTTTGCCTGGGAGCGATCGAACCCCGAAGAAGGTTGCTGCTAAGCGAGCTGGAGAGCTTTCTTTCTTCGGGTGACTTGGTCAGCATCACATAGCATTCATGGGACAGATAGGGTCTGCCCTGAAAGAATCGGTCGCTACACTGACTAAGAAAGCTTTCGGGCGCGGGCTGTTTAGCCGAGAATGCTCTGGTGAGAAACCAGTCTTGTTTATGTAGCAAAGCGCGGGAGGGAAGCGCCCTGATTGCCTTGACCCAGCTTTGATGAAATGCGTCGTATTGCTGCTCGGAGAGCGTGAAGATCTCAGGCATCCCGGCCCGGAAAACGATTGTTACATCTCCTTGACGGGAGAGTATCATGTCGTGCTCGACATCCAGGATCGGTAGCAGTTGGTCCAGTAGCTTTTCCATTTGCCCTAATTTGATTTGTTGCTGGTTATAAACCGTTTTCTGGAAGTAGCCTTGACAAGGCGTGGGATTTTTCTTGCCGCCATCGCCTTTGTCAGGCCATGCTCTCCGTAGCTGGCGCTCAGTTGATAGACTGTCATGATCGAGCCGGCCGCTATCAGGGCGGCAATCAACAGGCACAGGTAGGTGTTAACTCCCAGGATATACATCAGAGCGTACAAAATCATGACCATGAACATTGCCCCTCCGGCATACCAGATGTATTGACCTTTGAGCCCGCGAAAGACGATACTGCGGTTTATTCCCTTATTGATCGCGTAAGTGAGTCGTGCCATTATGTGATCTTATTATTTTGCCTATCGATGTGTCAATTGCCGGCATCTTGATGCATGTGTTCAGGTGACTGGCATACCATCGCCAATCGCCGAACACAAAATCCTAGCCGGGATGAAAAATGCAGCCTTCAAGCTGGATGGAGAAAACGCAGGGCACTCCCTGCTATGAAGATGGTATTCGCCCGCCAGCGTGCTGGGTGAAATCCTGCCAGCGGCCAAACGCAGGAGCTTAAAGGTCTCCGGTAATCGCTATACGTCTTACCTTTAAGCCTACCTGCCGCCAGCTTAAAGTCCGAAGAATGATTGCAGTACTGTCGCAACTACTACCAGGAAAATGCAGCTTCCAAACCATGCCGCCGCCACTTTGCCCGTGTCTTGGTCGCCGTTGTTCCATTTTTGGAAAACCTTTACCGCCCCAACCAGCCCCAATACTGCGCCGATGGCATACATCAGGTTAGTTCCCGGCTCAAAGTAAGACCTTACCTGCGAATCAGCCTCCTGGATGCCGGCTGCCCCATCCTGGGCGACCGCTTTCAGGGACGCAGCGATGCCCACCACCGTAAATAACAGGGCATAGCGCGCCCCTGGATTCTTTCTCCTTGTTTTCATACTCCTCTATCATTTTAAGTTAAAACATTTTCAGCAAAGCCCTCGGCAGGCACCTTCCGCTGCTGCGGAAGGGCCATGCGTCAGGCGGCTCCATCACACCACCTTTCTCCAAACGTCAGTGATTTCACCCTTGCTGAGGTGTATGGAGCCATACTTTGCGCATTCCGCCTCGATACGGCTGTTGACCGCAAGCTGGAACTGCGTGCCTTCAAGCATTGAATAATCTTTCAGGATCATCTGGATCATCAGCAATAGATCCTGTTTGCTGTATTGTTTGATGTGAGCTTCCTGGATTTCTGTTGCCAGATGTTCACAAAGATCCTCTATCTGAATGTCTTGGTTTCGCCTGACCGGATGGCCGTCGTCCTGGCTGGTTTGCTCGTTCTGAGGACTTGGCTCAGTTGTTTTCTTGCTTTCCTTGATCAAAATGCCCGGACCAAACCGGTTTTTGTTTGACCTGCCTCTGCTCAGGTTTGTGATTTCCGTCCGGAAATATTTCCACCCGATCAACAGGTAGTAAATCAGCAGGCCGCCAGTCACAATTTCTGTGTATAAAGCCCATGGGGTTGTGGTGAACATATGCTTTTTGCGTTTACATTTGAAGTGACCGGTTTCTGCTGCCGGTGATTTTTGTTACGCTACAAAGTAAGTCTCCGGAAAGGGGTACAGAAAAGTACAAGTTTTGTTGTACCTTTTTGTACCCCTTCTAATCAGTAATCGAAGAGTATGAAGACCGTTTCGAGAAAGAAAGTAAAGTTGCAAAGCCTGTAGGTAATTGGGCATTTTGAGTATTCAATCAATTATTTAAGAGGAGTCAATTTATAAAAGGTGATGAGATTCTGGTTGTCAAGCCCTGGAACCAACTATACAAGATTTCAAACACATCGTCTGCGCTGACCTCGTACGGCTTATTCGCGGGGTTTAGTGATTGCAAAAGCACTTTCTGCCCTTCTGGTAAAACAGTCACCTTCTTAAAGACAAGGTCCTTCCCCCTCCAGGATCGCAATTGCACTGAGTACCGGGCTTCAAAGAAGTTTAGTCATCTGCATGCCCAACAAACCACGTCCGCACCTTCGGGCACCGGCAGCATCGAGTCCCTATGGTAGGAAACATCCTGAACGTTCCTGTCTGGGCAGGGCCTGCCACTGGAAACTTAGGCAGCGAAGCGATAAATTCCAGGTTTGTGCAACTGCTCCGGTAACCCGCCTTGACCGGCACATACTCGACATTCTTTTTGTTGGATTTGTCCGTCAAGATTTCAAGCACCCTAAGTTTGGTTCCTTTCATTTAGGGCTTGATCGCCGTTCCCAGCGATCAAATCCAAAAGAAGATAGGGATTTTACAAAAGATAAAGCGAATCCGGCCCGTGTTGGGAACATTAATAGTGTTGAACGATCAATATTTAGGTAGCAATCAGAAGCGCTAAAAGAGCCCTGCGGGGAAAACGTCAGGAAAAAAAACTCCACTCTTAATCGATCCGCAGCTTTTACCAGGCTTAGAGGGGAAAACTCGACAAGTCACTGACGCTGGCCATCAAGCACACTGAGTCCTACACGGGGAAGTACAACGTGGCCAAGGCCCCCCGTGATGCTGGCGTACAACCAGAAGACTTGAAAACTTTCCTGTTCAAGAACCTCAGAGCAATCGAGGAAGTCAAAGAATACCTTCAAACTGTAAGAGCGACAGCAGCAGCGGAAACACCAGGAGAAAGCAAAGAAAGGCCCCTAGACGGGCCGGAGTACATATTAGGATTGGATTAAAACAAATCGATGGGCACAAAAAAGGACTATCAAAAATAGATAGCCCTTTCCAAATTAACTATTTAGTATTTTTCAAATTATTATTCTAGCATTGAAATGCAGAAAAGTTGATTGCTGGCATTAAAAAGGAGTTCAAGTCGGCCATCCGTATTTGTTGCACCATTTTTCAATTGCGCAACGCTAAGTGCGCGAAAAGCTTTTCCATCTGTTGTTCCTGAGCCAATGGACATTCGAAAATCTAAAAACGAATATCTAGTTTCATCCCTAGTTCTCCCTGGTTGCCTTGGGTCAATTGGTACCTTTATGATAGTCACTGTCATTGGATCACCAATTTTAAATGTCTGTCCATTAACCGCTCCAACCCTGATTGTATTATCTAAAATTTCATAAGCAATCATTTTGTTGTCAAGGAACCAAATTCTATTATTCCCATACTTGTACACTTTCATTGTGGCATCATCAACTTCAGAAAATTGATCTGTAATGCTTGCTGGCTGTCCTAATACTTGTATGCATTTTGTTGGACTTTCACCATGGAGTAACCCAATGCTGGTGTTGGTGCTTTTCATCAGGGCTGCTCTGTTAATATCAATCATTTGAGCATTTGATGTTACACTTAATACAATAGCAAATAATATTGCTATAATTATTGATTTTGTTTTCATTTTATATCACGTGTTTTAAATTAAGGACAAGGGGTATTTGTTGGTTGACCAGTATTTATGTTAAATTGCGTGGAAAGGAACGGCATCGGATCAATACGTTGTCCGTTCGCATTTTTCGCTTGGATGTGAACGTGCGGGATAATGCCAGGCCTTGCGGCGTTTCCAGTGTTTCCAGTCACTCCTATATAGGCCCCCTGGTTAACCACACTTCCTACGACCAAAGCGCTATTTACAAACTCCAAATGGTTGTATTTTAAGTATACTGTCTGGCCGTTGATAACGCTTTTTATCGTTATATAATTGCCGTATGACTTAAAAGAATACTGTCCAGGTAGGAACGATTTCTTCATATCTGTAACAGTTCCACCGTGCATTGAGTACAAGTTAGCATTTCTTGGTGAAGCAATATCAATCCCATCGTGTAATCTTGTTCCTCCATATCTGGTGTAGCCATAGGTTCCCCCTCGATAGTTCCCGGCACTAGGTGGGGCGATGCTCATAAACTTCAATGGATCACCGGGACACGGTTGGTAATTATACCGGAAAATGAAATTTGGAGTGGTAATATTTATTGGTGCTCCGGGTTCAGCTTGATTGCTAGTTGACCTGGTAATTTTCACTTCCTGCAACTGAGCGGGGTTTGCGCTTCCAGGCATTCCGGGGCTTGGCACATAGTCTGGGCAGATCCAAGGGCCAAATTGTTCAAGCTCCTTTGGTACATAAGGGCATGGGGGGGTCTGGGCATGTGACTTACTCAGTATAGTCAATGCCAAAATGAAGGCACAATAAATAACTCTCATATTTTTATTGATGAAGTGTTTTTAAGGTTGAAGTCTTGCTACAGGTAGGCCATTCTCACGTCTCTCACCGTAGCGCAATCCGTTTTCTCTTGAATAAACCAAAAAATATCCAGTGAAGTCGTTGTCATCAACAAGGGCCCTTAAATCGTCTTTACTAATCTTCTTTTCTAACGACTTTTTTTCCAAGTAGCTGGTATCAGGATGTATTTCGATGATATCCACAACATAACTTCCGTCATCCATTTTTCGCATAAGCATATCTCTAAATCCTTTGGGATTCATCTTTTTTGTGTAGGATACATCTACAACAAAATCATTGAGCTGATACCTAATAAAAACAGGGATTGTCTCCGATAGCTTAAAAAAAGATGCGCCGTCCCATTTCGGAACTCCAAAAAATGTTTTACCCGGCAAAGACATCCTCATGTTGTTTGAAGCAACTTCAGACCATGGTTGTTTTTCAAACCATTTTTTGGAATCGTTAACCATCTTGGTTACCTCTTCCTGAGACTTCATTTCAACAGTTTTGGGGGAGAGATTTTGATCATTTTGACAAGATGCCAAAGAGAAGAATAGGAGGCTTAGAATGCTAAGCGCATAACTAATTTTGAACATAAATATTTAGTTTGTTTGATTACAATGCAAGTATATTAATTTGCTAAATATGTTGTTCTTGGTAATAAATACTCTATGAGATGTTTTCGACCGGTTAGGCATACTTTATCGACGAATGTGTTACTTTTAACTGACGAATGAACGGCGTGAATGATTAAGCGGTGTTAGTCGAAGAAAACAAAAGAAAATCCAGGCATTTCTTTTACCAGTACAAGCAAAAACAGGAAAAAAGCGGAAAATTACCGATTAGTTATTTAACGAGATAATGAATGCATCATCCGCCTTCGCGATGAAGGGCAACGATCAATGCGCAAATAGAATTTTCACGGATTGCCGGAGCTTTTTGGGTGATTTGCTCTCCGAGAATTGCGGGGAGAAGACGGAGAAACTACAAAGTCGCAATCCAGCTTGGGTACCAGGTATTACTTAGACATCCGACGATCTTGCTTTTTTCTCAAGTTCACGTTCCTTCTTTTCTGCGATGTTTTTCTGGAAGTTATTAATTTCCGAAACTGACGCGTGTGAGTAAGCGTCTCCAAATTGCATTATTGAGGATCCCAGAATTTCAAGGATTTGAATCAGGCTCGTAAGGGATGGTGCCGAGTCCCCATTAAAAATATTTGATATTGTGGCGGGCCTTAGACCAGTTGCGCTTGACAGTTGCGCTAGGTTATGCACCAGATTGAGATCATCGACCCCTTCGCTCAAATTGATGGAATGTCGGGCTTTGTTCTTATCTAATAGCTGATTAAGAACAAAGGCACATTTCATTCGAATAAAAGTCTTGTCGTGACCATCCATGGACACAAAGAATGGTGAACAATAAAAAATTTGTGTTACGGTTTGGCGTAACACAAATTTTTTTTAACTTTGGTCTGTACTTCCGGTGACAACTGGATTTGCATTTTTCGCGATACTTCACAAAGAAATTTGAAGCATTCGCTTAGAGTCTCACATTAGAAAACTGGTAATTTTTTGGAACGAGACGACAAGCAGAATAGCTCACGACCTAGGCGTGGGTTTTGCTTATTCGTTCCAGGGTATACCAGTGCCTCTAATGTCAATAAGTTGAGATCCACGCCCTTAAAAAGGGCAGCTTAATTTCGATCTCGGCTCTGAGGCCTTTCAGTAACAATTATAGTTTCACCGTTGACACCATTGTTACCGTTATGAAAACTACCCAAATCTTCCGGCTGATTATCCGCAAGCCTGAATAGCGCTGTATCAGGCTCACTCTTTTAGCCCCGTTCCGTTAATCCGAATCGGGTGGGGAAGGTATGCCCTGTCGTTCTATTCGCTTTTATTCACTCCAAAACCTATTGCAATGAAATTCATTTTTTGCTCTCCTGGGAAAAGACTGTCCTATATTTTGTATCTGCTGTTGGCCTATTTTCTGTTGGTTATGTGGAGCCCTGTCAGGGGCCAAGCCAAAGCTCCTCTGCAGGTCAGTGACCGGCTACCCGATCTTCGTCTTTCCGGTGTGATGGATTACAGTTCACCAACCGTTTCACTTGCCGATTTTCGGGGTAAACTACTGATTCTTGACTTTTGGGCCAGCTGGTGTGGCCCATGTGTTAAAATGATTCCAGTGCTGGATTCCTTGCAGCGTCAGTTTGAAGGTAAGATTCAGATCCTGTCGATCACCTATCAAAGTGAAAAAGAGATTCGTTCATTTTTTTCTAAATATGATCGCCGCAATCCAAAGCGTATAGGTATACCCGGTATAACCGGTGACACAGTGATGTCGCGTTTGTTTGAACACAGTTCGGTTCCGCATTATGTGTGGGTAGACGGTTCGGGCGTAGTTCGGGCGATCACCGGGATGCAGGAGCTGACGCCTGCTAATGTCAAAAAGATGCTCTCGGGTACCATGCCTGTTATGGCGCAGAAAAGCGATGAGAAAAAGATTCCGTACAGCGCTTACTGGCCGTTGATGTTAAATGGCAACGGAGGGGATGGTTCAAACATGCTTTACCATTCTCTTTTCACTGCATACACGCCAGGCATCGGTTTCGGGCATTCTATCTTGCGTGACAGCACATCCCATTTTCGGATTACGGTCCGAAATTGCGAACGCGCCTGGTTTTTTAAGATTGCGCACGCGGTCAACGGGGTGCCTTTTAGTGAAGCCAACACCGTTTTCCAGGTCCGCGACAAAGGCCGGCTAACCTCATCCCTTGTCGGCGGACCGTATGAGAAGTGGCTTCAATCAGGCAATGGATTTTGTTATGAGCTCGCCGTTGGTCTGGATCAAGAAAAGCAGGCGTTTAAATTAATGCAGCGTGATCTTGAAATGTTTTTTCCTGAATACACTTCCGCAGTTGAAAAGCGGGATACAGCCTGTCTGGCCCTGAAACGCATTTCTACGGCCAGGGCACTGGCCAGCAGCGGAGGTAAAACCGTTCTGGACTTGGGTCCCTACGAATGGAAAGTTTCCAACGCATCTGTTGGCCAGATTGTGCGCCGGCTCAACTACTTTCAGCGGCTAAACACCATGGTTGTCGATCAGACCGGATACACTGGAAAAATGGATATGCTGCTCACTGCGGGATGGTCTGATTTGAAGGCACTGAATTCTGAGCTGGCCAAATATGGGTTTGTATTGGAGCCGGTCCAGGCCCCGATCGAATTGCTGGTAATTCGTGATCGAAAATAATTGAGCCCTTCCGCTATGAGACGATCTATATTGATAATTGTTTTTTTGCTGAGCAGTTGCGCAATCTGGGCGCAGAGAGCTCGCGAAGTAGTTGGGCGGGTGCAGGGGCCGGACGGGGCTGCGCTTCCTGGCGCTTCTGTTGTCGTCAAAGGCACGCGCCAGGGAGTGATGGCTGATTCGCTGGGCCGGTTCCGGCTTTGGGTGGCATCTGATACATCAACTTTGACAGTATCCTTTATTGGCTATGTGACAAAAGAGGTTCGCGCCGGCCAGCGCCAAAAGCTGGAGGTCGTGCTGGATCTCAACAGCAGCCAATTGAAAGAGGTGATTGTATCAATAGGCTATCAGCAGCTGCCTAAAGAGCGCGCGACGGGCTCTTTTGCCCAGGTAGACCAGAAACTTTTCAACCGCAGCGTCGGGCCAGACGTGATCAGTCGTCTGGCGGATGTCACACCTGGGCTGATCTTTAACCGCGGGATCGTCAAACCAGGTAGTCAAACCAACATTTCGATCCGGGGGCAAAGCACGATTTTTGCCAAAGCCGATCCGCTAATTGTGTTGGACAATTTTCCCTATACCGGCGATTTGAACGCAATCAATCCCAATGATATAGAAAGCGTCACTGTCCTGAAAGACGCTGCCGCTGCCTCGATCTGGGGCGCACAATCCGCTAATGGGGTCATTGTGATTACAACCAAAAAGGCCGCCTATGAGCAGCCAATGCGGGTTAGCATGAATACCAATGTGACTGTGATTCAGGAGCCTGATCCGTTTTACCTACCCAGGATGTCAAGCTCTGAGGTAGTCGACATGGAACAGCTTTTATTTTCGAGAGGCTATTACAGGACCGCTGAAAACAGCCCCAATAAACCAGCGCTCACGCCAGTGGTCGAACTTTTGATCGCTGCGCGCGATGGAAAGATTTCGGCCCAGAGCGCCGGTGCACAGATCGGTGCACTGCGGGGCAATGACGTTAGAAACGACTACCGTAAATACCTTTACCGGAACGGTGTCAATCAACAGTACGCGCTTAGCTTGCAGGGTGGGGGAAAGGCTTCTAGGTTTCATCTGTCGTCAGGCTATGATAAGGGGCTCTCATCGCAGGTTGGCAATAGTTCCGAGCGGGTAACTGTGAACGCCAATAACGACCTGACGCTTTTCAAAGGGAAAGCCGAACTTTCAACGGGCATCTACTTTGCACGGCAGCGCACCGCCGAGAACGCCTTGGGATTATCTTATCTGAATCTTACCTCTACCAGCGCAGTCTACCCGTATGCGTCTTTTACGGATGCGGTCGGTAACCCTGCCAGGCTTAACCACTATTATCGCAACGATTTTGTGGATGAGGCCACCTCGAAAGGACTATTGGACTGGGGCTTTGTGCCTTTGGAGGAGATGGGCTACCGCAACTACCATACCAGACAGCTGGACTACCGCATCAATACTGCGCTTCGATACAAGATCCTTCCCGGATTAAGCGCAGAGGCGCTGTTGCAATATACTGGCAGCAGCTCGCGTGGCTGGCGGCAGCAAAGTCAGAAAAGCTGGACGGTACGTGATTTGATCAACCGTTTTACGATTGCGACCGAAACAGGGCTGGTGCGGCCGGTCCCGCTTGGCGATATGCTCGATCAGTCTGCCCTTGATGTTTCCGGCTACTTTGCAAGGGCGCAAGTCAATTATGAGAAAACGATCTCAGAAAAGCATCAATTGACAGCCATTGCCGGCGCTGAGGTACGCGATCTGGGATCAAAATCCAATGCGTGGCGAAGTTATGGATACGATGATGCGTTGGGCAGCTTTCAACAAGTCGATTACCTGTCCACTTTTAAGTCGTATGTCAATCCTGCCTCTGCCTCGAACCGCATTCCGCAATATGGTGGGATGAGTGGCTCGACTGACCGGTTTGTTTCTTATTATGCCAATGCCGCCTACGCTTTCGACGGCAGATACCTGATCTCGGCCAGCGGCAGAAAGGATATGTCTAACCTTTTTGGTGTAAACGCCAATCAGCGGGGCGTACCGCTCTATTCGCTGGGCGTAGGTTGGAATGTGCACCAGGAGAAGTTCTTTCATGTTAAGTGGCTCCCGCAGCTGAAACTACGCGCTACCTACGGCTATAACGGAAACATCGACCGCACTTTGTCCGCCTATGTAACAGCCTATTACAGTATAGCCTCTCAAACAGAGATTGGGCTTCCCTATTCGCTGATACGCAACCCGCCAAATCCGGATTTGCGTTGGGAGCGCGTCAGGATAATGAATTTGGGCCTGGACTTTAAGACCGCGGCTGGCCGGATCTCTGGGAGCATCGAGTACTATATCAAAAAGGGCTTTGATCTGATAGGGGATGCCCCCCTTGCCCCGCAGACGGGATTAACCAACTACCGGGGGAACACGGCCAATACCAGCGGGAAAGGTATCGACCTTGTCTTGAACAGCAATAACTTTCAGGGTAAGTTGGGCTGGCAAACGCAGTTTATGCTCAGCTATGCGAGCATCAAAGTCAGTAAATACCTGCCCAAATCCAGTAACCTCAGGGGCGATTATGTAGTTTCGTCAAACGGGTATCCCACCGAAGGGCGTTATCTGACCGGGATGTATAGCTTGCCCTCGGCCGGGCTGGATCCGGAGAACGGCGATCCGCGCGGATGGCTTGATGGGAAGGTCAGTAAGAATTATCCGGCATTGCTGGCTGTATCGGATCTAAATTCGCTTGTTTACCATGGCTCTTCCCGTCCGCTTGTCTTCGGCGGGGTGCGCAACACACTCAGCTGGGCTAATTGGACCTTATCGGCCAATATCAGCTACCGGCTTGCGTATTACGTACGGCTGCCGTCTGTGCTCTACTCGCAGGTGCTGACAGGGGTTACGGCTCACGGGGATTTTTCTAAGCGCTGGAAACAGCCAGGTGACGAGCTCAAAACCCATGTGCCTTCGATGCCTGCCGCGACCAACACCAACCGTGATCTGTTCTATACGGGCTCCCAGGACCTGGTCGAAAAAGCAGACCATGTCCGTTTACAGGATATCAGAGCGGGTTATTCGTGGAGTGCTTCGGCTGCAGGCAGCTTCATCCGGGATTTCGAAGTTTACCTCTATGCAGTTAATCTGGGCATACTCTGGAAAAAAATGCCTGGTGGGCTTGATCCTGATTTTGTCGACACGACCCCACCACAACGAAGCATTTCCCTGGGCATCCGGGCAAACTTTTAAACCGAACACCTATGAAGCAATATTTTATCTTGTCCATGGTGACCATGCTTTCGGGCTGCCAGGATTCGTTTCTGGACGTCAAACCCGACAAGGCACTGGTTGTTCCGGCCACTTTGGCCGATTATCAAGCCGTGCTCGATAACTTTGATAGTATGAATTCCCCGGGACTCAGCCTGATTGCAGGCGACGAGTTTACGGCAAGCGCCGAGCAGGTGCAGTCATGGGAATACGTCGAACGACAGGCATACTTGTGGGCCGACGATCTATACAGTGGAGCAGGCTCAGCAGACTGGGACGTCCCTTACAAGGCAGTTTTCGCAGCCAATTTGGTTTTGGAGGGCGCCGGTAAGCTCAGCCCCGGCGCGGAATTGTCCAACCTGATCGGGTATGCCTATTTCTACCGCGCCAACGCCTTTTTCGGGCTTGCCCAGCAGTTTGCGCCGCCATACGAAGCTGGCAGTGCCCGCTCACAGCTAGGAATACCGTTGAAATTGACCACCGAGGTTACCAGGACCGTTGCACGTGCCAGCCTGTTTGATACCTACCAGCAAATTCTGGCTGACCTGCAACAGGCGGCCGAATTAATCACGGCCGAATCTATCTGGAAGAACAGGCCCTCCCGTGCAGCGGTCTTTGCACTGCTGGCCAGGGTTCAGCTTGCGATGGGTGACTACGAAAGCGCCGGGAAAAGCGCCTCGGCCTCCCTGGCGCTCTCTGGTAAACTTGTCGATTTTAACGACCTGGACCCGGGCGCTAAGATGAGCTTTCCCCATTCGCCCAAGGATGCCAATCAGGAGGTGCTCTACTATAACAGGATGAACTTTTACCTGTTTTTCTTTACACCTTACTACCAGGTCGACTCCTCGCTCTATGCTAGCTACGGGCCGGACGATCTGCGTAAACAGTGCTATTTTGATACCCTTTCGGACGGAACGGTATGGTATAAGGGAAGCTATGCGGGGAGCTTTGGTTTTTTTAGTGGCCTTGCCACCGATGAAGTTTACCTGACAAGGGCGGAATGTTATGCCCGGCAGGGGAGGACCGGTCAGGCGCTGTCGGATCTGAATGCGCTTCTGGTGAAACGGTTCAAAAAAGGGACATTTAACCCGCTTACCGCGGCGAGCGCTGAGCAGGCACTACGGTTAGTGATCGCCGAGCGAAAAAAAGAGCTCGTCGCCCGTGGGCTAAGATGGGCCGATCTGCGTAGACTAAATAGGGAAGAGGCATTTAAGACCACGCTGCGAAGAAGGTTTGACGGCAAGGAATATGTTCTTTTCCCGGGTAGCCCAAGGTACACCTTCCCTATCCCGCCCAATGAGCTTTCCGGTAGTGGAATCCAGCAAAACCCAAGATGAAACCGGGCTGGGCGGATTTATCCCGAATTGTTAGCGTTGTTTTGATTTTGAAAAGACCAATATGCAGCGTTTAGTCCCGTCAAACTTGGTATACCCCTGTGTACTTGCCGGTGATTTTGAGCAAATCCATCAACAGATCCTGAGCGCAAGTTGGAAGGTCTCTGGTTGCGGGCTCGCGAAGGGAGCCCTTTCCTGCGCGCTGTTTATGAGCCAGTATGCTGCTATGTGCGTGCGGGCTGAGCTTACCGCAGAAATTCAGGAGCTTTTTGACCGGGGTTGTAATGGCGTTGTCTCGGGGAAGACTAGCTGGTTGGATTTCGCTGATTTGGCGCTGGTAGCCCACAAGTTGTCCGGGCAGAGCTTTGTCCAGATTGAGCAGGAATATTTTTTCGAGGATATTGATAAGCTTGCTCTTGCGGTAATGGCTCGTCCCGGCCATATTGCCGGGTTTGAAAATTCTGATTTGGGAGCAGGCCTTTATGCGCTTAGGCGGCATCGCGCAGGTGCGGCGCATTTTTCAGGGCCAATCAGGCACTTCACCTCAACCATACTCGCTGGCGTTGATGTTGCTACGACCGGGCACGGAAATGAGAGCCTTCAAGCGGGCCTTTCCGCAGCCCTGCTGTTTGTTTCGGCAGCGGCAGAGATCGGACTGGTGGAAAAAAGCGAGCGGTTGGGTGCGGTCTCAGCGCTTGCCAAAAGGATTTGTAGAAACGTAAAGGTCAGCAGCCAAATCGACCACGGGTTCCAGACAGGAGATGTCGGCAAGGGTTACGCCCTGCTGCGCGCGGGGATGTGCTTTCACAACGACAAGTGGATCACGGCCGGGCTGCAAATTTTAATTGACTGTGCGTACTCGATACTCGATCAAGGCATAGGAACGCTAGATGTGGCCTCTGGCGCAGCTGGCATAGCCTTGGCGTTTAATAAGTTATACCATCTGAGTGGCTATGATATCTTTCGACGAGTTGCCCATCAGGCAAGATGGCTGAGTTTGAAATCCGGCGTGCTAGTCAATGAGCGTAACATCGATCAGGGATACAGCTTCTATCATGGTCTGTCAGGGATTGGGCTCGTGACGCTGCATTGGCAACAGGGCCGGCCCGAAGAGCTCAATGAATTTGTCTGGCTGTTGTAGTTAGTAGTCTAAAGGGCTGAAATAATTTCAGAGCTATCCTATGCCCTTGTTTCTCTAACAATCCTTACTTCTACAAATCTGATCTAGTTAGCTTTCAATCGATGGTGCTTGCGACGGTACTGGTAATATACGTATCAAAATATTGATAATAAAAGTATTAAATATGATGCATGTCATATACCACGACTTCGAGGGTGCATCATTCTGAATTTCAAGCCTCCAACCCGTGATCGAATCAATGAGGCAACGGGGAAGGGAGTATAGGAAATGGTTACTGTCAAAAAAGGAGTAATTGTGGCTGGCAAACATTTAGATTTTCATCCCTAAATGCGTGTGGAAAGGCTGATTTGTTTCGGGGTTATTTCAAACAGTGTTGCTAGTATGTAAAATTTCATCTGCGAGTTCTGTGACTCAACCCTGTGTGCTTAGCGAAAAAACACCTGTTTCATGAGCGGGGTCTTTCCCTCCACTAAATCTTCCCGGCTTTCACTTTGGACCTAGGCACTGACGCCTAAAGTCTTCAATTCATTTTGTAAGTATATCAATCGTTTTTGATTACGCTGTTGCGGAACTGGCCAAATGTTTCCGGCGGTTGAATTTCAGAACCTGTTTTCAACCAATTTGAACAACCTCTCACAAGTGATAAAGCGAGGCCAAAAATGTACCATAAAAATGTACTGAGACCTCCTTTATTGCACTCTGCACGATTCTCCCATTGAATGTTTTGAGGTACTTTTTAAGATTAAAGCAGATGGCCGACGCCAGCATCACCTTATGTGCCGCGGGTTTTCCTCGAACATTGATTTTACTTAGTCCATAATGATGTACAAGGCTTCCGAAGACCGGCTCTATTGTACTGCGCCAAGCCGGTAAAATGAACGACCATTTTTTCTCACACCCCTCTCGCTCCTCCCGACCATTGTGAGAAAAAGTGCAGCATCGCATTATTAAGGCCATGTAAGAATGCCTATCAAAAATCTGAAAGTAAAGGCGGAGAGAAGCAGGGTGCTCCCAATGCCTGGGACCTTAGTCAGGATGACCAGCCGCAGTTCAAGCTGATCGGGCTACCATCCACCAACCGGATTCGACAATCTGTCTGTTTTCGTCCGTTTTATCAAGGTGTTTTTTCTACATTTGCCCGTAGTCAAAACGTGTTATGAACCAGGTGTATCCTTCCAAACGCTTCGACGATAGGCTGGCGCGCTTCATCGGTATACCTGTTTTGGCATTTATGATCCCCGTTGTCTTTTTTCATGCCAATTTGGACAACGGGTTTATGGCTTTTCTGCCCAAATGGATCATGGCTATCGTTCACATCGGGATCTATTGGGAAGGGGTCCGTTTCATTTATTTTCAGACCCGTAAGCGATTTCCTTATGTCTCCCAGACTTCCAGGCGGATCCTCTGGTTACTTTTCCTGAGCATCAGTTTTATTATTTCGGCCAGTTTCCTGCTTCACATGATCGAGGACACACTGCGGATTTTTCCGGAGAGTAATGCCGGGGTCTTTACTTTCAGAAAGCACGCGGTCAGTGTGACCATACTGGTACTTTGCCTGCCTTACTATGAAAGCTCCTATTATTTTGCACAATTGCAGGAGGCCCTGCTAGATGCCGAACAATTGAAAAAAGAACAGGTGCAGTCGCAATTGGAAATGCTCAAGAGCCAGGTTAACCCACATTTTCTTTTTAACAGTCTCAATACCCTGGTGTCCCTCATTCCGGACGAACCCGATCTGGCGGTTGATTTTGTGCGTAAACTGTCAAAGGTGTATCGTTATATATTAGAAATCAGGGACTTCCATACTGTTCCTTTGCAAAAAGAACTATTGGCACTCAAAGCGTATCATTTTCTGTTGCAGATACGGTTCGGAGAAAGCCTCAACGTGAAGATTGATATTCCGGACCGCTACTTGACCGACCACATTTTACCTCTTTCATTACAAATGTTGATCGAAAATGCGGTCAAGCACAACATACTTTCTGTTCATAAACCTTTATGGATTGAGGTGTTTATCTCAAATGGGCGCGTCATCGTCCGCAACAATCTGCAGCGAAAAAACCAGCAGACAGATTCTACTGGCCTTGGCCTTCAGAATATTCAAAACAGGTATCAACTGCTGGGAAACCAGCCGGTTGACGTCATCGTAACCACACAGAGTTTTTCGGTCAGCCTACCTTTGCTTGGCCAATCCGCTTATGTCAAACCGCCGATGATAACAAAAGATATACCACAGCCATGAATGTACTACTCATTGAAGATGAACAGCCTGCGGCTAAGTATCTCACGAAGATGCTCACCGGGCTGCGTTCGGGATTACGGGTTCTGGATGTTATCGACAGCGTAGAGGCTTCCGTGAAATGGCTGCAGGCATTCCCGCATCCCGACCTTATGTTTATGGACATCCAATTGGCGGATGGTATCAGCTTCGATATTTTCAAACGGGTGAAAGTGCATGCCCCGGTCGTTTTTACCACCGCCTATGATGAGTATACTCTGAAAGCTTTCAAAGTCAATAGTATTGATTACCTGCTAAAACCCATTGGGGAAGAGGAGCTTTTGGCAGCCCTGGCCAAGTACGACTCGTACACTGTGCCCACAAGAATGTCGCCGTCGCTGGAAAGGCTCCTGCAGCAATTGGCGGTACCTGCCTATAAAGAACGGTTGATGGTCAAAGCAGGCCAGCAACTGGCTTTTGTGTCGGTCGATAGACTGGCCTATCTTTATTCCGAAGAGGGGGTGACATTTGCCGTGGCGACCGACGGTAACAAGACCATACTGGATTATACCCTTGATCAGGCCGAAGGCTTTCTGGCCCCCAAAAAGTTTTTCCGCATCAGTCGCAAACTGATTGTACACCTTCCGGCCATTTTGCGGATCCATATTTATTTTAATAGCCGGCTTAAACTTGATCTGCACCCTTTACCTTCCTTTGAAGTATTTGTAAGCCGCGAGCGGGTTGCCGACTTTAAAGAATGGCTTGATGCCTGAACCGTTCAACCGGTAATTTTTACAGTTGGCCTTCACACCTGCACATTCCACCAGAAAACGATAGTCCCCCATCTTCTTGCAGCGGATTTTTGCCTGTCAACTAATCTATCCGGCTGTCATGAAAACTACTATCGTCATTGCTTGCCTGTTTTTAAATTATGTCGTTACCCTTGCGCAGTCTGTTCCGGTTGGAAACCCGCAGGGACGTTCGTTGGGTACCCAGACCGTGCGGGGTACCATTCTTGATGCTTCTTCCAAAACACCTGTTATCGGTGCAGCCGTTCAGATCGTGGGCAGCAATCCATTGACAGGCACCGTAACGGATACCGACGGCCGGTTCCGTCTGGCCAATGTTTCTGTAGGTCGTACAAGGTTGAAAATCACAGCGCTCGGTTACGAAGAAATCGTCCTGGGTGAAGTAATCGTGAATGCAGGCAAGGAAGTAGTGCTCGACCTGACCATGACGGAAAGCGTGCTGAGCCTGGATGAAGCGATAGTCTCCCATAAGCGTTCGGAAGATCATACCGTGGCAAACAATGAAATGGCTACGGTGAGCGCCAGACCTTTTAATGCATCAGAAACCATCCGGTATGCGGGCAGTCTGGGTGATCCTTCCCGTATGGCAGCCAACTTTGCCGGTGTCAGCGGGGCTAATGATACCCGGAACGATATTATTGTCCGCGGTAATTCACCTGCTTCACTGCTTTGGCGGCTGGATGGCGTCAATATCCCTAACCCTAACCATTTTGGCGCACTAGGCACATCTGGGGGGCCTGTTTCGATACTCAATGCTAACTTGTTGGCCAAGTCTGATTTTTTGACAGGGGCTTTCCCAGCAGAATATGCCAATGCCCTCGGGTCAGTATTTGATCTCAAACTTCGGAAAGGGAATGACGAAAAGCATGAATTTTGGGGACAGTTGGGTTTTAACGGACTCGAAGCCGGGGCCGAGGGACCCTATTCCAAAAACTCGAAAGCATCATACCTGGTCGATTACCGTTATTCTTTTTTCGGGTTACTTGAAAATGTAGGCTTTGAAGTAGCCGGAACGCCTTATTACCAGGACCTTACTTTCAAGACAGACATTCCCGTGGGCAAAAAGGGGCAATTGACAGCCTGGGCTTTGGGTGGCCGCAGCAAAGTAACATTCCTGGGCAAAGATATAGATACGGACAAACCCGACGCCTATGGCAACGAAAATGAAAATATACGGGCCAATTTCAGGAATGGGGCAGCAGCACTTTCCTATGAACACCGTTTCACGGACCGTACGTATGGAAAACTGACTTTTTCAGGATCTCAAACAGACCAGAATAATGAAGTGGATACGGTAATTTATCGAAGCGGGAAGGAAATAGAAGCGGAAATACTGTCTGCCAAAATTGACTATATGCAAAGGAAGTTTTCCGTGAACACTTTTTTATCGCATAAATTCAATGCCAGGGACCGGGTATCGGCAGGCGTCATCATGGACTTTATCCGGTATGATCTGGGGAACCGGGAGCTGTACCCGCTGGATATTATCCGACGGGATTCAAAGGGTGAAACCATGTTTACACAAGTATTTGGCCAGTGGAAGCACCGTTTCAACGAACGCCTGACATTAAATACAGGGCTCACCTTTCAGAACCTTCAGTTGAACGCTTCAAGGGCATTAGAACCCCGGCTCGGGTTGAGTTATCAGTTGCGTGGCGCTTCATTGAACGTGGCCTATGGGCTGCACAGCATGATGCAGCCTATGCTGACTTATTTTTACCAAACCGAACAAGTCGACGGATCTTATGCATTAACCAATAAAGAGTTAGGTTTTACGCGGAGCCACCATGTTGTAGTTGGTTATGACCGTATGCTGGCCGAAAACTTGCGTTTGAAAATAGAAACCTATTATCAATGGCTTTTTAATGCACCGGTAGAGCGAGCCCCGAGCTACTATTCCGCATTGACGGAAGGGGCGGATTTCGGTCCTGAGAACAAGGGTAACCTGGTTAATGAGGGCACCGGGCGTAATTACGGTCTGGAACTGACCCTGGAAAAATATTTCTCGGATAACTATTACTTTCTCATTACCGCTTCCCTGTTCGACTCCAAATATAAGGGCAGCGATGGCATTGAGCGGAACACGCCATTCAATAACCGGTATGTAGTCAATACATTGGCAGGCAAGGAGTTCAAGCTTGGAAAAAGGGGGAATGTGCTGACCATTAGCTGGAAGTTAACGGTGTCCGGGGGGAAATATGTGATACCCATCAACACCGCAGCTTCGGCAGAGGAAAACAGGCAGGTAGATGACTACGACCAGGCTTTTGCCGAGCAACAGGACGCCTATTTCCGCACGGATTTGAAAATAGGCTATAAAATTAACCAACGCCGCCTTACCCATGAACTTGCATTGGATTTACAGAATTTCACCAACAATAAAAACATCTTTCAGCAAGCCTACAATGCCCGCACAAACCGCGTTGGAACCGCTTACCAGCAAGGGTTTTTGCCAATACCATTTTACAGGCTAACATTTTGATTTTTTATAAAGCTATAGCAAAAACTATACGTTTCAACCGCTCCGGCTATGGACACTGTCATTGTGACGTACTTATCCGGTTAGATCGTACCTATAACTTCATTCCAGCGGGAGAAATGGAAAGCTCATTAAGTAGCGTTTTCCTCCCCATAAATTGCTAGCGATCTTTCATGTACGTATTGCCCCCATTCGGGTAGATCGTTTCCTTTGCATACCACAGTGCCGTCGGGCTGATTTTGTATTAACAGCAATATCCTAACGATTTGTTGTGTCGGTGCCGTCTGCCCCAGGGTATCTGATAATTTGGTTATGAAAAGTAACATATTCAGCACGTACGTCGTGAGTTCCATTATCAATCTAGGCATGTTCTGGGAACGGTGATGTGAAGGTTGCAAGTTTCGACTGTTCCCTGGGTGTCATTTCAACGGGAAGTATGCTTAATATCTCTTGCATTTCTGTAAGCGCTGTTAAACTAGGCTAAATCATTTTGGTTTAAACAGTAGGCGTATCGATCGGGGAAGTGATATGGATAAGGAATCTGAGAATTCAGTGGTCGCTGCGTTTCACAAGGAGGAGCCAACGATCAAGGCGTCATGGTCTAATTGCAACGCCGCTGACGAGGTTCCGTTCTCTTTGGGATGATTGTAATCGTACCCCGCAGTAATGTTAATACGGCATTACTGTGTCATGATTTTGTAAATTAGAGAGGATCATTTTAAGGGTGTCAATATGCCGCTGCATTTCATACTTTCTTTCAAGGTGGTCCATTGATAGGGACGTGTACCCTTTCTGACCACCTCAACCCGAAAACTTACGAATTCACCTAAAGTGACGCTGAACCTGTTTGCTCCGGAATATCCTGATAGTCTCGTATCATCGGTTTATCATTGGCCGGATTAGGGAATAACTAAAAATTTGACGGGTTTTTGAGTTCTGCGTGCTCAATATGGCTGTATGAAAAGTTCCATCGCGATCGATCATTTTGAGACGATAATAATTGAGGCCAGGTACGGGCTGCTGATCTTCAAAGTGGTAGTTCTTCAAAACCTTGCTATCTCCGGATGCGGCTTTGTGCTTATGACTTGTCATCTGCCATCAATGCATCTCGGATATAATCGATAGCAAAATTGGTGTGTTTGATCAAACTTGTTATCAATATATACGGGTTAGGATTACAGAGAATGTGGATTCCGCTGTGGGTGGTAGTGATAGCAGGATACTTTGACAAAATATTCCCTGGTAATAGACAGGTTTTTCAACCACCTGCAAGGTTGAAAAACAATAGATTTACAAAATAAATCGCCCCACGAATAGGGCTGATGCACGACACCTGTGGTTTACGGCGGGATAGGTCTACTGATTTTATAAATGATAAATCAATCTATATGTAAAACAATTCGCAATTCTGGAAGGATTTTTGGCGATTTATTTTAATGAATTAATCTGTATTTGCGCAAGTCGTTTTGGCGCTGATATTGCTTGTGTCGTTGTCTAAAAATAGTCCTGATAACAAAAATTATATCTTATTCAATTAGCAAATACTTCTTAAAAACAACTGAATTTAAATCACTATTTTCTATGTTAAATATCTCCCCAAAACGTAGTATTTTTATTACAAGGTTCACGGGCTTGATGCTAGCCGCTATTTTGACATGCGTATCGTTATCATTTGCGAATGCTCAATCATGCCCAGATCCTGGGGGAGGAACCAGGTGGTTTTTTTTGGGTGGGAGCAATGACGAGAATACTTTCCCGGAGAATGTGCCAGCCGGAAAAAGCGGGAGCGGAAAGGCGACATCAGGCAAATTGACACTCTCCGAGACTATGAATGCCGTTTATCCCCTTCGTACGGTTACAATTAATCCGGAACTGTCCGACGGAACAACGGGCAAAGCTGTACTTCGGTTTGATTTTTTGGACATGGCCCCTGCCGCGGTTATCAAGATTTATCAGGGGACTTCTGCTACGGGGACACCGGCCGAAACTATAACATCGACAAACGCGTCGGGTTATTTGTTGCAAACCCGTACCTATACAGGATCTGTTACTGTGACATTTGAGAGCTCCGTCGCTTCCACGGGAGGGAACTTTAAAATCTATATCCCTTACACAACTGGGGATGAGGTTGCTACGTCAGCATTTGGTTTTCAGGTTGCTTACTGGAAAAAGTTTATTACTCCCAACTCATATACTGTGATGGACTCTTATCCCGAGGAAGCTACGCCAATCGCCACTGCCTATTTTGATGCGAATAAGAATCTTGTTTCTTCCGAAATCTCTTTTTGTATCGACTACGGGAAACCCTCACCTTCTATGGCGAACAGTAATTACATAGGAGAGGTTGTTTTTTTTCCACAGGCCCGCCTGGACCTGGATAAATCAGGAAGTGCAGACGCCGTTGATCAATTAAAGGCAGCTCGCCTGGTCTATTTGATGAATAACATTGCAACACCGGCAACGACTTATCAAAACTTCATGGATGTTCAGGGAGCGGTGAATACTACGCTCGGGCCTGATTATACGGTTCATTACGCGGGTCTTCATGGAGATGCGATCGACGCTATTCCCAGCCTGCCAAGCCCGGCTGAGCCAGTGTTTTCAATTACTGGCCCGGCGTCCGCTGTGTCGGCGGGGACGCCTCAAAATTTTACTGTTAACCTGACAGACGATGGTGGACATTCGAGAATTTTTAAGTTAAAGCTCCCCACGGGCATAACCCTGAACTCGGTAACAGGGGCGACCTATAATCCAAGTGACAGTACCATGACGTTTGCGTCATCGCCCGCTACCGCGGTAGTATCCGTTACCAGTGCTACAAGTACCACAGCGACGTTACGGATTGTATACAATCAACCAGGTTTTTGGAATGTCAACAATCTCATTGTGTATGAACCCTGCACGGGTTTGGAAGATTATCAGGGATTTATTGGGTTAAGCAAGGGTGATATTACATATCCCTTTCGGGAAGCTTCCGCAACCTGGGTTGCTCAGCCTGCCTTTCCATGCTCGGAATTAAGCTATGTAATCGGTAATCGGAACATAAGCGGTTCCAACGTTTCGGACGGCTACACACTTGACCTCTCGAGCGGTGTTACCGCCCTGGGCAAACAGACCTTGATCGAAGGCCCGAATGCTTTCATTAACGCCATCGGCTACAACACGGTTGACAACTACATCTGGGGTTTCCGCTACGGCACCAATCAGCTCGTCCGGATCGGCAGTGATTGGTCTGTGACATTCCATGATGTGACCGGCTTTCCCTCGCCAGTGCCGGGTTATGCAACCGGAGATGTCAGCCCGGATGGCATTCTGTATCTGTATGCCTCCAATTCCAACCAGATCACTAAGGTAGACCTGAATCCCGGCTCCGCAAATTACCTGACTGCCGTAACACTACCCACTACGCCGACCGACTTGAACGATTGGTCGTTCAACCCGACCAATGGCCTGCTTTATGGATTTGGCACAAGCAAGGTGCTATATCAGTTTGATCCGGCAACGGGTAACCGGACTACATTGGGCTCAGTAACCGGCGCAGGCATTGAAACATCTACCTACACCGGTGCTTTTGGCACCGCATTCTTTGATACGGATGGCGATATGTATGTAGGTAATAACGGCAGCGGGGCCATTTTCAAGATCAGCGCGCCGCTTACAAATCTTACAGCCTCACTGTTTTCGACAGCTTCCGGCGTAACTCCGGGTGATGGCGCGCGCTGCCCAAGTGCTATCGTGACTGATCCGCCAGTGGCAGTGGACGATAACGGTACCACTACCTGCAATGCGGCTACGGTCGATGTGCTGGCCAATGATGTGGCGGGCAGTGCGCCGGTGGTCCCTTCCAGTGTGAAACTGTTGACGCCAGGCACGCTTGCTCGGGTGACGACTCTGACTGTCGCCGGACAGGGCGAATATAACGTGAACACCGTGACGGGTGCGATCACATTTACTCCGGTCAATGGCCTGCGCGATACCATATCTATCGATTACGTGGTAACCGATGGCAATGGCCTGGAATCGATTGCTACATTAACCATCATTGTCGACTGCCCGATGCCGGTAACACTGGTAGCCTTTGATGCTAGAAAAGAAGGAAACACCGCGCTGCTTACCTGGTCGACAACCGAGGAAGTAAATTCGGACCGCTTTGAGATCGAGCGTAGCCTCAATGGCAAAGTTTGGTCTACAATCGGCAGTGTTCGGTCAAACGGGGAAAGCAGTGTTTTGAGAAATTACATTTACACCGACGGTTCACCGGAAAAAGGTGAAAATCTATACCGCCTAAGAATGGTCGACAATGACGGCACATATGCTTTCAGCGCTATCAGAGCGGTGTCTGTTGAAAATGGCACGGAGCGGATATCTGTCTATCCTAACCCGGTTGTGAATGGCAAATTGATTATCTCTATACCAGGTTCCGAGCGGTATCGTGCTGAATTAACGACTCTGACGGGGAAGCTGGTGCTGCAACAGAGCCTGGCCAAAACCCAGGAATTGAACTTGCATGGACTTGCCTCAGGCATGTATATACTACGCTTCATCTCCAACGACGACGTGCAAACGAAGATGTTTGTTGTGAAATAAAAGTAAGGAGTCCGTGTATCCCGGCATGGAGAGAAGATATGGGATTTTTGATTCCATATCTTCTTGACAGGGGAGCCTTATGGTCATTGAAGCAGCGAATGCATGCCCTAAAGTTTAGCACCAGAGGTAATTGTTTAATAGAGTGTTCATTAATAAACTAAAAACCAAGATTATGCTAAAAAGCGATCTCAAGGGCAAAACGGTGTTAATCGCCGGTGGAGGAAAAAATCTGGGCGGCTTGCTCGCTCGCAACCTGGCAATGAAAGGAGCTTCCAAGCTTGCTATTCATTACAACAGTGAAAGTTCCCGGTCAGAAGCGGAAGCAACACTTGCAGACGTGAAAGCTGCCGGGGCAGAGGGCTTCCTGTTTCAAGGAGATTTAACCAAGATTGGCAACATCACCCGATTTTTTGATGAGGCCATAGCTAACTTCGGAGGAGTTGACATTGCGATCAACACCGTTGGAAAAGTGCTAAAGAAGCCGTTCAGCGAAACCACCGAGGAAGAATACGACAGCATGGCCGACATCAATTCGAAAGTGGCTTACTTCTTTATCCAGGAGGCAGGCAAGAAGTTAAGTGAAAACGGCAAGATATGCACGATCGTTACCTCCCTACTGGCGGCATACACAGGCTTATATTCTACGTATGCCGGTCAAAAAGCTCCTGTGGAGCACTATACGCGCGCAGCTTCCAAAGAGTTTGGGGCAAGGGGTATTTCCGTAACGGCCGTAGCACCTGGCCCGATGGACACTCCGTTCTTTTACGGTCAGGAAAGCGACGATGCGGTTGCCTACCATAAATCGGCCGCAGCACTCGGCGGATTGACCGACATTAAGGACATTGCCCCCTTGGTGGAGTTTCTGGTATCCGAGGGTTGGTGGATTACCGGTCAGACTATATTCGCTAACGGCGGATACACAACGCGGTAGAAATTAGTTTGAGACAGGGTTCCAGGATCGTTTATGAATATCGCGAAAAGGCTTGAAAAACGGAAGTATGAACTGCTGTTATTAGTACTGGTGCAGCATTTATTCGTCGGTATTTTCTTGCCTAATCTCGATTTTATACCCGGGTGGTCTGGCCGGTGAATATTGATACTAGGTGTCGGCAGCGTTCTTACTTTTGCCGGCAAACACAGCTGGGAACATTGGATACGTAACTTACATTTCGTAGCCATCCTGTTGCTCCCGGCCGGTATCCCGTTTTTCAAGGATGTCCACTGGTACTTTACCTTGCTCAATATCAATTATGTGGTCTTCTTTTGCTTTCTACTTGCCAAATTGCTCAGTCTCTTGATAAAGCCCGGTTATATTAATACCGACATCATTTCCGCCGCGGCTTGCGGCTATTTATTACTAATAGAAATTTCCGTTTTCTTATTGCAGTATTTCCAATATCAGGACCATCGGGCCTCCAAGGGGATCGACACCTCTTCGCCCGCACACACTTTTATCGATCTTGTGTATTTCTGTTCTATTATCTTTACCAGCATCGGTTTTGGGGCATCACGCCCAACCTGCCTGCCACCAAGCTGGTTGCCGCATTCATCGGTATTGTCGGGCAGTTTTATACTGTTGTGCTGGTGGGCCTTCTGATCAGTAAATTTTCTTCCGACAGTCAATAACCCAATGAACACATCCAGCCATTATAACCTATACCATTTCATCCCCTGGACACGGACGAAAATCTACAAGATGCTTTTGATAAGCAGCGTTCCGACCACATTATTCTATTTTCTGGATTGGAAATGGCTGGCCCTTCCCTGGGTGCCGGTGGCGCTGCTGGGTACGGCCACAGCGTTTATTTCCGGGTTTAGAAATACGCAGACCTACAACCGGAGCTGGGAAGCAAGGCAAGTGTACGGAGCAATCATCAACAGTAGTCGTGCGATGGGAATCATGGTCAGGGATTTTCTAAGGACACCCGAAAAGGCAAGTGAGGCGGCCCTTCACCGGCAGATTGTTTACCGACATCTGGCCTGGCTTACCGCGCTGCGCTTTCAGTTGCGCGAAACCAAAAGCTGGGAAAACGTAAAAACCCGCAGCTATAACCGCCAGTATCTGAGGTATTACAAAGTTCCGGAATGGGAAAGCACGCTGGACCAGGAGCTGAAAAGTTTTTTGAACTACGAAGAACTGCAGCACATCCTATCCACTAAAAACAAGGCGGCACAACTCGTTGCGATGCAGTCTGCACAGCTCAGAACGCTCAATGAGCAGGGTATGATCGGTGATTTTAGCGACGTGGCACTGGAAAATATGCTCAAAGACCTGTACGATCAGCAGGGCAAATGCGAACGCATTAAGAATTCTCCCTATCCACGCCAGTTTTCCAGCATCAATTTGTACTTCACCAATATGCTTTGCCTGATGCTGCCGTTGGGATTTATTGGCGAGCTTTCCAAGCTGACCGACAAGCTGGGAGATAATATCGTCTGGCTGGCCATACCGCTCAGCGTTTTGCTAGGCTGGGTCTTTTTGGTCTTAGAGCAAATCGGCGAGTCTACTGAAAACCCATTTGAAGGTAATGCGAACGACATCCCGATTACTCAGATTAGCCGTAACATAGAGATAGATCTCAGGGAAATGCTGGGCGAGAGGGAGGTGCCCCAGCCATTGGTAGCAGTTAACAACATTTTGATGTAGGCAAGTCTATGCCCGTTGGTTCGGGAGCTTAAATCATTTATTCCAAAAGAACATGAAAAATCAACATCTTGAAGCCGTTCGTCGGGGGTACCCTAATGCGATGACTTCCATCGACACCATTGATCGCCTGCTGGACGTCATCGAAGAGCATGTCATTCTGGTCGGTGGCATTTTTATCAACGGGGATCGGGATGTGGGGTCGTTCTGCCGATATAAGAAGTTCGACTATATTGATCTAGATACCAGCGGGCGGAGAAGCCTAATGGAAGCTAAGGCGAAGATCAGACGAAAAAAATATCAACAACATTCCTATGCCGCTTAGAGGGCTACATCTAAATGTATTGACATACTGTGATGCTATTCATCAACCTTATTTATTTCTGTGCAATAACAACGCTCGCCGCGGCGGGCGATCCGTTCGTTAAGCATGTATCACACCCTGCATTAAATGAAATACGTCCCACAGAAGGGGCGGGATATTTTTTTGCTTTACAAAAAGTGCCTTTGCATACAAGACAATACATATTCACTGCTGATCCGTTGAAAAGGGCCATTTACATTGATGAAAGCCAAAGGGTGCCGCTGAGCTACACCATGACATTGAAGAACGGAAGAGGGTTTGATATGTATTTCTCCGGGGCCGATTATAGCGTAATATTGTCAGTTAAGCAGGAAACAGTAATTGATCAACAAACAAGTGAATACCAGGCTAGTTTGATTGTCTGGCGCGGACGGTTTAAACGTAAATATGCCGTACACGGAATATTAAACAAATGATCTGGCGAGTTGGCAATTACCCTGTGCTATTTTCTATTAAAACATACTAGTGCTGATTAATATTAATTTAAACAGTTTTATTTTATGGGTCTATTATCATTTATTAAAGGAGTTGGTGAGAAAATCTTCCAGAAAGACGAAGCTGGCACGGCGTCGCACCCTGCGGAAGTTGCCGAGCCTCTGCGTGCGAGTGCTCTGCTCGCGTACATAAAGTCGCTGGGGCTTCCTTATAACAACCTCAGTGTAAAAACTTCCCAACACGCCGTGATCCTGGAAGGGAATGTAGCCTGGCAGGAGGATGCCGAAAAAATTGCGCTGGCTGTCGGTAATGTAGAAGATGTAGACTTGGTTGACAACCGTATCGAGGTGGTTGCGCCCACTGCGGCTGCCCGGTTCCATACCGTTGAAAGAGGCGATACGTTCTCAAAAATCGCACAGACTTATTATTATGGCAATATGACCCAATACCCGGTCATTTTTGAGGCTAACAAACCTATGCTGAAAAACCCTGACCTGATCTACCCTGGGCAGACGCTGAGGATCCCCGCGTTATAAACAGGCTACTTTTGCGAAGGTCTTACATAAATCCAATTACTATGACAAGTGTTTTGGTATCGATTCCGATCGGAGGTCTGGCAGGTTGGCTTGCCGGCAAAGCATTCAGCCGTTTTTCGCTATTCTTGTGGGTTCAGATTTTGCTAGGTATGGCTGGAGGGGTTGTAGGTGGGTGGTTGTTAGGGAATGACCTTCAGACGGTAGTAGGATTCCCCGCGATTATTTCCAGGTGCTTGACTGCATTTATCGGGGCAATTGTTATTCTGGGTGTAGTTGGATTAATCAAGGGGAATAAACCTGCGTAAAAGGGCACCCGTAATAACTTCGGAAAAAAACACAAACTCACTAAAATGTAAAGCAGTTTGGTGAGTTTATGTCATATGCTGATCCTTGCGCAAAACATCAGGCCCTTATGCAATGTCGCCAGCTTTTGATGGTTGATTTGTATTGTAAATCAATTGCTTTCAGAGGAACTGTTGAGTTGGCCGGGCATTTGATTTTTTATTTCTTTGGGTTTTTTGCCGTACGCCTTTGCGAATTCTTTGCTGAAGTGTCTGCTATCTTCAAACCCGATGATGGCGGCTACTTCACTTACGTTGTATATCCCCGTCTCCAATAGCTTTTTAGCTTCGCCGAGCCGGATTGTTTTCGTGAAATCATTAACCGTAATCCCGGTGAGTGATTTCAGTTTTCTATAAAGCGCGGATACGCTCATGCCGGCCTGAAAAGCCAGCTCATTAACACCAAACTTCGGATCGGAAATGTTTTCAATAAGGAGTGCTCTGAGCTTGCCGATAAATGCCTCGTTCACGTCCCGGGCAATACTGTTTGCGGCACCGTCCACCAGTACCGACTCCCGGTAGCGCGCTCGCAGCTCGTCGCGTACGCGGATCAGGTTGTTGATTTTCAGTTCAAGAATCCGCGGGTCGAATGGTTTGGTGAGGTAGTCGTCTGCGCGCGATTCGAGTCCTTCGATCACGTGCTCGTTCTGGGTTCGGGCGGTAAGCAGTACCACCGGAATGTGCGCTGTGGCTATATTACTTTTCAGCCGGCTGCATACTTCAAGCCCGTTCATTTCCGGCATCATCACATCGGACAGCACGATATCCGGCAAATGCTCGTTGGCCAGTTCCAACCCGCGCACGCCATTCTCCGCTTCTATTATGTTGAAATCTCCTTCAAAAAGGTCGCGTATAAACACCCGCAACTGGTCGTTATCTTCGATGATGAGGATGGTATTGGCCTGCTTTCCTCCTGCCACCTGGTTGCTGGCCGGTAAGGCCATCGCCTCGGTCAGCATGTCTTCCGTATATAATTGACCGTTAATGGCTATTTGTTCGGGGGCGAAGTGCAGGTTTTCCCGCAACATGCGGATCGTCAACGTGGTGCCGCCGGCCGAAGCCTCGCCGGGTGCCGCAATCCCATTTAGCGCGTGGCCGTTATGTAGGCGGCTTTCGGCCGTTAGGTACCCGTGGTGCTGCTCGACGATAGCCTTGGAAAGCGCCAGTCCGATGCCGTAGCCTGGTTTTTCGGAATCCGCCTGGTAGTAGTAGGTGAAAAGTTTTTGCAGATGTTCCTGCGACATACCCTTCCCATTGTCCTCCACCGTAATTTTCACTTCGTTGGAAGTCTCGGTAATGCGCACCGCTACCCGGCCGGCTTCATGGGTGAATTTATAGGCGTTGCTCAGCAGGTTGTAAAACACCTTCTGCATCTGGGCGATGTCAAACCACAACAGAACCGGCGTTTCCGGGGCTGTCAGCACGGTTTCGATACCTTTTTCCTTGGCCATATGCTCGAATGCGGCGATCACGCTCTTGATGATCTTCATCAGGTCGTGTTCACGCACCTGCAAGGGTGTGCCGCCACTCTGGATTTTGCGGAAATCGAGCAGTTCGTTCACCAGGAGCATGAGCCTGTCGGAGTTTGTACGTGCGTAACTGAGGTAGTTTTCGTTGTTTTTGCCCTCGGTGGCCTGCTGGTAGGCCTTTTCCAATGGCCCGCTGATCAGCGAAAGGTGCGTACGGATTTCGTGCGAAACGTTGGTGAAAAAGTCGAGTTTGACCTGGTTCAATGCGTTTTCCCTTCTGAATGAGCTCCGGATCCAGAAGAAGCGCGCAATGGCATATACGACGCCGGCCGCCAGCAGTAGGTAGGCCAGGTAAGCCCACCACGTCCGCCACCAAGGTGGCAGCATGTTGATTTTAACTTGAAGCGGTTCTTTCGTCCAGATACCGTCGCCATTAGCCGCCTTGACCTGGAAAATGTAGCTGCCTGACGGGAGGTTCGTATAGGTAGCCGATGGCGTTTTTACATAGTTCCAGTCCCGGTCGATGCCTTCTATTTTGTAGGCATAACGGTTCACGTCCGATCGCACGTAATCCAGCAGCGCGAAGTCGAGCGTAAAAATGCTCTGGTCATGCCGGAAGGTGATTTCCTTTAATTTTTCAACCGGTACAGGAAGAATACCGGTACTGTCGCGCACCCGCACCGTTTTGTTGAATAATTTCAAAGAGCTGAGAACAATAGGGGCGGGGCGGTTGGGGATGGATATAGTGGTAGGATCGAAACTGAACATGCCTATGTTGGTCACGAAATAGAGATGGCCGTTCCGGTCGGCCGTTCCGGCGCCCTGCATCAAACTCCCTTTCGCAGGCAGGCCGTCCTGCCCGCTGTACGATTGGAGTGTCTTTTCCTTGGGATGGTAGCGATATAACTTCGTATACGCATTGATCCAGATGTAGCCCTTGCTGTCGGGAACCACGTCAAGCGCGCCATCCTGCGGAATATCGGCATTCAGCTCAAACTGGTTTTTTTCGGGATTGTAGCTTAGTACCTGCATCTCACAAGCGGCCCAAATCGTTCCCCACTTGTCTTCATTCACACGCCATGAGATGACGAACTCCGAATTCGAACGAATTTTTTCAATGGCCGGACTGGGTGCTTTGGCTGCTTCCGGTTTGATCCGGTATAGCCCGGCCTTCCCGCCGATCCAGATATTTCTGCGCGAATCCTCGAAAATTGAGGTCGCATAGTTAACCGTTGGGGCCCTTGTGAAGGTGCCGGTTTTTTTGTCGAACAGGAGCAAACCATAAGCTCCTCCTACCCAAAAATGCCCGTAACTATCCTCGGTGATCGCGTAAGTCCGTGTTTTTCGGAGTTCTGGCTGTCCCGGGACCGACAGGGGGTAATGGCGGTAGATGCCCCGTCTGATATCGAAACTGGTCAATACGGCCTTGCCACCAGCCCAAAGTACTTCGTTTTGATCGATATAAAAAGCATAATAATCTGCCCTGCCGTCTAGTTTCAGTGGAAATGTCTCGGATTTTTTGCCTGCTACGTCGAAGAGGAGTAGTTTTTGCAGATCGTCCGAAACGCTCCACATGCGATTCGTTTTACTTTTTCCGATCCACGCATTCACGAACGAGCCAGCGCGTGGGTCTTCGGGGCTGAATGGCCAGCGTTTAAAGCGGGGGGAGTTGAGGTGTACGTAGTTGATCCCACCATAGTAGCTTCCCAGCCAAAGTCCGCCCTGGTTGTCAATATAGGCAGCGTATAGTGAATTGTCGGGCAGGCTCTGCGGATCGCCGGGCCGGTTTACATACCAATCCACCTCCCCGGTCGACGGGTCGAAATGGGCCAGGCCTGAGTCCGTGGCAAGCAGCAATCTGCCGCGTCCGTCCGAAATAATGTCCCGTACGACCGGCATGCCACCGGCTGTGTTTTTCACACTGCCAATAGTCTTGAAAACTTCGGTTGCCGGGTCGAACCGGATCAGTCCGCCGTTGCTGTTTCCCAGCCACACCGCACCATTGTTATCTGTGAAAATAGTCAGAAATTCGTTTCGCAGCGGTTCGGGTGCAGATGGCGGCATCCGGTATAGTTTGGGTTTATCACCGTTGACCGGCATTCTGATCAGCCCGTCGGCCGAGCCCAGCCAAAGCGTTCCGTCTTTGCCTTCGGCCATGCATTTGATTTCAAGCGCAGCGCCCTTGAATTCATTTTGCAGGTGGCGGGATACGCTAACGGATCCCTTACGGGTAACAATGCGGGTAAGCCCATGCTGGGTCCCTGCCCAGACTTGTTTTTTGCTATCTTCCATCACGCAGTTAACCCACTTGTGGGATAGCGAATTAGCGCGGGTCGAATCATATTTAAACTGCGTAATATGGGCCGTACTTGGATCATAGAGCGTTAATTCTGAGCTATTACCTGCCCAAATTCGACCCTGTGAGTCGCATATGATGTCCTTAATGTCTGTAAAGACCTGCTTTCCGGCTGGATCCGTCAGGTAGCGGGTCAGGCTGCGGGTGTCATACCGGATCAGCCCGTTCTGCGTACCAAACCACATCAGGCCGTCTTTGCCCTGCGCAATGGCAAAGACGCCGTTGATCGGCTCTTCTTCTTTTTCTGAAATGTTTTTAAACGGCTGCGCTCTCGTACGGCCGAAACAGGCAAAAATAGCAATCAGGCTAAGCAGGATACTTTTATAACTGGTCATCAACGAAGCGCACTTGGGTAGAGACGAATGCTCTTGCAAAATTATGCAAAGGTACAACTTGTGACGTATAGACCCAGTATAGTTTTCACAATGTCGTCGCACCGGATCAGATGAAGCGCTTGATCTTAAAGCCAGCATTCGCGAAATTTATTCGCAAAACACTGGTCTAAACAATGCTGCTTGGGCACATTAACCTGCATTGTTCCGCATTCGTATAATTATATGCGTTAGTTGAGCCAGATGGCATTGATCAGATGCTCATTTCCTACGGTGCTTTTTCCAATACTTCTGCCAGGTCGATTACGTTGTTGACCTGTGTCTTTTTTAAAATGTTGGATTTGATTGTGCTTATTGTTGATATTTTTCTGCCCATTTCTCGGGCAATATGCAATGGGCTTGGTCCTCTGACCAGGAGATTGACAACCTTGGTTTCTGTCTGGGTTAGCAGCGGCTTTTTTCTGGAACGGACCGGCGGGGGAGTAATCATCAATTCAATCGCTATTTGCATGTTGATATAAATCCGGTTGGCAGACAGAGCTGTAATACATTCCCCAAGCTCACTATCGGTGAAATCGTCGGGAAGGTATCCGCTGATTTTTTCCCGGAAGAAGGCAATAATGTTGGGAACGGGTTGCTGGTAACCGTAAAGAACAATCTTGCATGTCTCTTGTAGCAATCGTAATTTTTTGATGTTGTGGATGATGGTTTTGTCCGACATATTTCTGACGCTGATCATGAAGTAAATGGAGCTTCCAACTTGTCTATCCAACAGCGAGTCAGCAAACAAATCGTGCTCCGAAAATCTGCATTCCGGTATCATCAATTCGACCCTCGATCGGATGCCGGCTCTATACATTGGCCGATTGTCGACAATGACCATTAAATAATCTTCCTGGATGTTATGGCTCATGTTTGTGAGAGGTAGTGTTGATGAAATCGTAAAGGATTTTACATTATCTGCGTCCGAACTGTGTTTTTTTGTTGGCCCAAATTGTCGCTTTATTTCCTAAGGTATGGGAGGCTAAATTGCCATTTTGGTCTGTTTTTTTATTCAAACAAAAAAATCAAAGTGTATGCAAAGATTTCTGAACAGGAGACAGTGATGGTTTTCTGAGCAGTGAATCATGGATATTTTAGTCAGCCCGAGATGGTGGGAAATCTTGCCTATTTGGTGGGGATTTTGTGTTTATGTCCGGTTTGTGCCTATAACCCATTGATAGCAAGTGGGCATTGAGCTAAGTTTGTGCATCGTCGTCAGAAGCCACATTAGTGGTTCTACTGATTTGCTCGATATTACAATAGTTGACTGCCAGGTGTGATCCGACCACTTATTCGCCAATGCCGTTCATCAATTGTAATCCCATTTTTTAGTACAACTTAATATGTATCGGAAGTGTTATGAATTCGGAAGACAGGAGACCGGTTCTGATTATTGACAAAAGTATTGCTCGGAATAGTTTGGGAAGTGAGGCGTTGGCTAAAAATTTCCATCTGATGGAAAGTAATAATGATGAAGAGGGTCTTGCAATGGCCAGGGAATTAAGGCCTGACGTGGTGGTCTGTGATATTTCTGACCCGTCGCGAGGCGGACTGTTGATATGTCAGAAATTGAAATCTGACGCGTATACGGGCCATGTGTCTATTATTTTGCTGGGGCCGATTGAGTATCGGACTGTCGGTTTGCAGGCCGGTGCCGACGGCTATATTTCAGTGCCATTCGATAGCCACGTACTGATGCTAAACATAGAAAACATGATTCGGTTACGGGATGCCATGCGCGACAGAGCTGTACAGGAAATGTGGGTCCAATCGGAATTGGAAGGGATAAGTGGCCGGTTTATTACAAAATTGGAACAAATGATATTTGAAAATATTTCTGATCCCAATTTTGGTGTTAAAGAAATGGCCTTTCAAATGGGTATAAGCGTTTCTGTTCTTTATCGTAGGCTTAGATTTCTTAAAGGTATCACTGTAAATGAGTTTGTTAAGAAAATTCGAATGCAAAGGGCGATGAAGCTGTTGGAGGCAGGAATCTATCCGGTTAATGAAGTGGCCGCATCAATCGGTTATGAGGATAGCAAATATTTTAGCAGGGAATTTCGGAAATTCTTCGGTAAAACTCCAATGGAGGTGAAGCATCGTATCAATGCGCAATGAAATGACGGTTTTGTGTCTGCGGTAAAATAATTGGATAAAATATTGCCGATGGTTCGGCATACGTTGAGTAAAAGATCACCCTTCCGGATTCCGGAAGGGTTGATTTGTAAACTTAGCTGGTGATTAATGGACTGTACTCCAGGAGCTTATCGGATAGGTTTGAACGCTATTTTTTCTAAATTAACTTTTTTGTGAAACAGACGAGTCGTCCGGCATTTGGATCTTGAATAGGTATGCTCCATTCGGAAGAGACAGGATGTTAATGGTCTTCTTGTTTTACCATCGCTGTTGTGGCCTTCTATCAATGTGCGCCTGGAAATATCCAGAACTTTAATCACCTCTGATCCATTTTATCCGTCTATGGTCAATTCGTCCGTGGCGAGATTTGGGTAAGCGTATACATTGGTGCTATTTTCAGACGCCACTGCTCTGATCTGACTATAAGTATCTGGCCAGGGTCCATGCCCATCAATTAGAAAGCGTCCGCCTCGGTGGGTCTTTCCAGCACCCTTACGCCGGCATCCCTGATCAAGTGCACGGCCGTATACTGCCTGGTGCGCTCGGCTACCAAAGTCGCGAGATCTTGCTCTAAAAGTCCTTCGGGCTAACGCAAGCCGAGCCTGATCACCCTATATTTTCCTTCTGGTTCTCCGAGCGTATTACCTCGATTAAAAAATGTTCACATCCACTTGCGGGACCTTCACCCCACGCTTTTGGATGTCGATCTCGATTCGGAAAGGCTGTTAAAAGCGAATAGACTGAGAATTCAAGAGCGCCGCGGCAAACATATCCGGATAATAGCATTTCACCCAGCAGGAGATATATGCTCAAGCGCAAAGCGGGCGTGCGGCTTTCGAGAAATCCGTATTTTGCGACACCTTCCAGTTGTTTAAAAATGTGCCTTGCATACTCTTCTGTATAGCCAGGACCGATCATGCCATCGATCAGCTTCTTTTTCAACTGTGTGACAAGTCCGTTGAGTTTGAGAATGTCGAGTGCGTGCCAACAAAGGCCAAGTCGGCCGACAGGCAGGAGGCGAGGTAACCCCTTTGCCACGGTTCGAAGGCTATCGTCCTTATCGGGATGCCATTATAACGCACATTCATTACCCGGTCAATGAATAAACGTACTAACCATTTAATTCCTGCTTCTATGATGCATACTGAAATCTATCAGAAACCGGTTGGTTCTGACCAAATCCTGATTATCCAAAAAAGCCTGCGAGAGAGCGGTTGTTTGCATACCGGTGACGTGGCTCACGGAATGAGCCCAGACCAGCACAATCGTTTTTTTACGGATGAATTGCTAGGTCCTTCCCGCTTGCTAACAAAACCGCCATTAGATTGCATTCAATCCGGCAGGCGTTCAATGCAATTTCCACCAGATAGGTCGTGAGACTGAGTTGAAGATAATAAAACACCTTTCAGGCATTGCCAGAAAGGTGTCATAAGTCTAAATCAAATGTGGTCAGCAGTCTGAAAAGTCGACTGCTAACGGCGTTTTCTTAATTAGGCAGCCATGGCATTACCAGACAATGAAAGTATGTTAATAGACCTGGCCATTCTCCGAAACTGTTTTCCAATCGGTGCTCGGCGCTACTACTTCTTCTGTATTGATCTCACAAATGATCATTTACTCACCACAAGTTTGAGTATTTCTCTGCTTCCGTCAGTTTTCTCAATGTGCACCAGGTACAGGCCGTCTGCGAGGCCTATTTTAATATCTTCACTGGACAAGGTACCTTCATTCTCCCACACCGTTGTTCCTGCCGTGTTTAGGATTTTCACCGATTTTATTTTACTGAGGTCAATCTCTTTGAGAACAAAGCGGTCGGACGCGGGGTTTGGATAAAGCGAAACATGCCCGGAATTATCAAACTGCAAAGTGCGGATCGAACTCATGGCAAACGTTCCGTCCTTGTCCACCATCTTTAGACGATAGTAATTGAATCCACCGTTTAAATCAGCATGTTCGTAACCATAATCCTTGTGTGCGCTACTCTCTCCCTCTGCATTTACTCTGCCCAGTGCGGTCCAGTGCTTAGCGTCGATGCTATGCTCCACTTCGAAGTAATCGCTGTTCTCCTCTTGGGCCGTACTCCAGGCCAATCTGGCCACATTGCTTTCTAATTGCGCAACGAAGTTAACCAGTTTGACCGGCAGCGGCTTTTCCCAGCTAATCGTATAACTGGCAGGTGTAGGATCTACTACCCCGGCTGCATCAACATAAGCATACTCAAAAGTAGTGCTGGTATAACCTGTACCGGTAAGTATGACACTAAACAATGAGGGGTCAGGAAACAAAACGCCATTGGCTACGTCTGCCGCTGATACCAGAACAGGAGACCCAGAACCATTGTACCACAATTCTCCTTGAGTTGGCAACGAAGTAATCACCACACCCCTTGGATCGTTTGTAGTGCCTGCGCTACCGGTATATACACCATCTTCGGGGTCGTTACCTGCCGGCAACGGACTGGCTATGCCATTGAGCGAAACTTCATCGTTTACAGCTGGCTGACCGGTCAAAACATGAGATAAAGGGTTAGTATTAGGCTCCTGGTCAATTCCAAAGTTTACCGGATTCGTGGTGGTGCCGGCTGCTACCGTACTTAAATCTCCAATGGGTAAAAGACCTGTCTGGTTTACTATGTCAACAGAAGTGGTACCACCGCGGTTGGTGCCGGTGTAGTGGTAGTTGTTCAGCGGCGTATCTCCCGCGGTAATATTCGTGCCGGGAATTTGGCTGCTATTTGTTAATGCTATGGAATAACTGCCCGATGCTGTCAGAACACTTTTGGGTATCTCCAGGTTGTATGAACCGTCCGGCTGTATTTCTACCGACGCTATTACGTTACCGGAAGGGTCGAGTAAATTGGCCCACAAGCCATTGGCAACACCGCCTTCCCCTGCGTCGGTTACACCATCGCCGTCAGCATCTATCCATATCTGGCCGGGAATATTTATTGCCGGACCACAAACCCGGTTAATGATTACATTATCTGTGCTTGTGCAGCCTCCCAACGGCGAAGTAATCTGCCACGAAAATTCATAATTGCCTTCCTCGGTCAAACCCGTAACGCTGGTGGAAGGGCTGGTTGGATTTGTGAAAACAGGGTTGGATCCTGCTGGTGATGACACCACCACCCATTCTCCGCTGCCTGCACCGGGAGAATTTCCCAGCAGGGATACCGTGGTTGGGCATAGAATGGATACGTCACTACCCGCATTGGCATTGACCAGGTTCTCTACATGTATGGTAAAGGTATTGGTAAGCGATGTCCCTGAACAAGCATATTCCGCAGCCAAAAATGCACCTATTGAACTACCAGATGTGGGTGCTGCCGTGATACTAAACACATAGTCTCCGGCAGTGGTCAAATTACCGATCGTGGTACTGGTAAGCGTGGTTGCGCGTTCGTTGGATGTACCAAAAGTCGGATTTCCGGAGCCGGCCGGCTTGGATACCACAGTAAAATTGTAAACCCCTGAAAAATCCTGAAAGTAACTGCTGTTAACCACACCCTGGTAAACTGCCGGCAGAGGGATATTTGCGGATATGGCTCCGGTTCCCGGATAGCAAACGCTCTGGTCGGCCACTGCTACATCTGGTCTGCTGCTGTCTGAAATATGGATGTAGTAATTCTGAGTTCTTCCGCAGGTTCCCGAGAAGCTTGTAGTGATAGTGAACTTATAAGTTCCAACCTGCCAGCCACCTGCTGGAGGGGTCACTGTGGCTACTCTGTTTGCTGTTCCGGTACCACTCACAACTATGGAAGCGGGAGCACCGCCCGGAGGGTTGATGCCAGTGGAGGTAACCGCTGTTGTAACGTTCGCGGCATTATCCAGAGCGTCGACATCAAAGTAGAATGTTTCGGGCATAGTAGAACCCACTTTGTCGCTGCAATGCAGCTCTCCGCCGGATGCTCCGGCAGCATATGCAACCATCTGTTCAGGATGCCCGGCAACCTGGAAGTTAACCCGATGTGGTTGGGTGCCCGTATAGGTAAAAGCAATTTCAGGTGTTGTGTAGTTACCGCAGGTATTGCTTACTGTTAAAGTAAACCGGTACAACCCGTCAACATTCATACCATTGAAGTACATTCTTCTCACATCGTCCAGGCGGTTAAAACTGATATTACCCCCTGCCGGCTGAACAATTGGATTTACAGTGATGGTTGTGCCATTGGCCACCGTCCCGGCCGAACCAGCGTAATTGGTATTGAAAAGAGGTGAAGCCGCTAGCAGGTCAATAAAATCGTCTGTCGATTCAGGAGTACGGCATACTGTTTTTGTTGCAGGTGGAACGATTATCGGATTCGGAACAAATCTTACCACCGTAGTGTCTTCGTAACTGCAAAGGCCATCGTTCGAAGTTATCTTCAAAATAGCCCAATAGGCAGGGTCTATTGGGTGATTCGCTTTGTTGGTCAGGGAAAAAGTGGGGGTTGAAGAAGTAGTGCTGCTGAATTCAGAGTTTGTGGATACTGTAGTGCCAAACCTGTTTCTGCTAAAAATATTCACTGACCTCCATTGTCCGGTAAAGCCGGCTGGTATTACACCTGCCAGGGGAGTTGTACCTACTGTGGCACAAATACCGGTAACGTCCGGCCCTGCCGTGAAGGAAGCGGGTCTCGCACGCGCGGTAATGGTCACCTGACTGGTCGCAGTTCCTGTACCACATGCGTGGCTCAGTTGAAATACATAGTTTCCGTCCACTGTCATACCTGTGACATTGGTGGTGAATTGGGTGGGTGACGCAATCATTGGAGTAACGGGCCCGGAAACAAATGTCCAGGTAGGCCCCCCGGGGCCTGCGTTGTTTTCAATCCCTCCGACCAGGGTTGTACTGGACCCGCAAACAAGAGCGTTGCCACCAGCATTTACACTACAGTCCTGCGCAAGTAGGAGAGACGGAATTAAGAGGCCCAAAAAAACTGCGATGACAAAAATCCTCCCTGCCGGGGATGTACCGGACGTTCCCGAAGGATTCAAGCGAGTAAATCGATGTTTCATGGTTGTTGATTTGGATAAAGTTCATAAAAGTGATGAAATGGATTATTGAAGAGCCCAGAGCTGGCCCCATAGCGTTGAAATCTGGTAGCAGTCGGTTTCTCCGACTGCTACCAGCATTTTCGTAATCAGTTACTAAGGCATTATGGAATAATGAAAGTCTTTTCATAGACCTGTCCATTCTCCGAAACTGTTTTGAGGATGTACTTGCCAGACGAAAGTCCTTTCACATCCAGCGCGCGGCTGATCTGTTTGAATGCCTTCACCTGGCTGCCGGAAAGGTTATAGATATTAACCTCAAGCATTCCGCCTTCCGGCAAATCCAGCGTGATGACACCACCAGCAACGGGGTTGGGATACAGCACCAGTCCTTTACCGGAAGCGCTGAAGTCTATGACTTCGATTCTGCTATATGCTGAGCTGCCATCCCAATCCACTTGTTTAAGGCGGTAGTAGTTTTTGCCTGTCATTGGGGTTTCGTCCGTGAAGCTGTATCGGAGCAGTGAACTGCTGTTCCCGTCTGCGGTCTGGCTACCAACAAAGCCTATAGTTTGCCAGTCGCTGCCCGCGGCGCCACGTTGGATTTCAAACCCCTTGTTATCAGACTCGTCCGCGGTTTCCCACGTTAGCTGTGCCGAGCTGCCTTTCCTGGCCGCCTCAAAACGGACGAGACGTACAGGGAGCGCCGTTTCATTGGTGGTCGAAACATAAACAAATGAAGAGAATGAAGTAACATCGTCAAACTCGACGTAACTGATACCATCTTCGACACCCGAAGCACTTGGGGTCAGGGCGATCGCCTTGGCAGGATTTAGAAGTCCGTCGGCATTGATGTCCGAGCGGGCCGCATCCGCATCCCCCTCGAATTTAAACCAACCGTTGGTAACCGCACCGCTCACGATCGTCGCGTCCAGCTCGCTCTGGCTGAAATATACCCGCACTTTCACGCCTGTGTACGTGCCATTAGTAGCATCGGTTATTGTCGCCACCCGTGGCATCAGCTTGGTATGAATCGTGCCGTTGAATTCAGTCCCTACCGGATCTATGGTCACGTCCAAATTGCCGAGCTGTGCGCCTGTCAGACCATTAATCGCCAGATATTTATCTGTTGAGGTAGTCTGTTTTGCATAGTTCCAACCATCGGTAGCGCAGGTAGAGAAATCCGGTGCTGCGGTAACCGCAGCTGGTAGATTCACGATTCCCGAAGCCCAACCATTGACCTTGGCGAAGGTAAAGTATTTCACTCCCGCCGGGAAGCTGTATTGGGCCTCGTAGTCGGTGCCGTTCAATGTCAACGCCCTCAATTGTCTACCTGTGGCAAATTCCGCATCATTGGCCACGAGCAATACAAATTGACTGCACGATTCACCGGGGAATGTGGTATTTCCAACTGACGCCTGCGGGAAGCGGATCAACACCTCTTGGCCCATGTCAGTATTCTGTGCTTTCCAGACGCGGGTCATACGACGGCCGTTGGTCGCGCCTCCGGCGTAGGTGAATGTGGCATAGCTGGCAGCGCTGTTGGTCATGGCCTGAATTTGCCCATTGTCACCCCACATCAGGAACTGACCGTCAGCGATAGTGCCGGGATTGGCAGGGTTGGTAGCTGCGATCTGCCCTAGACCGATGGTTAACTGACCATTGGTATTGACGTGTTGGCTGCGGCTTTGCTTCTGGTGCAGGACAGAGATATTGTCGCGGCCTAAGCCTGCGACGTTCCTGTAAAACCCGGTGTTGGCGGCCGAGTTCCAGACAGTGTCGCCGGCAGATGTAATGTAGTTCACCGTATCAGCCAGGGTCACGCCATATTTGATGGCTAGGTAAGAGTCGACCTTGTTGCGTTCCAGGGGGGTGATATTGCCCGACCCGTAAACTACCAGTTCTCCGATGTGGCCGGTAAAGCCCGCATTATCGCTACCGTTGCCGGGGAACTGGGTTGTTCCGATTGTAAAGCCACCATTTAAATCGCCAATGGCGGGGTGTGTGGCCGTTGCACCTTTTGCCGCCCCGTTGAGCCCTTTGGCCACAGTCGTGTTGGTAAAGGTATGGTACATGATGCTTGGGCTGTTTGTCGACCAGCTAATATTGCCTGGATTGGCCAGGTAGCGGTAACTGTAAGTTGTGTTTACCCTTTCAACACTGTTGGCCGCATTAATACCGAGCCCGTCCCAATATGCGATATTGCCTGTCTGGTTAGCATTGTTAACCAGCGAGCTGAATATCCGTCCGTTAAAGCCTGCGGAAATTCCATCTTTGGTCAGCGTAAAGACATCATATTGCTGTGCTGAGAGCGTTTGAATGCCCAGGTTTCCAATAGTTTGATCGGCAGCCGTAAAGTTAACACCGGGGTTAAAATTGAAGTAATCAGCCGCCCCTGTTTTGAATTTCGGAAGCGCGACTCCTGTTACTTCACTGGCGACAATTCCAGAGGCTACGTCGGTCCATGCTGTTACGTCAGTGGCATCGCCGGTGTTAGTGATACTCATATCGGCACGGTACCATTGTGACAGCCCCGAGAAAACGCCGCCCGGCGCATTCTGGATCAATGTTGCGAAAGTGAAATACTGGCCGTCAGACAGGGTGACGTCTGCGTAGTTGTAAGCTACTCCGTTGATTGTCTGAGTATTGGAAGCCATCGGTGTAAAGGTATCCGAGCCATCGATTGTTGCATCGGCACTTTGCACCAGAGAGAGATTGTTCAAGCCGGCAGGCCATGCAACTCGTACGGTTCCAATGCTACTGGTATTCTGTACTTTCCAGATGGCTTTGAAGAGAACATTAACCCCGTGTCCGAGTCCACCATTGTAAGAGCCGGGGGCCTTCGTTTGTCCGTTGTCACCCCAGATCAGGAACTGGCCATTATCTAATCCAATGGCATTAGCTTGATTAGTGCTCGCAAGACCGGTAGTCCCGATCAAAACTTGTTGACCGGCGTTTACACTCCAGGACTGTTTCTGGTACAAACTTGCTTCGTTGTCACGGCCAATCCCTGCTATGTTGTGCTGATAGCCGGTATTCGTCGACGCATCCCAAACAACACTGCTGGCAGAATTGATGTAGTTTTGAGCGGTAGTCTGATCTAGTGTGATCCCGTATTTAATCGCGAGGTAACTATGTATTCTGGCAAGATCCTCATTAGCCATATCCCCGCCGGTAGGCTCGTGGTACAAAATAACTTCTGCTATATCTCCATTTGCGTTATCAGCAGTAGTTCCATCTGCGCCAACATAGGCACCCATAGTGGGCAACGTATAAGATCCGCCAGTTATCGGATATGGGGATGTATATACTTTTTGAAGGCCATTGTAGAAGCCACGCTGGTTGGCAGGAGACCCCGTTTTAGGCAAGATAGCCGAATAAATACCAAAACGGTTTTCCGTACCCGGACCGGCTGCGGCTGCATTATATCCATTGCCAATGGCAGGCAAGGGATAAATAAGACCTCCTTGCGGATATAGGAAGAAACCGTCATCGTTACCGCTAATAGCAAATATACTGTTGGCACTTGAAGTAGAGGCACTTAGCCGCGCTACCGTAATGTAGTGGACTGAGCCGCCAGTATTTAGGTAAGAAGTAGTGTTGTTTCTCAGGTAATTATTAGTCCCGTCGAACGAAAGCGTAGGATTAAAATTCCAGGTTTTGGCGTATGTGGTCTGATCGTTGTAGGGGATGTATGCGGCTGGGCTGCTCATTGTAAGTTTTACATCGCTGGCCGCCGAATTATTCCAACCTGTAACTTTCTTGTTTGCGTCAACTTCTACACCATTGTCAGCCTTGTACCACAAGGATAGGTCCACACCTACACCACCCGGACCAGTCAAATAACCGGCAAAAGTGAAATACTGGCCGTCAGACAAGGTGACGTCTGCGTAGTTGTAAGTGACCCCGTTGATGGCTTGGGTATTGGAAGCCATCGGTGTGAAAATATCCGAGCCGTCGATCGTAGCATCAGCGCTTTGAACCAGCGAGAGGCTATTCAAACCAGCCGGCCATGCGACGCGGACTGTACCAACACCGCCCGTGTTCTGTACTTTCCAGATGGCTTTGAAAAGTGCGTTAACGCCATGGCCCAGGCCAGCATTGTAATCTCCGGGGGCTTTGGCAAGCCCGTTATCTCCCCAAAGCAAAAATTGCCCGTCTGCAAGTGTTGAGCTGTGGGATTCATTGGTGCTGCTCAATTCGGCATTGCTGCCAATTAGTACCTGCTGGCCTGAATTTGTACTCCACGACTGCCTTTGGTCGAGAGAGCCACCAAGGTCCTTAGCGATACCGGCAATATTGAAGTGAAAGCCATTATTTGTCGCCTGGCCCCAGACCACACCTGAGGATGAATTTTTGTAGTCCCTGCTGCCTTTTGCATATGTCGTCCCATACTTGATAGCCAAGTAACTCTCGACACGGTCCATTTCGTCCTCCGAAAGCCTGTTATCAAAAACCATCAGTTCATTAAGCTGCCCGCTGAATGGGCCACAATCGCTATCCCAGCCAATGTACAGATCGCGGCTTGCATTATTAATGATTGCATTTTGCATTTCACTGCCCGAATAGCTTGTCCTTACCCCATCGAACGAGGTGGTCCCGCCCAAATAAGCAGCATTTGCTCCCGCACCATTCTGCCAACCTGCACCGGCTGTAAAAAACGAGTTAGCCGTAATTGGATCGCCTGAAAAGCCCTGGTAGCCAGGCCCACCGGTAAAGAAAAGCAATTTGCGGTCTGCCCCGAAATTGAACATATGCAGACCAGGATAGTTCATCGAAACATGAAACCCTAGAAAACCGCTATTCTGTACATCCTTTATCTTACCAGCCGCATACAGCGAACCGTTGGCCCGGTCGATCACATCGACACCATCCGGTGCAGTGTAAAACATCTGATCATTGCTCCCGTCAAACGTTACCGTCGGATTGAAATTAGCCAGTGTCGTGGTAGAAAATACCGGGCGGCTGGCGGTGGTAGCCTGCAAAAGATTGAAACCTTTACCCTGGTATTCATTCCATTGCTGGACTTGCTGTGCGTCGGTAGCCACAGTTGTACCGCCGTCAGAGAAAATTGTTCCCTGGGCATCCGCTTTGTACCAGGCGGCCGTGGCGACACCGCCGGGCGACTGAACGTAAGCAGCGAAAGAAAAATACTGGCCATCAGCTATGCTTACGTCTGCATAGTTATAGGAAAGACCATTGATAACCTGCGTATTGGCGCTCATGTCAGTGACAGGATCCGAACTATCGATGGTTTGATCGGAGCTTTGAATCAGTTTTAGATTTGTCAAACCCGCAGGCCAGGCAACGCGCACCGCGCCTACGCTACCCGAGTTCTGGGCTTTCCAGATCGCTGCAAAACGGAAATTGATACCCGCGCCCGTAAAAGCAACTACCGGCGCTTTGGCGAGCCCATTATCACCCCAGGTCAGGAACTGACCATCGGTAAGTGCAACTGTATTGGTGGCATTTCCATCGGCAAGGCCTGTTGTAGAGATCAATACCTGCTTGCCATCGTTGACGCTCATAGACTGCTTCTGGTTCTGCATCGTGCCCGCATCATGGGCGATCCCGGCAAGGTTGTTGTTATAGCCGGTGTTGGCAGCTTGGTCCCAGAATGTGGTCGTACCATTACTAGCGACGTAATTATGGGGCAAGGTCAGTCCATATTTAATAGCCAGGTAACTACGTACCCTGATCTTTTCGTCTTCGGTCAAATCACGCTCGTATGCGATTACCTCGCCGATCAGGCCGTTTCGTACCTCAGGCTGTGAACCCAAAACAGCCCCATTGGCATGAGCTGCATTACCGGCGGCAAAAGTATTGTTTACAGTTCCTGTCTGGCCATTCTGGCCGTACTTGATTCCTGCGGTGCCGACTGTGAAAGAGACATCATTTAAATACGTTTTCCCTACCTGGACCTGCGGTAATCCTGCGTTTGTGGTGTAGGGGTATAGAATAATGTTGGAAGCCAGGTTGGTGTACACCGGAGAATTCGCATTGATGAGCCCTGCCCCCGTAGTTGTTGCGCCAAAACCGATGATATCCGAGTAGCCCGAAACGTTTCGATTGACCGAAGTGGTAAAGAGTGTACTGTTAGAGCCATTTGCACTATACGGCCTGCCAGTGGGCACAACCATGAAGCGCGCGTCGCTGCCGGTCGTACCGAAATCGACAAATGGATTGAAGTTGTACTTCTCCGCCCCTACCGCGGGCACCAGGAATGGTTGCCGACCCGTGTTTGTCTGGGTAAAATTGTTTCCGGAGCCGGATGCATCCGTCCAACTGGATGGGGAGAAAGCCTCCGGCCTGAGCCAGATCTTTAAATTAGCCGCGACGCCCCCCGGTGATTGTGCCCGGGCCCCTGCCAAGCCGAGCACCGTCAGGGCAAGGATCGCCAGGCCACTGCGTAACTTTTTTTTCATGTTATGGTTAGTTAAATAAAAAATAATTAAGAGAGAACCGGGTGGCGAATGGTAGGTGCTACTGGGTAATCTCAACCCTGCACCTGCTCACTACCAGAGTAAGTGTATATTGCGAAAACAAGGGCAAAATAGATTCATGCATATAAAGAACGTTTCTTTATATACGTAACCATTTTCTGAGTGTCTGAAAAATTCAGAGAAGGGTGGTTGGCCGGATCTGTTTAGGTTTAGACATGACGATTTGTAGTTTATTCTGATGCAGGCGCCTGAATCAAAATAGTTTTAATTTGTCAAACAAATTCTATCTAATCCTACATGCAAATATTTCCATAATGTTTACAAATCATGTGTGAAAATCTGATCAATTTTAGATGACTTTTGGTTCAAATTGATTTTTTTCTATAAATCGATCGATTTTGAGGTAGAACAAGTGTCAATTTTCCCCGAAAGCCTCAAATGATGCATCTTGTTTTTTTAAGGTTTTGGCTAGATCAATAATGTTATTCACATTGGTTTTTCTGTAGATATTCGACTTGACGGTACTGATTGTCGAACTGCGCCTGTCCAGGGTATGAGCGATTTGGGAAGTCGTCATCCCTCTTATCAGGCAGCCGGCTACTTTTTGTTCCAGCCTGGAAAGCTCCGTTTTTCGTGGTTGTTTTTGGCGGGGCTGTTTGCGGGTGATGAGCTCATATGCAATTTTGCTATTGACATAGCGGAAGCCCATGGCAAGTGAATTGAGGCACATATCCAGGTCGCGGGCATCGAAATCCTCAGACAGATATCCCGCAATACGCCTCTTAAAAAAGGTGAACAAGAAATCACAAGATTTACGGTTATCGTAGACGACTATCGAGCAAAGTGGGCTGTATCGGTTCAGGCTGCTGGCCAGGTTGATAATTTCCAAATCTGAATGGCCTGTGCCGGAAATAAAGATAACCCCCGGGGCGCGGTGAGCATAGTTCCTTTCCAGTTCCGGACAATTGTCTGCTTCAATAATCTCTATGGATTTTCGTGTTTGGGCCAAAGTTTCCCTGAAACCAGTTTTGAATATTGGGCGAGGGTCAATAATAGCAACTAGGTCCACATTGGCGTAGGTGGGTGGCATTTTCATTTTATTAAGATACATTTTATGTTCTAACACTGTAATGCCGAGGTCTTTCAGTCCCGGGAAAGCAAATCATATAAATATTGGCAAATAGAGAAGAAAAACATCTTAGCTGAGCGCTTCAATGATCTTTTAATTGCAGCCGCAATCGGTATGGGTTAGTCTCCTTATTGTTACCATATATCCATTTGACCCGGTTGGACCTGGCTGGTTTGTCGGAGGGGGCTTCGGTGCCATATCTATAAAGATGCTGACGGTTACGCCTCGATCAGCTATCGACATTCAGTGGGAGCCCCAATTAAAGGCTTCGCCGGAACCTGCTTCATATTCAGTTATTTGGATGGAACAACCTACGATACAGCCGAATACAAATCTTTGGTAGCCAGAGATTTTACAAACCAGAAGTATTAATCTTGTCATGGCATAGGAATTCTGAGCTATTGGATATTACAGTCCTTGTACCTCTTTGCAAACATCGAAAAAAATGGAGAAACACAGCTATGAAAATCTTGTCAATTACTGGTGTTTTTTAGACCAACCTGTGTTGGTGGCCAAGATGATGAATCCATCGGTCGCAATGAGGTTAAAAAGAAAATAATGGTCGTTGCCGTAGAACGGAAATGAAATCGGACGGCCGACGCCGGGCGTTTCCCGAATGTATGGCCGTGTTATTGAAATGGCTGATAAAAAGAACTTGAAGAAATTTATGAGCGATAATATTCATAAAGATGCTTTGGTTCGTGCCGATGGATGGATTGGTTACAAAGGGCTTGGGATCTAATTTCCCAATCTGAGACGCGAAAAATCTGAGAAAAAAGGAAAACTTCCACCAATTGCATCGCAGCGTAATTGATGTTCAAGGCCTGGTTAAGAGGCACTCACCATTCTGTTCGCCATTTGCAGTCCTATATAAATGAGTACACTTACAGGTTCAACAGGTATAAAATGAATGAAGGGATATTTCAACACTTGATAAAAAGAATTCTCTCAAAACCGCCGTGCCCATATAAACTAATTATCAACTATTAGCCTCCTATTCACAATATTATTTGGTAATAAGTCGAGAGAATGCAAATAATAGGTATTGGGAGTTTGAGGATATGTATGTTTAAGCATAATACTAATAAGATCTGATCAATTATTAGGAGTTTGACCCAGGTTATAGTGCAACGGAAATCTATTTGAATAGACTAATATGGGACGCGTTAGATGATGTGATATTGACGCAGCCGTTTGAAATTTCCTATTAGTCATCTCAAAGACAATAATTTCTAGTATTGAAAGAGTTTTGGTCTGTTTATCTAATTAATTGTAAATATTGAATTTTTTTTACAAATTCGTGGTGGACAGTTTTAGCAATTTCGGGAGGTTTTTTTGTCAATTATTTCGTGTTGTAAGAATAGAGCCTTACCCATAAATTGTGGGGCTTAAAAAGAATACAATGCTTTGACATCCCTGCGATAAACCAGACAGCTCATAATTCCCAGAGAACCATCCTGTTTGTCAGTACCCCCCCCCCACAACTTTTTTTGAATAGAAATTTAAATTGATATATACTTGCAAAGCATTTTCTTAATGAAATCTGTCGAGTAGAGATGCTGTTCAAAATAACCATAATGTTTAGATCACTTTCCCAAAAATGAGGATGTGTGAGCCAATGTGTTGATTCACAGTTTCAAGTGGCGCCAAAAATCGGCGCACATTCTTGTTTATCCTGCTCGTCTTGAAATACAATGAAAAGCCAAACTGGGATGATGCGGATTTTAATGAAAGATTGACCACTATGGTGTTCAGTAGGAGTGTAAGAGCACCTTCTTCATCAACTTGCTCTATATAGTTGGGATTAATTTAACTCACGTTTTTTGAAAACTTTGTTTGTCTTTCGCCGGGCTGTGCTCGTTATTCTGATCATCTGTTCTACTCGTTTTGTCCAAGCACAGGCTTTTAGGAATCTGACCGGTATGGAAGGTGCGTCTATGTCCGATACCAGAGGGATAGTCCAGGACAAACAGGGCTTCATATGGTTTGCTACTAATGCGGGCCTGTTCCGATATGACTCGCGTACGCTAAAAAAATACCCGCATAATTCCTCAGATCCACACTCGATTTCCTCCGACATGTTAAATGCGGTCTTTTGCGACTCAAAAGGCAATCTTTGGATAGGTGGAACGGGCGGCCTCGATTTTTACAACCGGGAGACAGACAATTTTACGCACATTGATCACAATCTGCCCAACACCAACCCCGAACTCAATAACAACATCTATTTCATATTCGAAGACCGTGACCACAGGATACTGGTGGGAACCCCTTTCGGGCTGAACGCTATCGTGATTACAAAGGGCGGAACGAAGATCACTTATATTCTTCACCGTCCTGGTGGGCTTGACAAGGACATCTTTTCAGTGAGCCAAACAAGCGAAGGTGACCTCTGGGCTGGAAGCGATAATGGGATCGTCCATTTACCCGCCAATGGGGCCCCTCAACGTTTTTTTTATTTTAGTTCAGCCAATAAATCGCCGCTAATTAACGATTTCCGTACTCAGTATCTCGATAAAAGAAATGTAATCTGGCTGGGGCCGAGTGCGGGCGGGATCGTGCAGTTTGATATTGGAACGAATACATTCATACCAATGACGGGCTTCGTCGACCCTGAGGGGGGGACTCCCGTGGTAACTCAGATCCTGCCTGACGGCAAGGGCAAACTTTGGATGGCGACGCACTCCGGGTTGGCGTTGTTCGATCCTGCGAGCCGAAAGTCTACCTGGTACAGAAACCAACCCGGCAACATATATAGCCTGGCCGACAACCTCATTCAGACAATGTGTCTGGACCGACAGGGAGGGATATGGCTGGGAACGTACTATTTTGGCGTCAGCAATTTTTACCCTAATTCTCCCCGTTTCCTTCCATGGCCTTTTGTGGTAAACGGCATCTCCGATGTTCGCTATGCCAATTCATGGATGGGGAACTGCCGGGACGGTAAACTTTGGGTAATCGGGAAGGATCAGAAAAAGTTGTTCTTGTTTGACGCCTCAGGTATACAGGCGCGATCGTTCGATCTGAAATTACGACCCTCCTCAGACTATTATCATTTTTACATTGACACGGAAAATATGCTCTGGGCCGCAGGAAATACAGTACTGACAAGCTTCAATCTTGAAAGCGGGGTCTACCACCATTATCCTACTGTGGCCGTTGGAAGTGACAAGCTGCTAGACGACGGTAGGGTGTACGATATTCTAGAGGATTCGAGTGGCCGGTTTTGGTTGATAGGCACTTTCGGGGCACTATTGTTTGACAAACATACAGGCCGGTTCAGAAAATACAGATCTGTCACCTACGCCCACAGTATGTTAGAAGATTCGAAGCAAAATCTCTGGGTAGGCGGCGGAGACGAAGTATTCGTGCTCAAACATGGCGCGACCGACTTTGAAGAAGTGGCTACCGACAAAAGCCGAGTGCGTGGAAACTTTGCCAGGGTATGGCAAATGGCAGAAGATGGCGCAGGTAGAATATGGGCAGTCACCCGGCAAGGTTTGCAAAGCTTCGATTCCTCGTCGGGCAAATTCCGGCTTGACCCGAAAATTGCGCTTTTAAAAATCGAGGATTTCCAAATAGACAATGAAGGCTATTTCTGGCTTGCTACCGAGGCCGAGTTGACACGCTACCACCCTGACAAACACACCCTGCAAACCTACGGCTACCAAGATGGCCTTCCTTTCAACGGAATTTCGCGGCCTGCATCGAGCGTGAAGAGCGTCACCGGTATGCTTTACTTTACGACCAACAAAGGGATTTTTCAGTTCTCGCCCAGCCAGGTGACAGCAAGGGGCGGCACTTCCCGGTTGGTGTTAACGCAGCTGAAATTATTGGACCGGGAGGTAAGAGCCGGTGACGACACCGGTTTGCTGGCGCGAAACCTCGATCAAACCCAGGAATTGACCCTGCGCCATGATCAGAACATTTTTACGATCAGTTTTTCCCTGTTGAGTTTTCCAAGGTCGGAACGAAACCAGTATGCTTACAAGCTGGAAGGGTTCGACAATACCTGGACCTACACGGGTAGCCAATCTGCTAACTATATGAACCTGCCGCCGGGAGGCTATGTGTTCACCGTACGGGCTGCGAACGGGGACGGTTACTGGAACCCTGATCCGCTTCGCTTAAAAATCAATATACTGCCACCCAGGTGGAAAACCTGGTATGCCTACCTGGCCTATATTCTGCTGACTGCTGCCACAGTGTATGCGGTTACAAGGTTTTTCTGGCTACGAAGCTCGTTCCGAAAGGAGAATGCGCTGAACCGGGTCAAACTCGACTTCTTCACCAATGTTTCTCACGAAATCAGGACACACCTTTCGTTGATTTCGGCGCCGATGCAAAAAGCCTTCCAGCATGCGCACGAGGGCAGAACCGTTGAGCATTACTTGGGATATGCCAAAAACAACTCGGACCGGTTGCTATTGCTGGTCAACGAGCTGCTTGATTTCCGTAAGATACAAAGTGGAGGGGTCCGGCTGCAAGTGCAAGAACATGACGTGGTCAAAATTATGAAAAGCGTCATTGCCGCATTTGAGCATACTGCGAAGGAAAAGGACATCGAAACGACGCTAGCATGCCCGGACACGCCAGTACTGCTGTGGCTGGATATCGCCCAGATGCAAAAGGTGTTTTATAACCTACTCAGCAATGCATATAAGTTCGCACCGGAGGGGGGGAAAGTAGTGGTGCGCATTGTAGAGGCCTCCAAGGAGGTCAGTATCACCGTCCACGACAACGGCAACGGAATACGGGCAGAGCATTTGCGGAAACTATTCACGTATTACTATCAGGCGGATTCGGAAAAACCTGGCTATGGGATCGGGTTGGCGCTTTCCAAGAGCATTGTGGAGCAGCATCACGGCTATCTTACCGCCGAAAGCCGTCCCGAGACCGAAACTATGGCCGGCAGTACAACGTTAACAATCCGGATGCTGCGTGAAAACCGGCACTTTTCCCCCGAGCAAATCACCCCGAAAAACAGCGATTATATTGGCAGCACCTTATTGGAAACGGTGGCAACGTTGCCTAAGGCCCACAACGGCGTTTCTGCAAAGAAAGGCAATACGATTCTCATTATCGAGGATAACGATCAGTTACGCGTGTTTATCAGGGAGCTTTTCGAAAGCGAGTTCAACACGCTGGAAGCCGAAAACGGGCTTCGCGGCCTGCATCTTGCAAATGAGCACCTTCCGGACATTGTCCTGTCGGACATCATGATGCCTGATATGAATGGTTTGCAGGTATGCAGCCACTTGAAAGAGAATATTACGACTTCACATATACCAGTCGTGTTATTGACGGCAAGGGCACAGAACCAGCAAATCATCGAAGGGCTCGCCTCGGGAGCTGACGATTATCTTGTTAAACCGTTCGATCCGAGGATTCTTGAACTAAAGGTGCGCAACTTGATCCGGCTGCGAGACGATTTGAAAGAGCGTTACCGTCAGTCTGTCGTAGCGGACCAACTGGAGAGCAGAAACATTGCCCAGGACAAGAACCAGGAATTCATCACTAAACTCAGCTCACTTGTTAAAGAGAATATTTCCGATCGAGACTTTGGGGTTAATGAACTTGCCACGCAGATCGGAATGAGTGTATCATCGTTGTACAGAAAATTGAGGTCACTTACAGGGTTGACCATCAATGATTTCATGAAAACGGTCCGGTTTAATGAAGCTAAAAAGCTGCTTGATTCGGGAGTTTATAACGTCAGCGAGGTAAGCACAATGATCGGCTTTGATGACAGCAAGTACTTTAGTACAGAATTCAAAAAGATTTTTGGCAAAACACCGACTGAAACAAAGAGGGGTAAAGTTTCATGAACTGTGGCCATGGGAATTTATTGTAACAAAAAATGTACGTCCGGGAGGTTTGACAAACGGAAAACAGGCACGGGACAGTCGACCGACTATATAACCCGTAATCTACGGACTCCATTTTTTGGGACATCAATTAGGTCAATAACGTTGTTGACCTTTGTTTTTTGAAGACGTCGGACTTGATTTATTGCGGCTTGGGGCAATATTGCAATCCCGCATAAAATTGTTCGTTTGAAGTAACTTCTGACATCTGCACTACCGGAACTGGTGATTTTCTAATGGTCCTCAGTGCGGTCGAGGCACTAATTGCTGGCCGACAATCCTGAGTAAGCGTGCTCTTAGTTTGACACCGGCCTGCAAGCCGATGGCTGGTATTTGCTGGGCTGCTCTAAGGGGGGCCGTCGGGCATCTGGCGTAAAAACCAGAATACATGTCTGGGCAAGTACTTTACAGGGTAATTAGCCAACAAGAAGAAAAATTATGAAGGCTTACCAGGAGCTTAATCTGAACGGCTGACAAACTGGGCAGCTACCTACTGTGCTGGTCGCCAACAATCCAAGATATACAGTTTCCTGAGTGATGTCTTGGTTGCAAATTGTGAATCCAGTTGGAAATAGTGGGGGTATATGGATACCCACTCAGCTTAAAAGCTTACGAATTCACCTAAAGTGACGCTTAGCGACCCGAAAACTATTGATATGGCGGCTGGCCGCCACCTCTTCCAACTTCTTCACTAGCTGTACCGGCTGTTCGCGCATCGCATAGTGCCCGCCTTCCAGCGAATAAACTTTCCACCCACGGGCACGAGCCTTGTTCAGGCCCATTTTGTCATTGAGAGGATTGGATTGGCCATTTTTGATCATGACGATGAATGCGGACGGGATCTTTTTGACTTGTGGGTTGGTGATTTTTAAAGGCTCGGTGAACGTCTTGATCGGCTGCGGAACGTCTCCCGGAATGAGGCTACCGGCCTGGCCGAAGGGGTATTGCATAACGCTGTCCTTCACAAACGGCACCATCATTTTATCCCAAAGTTCACCACAGACGTCACGCGCGCTTTGGCCGTTGTCGGGGACCATCGCGTCCAGGTAAATAAGCTGGCCAATGCGGTCGGGCACCTGCTCGGCGACACCGGAAATGACCATTCCGCCAAAGCTATGGCCTACCAGGATGACATTGTGCAGTTTTTCGTAGCGGATTACGTTGACGATGTCGGCGATGTATGTGCTCAGGTTGACATCGGCATTCGCCAGATGCACCCGATCACCCAGGCCGGTGAGTGTGGGCCGGTACACGATGTCGCCTTTTGTTTTAAAAATGGAATCGACTTTGGCGTAATCCCAGCCGCCCGACCATGCGCCGTGGATGAGCATGAATGTGCGGGGCTTGTGCTTTTGTGCGAATGCGGCGGTACTAAAAGTGAATGCGAGAATAAGAATGAGATATTTCATGATTTTGCTTCAATGATGGTGATCAATGCGACAAAACTACCTACATTCACTTCCCAAAAGATAGTTGTTACCTCTGGGTAAGTAGTTACCACCAGGTAAGCAGCCGATTTGAAAACCCTATGAAAAGCACAGAACCTGTTTGCCAGTACGAGCTCAAAGCAGCTCGGGATGCCATGGAGGTGATCCAGGGCAAATGGCGCATTCCGATTGTCATTTCGCTCACTTACGGCACCAAGCGTTTCGGAGAAATCCACCGCGATATTCCCGACATTTCACCCAAAATGCTCTCGCAGGAATTAAAGGCGCTGGAAGAAAACAAGCTCATAACCCGCACTCTGCACGACAGCATGCCAGTGACGGTTGAGTATGCGCTGACGCCGCTGGGCATGTCGCTGCGCGAGCTTTTGAATGAGCTGCGGAACTGGGGCAAGCACTTCCGGGACGAAATTGTAGGCAAATGAAAACGGCTTTCACCCACAATCCCTTTATCCTCGCGCTGATCGCCCGCAATCTGACCGTCGAGATCCATCATCATTCGGCTTACCAGATCGTGTTGACCAATGATACCCCGTTCGACTCGACCATTGATGGGGTGAAGCATGAAAGCATCCACGGTTTTTTGATTAAACCGCACGTTTCCCACTTCTGTGTGGCCGGGAAAGGTACATTGAATGTGCTCAACATCGAACCGTATTCTGCCATCGGACTAGAACTGGCAGGGCGATTTCAAGCGGATGAGAGCTATGTTGTTTTTGAAACACCCACAGTTTCAAATGCTTTTTTCCAGACATCCACAGACAGTCTGGAAGTCGGCAATATGCTGGAAGCCTTGCTGGCGCGTATTCCGGCCGCTACATACGACGAGCGGGTGGCCAAAATCGTCGATTACATTACCGAGAACTATTTTCAGGCGGATATTACGCCGCAGACATTTGCCGATATCGTGTTTCTTTCCCCATCCCGTATGGCCTCGCTTTTCAAGCAGCAAACAGGCAGCAGTTTGTCCAAATACCTGCTGTGGACGCGGCTGCGGCAGGCCATTTACCTGATTCTCTCCGACGAAAGTCGGACGCTCACCGATGTTGCCTATGACACCGGCTTTTATGACCTGCCGCAATTCAACAAGTACATGTACGAGATGTTTGGGATGCCGCCGAAAGCGTTGAAACACAACAGCGACCTGATCCGAATCTACTAAACGCCTCCATTTACCGGTTGCCATCGCTACAACAGTGATCTGATACAAGTTTGTCCACAGCCCCGTCCGCACCTTTGTGATATCATTTTGAACAAAACAAAACAATATCATGAAAGCAATCGTGTATCAGGAATTTGGAAACGTGGATGTGTTACAAATGGCCGAACTTCCCAAGCCAGCTATCCAATCAGGCGAAGTACTTATCCGGGTCAAAGCCTTCTCCATCAACCCGATGGACTGGAAAATCCGAAAAGGGGAAGTGAAACTGATGTCGGGCTCGAAATTCCCGAAATACACTGGTGCTGATTTCAGCGGCATTGTGGAAGAGGTAGGCGGCGCAGTTGCCGGATTCGAAAAAGGGGACGAAGTTTTCGGGGTCGTCAAAAACATGATGAAGGAAGGCGCTTCCGCCGAGTACATCGCTGTGTCTGCTTTCCAAGTCTGGAAAAAGCCTTCGAATATCACTTTCGCCCAGGCGGCATCGCTTCCGGTGGTGAGTACTGCTGCCTTGACGGCTATCGAAAAAATGGGGCGCATTGATTCAAACACAAACATTTTGGTCAATGGCGCTACCGGTGGTTTCGGGATGATACTGCTTCAACTTCTGAAACAAAAAGGCGCCCATGTAACAGCGGTGACCAGCTCGAACGGCATTGCGTTCGCGAAAAAATGGGGTGCTGATCAGGTGATCGATTATCGCAAAGAACAGGTGCTGTCCGGTAACGAAACCTACGACATCGTCATCGACCTGTCGGGCAAAATGGGCTATGCGAATGCGAAGCAGATCATGAAGCCGCATTCCAGATTTCTCAACCCCACGCCTAACCCGATAGAAATTCCTACTTCATTGATCCAAAACCTCTTCACGGGTAAAAAGCACGTGATCGTCCTTGCCAGTCCATCCACAAAATACACCAATGAATTGCTGCAAGCGGCCGGGCAAGGGCTGGATATCCAGATTCATAAAGTCTTTCCTTTCCACGCGTTTCAGGAAGCATACCGCTACGGCGAGCAGGGCGGCTACACAGGTAAAGTAGTGATTGAATAACAGTGATCTGATACAAGTTTTTCCTCCCGCAGCGGGGGACATTTGTATCAATTCAAATAAAATCAAACAACCAACACAATGAAAAAGAACATCGTAGTACTCGGCGCCACCGGCACGGTAGGGAGTAAAATTGCCCAAATCCTGATTAGCGAAGGCCACCGCGTGACGCTGGTGGCAAGACATACCGAAAAACTGGAAACGTACCGTGAGCAGGATGTGGAGATCGTCTCAGCGGAGATCACCGACGCGGATCAGCTCACCCGGGCTTTCACCGGCGCGGACAGTGCGTTCGTACTCCTGCCGGACAATGTGAAAGCAGACAACACACGGGCATACCAGCGACAGGTCACCGGCACATTAATCGAGGCGATCCAGCGCTCTGGAATCCGGTACATTGTCAATATGAGCAGTCTGGGCTCGCATATGCACGAGGGCAACGGCATCATGGGCGGCACGGGCGAGCAAGAAGTGAGGCTTAATCAGCTCGAAGGTGTGAATGTGCTGCATATCCGTTCTGCCTATTTTATGGAAAACTTCCTTCGCACGATCGGTCTGGTCAAACAGGCCGGGATCAATGGCACCGTGGCG
>NZ_JASATN010000029.1:0-72386 GCF_038440355.1 Dyadobacter sp. OTU695 | reverse complement strand
GTATTGCAGTGACGACGACCGATGTGACCAATGCCAACTTCGGCGTGCAGCAGCCGCCAGTAACTACCGACCAGGCCCTGCCATCTTCACCAAACCCTGGTGGAACCGTAACAGTGGATATCTCGGATGATTTCAACTTCACCGATCCGGATGGAACTGTGGAAACGATCACCTTCACAGAATTCCCTGAAAATGTGACCACTGTGACCATCAACGGAACAACTTATGTCGCTCCGGGTGAAACACCGGGAACGGGTCAGCAGGTATTCCCTGATTCTGGCATAACGGTTCCGGTAACCGGTCTGGAAGTACTCATCGATCCGATCGATGGTAACCCGACCGTAGATGTACCGTTCACAGTAACTGACAACGGTGGGCTGGAAAGCAACGAAAGCTCGGTGACAAAGCCGTTCACAACGCCCCTGGTAAGCCTCTCGGGTAATGTATTCCACGATGCCAATGCATTGACAGACAGCACCGTTAATACAACATCGGGCGTTGCCATTCCGACTGGCCTTTATGCATCGCTTCTGGATAGCACAGGCGCTGTGGTGGCGACTGTCCCTGTAAATGCGGATGGAAGCTATGATTTCGGTAATGTAACGCCGGGCACTTACAGCGTGGTGCTGCACCAGACAGCGGCCGGATCGACGACGCCAAGTCTGCCAACCGGTTGGAATAACACAGGTGAGCACCTGGGTGCCAATGCAGGTAGCGACGGAAGCGTCAATGGTATCTTGCCTAATATCGTGGTAACCACTACTGATGTGACCAACGCCAACTTTGGCGTGCAGCAGCCGCCGCTGGCAGATCCGAAGAACTACATCATTGATCAGCCGATTGTGGATCAGATCATACCGCTCAATGGAACGCATACCAGCACAGGTGCCGGCACTACCGCGCCTGATCAGCTGACCGGTGCCGACCCTGAGGACGGTACATTGAACGGCACAGGCAGAGACCGCACGGTGGTGATCACTACCCTGCCTGACAATGGTGAGCTGTACTACAATGGTGTGCTGGTGACAGAAGGCCAGGTGATTCCTAACTACAATCCTGACTCACTGGCCATCAAGTTGATCGGCACAGGATACACCAGCACTACTTTCGAGTATGCTTATGTAGACCAGGCCGGCGAACAATCACCACCTGCACCTTACACGATCCGCTGGGAAAAACCGCTACCAGTGACGCTGGTTTCGTTCACTGCTACTGCACGTGAAAATGCTGCGGAATTGAACTGGGCGACTTCGGAGGAGACCAACTCCGACCACTTCGAAATCCAACGCAGTACCGACGGCAAGGCATGGAAAAAGGTCGGCAATCTGGCCGCGCAAGGTGAAAGCAAGGTGAAAAAGACCTATACCTTCACAGACCGCGCGCCCGAAACCGGTGAAAACCTGTACCGACTGAAAATGGTAGATACTGACGGCACATTTGCATTCAGCGCTATCAGAAGCCTCCGCTTTGACAGCAAGCTTGAAAGCAGCATCTATCCAAACCCTGTTAGCAATGAGCTGACGCTCAAAGTGACCAGCTGGAAACAAGTGAAAGCCATCCGGATCGACAACCTTGCAGGCTTGCAGGTTTACAGCTCCGGACCGGTTGACGCGGGTAAGGTAGATGTGAGCAGGCTCGATGCGGGCGTGTACATCCTGCGCATCACACACACTGACGGATCTGTTCACACACACAAATTCGTCCACATTAAATAATGCATAACGCTAAATAGTGGTTTACAGACGTTCCGGTAGCCGGTCCACCGGTTTTATCGGAACGTCTGTTCCAAAATTCCCTTCACAAGATTTAAACGCTATCTCCTCTTGCAATGAACGTATTGATTATCGACGACCAAACTCTGCTCCGCACAGGAATGCGGCTCTTGCTGCAATCTATTTCCGAAGAATACTGTCTTTTCGAAGCGGCCAATCTGGAAACAGCCCTGACCATCTTGAAAAGCGGGACCAATATTGAGCTTATCATCAGCGAGGTTAAGATCAATGGAGTAATTACGCCGAACCTTGTTGAAGTGCTAAGAAGTACAAAGGCCGACGTTTCGATACTCTTCTATTCAGGGCTGGCCGAGCGGCTATATGCAGTGCCGGTCATGCGTTCTGGCGCTGACGGGTTCATCATGAAACATTCCAAACCCCATGAACTGGCCAGGGCGATTACGATCGTAGGCTCCGGCGGTAAATACCTGAGCGTCGAACTGCAGTCCTCGCTGCTACCCAAGATCAATGCCGGTCATCAGCTGGAAGAGCTCGAATCCATCGACCGGCTCTCTGAGCGTGAACGGACCATCATGACCCAGGTTGCCCTGGGTAAAAGCACCAAAGAAATCGCCTACTCACTTAACCTCAAATGCAATACGATCAGCACTTACAAAAAGCGGATCTGCAAAAAGATGAATGTGGCCGATAAATTTGAACTGTTTCAGAAGTCTCTTGCCTATTAAATAGCTGCCGCTTTCAACTCCTGATCTCTCTTCGCATAAACAGATAATAAGAAAATGCAAAGCAGAGCGAAGTTGCCGCCAATAGTCCGCATAACTGCGGCCAAACCACCATCAGACTTTCTCTGAACGGAAGTGGCGAGGGAATAGCGCCGGCCATCTGCTCCATCGTAAGCGGACCCAGGCTCCTTACCGATGGCATAAGCAACGTGGTGGTTGCATCCGAGAATAGTTGGCTGGGAGCCAAACGGAGTATATTCAGCATCAGCTGATTATACCTGACTACATCCATCTGCGTGAGCACAGCCTGTTTAGGGATGAAAGCTCCGATTAGCAAATTGGCTACAATCTGGTAAAATACCGTAAAAAATAACCAGACGCCGATTGCCGCAAGTGCCGAAGTAGCCGTCTGCTTAAATGTGATGGAAAACAATATGGACAAACTCAGCCAGAAGCCCACGTAAACGACATTTACGAGCACAAATGCGAAAATACGAAGTACTTCTCCGGGTTCAATCCAGACGCCCGTAATGCACAGTCCGGCGCCAATCATGAGCAGCGCAAGGCTGAGAAACAATGTGCCGACGATCATCCATGCACTGACAAACTTGGCAAGAATCAAATTGTCCCGATACACGGGTTGCGCCATCAGGCGTATCAAAGTACCGTTATTCTGCTCGGAATTGATTGCATCAAAGCCGAGCGCGATCCCCAGCAATGGACCCAGAAAATTCAGAAACACATGAAAGGGCGGCATCGCACCGTCGGTAGTGGTAAGCAGTTTCAGGTAAAGAAACATGCTGTCCGGATCCTGCACATTTGAAACTGCACTCTTGATATTGTTCACCGACACATACAAAGCCCCTAAAAATGTAAAAACGACCAGGGCAAGCAAGACGATAAATCGCCAGCTTCTGATATGATCGGCCACCTCTTTGGCTACCATGACCTGGAATGCGCTGGCCGGACCCAAGGCAGGTTTATTTTTTGGTGAGATACCTTTGGAAAATACCGCGAGACTTTTCATCGGTCTTGTCTTCTGTTAAATTGTTCTCAAAGTATTTTTGGTAAATTTCGTCAAGTCCGAACTCCTTTCGGTGGACCCCAATTACATCAAGACCCTTCGCGACAAAGAGACGGACTAAATCGGGTGTAACATCCGAAGAGCAGGCGATCTCTACGACGTTTTCAGCAATGCGTAGTTGTCGCACCTCGCTGATGCTTTGCAGCTCAGCCGCATGCTCCCATGGCACAGGAAGGGCATTTCTTACAGTGATGCTGACCGAATAGGACTCGTCGGCAAAGAGATTCTGTGAAAGCTTATCAATATCCCCCTCCATTTGCATTTTACCGGCGGCAAAAATACCAACACGATCACAGACCATCTGCACCTGATGCAGATGATGGGAGGATAGCAGCACAGTTAGTCCCTGCTCCCGACTCAACTGCCGAATCAGCGCCAGGAACTCTTTAACGCCAGCCGGATCGATGCCCAGCGTGGGTTCGTCCAGGATAATCACCTCAGGCCGCTTGATTAAAACCTCCGCAAGACCAAGCCTTTGTTTCATACCTCTTGAAAAGACGGAGGCTCTTTTGTGCACCGCAGAGCCCAGACCAATCAGGTCCATCAAATCCAGTGCACGCTTATGCGCCTCCGAGCCAGACAGCCCGTTCAATTTGCCGGTGTACACCAGGTTTTCAAGGGCTGACATGCTGTCGTAGAAGCCGATACTGTCGGGCATGTAGCCTACTTTCCGCTTAACCGGGATGGGATGGGTTGTCGCATCAATTCCGCAGACCAGCGCTTTGCCCGAAGAAGGTTCGGTAAGGCCGAGCATCATCAGGATCGTCGTAGTTTTCCCTGCTCCGTTCGGCCCCAGCAAGCCGAATATTTCGCCCCTACCGATTTTCAAATTCAGGTTATCAACCGCTTTCAGAGAACCGTAGCATTTGGTCAACCCCTTCAAATCAATGACAGGATTTTCCATACTGCTCAGCGTCTGCCGTATTTTTTGATTAACCTGTATATCAAGCCGGCAGCGAGCAAAATAACCAAAATACCCAGCCAACCGGACAGCAAAGAAGTCTTAACAGTGATCCGGAAAATGGCATCCGCGTTTGCGTGCTGATTTTTGGCCGTGAACGTGGAGACATAATCGCCGGCAATTGTTTTGTCGGGAACCCGCACCCTGGCCGTTATATCAATAGAACCGGATGGGTCTATACGCTCCACTTTGGCAGGCTCAAAGGTGACCTCCCATTTCGGGGGAGTCTGGGCTGTCATCTCTACATTTTCAAGTGGCAGCGTTCCCGTGTTTTTGATCGTGCAAACAATCTGCTCGACGCTGCCTTCGGTGACGTCTTCGCTCAGCCGCCCGGAAGGCGTACTTAGCTCGATCTTGTAAGCACCTTTGAGAACAGCTTCCAGGTTAAGGGTGAGCGTATCGGCGGCAGAAACAGCTGTTACAGGAATTGCATACTTTTCCGGCTTCGAATTAGGGCTTACGCTAATCTCGATGGAAACCTCCTGGGTGGCTCCCGGTTCAAGATGGACCGAGGTGACCTGGCTGCCCATTGTTCGGAAAGAAGCAATCCAGCCCGGCGGCAACTTGGCCGCCAACGCATAATTCCTGGCCTGGCCGGACCCGTTTTTCAAAGTTGCCGAGTAGCGGAACGGCTCGCCGGAGCTGGCTTCCAGATTAAACAAGTTGGTTTGAAAAGAAGACTTTTCGATGGGTTTGCCTGAGGGCTGGGCCTGTAAACTTGCAGAGAGTCCGGCCATGAAAAGCAAACTGCGAAGGGAATAAACGCTGTACTTTTTGAGAATTGGATAAAAAACGGACATAATCTAACAAACAAAAGTTATCACTAAATTTCATTTATTAAAGAATGGTTACAAAGCCCTTTCTCGGGCTTTGAATTCTAGTTGGGCGCGAAAATAAAAAAAGGAGCATTTTTTTAAAAAATTTCATCGCCAAAAAATTTGCGCGGGCATATAGCTTTTAAGAGACTATTCGGGCTGCCTTTGCAAGCATCGGCAATAAAGAGGTATGGCTTGCCATCAGTTGCGAAAAAATATTTAAGTTGCAGGTCGAGCCGCATCGCATTCAAGCCATTTTCGCTGAATGTGACCGGATTTTGAAATCGGGAACTGAGATTATGAAGAAAATAGGATTTTTATCCTTCGGGCATTGGTCCAATCATCCGGCCTACAACGCTCAAACAGCAAGCGACACGCTTCTTCAATCTATTGACCTGGCTGTTGCCGCCGAAGAAATAGGTTTAGACGGCGCTTATTTTCGCGTTCATCATTTTGCCTCACAATTAGCCTCGCCATTTCCTTTGCTTTCGGCTATCGGCGCAAAGACCAGCAAAATAGAGATCGGAACGGGCGTAATTGATATGCGCTACGAAAATCCCTTGTACATGATGGAAGATGCTGGCGCTGCCGATTTGATTTCCGGCGGGCGACTGCAATTGGGGATCAGCAGAGGGTCGCCCGAGCAAGTGATCGACGGATGGCGCTATTTCGGATACGAACCAGCGAAAGGCGAAAGCGACGCAGATATGGGACGCCGTAAAGCACTCGAATTCCTTGAACTGCTAAACGGTGTAGGATTTGCACGGCCAAATCCGAACCCGATGTTTCCGAATCCGCCGGGCCTGCTACGGCTGGAACCCTACTCGGAAGGATTGCGGGAGCGGATTTGGTGGGGAGCCGGTTCTAATGCCACCGCCGTCTGGGCGGCCGAAAACGGAATGTATCTTCAAAGTTCGACGTTGAAAAACGATGAAAGCGGCAAGCCTTTTCACGTCCAGCAAGCCGAGCAGATCAGGTTGTACAAGGATGCTTGGATAAAAGCAGGACACCAGCGCAAGCCAAGAATTTCGGTGAGCCGGTCTATATTCGCATTGGTAACCGATCAGGACCGCTACTATTTTGGACAGGAAGCTGGCCGGAGTGATAAGATTGGGATGATCGAACCCGGCAAACGTGCGATTTTTGGTAGAAGCTATGCGGCCGAACCCGATCAGCTGATTAAAGAATTGGCGCAGGATGAAGCTATTCAGGAGGCGGACACGCTCCTTCTTACAATACCTAACACACTTGGAGTTGATTACAATATCCATGTGTTGTCTTCGATCTTGCAACACGTGGCGCCGGGGTTGGGGTGGCGTTAACCACCTTTCAGCCCTGGCTGACCGCAAATAAGCTGGACTTGTAACCCACAAAGTTATTTACTGAGGCATATGTGCGAGAGTATGCAGTTAAACCAAGCGGACATTTGCCTGGACGCGCTCTTAAGAGCCAGCCACCCGCTTGCGACTAGCCCCCGACTATCAGAACAATTAAAGCGCCTGCAAAGTATCGACAATCGCCGCAAGTAGCCCTTTGTCAACAGAACCCTTGTCGGTAGCAGTGTCAATAACGCGGTAGTCTCCCTGATCGTCCTTTTCAAATATCAGAGATTTGCCTTCAACCTGGATATGCAGTTGATAAGTGAATCCCAGCGGGACAATGCTCAATGGAAGTTCCAGAAGCTGCCCCAGGTAGTCGACCGGTAATGTAATCGTTTCATTCATCCACAAAAATAATTGAAAATATCAGGGCGCCGATATTTCATGTTTGATTCGTAAATTTTAGCCCATGGAGCCCATTAAGCTTACAAAAAAGCAGGCCAGAAAGATCATTGTTAACGCTGCCGGTCTGGCCCGAAAGGCGCAATTCGGAACAGGTATTGAGGCCGTTTATCGGTTGATCGATCATCTTGGCTTTGTGCAGCTGGACACGAATTATGTTGTCGAGCGAGCTCACCATCACGTAATGGCCGCGCGCATACCCGATTACCAAACCGATTGGCTGGCGCTGCTTTGCCAGGACGGTAGCATCTTCGAGTATCTGACCTCGGACGCGGGCTACCTTCCAATGCGCGACTTCCGCTTTTCACTGCCGGTAAAAAAAGCTTTCAAATCCCAGCGTAAACCCCTTACCGGCCCGGAAATAAAATTAATGAAAGAAATCCTGGATCGGGTCCGACGCACAGAGGCAGTAATGGTAGGCGATTTTGAAAACGACCGGACCCAGGCCAGCACCGGCTGGTGGGACTGGCGGCCAGCCAAAATTGCCCTGGAAAGGCTTTATCTGGATGGGGAACTGATGATCCAGCGGACAAAGAATTTTCAGAAGGTCTATGTTTTGCCGGTCAACACCATACCGAAAGAAATAGACCAGACCATGCCCAGCGACAGAGAATATGCACGTTTTGTCATCCGGCGCGCCTTGGGTGCACTGGGTATCGCCTACGCGAAGGAAATCGCATGGCGTACCCGACACGTGAAAGGCAACCTGGTCAAACAAGAACTTGATAAAATGGTGCAAAACGGCGAGCTCAGTCTGGTATCTGTGGAGGAGCTGAAAGGCCCGTTGTATATGCTCCCGGGGGAAAAGACCGATGTTGAGCTATCGGGCGACGTCTTCATTCTCTCCCCATTTGATATCCTGAATGTCTTCCGGCACCGTTTGAAAGATTTCTTTGATTTCGATTATCAGATCGAGTGCTTTGTGCCCGCCCATAAACGTCAGTACGGCTATTTCTCATTGCCGGTTCTGGCCGCTGACAAGTTCATTGCAAGAATGGACTCGAAGGCCGACCGGAAGCGGAAAATTCTGACGGTGCACAACCTGCATTTTGAAGCTTTCGATCTGGCCGAAACAACAGTTGACAAGCTTGCTGGGGCGCTCAGAGCATTTGCCAGGTTCAACCAGTGCCACCAAATTGAATTCAAGAAGTCAAACAATCACGCCAACTTGGAGGCCATCCTGGAAAGCCTTGCTGGTAAACCTATATAAAAATGATTTCAAAGGTGGGGTAAACAGCCGATGGGCTTTCCTTAGCCGATCTGAGCGCATTCCAGTATATTATCAACTAAACAGTATGCATACATGAAGCCTTGATAACGAAAGCCTTTAATTCTGCCATTTTGCCGTTCTGGAACCGCCACACGTCGCAATATGCGTTATCCACCATATGACCGTCTTCATCCCTGATGCAGATCCTGCCAAGTGCGGTAACAAACTCCCCTTCTGCTATCATATTTTCGACTATGAATTTTGGTGGTTCTACATAGACCTCTGCCATATACTTCCGAACAGCCTGCTTTCCGCGCAGGACTGTTTCGCCAACAAAAGTCCAAAGCGTGTCTTCACTGCAAAATGCAAGAAAAGCCTCATAATCTCCGCGGGCGATAGCTTCATTCGCCCTTTCAAGTATCATTTTGTTATCAGAAAGCATATGCCAAAATTCAAGCTTACAAAACAGGGCTAAGGCCTCAATTTGTTTTAACAAAACTTACATCTTTTAGATTCTGCCCCGACAGGACAAATCCCGTCACCCGCTGTTGGTCATCCCTTATAAATTTGACCCTTCCAAAAAAAGATTTATTCGAATAGAATTCGTCGCGAGCCAAGGGCTGTAACACGATGTCACCATTAAGAGCGTGAGTAGCCATCAGCCTGCCTTCATTTACAACCAGTTTATAAGACGTCTTCAAAGGGTCATTCCAGTAAATCCCTGTCAGTTTTTCTAATTTATATGTTGGTTTATATGGAAGTTGAAAGATCATTCTCTCACAACGATAGGAGAAGTCCGAAAAATGCCAGCGCAAACCCTCGGGGCCGAAAACCAGCTTGCTGAACGGAGCATAAGGGAAAGTAAAAGTACGATCACCGGCAACGGGCAAAGCATATAGGTCTTTTTTATCAAAGGGCTGATAAAATAATGTGTCGTTTTGGGCGACCAATTTAAAAAACGATCCGGGAAAGATTTCATAGCTGCCTTGCCACTTCCTCAGATCGTCAGTTGAGTACCGGGGTACAGGTTCTTTATTCGGAACAGACTCAAATTCTTTCAGGTACAGATCCAAAATGTCATATGGAAGCGCCGAGGGGTTAAAAGATTCCAGATTGCCCATTACAATTACGGAAAAATGATATGCCGGAACACGCAGAAGGTAAGCACGGTATCCGGCATCTCCGCCGCCGTGGAATATAACGTTAAGACCCTTGTATGTTTTCATTTCCTGGCCAAAGGCGTAGGGAATCTGCTGCCCATTATTCAACAGGCTTGGCGGCTTCATTTTGTCGAATATTTTTTGATTGCCTATTTTCGGATTGTCAAAATTCATGGCCCACAGGCTAAGATCGTGTAATGTTGTGTTTAATGCTGATGCTCCGATTACTGTATAGTTGAAGGGTACTTTGATGTACCCCGTTTTGGCCGTTTTGTAGGAATATGCCTTATTTTTCACGATCGTTGCATTGTCATCCAAAAACAAGGTTTTGCTCATGCCTAGCGGGACAAAAATTCTTTCCCGCGCAAAATCGCCAAAAGATTTACCCGAAACTCTTTGGATAATTTCGGCCAGTAGCGCGAATCCGGAATTGTTGTATTGGTATTGTGCTCCTGGTTCAAAATTCAATTGCTTTTGCCGCAACAGCATTGTTATCATTTGCTGCTGGGTCATCACATCATGCGAACTGATCCCGATCAATTGACCCAGTTCATACGTGTTGGCAAAGCCATGGGTGTGGTTTGCCAACTGCCGGATGGTTACTTTGGGTAAGCCTTTCAGCTCTGGAATGTACTGGCTAATGTCGTTGTCTAACGACAACTTTCCCTCCTGCTCCAATAGCAACGCCAAAAATGCCGTAAACTGTTTTGAAACGGATGCGATATGAAACACTGTGGAGTCTGAGATTGGTATGCCATATTCGAGATTGGCAAAACCGTCCTGACGTTGATAGATAATCTGCCCATCTCTTACGACCGCTACTGCGATTCCCGGCCCAGTGCGCTGGTGGTAAGTTTGGATTAAAGAATCCACACGTTTTTCTACCCCATTTGCGATATTCTTCTGGCCACAGGCGATACTTACCGGGAAGATTTTAATTATCAGGAAAATAGCTGGCCAAAATCTTCTGATCCCATTCATGTTGGCTTGTTGTAAAGAAAAAACGATCGAATGCCCCAGAAAGGCTCGATTCTTTGGAAAATTCCCGACCGGAGGCCTCGCTAGTGTCTGCACTATCCCATTTTTGGGGTTAATGTATATAGCTATCTACTGCCACTTTCGTCTAACAAACAAGATAACTTAACAATTTGATTGAAACTACGTCTTCAGAAAATTCCTGGACGCTAATCTATGGCTGAAATGCCCCATTAATTTCCAGGAACTTTTGTGCGCGTACAGCTCTACAACTGGCAACCGATAGTCTATTCGATAGGGCAAATCGCGCTTGGGCAAGTGGTATAAGGTAGTATGCACCTCTTTTGGGCTTTTGGTATTCGGTAAAGTAGATGGCTCAACCAGCACGCCATTGTTTAAATTCGTTATACTATGAATCGCAAAATTTTGATCGTCACCGGGGATGGTGGCGAAAGTTACGAAACACTCTATGCTGTGCACCGTTTCCAGGAAGAAGGCGACATTGCATTGATTGCAGCGCCCAGCAAACGCCGCCTTAATCTGGTAATGCACGATTTTGAATTAGGATGGGATACGTATATCGAGCGGCCCGGCTATTGTCTACCTTCTGACCTGACCATTGAGGAGGTGGTAGTGGACGATTATCAGGCCATTCTGCTCCTGGGCGGCCGCGCTCCCGAATACCTGCGCAATCACGCCAGGCTGTTGGAAGTGGTACGCGAGTTTGATCGGAAAGGCAAATGGGTCTTCGCCATCTGTCACGGGATCCAGATTTTGGTCACAGCCGGACTGGCCCACAACCGGACGTTAACAGCTTACGAACATGTCAGAACCGAAATTGAAATGGGAGGAGGCATATATTCTACCCAGCAAGCAGTTCGTGACGAAAATATCGTGACCGGACAGACCTGGCAATCGCATCCAGAGTTTTACCGCGAAGTTTTTGCCTGTCTCAACAAAGCGTGAGTCTTGAAAGAGCAGAGGCAGAACCGGTCGCCGGTTTCTTCCACTCGTCTACCGACAATGAAGCCGCCCTGTCGGGTCGCCCAGGCGGCTTCATGTTATTTGCCCTTTTGTTTTCCTACCCTTTAACGACTTGTGCCTGGTAAGTACTTGCCGCGTTTACAATTTGCACCTGATAGAGCCCTGCGGGAATAGCTTTCACGCTTATATACACATGGCCATCGCTGAGCCTTTCCGTTTTATCTTCAAAGACAATTCGTCCATCGGTGCTGAACGCCCGAACAAGCGGTTGGGAATTCGTTTTCTCGGCAAGATCGATCCGCAAACGGTCGGACGCCGGATTAGGGTATGCAGTCAGGGTGTGGACGACCCGATTATCGATCGCGATAATGCGACTGAAAGCTGCTTGACCATCGATGTCCATTTGTTAAGCCGGTAATAAGAGACGCCTGAGGAAGACTCGGTATCCCAAAACGCATAATTACTTTCCTGCGAGATCGCTCCGTTTAACGTCAATGTAGTTCCATTTGTACTTCCTTAGCTATTCGCAAAAAAAGTCGTTTCACCTCATTGGGAAGCTCTCTGTATACATTTCCCGCAAAGGATAAAGAATGACGATGGCGACTAATGCGCAGGCTGTAAGGGCAAACCCCGTTTTCAGCGCCTTGCCCCTAATCCAGGCGGCACCCAGTGTATACTGATTTGTGATCCAGCAGCAAATAGATATCAGAAATGTAGTGCCAGCATTCCTTAGTACCAGTTCGCTCTTTTCCACTTGGTCTAATCGTATCGCGCTCGATATGAAAACGATCAAAGCTATAAATACCGAAATGACAAGCCCTGGCCAAAGATTGAATTTTTTCATCATCTAAAATAAATTAAAGGAATTCAAAATCAGACAACCACTCAGGGCCGATAAAGATGAAAGGGACAAAATTGAACTTCAAACGGCCACGATAGTCCTTAACCGGCCGACTAGACCGCCCCTAAAATAAGGAAGCTGACCAGTCTTGAGATCGGGGGGATGATCCGGAATATTGTACAGTAGAACTTAAAGACCAGGGTAACAAATTAAACCTTGTGTCGCCTTCGAAGTCATAGAACCGGAATGGGCCCTAGTGGCTTGCACACATCCTGCATAAGCACTTTCAGGTAACCGGCTAACCCCATGTAAATCACTGCCATGGAAAACATCAGCAAATCAGAACAATTACAGCACCTGTACTGGCGTGCCGGGTTTGGGGCAACCCATGAGCACTTACTGAAAGAGAACCGGCCCGTCAAAACCGTGGTGAAAGAAATGTTAACCCAGTCTAGCTTTCAGCCACTGGTAGTCGTGGATATTAATCAGTTTAAGAGCGATAAAACGCTTAAAAAACTGGTCACCAATCGTAAGCCCGATCGTGAAGCAATCAAAATGCGGATTAAGGGAAATGCGGGACTTATACGCGACTTAAATGTGCTTTGGATCGAGAAAATGGCTTCCGGCAAAGACGTTCTTCGTGAAAAAATGGCTTTGTTCTGGCATGGGCATTTTGCCTGTCGGGTGCTCAATCCGGCCGCCGTCCAGCGTTACCTGAATACGATCCGGACACATGCCCTGAGCAATTTTGCGGATCTGTTAATGGCTGTTTCAAAAGAGCCGGCAATGCTTCAATTCCTCAACAATCAGCAGAACCGCAAGGATGCGCCCAACGAAAACTTTGCCCGGGAAGTAATGGAGCTGTTCACATTGGGGCGGGCCTCAGGGAGTTATACAGAAGAGGATATCAAGGACGCCGCCCGGGCGTTTACCGGTTGGGGATATAATCTGAGGGGAGAATTTACCTTTCGGAAAAATCGGCATGACGATGGGTTAAAAACGATTCTTGGTCAAACCGGTCATTTTGAGGGCGAAGATGTAATCAGATTACTGCTCGAAAAAAAGCAGACGGCTCGTTTCGTTGCAGGCAAAATATATCAATTTCTGGTTAGCGAACAGACGGAAAACCCGGAGGCCGAAACGCGGATCAAAGGCCTTGCTGAAAGGTTTTATAAAAGTGGTTATGACATTGCCAGGCTTCTGGACGACATTCTGACTTCTGACTGGTTTTTTGAAACTTCGGTGAGGGGGAACCGCATAAAATCACCCGTTGAATTGCTTGTGGGGATACAGCATTCGCTGGGACTTGTTTTCCAGCAAAAGCAATCGTTAATATTCATCCAACGTACATTGGGGCAAGTTTTGCTTTATCCACCTAATGTGGCCGGGTGGCCCGGAGGAAGAAACTGGATCGATTCTTCAAGCCTTTTATTCCGGATGAAATTGCCTGATCTTATTCTGAGGTCGCATGCGGTGACCCTGCAGCCCAAGCAAGATGGTGACGTGAATACGGAACTGCTCGCCAGGCGCGGAGGTGATTTGATGCAGGTGGAGATCAACTGGGATGCATTTGAAAAGTCTTTTTCGGGGGTTGGTTCCGACCATCTGGCTGATGCTTTGGCGGCTTATTTGATTCAGCAGCCGCTAGGGAAAACACAGCGTGCATTGATTCTTCAAACAGCCGGGAGCAGCGCGCGGGTTGAACGAATCAAAAACTTGACTGCGGCACTTATGGCTTTGCCTGAGTATCAACTTTGTTAGAAGTGTTAACGCAGAATAATTGCGTACATCGAAATGCATTCCATTTTAAAGAAGCCAGTCAAAATTGATCATTATGAAACGACGGGAATTTTGCAGCAATCAGCCTTAACCACTGCCGGGACTATGATGATCCCGTCATTTCTTAAGGCTTATGAACTGGATCAAATGAACGTAGATCCTACGGGCAGCAAAATACTGGTTGTGGTGCAGCTATCGGGTGGCAACGACGGCCTGAATACGGTTGTACCCTTTCGAAACGACATTTATTACCGTGAGAGACCCACTCTGGCAATCGCGCGTGAAAAAGTACTGGCATTGAACGACGAAGTCGGGTTCAATCCCGCGCTGGAACCATTGAAGGCGTTATATGACGATGGGCTGGTTAAAGTGATCAACAATGTGGGGTATCCCAATCCGGACAGGTCCCATTTCCGGTCCATGGATATTTGGCAAACGGCAAGCAGTTCCGACCAATATCTGAATACAGGCTGGGTAGGGCGTTACCTGGATGCAACATGTTCGGGGCCCGGAGGCTGTGCGCAGCACCGGGCGATAGAAGTAGACGATACACTTAGTTTGACTATGAAAGGAAACTTGGTAAATGGACTTGCCCTGCTTAATCCCAAAAAGCTTTATAACCAAACCCGTGACGGGATGATCAAAGAGTTGTCCGACAACAGCTACCCGGAAACGCACAGTAACGCAGGTTACCTTTATAAAACACTGGCCGAGACGGTATCCTCTGCAGCCTATGTTTACAATAAATCGGCAAAACCGGTGCATCGTACCATGGGCGCTTACCCTTCGCTTGAGCTGGGTAAACGGTTAAAAACTGTTTCCGAGCTGATCCAGTCAGACACCACGACAAGGGTGTATTATGTTTCCATTTCCGGCTTCGATACACATGTAAAGCAAACGGGTCAGCAGGAAAGACTTTTACGGCAGTATGCCGAGGCAGTCAAAGCGTTCATGGGTGATATGAAGTCGACCAACCGACAAAACGACGTGTTGGTCATGACTTTCTCCGAATTTGGGCGCAGGGTAAAGGAGAATGCGAGCAACGGGACTGACCACGGGACGGCCAACAGTGTTTTTCTGGTGGGAGGAGGTCTAAGCGGGACTCGCAGCGAGCGTGTTTACGATCAAGCGCCTGATCTGCACAATCTGGATATGGGAGATTTAAAGTTCACCATTGATTTCCGGAGCATTTATGCGACGCTGTTGGAAGATTGGCTTGGAGCAGACGATGTGGCTATTCTCGGGAAGAAGTTTCCCAAACTTAGCCTGCTGTAATTGATAGGGAATCTTTCTGGGCAGTTTAACCGCATTCGCTAAAATACCCATTCTGCGGAGCAAATGATTTCCGCTGACTTTGGGCATACTTGACCACCATTAGAATCAAAACCGGCACTTCGATCACCGGCCAAATGAGGGCCAACGACTGAAAGCTGCTTTTCCTTCATAGAGTGTTTGTGATTAATCATTTCCAACGATTGCACTGCGGCGTTCCAGGAATATTACATCGCGCCAGATTGCATTACGTTTTCCAAACTTTTCCCGATAAGCTACTTTCCGGAAACCCTGGCCTTCTTGAAATGCAATACTCGCTTTGCTTTCCGGGAATATCTGTGCTTGCAACGTTCAGAAACTGAGTTTTTCGCTTAACGGCACCAGATCTGATAATAGCTCCCGGCCGACACCGCGCCCGTGAGATTCCGGATGGATGTAGATGCCGTTTCAGCCACATCGCCATATACGCACCGGCTTGAAACAGCGGACAGTAATGCCCATCGAATCACCTGACCGTTTCCTTCGGCCACAAGCCGCGGCTGGGAAAGAAATTTTTACTTTTAGCGCATCGACTTCAGCGCCCCGGTTTCGTATGTCGCATCACCATATCCATACCTAGCTGGTAAACCTGTTTTACCTGCTGCCAGTCCCATACAATGAGGGGGCGAATGGTGAAGGCCATTGTGCAGGCAGTTTTTGATGGATAAATTCACGGCTGTACTCCTTGATTTCATCCCGAACCGTGCAGAATGACGTCCCGAGATCTTCATCTTCGGTATGACCAGGATCATAAAAGCTACGATGGATCAACTCGCCCGCCGATGGGGAATAGGGTGATCGATTAACTCTTGCCTTGGAAGTTCTTATTGTTGTGCACTTCCAGCTGCCTGCGGATACCTTCGATCAACTCTTGATACTGAACGCGTAAAGGCGCAAAGAGGCGCTGATATGTGATCTTGGCATGGCCTTCGACCGGTGCCTTATCCTTGTTATGTGGAATTACACATAATCCTAATTATGTGTAAACTTTGGATATGTATAAACAAGGATATAAGGAACCGTCTGGTTCCAGTTCGTACACCCCGCAGTAAAACAGGCATGGTCGAAGTGACGTTCACCGTACATTCCCGGCCGGGAGCGTATCTTTTGCATGTAACCGAGCGAGGCCAGACCGGAAAGCACAAGGTTATACTAGAATGGATAATCCTGGGCATCTACCACAAGGAGTAAGGAAAATGATCCGGAAGATGTAGGTTGGGAATACTTGGACCGATGGACGGTTTTAGGGTAAATACTTCAATTGGATGCCAGCTCTTTTAATTGCTATCGCAAAGCTCATTGACCAGGTGCTTTGCCGACCCGACAAACGAGTCGCTTGCGAGCTCACCATTAAGTAGTTCAATGTCGCGCAGGAGATTCCCCGGGGTTACAAAAAGACGCTCACGGTAAATGATGAGTCAAGCTCGTCAACAAACAACATCAAGGCAGCCGCAGATCGCGATCAAAAACACAAAAAGCCCGGACACAAGTCCGAGCCAAGGGTGTAAAAAGCTGACTACTTTTTTAAATTTCACGTTTGCTAAAAGCGATATCCTACCGTAAGGTTAAATCTGCGCCCGTTTCCTCTCCGGTAATCAATTGCAGTTCCATAAAATTGTGCAATAGACGGGTAATAAACTGTGTTAAGCAAGTTTTCAATACCCAAATCAGCTTTCAGGTTTTTGGTAATTTTGTATCCCAAAGATAAATTGAATGTATTATAAGAGTCGATTGGCCCTTCCCCGATTGGATAAACGCCTTTTTCATTGGGTGCAAAGCGATCCCTTTTTCCTACATACAACCAGTTCAGGTCTGCATTAAACCGGGCCTTGTTGTACCTGGCGTAAGTCGCAATTTTGGCCGGCGTAATACGGTTCGAGTTCAGGTATTTATCGGTCGGGCCATTAAAATTTCCGTCACCGTCTTTATCGCCTTTGCCTTCTACAAAAGCATAATTACCTCCCAAAACAAAACTGGCAGTTACCTGATAGTCAACTTGAAATTCGTAACCCCAAACCCGCTCTGGCAGTCTTTCGGCAACGTATTTACCATCCACCAGAAGTAAATTAGAACCCAATTTCGATGTACTGTAATAATAGGCAGCCGACACACTCAATGGTCCCAAAGCACTGCTGAAACCAACTTCATAATTGTTTACAATGATCGGTTCGGTTTGTAGGCCGGCCACTGTATTTTCGTTCGCAGCTCTTAATATTCTCCCCAGATCGAAAATAGAAAACGATTGTGAATAGCTCACGAATGGATTGAACTGCTTAAACTTTGAATACCGAAGTCCTGCATTAAATACAAAAGCATTATAATCCAGCTTTCCGCCCGTCACGTTAATGCTTCCTGCACCGTCGGGACCAGTAGCCAAAGTGGCGTAATCGGCAATATCCATCTTGATGTTTTCAGCGCGTAATCCCGTTTTCAAGTTTAGGTAATTAAACCACTGCGTTGTAAGCTGTGCATACGGAGCAAGGTTATTCATATTAATGCGCGGCACCCAGGAGCGGCCGTCAACCAGATTTTGCTCCGTCTTATCGTTCAATATATCCACGCCATAAGTCACGTCACCCGACAGTTTGGGCGATATCGTAAAAGGTGTATTCAAGTTGAGCCTGAAACCTTTCTTGGTCGAAATAATAGCCGATTGCCCGCTGCCAAAAAACGATTCTGAATTGGAATAAACCGTCCAGAAATCCTGCAAATACACATTGGCAGTCAGTGAAGTCCGGCCAACAATATTTTTATTGGTATACTGGATATTAGCATTGTGATTGTAGCGGGTTCCCTCGTCGATTCCTTTCCGGGTTCCCCACACGCCGATTGCGGGAGATTGTCTATAAACGCCGGCCTTGGCAACGTAAGCCGAATGCTGATTGGAGCTGTAATAGTTATACATAGCCTCAATGCGCTGAGAACCACTGAAATTATAACCCACCTTCGCGAACGCATTGTATATTTTGGTTTCGCCCAGTCCGTAATCGGGAGATATCACCAATCCTTTGGGATCCCGGTAAACGCCGGTTTTTTCGTACATCCCGCTAACTACATAATCGAACTTGGCTACCCGTCCGTACAATTGCTGTGAAGCACGGAAGCCCAGCGTGCTATCTCCGCGGGTATTGCCCGTAAGGCTCAACTGGCTGTATCCACCGATTTTCTGATCTGTTTTTGGCGTTTTCGTGATGTAGTTAATCAATCCGCCATCGGCACCGTTTCCGTAAATTGCTGTGGCTCCCTTAATCACCTCCACCCGCTCGACCACCGACGGATCAATCGTGCGGATATCCCGCCCCCCGGCTCTGAGTGGAGTTGATTGCGGTATTCCATCAATGAGAACCAGCAGATTACGACCACGCAATGTTTGTCCCGAATTGCCGGTTTGATTGGTAGAGGCCCCCAAACCGGGAACCGAAAACGCCAGAATGTTAGCGATGTTGGGGCTTATGGTAGAGAGCGCGCCGATTTCCTTCGCGTTTACAACCGTCACAGATGATGGCGTTTCGGCCAGCGACTCTACCCTGCGGCCTGCGGAAACAATGACTTCGTCGAGCTGGGAAGAACTTTCTTTTAGTTCAAAATCGAGGCTCTGTTCCGTGTCAGTATCAAGTGTAATGTCTTTATCCTGAATCGTATATCCGATAAAAGAAGCTCTGATCGAAATGTTTCCTTTGGGCAAATTACCAAGCCGGTAACTTCCATCGCCGTTTGCAGTAGTACCTATATTAGTCCCTTTCACGACGACAGAAGCAAATGGGACTGGCTGTTTGTTGTTATCCATCACGGTACCCCTAATAACTCCCAAGGCAGATTGGGCGTAAGTGAAGTGGAAGGAACAAATGGAAGCGACAAAGAATAGTATTGATTGTAATCTTATTTTCATTAAGTGAACGTTTAATTCTCACGCAAAAGTAAAATTATTTATACTAATTAAAAATAAACTTGACATTTGATTTGGGAAGGCTGGATCGGATTTTGACGATCGTGCCGGATTTGTTCGCACGAAAATGCGGCAGCACGGCGCGGGTTACATCCAGCAGGCCAGTCACGTTAGTAATAAACTGGCGGAGTATCTTTCTATTGGGAAGGATTCCAAAGGGCCGTAGGCGCCGTAGCCGGCATTATTAAGCAGTACGTCGATGCTGCCGAATTTTCCGATCCCCGCTGCGATGACTTGCTGGATCGAATCCAGGTCGAGCACATCTAGCCGGGTGAACAGTACATTCTCAAGCCCGCTGAACCGGGACTCGTCTTCGGGCTTGGCACGGTGGCAATAACATTCCAGCCTTTGGCCCGAAATAACTGTGCAGTTGCCTTTCCGATACCCGTACTACCCCCTGTAGTCAAAATGGTCTGTTTCATTTGCGATGTTTTTTATAAACAATACAAATGCCACCCACGATGGCTCGCCAGGAATAAAAAAGCGGTTTCCTTGTATGCAAATTCTCTTTTTCAGCTAAAGAAACCATTACACTCTCAATAGACAGCCCTGGGGAATAGAAATGAGCCCGGCATGTGTTAAGCGCCGGGCTTGGCCCATCTAAACAACCGGGAAGTTACCGCCGTCGACGGCGATGTTCGTCCCAGTAAGGTAAGAAGCCGCCGGACTCACGAGAAAATGGACCACTTCCGCTGTTTCTGCCGGATCAGCCATCCTGCCCAGCGGCACACCGCCAACACGCTGCAGCAAGTTCTGGGTCATTTCTTCGGTACCGATGCCTGCCGAGGCGGCCAGTCCTTCCAGGAAACTGCTCATTGCCCCGGTTTTGTTTAGTCCGGGAGAAACTGTCACCACGCGTATGCCCTTCGGCGCGACTTCGGTGGCCAGAGACTTGCTGTAAGCATTCAGGGCTGCTTTAGCAGCACTGTAAGCCATCGTTGTATCCCATAGCGGAAACATGCCACTGGTAGACGAGATGTGGATGATGACCCCGCTGCCCGCCTCAATCATGCCCGGCAGGAAAGCCCGGTCCAGCCGGACTGCCGCAAGCAGGTTGACTTGCAGAACATCATTCCAGTCCTTGTCACTGAGCACACTGAAACCACCGGCGGGGGCCGTATTCGCGCCGAGGTTGTTGATCAGGATATCCAGCCCGCCAAATTTATCTTTGACTGCCGCCACAAGGTGATCTACCGCTGCCACATTCGATAGGTCCGCTGCGATAAAGTGGTCCCCTTCGCCTGTTTCCTCCGGCTTACTCCTAGCACTCACCACCACGGTCGCCCCTGAGGCTTTCAATCTTTGGGCAATGGCCTTGCCGATCCCTTTTGTTCCGCCCGTTACAAGGGCAATTTTACCTTCCAGCACTAAGCCGGTTTCTTGTTTGTACTGCATTGGATGTGAATTGTGAAATGATTGTTTCAAAATTAATTACGGGTATTGTCTATCTGTACATGGCGATGTTATCCCCTGTTGCCGCTTTGCCGCTACCGTATGCTTCTTTTTTGAAGTGATCGTTTCAGAAAAGGACAAAAATATTTTAGCGCAGCAACTGCCGCACCATGAAGCCAGCAAGTTTTTTGATTTTTGCCGGGTCTCTGTGAAGGATATAGAGCTCATACCAACCCGTGTAGGTGCTGATCATGTAGTCTGCGACCAGACCCGGATCCGTATCCTTATTCATAGCTCCCTGTTCGACTGCTTCACGGATCAAGGTGTCCAGGAAGGAATGGGTGAAATCATTGTCGTCTTTGAGTAGTGCTTGTATATCCTTTTCGTCGGGCGAAACCTCGAAAGCAGTCTTGATCGCAAAGCATCCCTGGGCATCGTTGATGACCACATCCGCCACGTCATTGATAAAGCTTTCAAGTGCCTTCAACGGCGAATCGAATGCTCGGGCTCGTTCTTCCAGCAGTATCCTTCTTTTCTTGGTGTAGTGTTTAATGCACTGCACAAAAAGTTGATGCTTATCGCCCAAGGTGTTGTACAGGCTGCTGGAATTGATTTGCATGGCATCTGTCAAATCGCGCATAGAAGTCCCGTTGTATCCTTTCTGCCAAAAAACATCGAGTGCCTTTTCAATTGCCTGATGCTGGTCAAATTCCACTGTCCTTGCCATAATTTCCTTTTTGCAAAGATAGCTAAATTCTGAAACAATTGATTCAGAAAAAGGGGACGATAAGATTTTTACCAGGAAGTAAGGCAGATCTGTTTGAAGTACATGCTATTGTACTGCTTGTCGTAATGGAGGGCCATCACTTCAAACAAGACTTGTTTGTCTTTGGGGAGGCAAAAGATAAAACTGAAAGAAGATGCCCCACGGCTGCCGGTGCCTTTTACAAACAAGAGATCCTCTCTGGCACCCTTCTGGATGGGCAGGAGTACATTGGGATGGCCCCGCACCAGAACTTACATTCGGCAACGAACAGGCTGCTCACATCCTTGGGGTATTTTAAAAGGATATCGGTCTTCCCCCCTTGTTAAATGTTTCGCCGAAAGCAGTCATCCCCTCACACCTTGTTTCCAGCACAAAAAGGAGCTGGTTACGTAATCCTTCCCTCATCTTTGCCCGTATGAAGCGCTAGTTTCATTTCCATGCTCTTGCCTGAATCATACGCAACCAACAATACATCGTTGTACATATCATTCGCCATAATCGGTTCTGATGAAAACTCCTGGGTCTTTGACGACACCGGTTGCGAGATAACTTGTTTGGTACCCCTTGTAATGCTTGATATAGTAAAAGCTTTAATACAGGAATTTCTTCGGTTTTGACGTGTGTCTAGCTTTTGCCCGGCTTCCGAATTTTTCAAAAATGACGCACTTTGCGAGCGATGAACCCCGGCCGACGCTTGCTACCGTGGATCATTTTGCAAGACGATGCACTTAATAAGAAACTCATAAATAGTTACCTTGATTTTATCTCGGTTTGGCCCAAGAAGCCATCTGCGCATCAGGCACCGGAAGATTACTATGAACAGAAATCATCCAACAAAAACTTGCTGAAGAACACGCTTTACTTAATGAGGTGCCTACAACCTATGAACCAGGTTTGTTTCGCTTGAGATTTGTTCAGCTTATTGGCCTGTGCAACGGGTCGCACTCTTCTGGCAAACAACGCGAACAGACGTGAAGGCGACCGTAATGCTGCCTGGCCGTCGTGCGAATTTGTCAGGAAACGATACTGCGCGATCAGGTCGTCCTTTCCGACAATGATATGGTCATCGATTTTAGCCGGGATAAAGATCCGCTCCCCTGCCCTAATGCCCCAGCAGTTTCGTAGCGGATGCCTTTCCCGTCCGCAATACTGTCAAAGAAAGTGAAAGCATCGCGGGCCTGAACGACCTGGTAACCCGGGCCGACAACGCCCAGCGGCTTTCCGTTATCAGCCCGGCACAGAGCGTAGTAGCCAGTCACCGGGGTAGGCTCGCTATGAAAGATTGTTACATGTTCCCGAAGGGTCTGGTGAATCTGGCTGGTGAAGAGCGGCGTCTTGACGACCTGATAGTCCAGCCCGGCAAACTGGATGGCATCGCCACTTAACTGGCACCCATCGACAATTTGGCCCAGGCCATGCTAAGCCTTCTGCTTGACCGAGAAAAAAGAGTGCTTACCCGTGTTCTGGTTGAAATGAATGTTGTACGCCATGAGCTTAAAGGTTTGAGTAAAAAATGAAACCAGTTCTTTCGCTGCTGCCTTTCAGGGTCAGACTGCCAAAAACCGCATTTTTTGACCCGAACCAAACAAGAAGAAAAGAAAGCTCGGCCCCAATCCCGGCCAACCCGGGGCAAAGGGAAGCGGAATTAGGAAAGCCAGGCGCATACGGCGGTTATGCCGAACACTTTTGCCAAGCCCAAAGAAAGTCTTTCACGGCCGGGATTAGCTTAGCTGCCCTTTTCGATTGTTGCGGGGCAAAGACCTTACAAGTATCTCTTAGCGCGGCTGTGCAAACGCGGCAGCCCTCTCATCGAAAAAGCAGCATTAATTCTCACTGATCCAACCGGAACGACCGACGAATCAGGGTACAGCGGTACATAAACCGCGGAATTGCGTCGAGCAGTCGGGAAGAACCAGAGATTTAACCCAAATCTACTATCTGGCAAGACTGGTATACTTAACTGGCATAGACGGGCCGCAGCGCCGAATTTGGGACATTTCACTCCAGCCAGGGAACTACCACCATGCACAACGAGCCTTATGATTTTTTCATGCTCAGGCGGGCTGCCATGCCCAGCCACACGCTAACGATCCTACACGAGCAGTGTGGCGATGATTTTGAAAAGTGGGAAGCAGCGCTACTCGAACTTTGTCAAACCGGACACTTCCGCCAGGCCATCTATCTTGCCTCCCCCTCGCTTCATTCCGCCCTAGCGGGTTACGATAAACAGTCGCCCGAAAAATCCAGGCGGAAAGTACTCTTCTCGCTTTACAAGTATGTGATCAGAATGAGCACAAGGCCAACCCCGTTTGGATTCTTCTCGGTGACCGGCACTGGAATTCTCGCTGAGGGCAGTAAGCTGAGCGGACCCGTGATCACGAAAGCAAAAAAGACGATCAGGTTACAGATGAATGTGTTGATACAAGTAGCCAGCTGGATTGAAAACCAACAACATCCAGAGCATCCCATCCGGTATGTGGCTAATAATAGCTTGTACCGGGCCCGGACAGCATACCGGTATATCGAGATTAAAAAAAGCGCGGATACCGCAGAGCGAATCATGTCAGAAGTCGATGACTTTCCTGAACTAACCCGGCTATTGAAGGCGGCAAAAATACCACGGACAAAAAACGAACTGGCCAAAAGGCTAAGCGGGCGATTGACAACCGGTCAGTCCAGCCGGTTGATACAGGATTTGATCGACTCGGGCCTTCTGCTCAGTGAGCTATCACCCAATGCGACTGGACCCGACTTTGAAGACCGGATCAAGGCGTATCTTGACAAGTGCCGCCCAAAATCCGAGCAGGCCAACAGGCTCTATGGGCTGCTCACCGGGCTTTCCAGCCAAGATGCCGCCTGCTGCCTGCAGGATACGGCAGAAGAACTTATCCGCATAATTCCCGCATTATCGGAACAACCGCTATTCCGTGCGCAAATTAGCACGCTCAAAGAGCCAACGCTTAGCAAAAAAGCCGTAGCCAAACTGGCTGCTGATTTTGCAGCAGTAAAAGCACTTTTACGCCCCAGCCAGCAGTCGAGCCCACTGACGGTGCTGAAACAAAAATTCCGGGCGCGTTATGGCGCCGGGCCAATTCCCATTTGCGAGTTGCTGGAAAGTGAAATGGGTATGGAGTACGCCGGGCTGGCTATGCAGGCGGGCAAACCGCCAACCCTTTTAGCCCAACTGGATTTCGCCCAGACGGGTTATCTCAGGGCCTTACCCGAAACAGCAGCCGGCCGCATCAAGCATCAGATCCTGGACCGCTCACTCTCAGGCCAGCTATACCAGGTCGAGATTCTGGAGGATGATCTGAAACCGCTTGCGCGGCAGCCCGCCCAGGGGACAGGGTTTTACTGGCTGGGCGAGGTCCTTGCCAGCTCGGCCAAAAATATAGACCGCGGCGACTTCCAGTTCTATCTGAAAGCCGCGGGTGGTCATTCCGGGCTGGAGCTGATGGCGCGCTTCGCGCAGGACGATCCGCTGCTGGCAGCCCGGCTAAGTGAAGCCACAAGAGCGCTCGCAGAGACCGACAACGAAAACATCCATGCTGAAATCGCCCATATCCCGGACCCGAGAATAGGCGCCGTTGTAAGCAGGCCCCATCTATGGCCGTATGAGATCCCCTATCTTGCGTACTCTGTGATGCCCGCATCCAGGCAAATTGCCGTCAGCGACATGCTGGTTTCGATCTCGGAGGATGAGGGCTTTGTGTTGACGAGCAAAAGCCTTGCAAAAAGAATCATCCCGCATAATACCACTGCCCACAACTACGGCCACGGGCTTCCCGTTTATCAATTTTTATCGGACGTAGCCAACCAGCATAACCAGCTCATGGCCTGGGACTGGGGGCAGCTGGAAGCCTTTTCGTTTCTTCCGCGGGTATCATTCCGGCATTTGATATTGAGCCCTGCGCAGTGGGGTCTTTCTGGGCAGACCCGTCAACAAGTCCTAGAGGTTATCGATCAGGACCGGCGCTGGAACCTGCTGCGGCATAAATTAAGGATTCCAAGACAGGTCCAGATATGCCAGGGGGACAATCTGCTTTTGATCGATTTTGAAAACCATTTTGCGAGAATGCTTTTCAAGGCAGAGCTCCGGAAAACGGCTCATCTCAAAATTCAGGAATACCTGCAATCCGGCAGTTGTCAAGTGGTAAAAGATAAATCGTGGCGCTATTCACATGAGCTGGTACTGGCCTTCAAGCCCCAGAAAACCCAAGCGCCAGTTCACTTGCCAGCGCCACGGGAAGGCCAGCGGCTTTTTCATCTGGGAAGCGAGTGGCTCTATGTAAAGGTCTTTCTTTCCGTCGATAAAGCCGACGGGCTACTGACCTCGGCCTTGGCCGGAATCTGCGAGCAGCTGACCAGTGAGGGACAACTGAAAAAGTGGTTCTATGTACGGTATTTTGATCCGTCGCATCACCTGAGAATCCGCCTCCAGCTTCGCAGGCCTGAATGCTGGCACCTGGTCCTGGCCCGGTTTCAAATCGCGCTTGAAAGCAGCGTTTTCCATGGTGTAATTGAAAAAATTCAAACCGACACTTACGAAAGAGAGCTTGATCGGTATCATAGCCTGGGCTTTGAAAAGACAGAATCAATCTTTTACAAGGACTCGCTGGCCTGCATTAAGGTGATTTCGCATCTTCAGCAGGAGCCCGATGATCAGCACAGGTGGCTTGCAGCGCTTTACGCGGTAGACAGGATGCTCGATGATTTTGACCTGGGCATCAGTGAAAGAATAGATTTTGCCAAATTAAGTTATCAAAGTTTTTTATCCGAATTCGGCCAGGATCAGGCGCTCACCAGGCAGCTCGACCGGAAATACAGGCAGCACCGCATACAAATCCAGCAAACACTCGCAGGCCAGGCCGTATTGTCACTGATGCTTGAAGGCTGCTTTAAGGAAAGGTCTTTAACCATTGGCCAACATCGGTCAACGGCAATCTCAACAGCAGAAATTGCCAGCTATGTTCACATGTGCCTGAACCGGGTCCTTGAAAGCAACCACCGGAAACAGGAAATGATTCTATTTTACTTTTTAAGCAAATACTATCAATCGGCAGCCAAAGTTTGCACAAATCAACCAATTAATTGAAGATCAGCATGAAATTTAAAAAATCAGTTTTCAATTCTGGAACGCATTCTTTATTTTGTAACCAATAGTTTAATTAAATAGACAATCAAACTTCTCCTCACCCAATCGCTAGGAATCTACCATGAAAATGCTACAAAATGGACACCAATTTTTCTCATGTAATCTCCTGTCTGATCATCGACGATGAGCAGGCCGCTCATCTTGCCTTGATACGGTTGATCGAGACCGTTCCCTGGCTTGAATTGAAAGGCCGCTGCAATAGTGGCGTAGAAGCAATTGATATGATCGCAACACTCCGCCCGGAGCTGATTTTCCTGGATATCGAAATGCCAGGGCTGAGCGGATTGGACTTGATTGGGATGCTTCCCGAACCCAGGCCACAAATCATACTGACCACCGCTTTCCGGGACTATGCGTTTGACGGTTTTGAAAATGAAGTGAATGCTTTTCTTTTAAAGCCAATCAAAACAGCCCGCTTTTACCGGTCGGTGATCAACGTAAGAGAAAATATACGCGCAAAGTCTATACAGATATGACGGGATACGCGCACCCGCCTGCAGGCCTGCCTTGCAAGATGATTTCAGACGAAAAAAAGTCAAGCCCTGCCGACAACGACCTGGACGATTCGATCTGGATTTATTCAGGAAAAAAATTCCATCATCTCAAATTAGATGAGGTCTATGCGATTGAAGGACTGAAAGATTATGTGAAGATCCATTGCCTGGCAGGTAAAATCCTGGTGAAAGGCAACATTGGATCGATCGAACGCAAACTACCCCCATCCCACTTTTTCCGGATTCACCGTTCGTATATCGTAAATCGGTCGGCGATCAGGGTTATCGAAGGAAACATGGTTCGGATGCCCGACGGATCCGATTTTACGATCCCCAGCTATAAGGGTCGTGAAAGCATCATCAACCAGCTACTAGCTCGTCAGCGGAGGATATGAGAGACCAAGCTAACCGTGGGGTTTACGCAAGGCTCCTGTTGCCGAGCGAGCCGCGTATGCGCGTTCTGAGCCATCTGATCTTCTGGCTGATTTTTATCGGATATCACATGATTTTTTTCCTGCCGATCATGCCCGATCGTGTATATAGCCCGGAAACAAGACTTGCATACTTGTTGTACTACGCAAGATTCATCCCGATCTACTATGTCGTGGTGCTTCTGGTGGGGCTAAGCGGTCACCCTTTTCAGAGATGGTTCAGTCCGCTGATCACGCTATTTGCGTGCATATTGATAACACACATTCTCACAAAGCCGCTATATCACTTTTACGATAAGCACATTGGGATTGCTAATCTGCCCGGGAATTTCCAGCTTATCGGAAAATACTATCTTAAAGGCTGGATTCCGGCAGCTGACAGAGATTGGTATGTATTTGTTTATGATCTGATGGACATGCAACTGCTGGCCCTACCCATCGGGCTCAAATACATAAGGCTTGGCGCAATAGCTGATCGCAGGCGGGCTGCCCTGGAAAAAGAACACATCCAGGAAGAGCTCAAAGAACTCAGGGCGCAGCTAGCGCCGCACTTCATTTTAAACGTGCTTAATGCAGCCAGTAGTGAGGTAGGAACCTTCTCACAGAAAGCCTCCGAATATTTGGCACATGCCGCAGACATGATTCGTTTCGCCTTGCATGATACGCGCTCAGAATTCATCGAGCTCAACAAAGAGCTTGAATTTATAGCAAGGTATCTAAGATTGGAGGCAATGAGAACCAGCCAGCGAAGCAAAATCGATTTTGAATCCACTGGTGAAACAAAAACTGCTAAGCGTGTGCCCACATTGATGCTGACGACATTGATTGAAAACGCCTTTAAACACGGCGTGCATTCAACCCACGGGCCATCGTACGTAAAAATCAGTTGCCACATCGAAGCCGACAAGGTAACCCTTCAGGTCCTTAACAGTAAACCTTTACTTAAAGCGCCTCAGCACAGCAAATCGATTCAAAGCGGTTTGGGACTTAGTAACCTTCGCCGCAGGCTCGAAGGCCACTTCCCTGACAGATATCGTCTTAGGGTCACAGAACAGTCAGAAAGCTTCTTAGTCTATTTGCAAATCCCCCTGACTCCCTAAGGTGGTATACAAACTTTGGGGGTTGATCTACTAAATTTGAGATTGGAAGAAGAATGCTTGTGATTTGGGGCGGTTCATTGTCTAACACAAATCACAATTCAGATGCAAACTCAACAGATTCATCAGTATCCGGTTCTCAAAAAACGTGAAGTGGCCAGCCTTGCCCAGGTCGGGCCACGGGCAAATCAATACGGGAAACAGGATACGATTACCACCAGCGGCACCACGTGCGGTTTTCCCCGGCACCTGCGTTAACAAAGCACCTATTTTACCCGGCCAGCCGCCTTGCGGTTGGCTTTTTCTTTGCCATCCGCCAGATACAGCAAGCCGTCGAGAAGTGCCGACTAAGCCCCGCCCGCTATACAATTTTCCCTGTCTGGTCTACTTAATTTGACTCACGCGCCCTTCGAAAAGACATTTACAGACTCAGCCTGCCGCAACCCAAGTGCTCAAACTGCTGATTACCGGTATAGGACGAAGATTAATCTGGTGGATGTAATGGACGAAAAGTATGCCCTTCGGTGGGTCGATCTTGTGGTCACTACGATTTTGGACCCTGTCAAAACAAATATATCAGCAATCGGCTCCCAGGAGCTGGAAAGTTTCGGTTCTCTGATGCGGCAGGAAATCACCCAGAACAAAACAATGCTATCAGAGGCGGCCTTCCGGATTTTCAGCAAACGCAAAATCCAGCGCATGGTCGGCCAGTACCACCGGTCGCTTTTCCTGCTGCTGGAAACGGCCGTCGAGCGCCACCCCCAGATTACCGCTACCAGCGAGAAGGCCAAGAGTCTGGGAAAGACGGCGATCGAAGCCATCAATGAGCTGCTTGATTTTATTGAGCACCGTTTCGGGGAGTATATTGACCTTGACAGCTGGGTCCCCTCAGCCCATCTATCCAATGTAAGGGAAAGCGCCACTGAAAGAATCAGCAGGGTTTGGCCATGGCTTGAAATCACCTGCTCGGGCACCCCACTAACAGCTATGCTATCAGAGGCACTAAGCCCTCTCACCCAGGCATCTCCAAAAGTGAAACGTGCCACGTTTCGGCAAGTGTTCTACCTGAAAGAACTGATCGACCAGCTCGAAAAATTGGCATCTTCGCAGACAACTGGTGAGCAGGCCCGCAAGCAACTTGTAAATATGCTTGTGTTCCTAAATTTTAACAGCAGAAGCTTCATCGATCATTATACAAGTGGCATCTGCTCAGGTGTCGAAATGCTTCAAGACGCCGCCCAGAAACGATATGCGCTGCTGCGAGCCTGTAAGGAATTCACTCAACTGCATTATCAATCCGAGCTTTCGCTGCATCCGGGCCAACCAGATGTCAAGACCGCCATCGGCCGCTGGTTTGATGCCGAGCTGCAATTTATTGAAAAACAACGCCAGTGGGATCTGCCCTTGCCCGCAACCAGCACACCTGCACCGGGCAGCGAACTGACCAAAGTCCTTTGCTTTCTTTCGATAGACCAGATCGCGCTGATTCTCAGGGCGCTGGATTCGCTTCGCATTATCCAGGCAAGGTCGCTCAACAGTGTTTTTCAGCACATTGCCCCCTACCTATCCACTCCTCGAAAAAAGGATATTTCCTGGGAAAGCATGCGCACCAAGGCTTATCAGTTCGAAGAGTCAGACCGCCAGCAGGTGTTAAGAGTCTTGGAGAAGGTCAGGGTGTGGATTTCGGAAGATCAGCCCCACAGATGAGCTGCGGATGGGAGGAGACGATCTAATCGGCTATCTGGCTCAGGCCTACCGGGAAGATGATCTTCTTTGGCGCGCGCTGCGCAAAATCCCGGTCAACATAACCCTGGCCCGCGGTCAGCTGTTTTTTAAAGAAAGTCCTTCCCCAGCGGCCATGTTTGTCCACCAGGGACTTGTAAAAGGTTTCTATTATGACATCAAAGGAAAAGAGCAGGTGACCCGGTTTTGGACGAAAAATCAGATGATCCTTCTAAGCAGCGCCCATCAGGCGAGCGTTGCGACAGCCGATTGCCTGCAAGGCATTGAGAAGGCGCGCCTTTCGGCCATCAACCCGTACGGAGCAGGCCAGCTCAGGCTCTCTGATTCCCAGACTGCACTCCTGGCTACAAAGCTGCTTCTTTTCGACCGGAATATGGCCGAATTGAAGGCGTTGCTATGCTCATTCTCTGCCAGGGAGGCCTACATGCAATTCCAGCGATTCTTCCCGCATCACAGCATTCCACTCCGCGATATCGCCAGTTTCCTTGGCATAACCCCGCAGACCATCAGCGAGATCAGAAAAAGCTCGCGCTAAGGCCCACATAGCAAAAACATTCGACTTGGCGCTTCATATTCCCGAAGTGCGAGCAAGCTTTCGCCTGGTATATTTCGAAATATAACCCGCCAGTCACTTAGAAATTCTGCCACCGAACCCAAGACCAGCGTTATGAGAAGACATTCTGTGTTGACTATTGTAACAGCCCTGCTGATTATGCTTTTCAGCTACACGTCGATTTCCAAATTAGCGGCCCTTCAGATTTTTCACTCACAGCTTGCGATGCAGCCTATTCCGGGCTGGGCTGTCAGGCCACTGGCGCTGCTGATCCCGATCACTGAGCTGGTAGTCAGTGGTCTGTTGCTAATCAAAACAGTAAGGCTCTACGGGCTTTATATATCCGCAGCGTTACTGGCTGTTTTTACCGGATACATGGCCGTTGTGGTAGCCGGTTTTTTCGAGAAAACGCCTTGCAGCTGCGGCGGCGTACTACAACAGATGGGCTTTGAGGCCCACCTGGTATTTAACGCTTTCTTTCTGACCATCGCGCTGATTGGTATATACATCATCCACCAAATGAAAGGAGGCCTGCTTTCAAAACTCTAAACTGACCGGTCACACTCCCAGGGAGACTGTCCGAAGGGCAGCAGGTACCCGCCAATTGCCTGTAAAAACATCTCAATTTCAAACGCTAAACAATTACTGTTATGAAAACCAGAAGTAAATTAAGCATTCTTCCGCTGCTCGCCATGATCCTGGGCGGCAGCCTCGCCCTGGCTACAAACTTGCCAATCCGCCAGGCCCAAAGGTGGACCCGTACAGGCGGTGCAGCCAGCCAGAATTGGGAACAGGGGCAGGTTTCAGGTTGTCAGACAAGCTCGGGTATCTGTCAGGCCGACTTCCCGGATGATTACGATCCAAACGAGCACACTGCTGAGCAAAACCAGAGCGCTGCTACGGTCGTATCCAATGGTTACGTACCTTAATTAAAAACAAGGACGGGTGGCAATGCTACCCGTCCTTGAATCGGAGTACTTCCGGAGCGTGTGGCTAATACGGACAGCATCGACCATGCCAATAAGATCAGAAATCACACACACCCGTCGGCATTGCCGGTGAGGCGTCCGAAAACCTAAAAGCTGGATTACTCAAGCAACCTTCAATATTTCTTCGCTCCCCTGGACAAAATTTGGATCGTGATTTCAACGTGTCCATATCCTTTTGGGTCGATAAATAAAACACACCTCGCCTACTAGCATGCTCCGACAGATAAAATTATATAGCCGTATTCACCTCTCCAGGCAACAACTCACTGCCTTTCACCGCTGGCAGGAACTGGTAAAGTATAGCCCCATGCTGCTTGAACAAATCTGGAATTTACCGCATAGTAAGACGGTCCAAATCTAACGGTTTAGGCGCATAGTGCTGTCCAGGTCTAGTTTTCATGATTACATCTCTCCTTTTGCTCTCAATGATCGAACAATTCCTGCCTTTTTCAATAGCTTCCCTGCCTGTCCATCCCCAGAACGTCCCGGCCAGGGCATGCAATTTCTCGTTCACGATCACTGCTCTTCAATTGAAGGGATTGTGGCGACATGAATGAAATTTTCTTGATAATTCACCGACATTGGCAAGAAGAAGTGACAATATCCGCTCTACTAAAGTATGCACAGAAACGGTGATACGGATTTAGGACAAACAAATTACCCACTCGGAAAGACAGCACCCGATACTGGTGAACATGCCCTTTATGAGTAACGACAATCCCGAACGATCGACGGGATATTTGTCGATGATGATAATTTTCATGATGGTAATTTTAATTTTGACCTCACCCCGTTAGCCAGCGAAGCAAGGCACATGCTTCACCCCTAGACATGTTCCCTATGAGCTGCAATCTCAATATGCACATAGTAGATCATGCCCCGGCGGGGGATTCCGGAAAGTACTGAACAAATATTGGGGGTTGTGCCCCTATTCACTCGTAGTGAAAGACTCTATTTTTCAATAAATCAAGATAAATCCTTTGACTTTGGTACAATTACTAAGACTAAACACTTTCAGATTTATCGGTAAACTTGGCGATCCAGCTAATGCGTCCCCAAAAACCATTTCAAGCTATAAAGCCGTTGCGCCTCCATCGATCACAAACTCCGCTCCGGTCGTGAAAGTTGATTCATCTGAAGCCAGATAAAGCACAGCATAAGCGATTTCGTTCAAGTTGCCGCCTCGTCCGAGAGGCGTAGCACCTATAGCCATTTTTGCAAAATCACCTGCGCCTTCCATTTGGGTCGTCATCGGCGTTTCTACATAACCCGGATGAACAGAGTTAACTCGTATATTGTCTTTCGCCAGCTCTGCCGCAGCTCCTTTGGTGAACGCGCGAGATCCACCTTTTGACGCCGTATAGGCTGTTGCCCCTGCTGAGCCGATAATTCCGCCGATCGAGGAAATATTCACAATCGAGCCGCCGCCGTTTTCTCGAAGGTACGGTAACACGGCCTTCGTTCCCAGAAACTGGCCTACCAGGTTCACAGACACGACCCTGTTAAACTCTTCGAGTGTACGCTCTTCGAATGGAGCCAGCAGATTGCCCGTTATCCCGGCATTATTGACCAACACATCTATTTTGCCGAAAAGATCGATGGCCCGTGCTGCAACCTGCTTCCAGCCACTTTCAGATGACACATCCTGCGTCATGTATGCTGCCACCTGGCCCTGCGCAAGGATCTGCTCGACGATAGTTTTTAAGGCATCTTCATCAATATCTGTAAGCAATACCTTCGCGCCTTCCGCGGCGAATAATCTTGCTTCCGCTTCTCCCATTCCACCGGCGGCTCCGGTAATAATCGCTACTTTGTGTTTTAATCTTGCCATGACTTCTTTTTTTTGTTCGACGGCAAAATTAGATTGACTTATTCCAGCAAAAATTGACGCAGATCAATGAATCCGCTTGTCTTAGATCAAACCAAGGGTTGACTGGCACACCCAATTTCAAAGAAAATACTAATTTCGGGCTGCCTTAACAGACCAGATTCCGGCTAACTCTCCGTCTCAACCAACATGTTCGACAAGCTACGCAAGTATATCGATCGGGTAACATCGGCCGTGATCCCGGACGAAGAATTTGTTTTCATAGAAAAAGCATTTGAGGTCAAGCGCCTCAGGAAACGTCAGTTCTTGCTGCATCAGGACACCGTTTGCCGGTATATGGCTTTCGTGGTCACGGGCGCATTACGGCAATACAGCATCGACGAGGATGGTTTTGAACATATTGTCAATTTTGCCATCGAAGATTGGTGGATCAGTGACCGGGGCAGTCTTCTGAGTCAGACGCCGTCCAGGTACAACATCGATGCGGTCGAAGATTCGGTGCTTTTGGTAACAACACTTGACAAGCTGAACGTTCTCAGGGAACAGTCGCTTTCTTTTCTAAAAATGGCGCATATCCTGGATCAGAACCATTCGATCGCCGCCCAAAAAAGGATTGAAGCGGGCATTACTATGACAGCCGAAGAAAAATACCGGTATTTGATGGCGGCTAACCCCGAATTTATCCAGCGATTTCCCCAAAACATGCTCGCATCCTACCTTGGCCTAACCCCAGAAACCATGAGCAGGGTGCGAAAGCAGGTACTGGCCCGCTAGCGGATTTAGAAAGTGAAAGACCGCCTTGGTAGTTACTGAGGCGGTCTTTCGCTTTTAGGCCGAACTATCCGATAATCTAAAAAAGTACATTTCTCTTGATCCATATCAACTGCATTTCTTAATCCAGGTCAAAATTCCCGTCGCAACCATACCCCAACTTTGCATCATCGAAAACGACCAAACGAAAAACAACAGGCGGCATTCGAGACGATCAAATTCTTAACTCAAAAAAACAAAACATCATGGAAGCGAACACCGCATTGAACACGAAGGCAGGACTTGGAGCATTGCTGACACCGGACAACTGTGCCTTGATATTGATCGATCACCAGCCATTCCAATTTGCCGGGCTCAGAAGCCACGACACCCAGACGATTATCAATAACGTCGTGGGACTGACCAAATCCGCAAAAGCATTCGGCGTGCCTACTCTCTTCACAACGGTAGTCGAACACCGGGGCGGCTTCTTGATCAAACAACTGCAAGACATTTTTCCTGATCAAAAGCCCATTGACCGCACCTTCATCAATACCTGGGAAGACACCAGGGTGACGGACTGGGTGAAAGCGACCGGGAAAAAGAAAATTGTAATGGCTGCCTTGTGGACGGAAATATGCCTTGCCATGCCTGTGATCCAGGCTTTGGGCGAAGGATACGAAGTTTACATTGTGACCGACGCATCCGGCGGCGTAAGCCTTGAAGCGCATGAAATGGCCGTGATGCGTATGGTACAAGCAGGTGCTGTACCCATTACCTGGACAGTATTTGCCTCGGAACTGCAGCGCGACTGGGCCCGCACCGAAACCGTGCCGGCGCTGGCAGAAATGCTCGTCGACCACATGGGCAACGTGGGAACAAGCCTGACCTGGGAACTGCAATTGCTTGCCACTCCGGTTCCCGCTTCTTAACACCCCATTGATTTATGATCAGGAGTGCTGTCATAAAAGGCGGTCATTTTTACAAACCCGTGCCCGTAGGCTTTTGTTGCGCTCCTGATCGGATTCCTCTCCGTCTATTTAAGATGAAAATACCTTTCCAGCCAGGAATCATCGCGCTCGCTGCTTGTTTGACCGCGATGATTGATGCACCGGTCCGGGCACAGGAGCTACAACTAAAGCCTACGGGCTATTTAGCGGACGCATCCGAAGAATACTGGCCAGCCGATTCGCTGGGTACGCGATCGCACATCAGAAAGAATATCCCTATTCTTCATGGAAAAGGTTCGGTAAGCAATGGTGTCAGCATCAGGAATGGTTTTGAATCTTTCAGAGGCTACTTATGGGGCATTGGTCCGCAGGATGGTAGCGGATATCTGCTTCACCGCATCTTGGCCCACAGCGATCTTCGGTACAGCAAACACCTACGCGTCTTTGCCGAGTTGCAAAGCAGCCTGATCACTGGCCGGAATGGTGGACCTCGGCCTATCCAGGACTTGAACAAGCTCGTGGCCAACCAACTTTTCGCCCAGGTGACAATTAAAGAAACAGCCACCTCCCGGCTTAAATTACGGCTGGGGAAGCAGCATCTGAATTATGGTCAAGGTACACTTTTGGATTTGCGGGATGCGAACGTCCGCAGGTCATTCCTGGGCGGCAAATTACAGTTGGAGACGGCGCATACGAAGCTGGATATTTTTGCCATGAAGGCCGTAGCATCACAAAAAGGTTTATTTGACGATACAATCGATCACGGTCAAAAGATCGGGGGCCTGTGGATAACGCGAAGCTTTGATACAAACCCATCAATAAAGATTTACAGCTACTATTTGCTGATTCGTCGCGAAAACAGCCACTATAACCAAGGCAGCGGAAGGGAGCGCAGGCATACAACGGGAATAGGTCTTACTTTAAATGATGAGCCCTGGTTTAGCTTCTCGGAGCTTGATTTTCAATGGGGTAAATTAGGCACAGGCAAAATTCTCGCATGGAAGATCGCTCCTTCACTGGGATACCGGCTTGACTACTTACCATTGCATCCGGTGGTGTCCATTCAGGCGGCAATTTCCAGCGGGGATAGCGACGCTGGTGATGGCAGGCTAGAAACGTTTAATCCAATCTATCCCAAAGCTATATTTTACGGTTTCATCGATAATGCAGGCTCATCCAATCTGATTGTAATTCACCCGAAGACCGAGTTAAGGGTAACAACCGAATTGACTCTGACATTGAATTATTACCAGTTTTGGCGCCAAAATGTGGCTGATGGAATCTATGCCGTTAACGGCTCCTTTCTGCTGCCTGCCTCTGACGCGGGGAGACATATTGGGGAGATGATCGACCTCTACATGCAGTACCGCGGCGGCAAACACTGGGTGTTTCAGCTCATTGGCGCGTACTACGCCAGAGGGTCCTATTTAAAAGGCAATTCTTTAACAAAAAGTGACATCCTGTATTTCGGGCTGAGAACGGCTGTCAATATTTAGTTCTACTTTCAAAAAACAGATCCAATGAAAAAGACATTCGGAATTATTGGCGCGGGAAATATCGGTCAGACTGTAGCGCGCCATCTCCTTAAAGTGGGGCATCGGGTAATTCTTGCCAACAACAGCGGAGGCGATTCCCTAGCGGAAATCACCCGATCGCTCGGGGCCGGCGCAGTCGCAGGAACGGCCCGGCAAGCCGCCCAGGCCGATATTGTATTGCTTTCTCTACCCTGGTCGCAGGTTCCGACATTAAAAGATATCACGGACTGGACGGGGAAGACGGTGATAGATGCAACAAACCACTTCATTACTTATGCTCCCGATTTCAAAGTAGAAGATCTGGGAGGTAAGGCGTCCAGCGAAGTTGTTGCTTCCCTACTGCCAGGGGCCAAAATCGTGAAGGCCTTCAATACCATTTTTTACAAGACGTTGGCCGAAGATCCGCACGTTGCAGGTGGCAATAGGGCGCTTTTCGTCTCGGGAAATGATCAGACTTCGAAAAGCGAGGTAATAAGCGTAATAGCTTCTTTGGGCTTCGCTCCGATAGATTTGGGTACGCTCAGCCAGGGAAGCAAGCTGCAACAGGCCAAAGGGGCGCTAGCAACGCTAAACCTAATTAAATATTAGGGACTATAGCAAAAGCAAAATCCGGAGGTGAAATATTTCACCTCCGGATTTTGCTTTTGCTGTTAATACCTACCATCCCTGATCGGTAGGCAGAACAAATACCTCTGAAACGTTCACATGATTTGGTTGTGAAACTGCGTACAGGATACTGTTACCGATGTCCTCGGCAGTTAAAAAGGTCATTTGTTTGGCCAGCTCCTCCATATCATTGCGATATTTAGCGTCGGTTATATGGTCGTAAAGCTCTGTTGCCACCGCACCAGGCTGGATGTTGGTGACCCGGATTTTGAATTTTGGCGCAAGCTCCATTCTCAAACCATCAGAAAAGGCGGCGATGGCAAATTTGGTGGCGCAATAGACCGAGAGCCCTTTAAATACCTTCCGGCCTGCGATCGAAGACATATTGATAATGTGTCCCGAGTTCTGCTTTTTCAGGTAAGGCAGCACGGCGGCCGTCGCATTGAGGACACCTTTGATGTTGACGTCGATCATCTGGTTCCATTCCTCGACTTTTAAGCTTTCAATGTCTGAGAGCGGCATCAGTCCCGCGTTATTGACCAGAATATCAATAGTACCATAAACAGCAACAAGCTCTTCAACGCCGCGCTTAACGGATTCAGGATCAGTAACGTCCATTTGAATTGATAAGGCTTCCCCGCCGGATGCTGTAATTTCATTTTTCAGTTCGTTTAGTTTGTCTATTCTACGGGCGGCGATGCCGACTTTGAATCCGTTTGCGGCTAACACTTTGGCAGTACCAGCGCCGATTCCACTTGACGCGCCGGTTATCAGGGCGACTTTTGATTGCGTTTCCATTGTTTTAATTATTTGAATCTTTGATTGGAAATTGACTCGTTTGATCAGATCTGATGTTACAAAGGTAACCTGCCGCCATGGCTGAGCAGATGCAAGCTTCAAACCGAGAATTGCGAAAAACAAACAATCGAAGATCCTTTTTCAAATACAAAAAGAAAGGCCGGATCCCACAGCCACGCGGCAAATGGGCCTGGCCTTTAGCCTGATAAGGTCAGTAAGCGCCTACAAATTTTCCGGCCTGAACCGCTCGGGAAAAGAAACATGATCGCCTGAAACCATAAAAGTGCCCCCGCCCCGGTAATGCACGGTTTTAGGAAATTCAGGACTAGTGGCCACGTGGGCTTTGACTACTTCGAGGATAAAGAAGCTGTATTTATCGAGTAAACTGGCATCTTTCACCCGACATTCGAAGCTCGCGTAACACTCATTGATCAGCGGCGCCTTCACATATTGTCCTTTGCCCTTATGCAGGTTGAATTCTCTGAACTTGTCGACTTCTCTTCCGGTGGAGTTCCCAATACCTATCACGGTATCGATCAAATGCAGTTCGGGAATGTTGATGACACACTCCATGCTAGTTCTGATCATTTCAAAACTTTGATTGTACCCCACAATGTAACAACCTAACAATGAAGGATTAAAGTCCATCACCGTGTACCACCCCATCGTCATGATGTTGTCTTCTCCATTACAGCTTGAACTTACAAGCACAATCGGGCCTGGTTCCAAATAGCGCCGGATGCCATCCACGGGAAAATCCTGTTTTTCATATGTCGTTTTCATAATGCTTGAATTTTGAGTTGTTATTGCAAAGTTCAGGCTATTGCACCAAACGGCCCTTGCAAGGAAACATCAGATTATTGCTAATATCAAACAAAAAAAAGGACCACCCTCAGGTAGTCCAATCCAGATCTAAAGGATTCCTTTCACAAGGAGCGGAATGCGGAAGGTGACACTTCTGTATGCTTCCGAAAGAAGTTGTTGAAATGGGCCGGTTCCTCAAAACCCAGCGAATAACCGATTTCAGCAATGCTCCAATTGGTATGTTTGAGCAGGGCCTTTGCCTCGCTGACCAGCCTGGTGGCGATCAGCGCCGACGTCGTCTTGCCGGTCGTTTCCTTTACGGCGCGGTTCAGATGGTTAATATGCACGTAAAGCCGGTCGGCGAAATCTTTCGGCGAGCGCATCGTAAAACGCTGATCGGTCGAATCGATCGGAAATTGCCTTTCGAGCAGTTCGGAAAAGATCGAGGTGATCCGGGCATTTGCATTGACCTGTTGGTGAAGTGTTTCGGTGGCATCCATTTTCAACGCATAATGGATCAGTTCGGTCACATAGCTCACCAGCAAATCCTGTTTGAATCGGTAATCAGAGCCTATTTCATCAAGCATTTTCCGAAATATGCCGCCGACAAAATCCTTCTTTTGCTCATCAAGGATATAGGAAGGTTTTCCACCGATCGCAAACATGGGCAGCTCTCCTAGGTTGCTCCTGAGCTTTTCCATGAAAAATGCTTCCTTGAAGATGCAGAAATATCCCGTGTTGCCTTCGGCAAGCGTCTCCCAGCGGTATGGGACATTCGGATTAAAGAAAATCAGGGAGGTTCCTTTTACATGCAGGGTCTTGTCGGCATAATGGAAAAGGTTGTCGCCGGTAATGAGGCTGATCTTGTAAAAATCCCTGCGTGCATATGGGACCGTTACCTGCCCTTGAGGGTTAACACTGTCTTCAACCACAAACACATTGAAATCACCGATCTCACGCTGAATGTTGGCCGGCGTCCCCGAAAACTTGTGCTGATAAAACTCTTCAAGCGTTTCTGTATTGGCCATGATGTTTGAATACCTTTGGGAATATGTAAAGATACACAACTGAAATGACGCCTCAGAAGCTCCTACCGGCGTCTTTTAGCCCAAAATGGATAATTTGGATCACATAAATACGCATCAGGTCGAGCTTATGATCGTATTGGGACCCCGCCTCCGCCAGCAGCAGTTCAAAAACCTGGCTCACAGCAGCTGCCCCGGCCGCGTTTAAGATGACCAGGCCTTCATCCGGATGAGCAAATACTGGAAGTCGTTTAATCCGGCTCCTTAATCTTTCCGGCATGAACAGGGGACTGAATGCACAGTAGTACCCCTTCCGGCCTGCCAGTGCTACACTTTCTGCCGGCAGAGCTTCCCCATTTGAAAATAATAGCTGATCGGGCGCTGTTAAATATTGGATCACCCAATAGCCCGGCAGCAGCCCTGCTGTGATCGGGCTGCTGCCGGCGTGGCTGTCGAGCCTTCCGGCCAGAATGTTGGTGGCGGACGCTTCCATATCAGTATGACGGCATGTTATTGCTGTTTATAGAGTACCATTCCGGCGTGGTACAAAATACCGTCCCTGAAGTCGCCATCGGCGGTGAAGCCTGTATCGTCCTTGTAGTCAATATGGTTTCCGGTGACTTTGTAAGAACCCCGGTAGGCGCTTTCGCGCTTCCCCCTGGCCTCATCATAACGGTTTCCAGGCAACAGGTTATGGCGTATGTATCCATCGGCAGTTACCCACATGCCGATATAGTCTTTACTTTCCTGCATTGTTTGTTTGGTGTCCATAGCGACAGGTTGGTTGGATTTACATTGAATGAGCCAGATCGTCAGGGCGGCCGATACGCCTGCCCTGACAAGCTGAAAGGTTTTCATAAGCTTAGCCATCGTTGCTAAACCATTTCCCGAGCATTGACTTTCTCAGGAGCCAGTTGGCGGAGCAGTCCATAAAAATCAAAGTAGGAATCAGCGCGCTCGATCTTGCCCTGGCGAAGTTTGTAGACGTCACAGAAGTTTACCCGCATACTAACGCCAGTTGGTTGCAAGGTTCCTGCCGGTGAATGGAATACGCCCTTGTGAGTTCCCTTGCCTATCCCCTGTGCGATCACATAATCGCCAAATGCAACGAGGCTTTTAACTTCACAGGTAGCATCCGGAAAAATGCCAAACCAGCTCACCCAAGGATCAATGATCGCATTCTCGCCTGTTGTGGTGTAATCGAAAGGCACATCAAGCCATTCACTGAAATCCGCCCCAAGGCTTTTGATATATTCCAGATCCTTCGCGTTGACAGCCTGATAGAGCTTTTCTATAACCTGCTTATTATCAAACCGCTCTACTTTTTTCAGCATTGTTGCCTGCATCGGCAGGGATAGCCAATCATTGGTGCTGGCAGTGAATGCTTTAAGTTGGGGTGTATTCAAATGATCTTCAAAAGCCTTGCTGTCGCTCCAAGACTCTCTGACATGAAACTGGGTTTCGTCGGACTCGGCCGTGAACACCTCATAGGCAACTTTGCCAGGTTCCGAGCCGGAGAGCGTAAGCAGGTTCAAGAGCGATTCCTTCAAATTCTGTGCAGATTCGGCGTTTTTTGCGTTTAGTGTAATCCATGCAGTTTTCATCTTTGCTATCGTTTAAGTGGTTAAACTTTTGATATAGCAAAGGTATATTGGGCTAAGAAGGCCAGGTTAGCAGAAAAGAAACAGCTTCTTGCGTAAATCAAACATCCCGGAAAATCCGTGCGGAGTTCAGGCCCGCATCACACACCTTTCTACCAACCGCAGTGTAATTAGCGCTCAACGGAATGGTCATGCTAAGAAGCTTCTAATTATACTTTCTGCAGAACTTCAAAAGGCGGAAGCTCGGTCCGTTCGTGCAGGCGCTGTTTACCCTGGCTCGGCATTTCACTGATTTTGCCCTAACTTTGATTTTTACAAAATCAAAAACTGTGGAATCAAAATCATTTGAGGATTTATGCTACCGCCTTTCCAGCGGATTGTCGACGGACCTGAGCGCGTTGCTGCCCCAGAGCTTGCAGCATGAAGTAGGGCACTTTAATGTGTTTAATCTTACCGAAATGGGTCCGACGCCTAGGAAAAAGCCTGCGATCCCCTACCCTTGCCGGGCATATTATAAAATCAGTTTTCTGACCGGGCGCTCGATGGCGCAATACTCGGACAAGACAATCGAAATCTTGCGGCCCGCCCTGATTTTTTCGACGCCTAAAAAACCATTCCTCTGGGCGCCCGAGGGCCGGCAAACCGGACAATTCTGCGTTTTCACAGCCGACTTCCTGCATCCGAATCAAAGCGGGGTCATCCTCGATGAGCTGCCTGTTTTCAAATCGCCGGAGCACCCGGTTTACACACTTTCGGAAAGCGACATTGCGAAGGTGCAGGCCATTTTTGATAATATGGAGGCCGAAATCAGGTCTAATTACGTTTATAAGTACGACCTGCTCCGCGCCTACACGCTCGAACTGATCCATCTCGCGCAAAAATTGCAGTCGGCCACCATGTTGCACCCGAACCACAGCGCATCCGCGCGGTTGACTTCGTTGTTCATAGAGCTGCTGGAAAAGCAATTCCCCCTCGAAAGTCCGCAGCAAACAATCGCGTTGCGAACGGCGAGACAGTTTGCCGACCAGCTTTCCGTGCATATCAACCATTTAAACAAAATACTGAAAGAAACCACCGGACTGACTACCACCGAGCTGATCGCTGGCAGGATCGTTCAGGAAAGCAAGACATTGCTACACCACACCGACTGGACGATCGCCGAAATTGCCGACAGCCTGGGATTTTCCGACTTCGCGCATTTTGCAAAGTTCTTCAAAACCGGTACATCCCTATCACCCGGCGCATTTCGATCACAAGCAAAAAGTGTGAATTTTACATAAAATGGATTGAACCTGACAAACCGGCTCACTGTCATTTGGTGGATTTTTGTATAATTTATAACCATACCAAAGTCCAATGAATACTCAAAAGATCGCATTGATAACCGGCGGAAGCCGGGGAATCGGTAAAGACATCGCATTGACGCTCGCCCGGAAAGGCTCCGGCATCATTCTCACTTATCTCAGCAACCGTATCGAGGCGGAGGCCACCGTTTCGGCCATCGAATCGCTGGGCGGAAAAGCGGTAGCCCTTCCGCTGAATACAGCCGACACGTCAGGTTTCGACGCATTTTTCAAGCAGGTACAACAAGCGTTACGAGCTACATTCGATGCCGAACGCTTCGATTTCCTTGTTAACAATGCAGGGACAAGCCTCACTGCACCGGTGACCGAAACGACCGAAGCGCAGTTCGACGAAATGCTTAACATCCATCTCAGGGGCGTTTACTTCTTCACGCAAAAAGCACTTAATCTCATCAATGACGGCGGGCGGATCGTTAATATTTCGTCCGGCGTGTCGCGCTATTCGTTTGCTGGCGCATCTGTTTATGCGATGATGAAAGGCGCTATCGATGTGTACACACGCTACCTCGCGCTCGAACTGGGTACCAGAAAAATCGCTGCAAATGTAGTCGCGCCGGGCGCGATATTCGGTGGCGCTGCCATGCAGGATTCTCCTGAAATCCGCGCGTGGGTACAGGGCATGACCGCGCTTGGCCGCGTGGGACTGCCTGATGACGTCGGCGGCGTAGTTGCATTTCTGTGCAGCGAAGACGCTAAATGGGTAAACGGCCAGCGCATCGAAGTGACCGGCGGGATGGTTTTGTAAACAAAAAACCAGGATCCGATTTTCGGGTCCTGGTTCTGAATTTATCTCATAGCCTCTTTCAAAAGACGTTTTTGAAGGATCTAAAAAACCTCTCCAAACAAATCTTTCTTGTATCGGAAACTACAGCAGGCGGCTCTTTTCTTGATACAACACAGAAAAAACCGAGTGAGGTTTTTACCAGGTGGGTTCGAGAGCCTTTCTAGTTTTTCGACATCCTTCGAACAATTCTACGGCGTCAGTCCCAAACTCTACCAACAGGAACGTTTGAGCATGTAGCGCAACTTTATACCGATGCGGCCAATTGAATTAAACGACAAACCGAAGCTGAGTCCCTTTAATTTCGAGGACCTTTTGGCAATTCATTTCATCAACAGTGCCAAGCAGTTTTCGGGGGGTAATTACAGGCATCAGCACAAATTTCTGTATATTGTTGAGGGCACAGGGCCAGTCAAACTCGATCAAGACAAATTCGACTTTGTGGACGGTTCATCGTATGCATTTCGAACCGCGAGCTCTGTCGAAATCATGTCATCAGATTTGATTTCAACCGTCCTGATAGTCTTCAACAAGATCCCTTTTACAGACCGTAGAGTCTCAGCAGAAAGAACATGGTAACTCCGGACAGCAGACAACGTGATTCAATTAATGCCGATCACCGCAGAGACTTTTGAACATCGGATATCGAGTCCTGATGATCGGAATTCGATTAATGCACTGGCAAAAATGATACTCATGGAAGTGAATACCCCAATGCAATTATTCAGATGAGATTATTCTCAATTCTGCACTGAACATTATCAGGATAGCAGTAAGAGCTGATGCTCAGCATGTACATTCAACACAGACACTTAACCTGCCGCTGGGTATTTTAGAAATAATGGAGCAAATTTGCATGATCCTGAAAAAAACAACTATTCCTCAAATAGCCATGTCTTTAAACAAAGCTCCCGGCAGCTTGAATAGAAGGTTTATCAAAAATTCTGGGAGGTCGCTTGCCGACTCCGTAAGGGAGGCCCGGTATGTTTCAGATTTCACGAATGGATGAAACGATAAATAAACAACGCATCAATCATTATCCTAAGTGCGAAAAGTTACTCTTCTGATTTAAATCCAACTCACTTCGTCGTTTGACAAAAATGACCGGGCAAAACGCTTTCGCCCAGTTCTTTTATCATTGTCTGAACGCCTACTTCGTTAACTTTAACAGATCCGTTACCAATCCACCGGCAGTTATATTCACGATCTTTTCCGATTGTCCTGTCGCTGGATCATATTTGTAGTAACCGTTCAAATTCATGCTGGAATTGTAAATCGGAAGGTAAAACTCGCCGTCGTATTTGTGCGTACTGGGATAACTGTAAGCTGCCGTCAGCGGTAAATCTGCAATAACCGTCGCAGTCTGTGCATTCAGATCCAGCTTCACCCACCGCTGAACGGGACTGTAAAAGGCAAGGTCTGACAGTTCGGCATACTCTGCTGCCGTAATGGAATTAACCGCCAGCTTACCAATCAGTTCCAGTAATCTCGGAGGATACGGCGCCGCGGAAATGCAGGCGTAAGCGATTCCATTCGCATCGTAGATAGTGCCCAAAAGCAATTGAAACATCGAACTCTGCTGTCCTACCGCATTGATCGGGTTAAAGGCATAAGTCGAGTCAAAGTCAGTTTTCCCGGCTGGAATTTTCAATATCTGCGGCCTGGACCTTTTCGCAGAATTTGGCCCGAGTTGCCCGTCCAGCCCATACTGACCTTGTGTACTGATGTAAACATTTCCCGCTTCATCGACAACGCTGTGCTCCAAGCCGCGGGAAACCGGATAAGTGGCTTGTTTAAAAACAGCAGTCTTCTCCCATTTTCTTGTGGTCAAATCCACCACTTCCACGTACACGTCCTGTGCATCGTAAAACTGGCCGGTCTTGTTGCTGTTCGTAACAAGTGAGGCAAATAACTTGTGATCATTGGGCCTGTAAGTAAGATGCGCATACACATTTAACTCGTTCTCAGGAAAATTCTTGGCTTTCGACATATCGATCTGTCCCAGGTTTTCCATCGTTGCCGGGTTAAAAAGGAACAAGGACCTGTTTCCCGAAGTCGAGTAAACACCCAGGTTTTCGTTGACGATCAGCACAGACTGCAAATATTCCAGCAATGGAATGCTGGCTACTTCCACCACAGCTCCCGAAGACTTCAAAATTGCCTGCTTGGATAGCTTGTTGTCGCCATCCAGCGAAATTCCATAAAGGAAATTTTTATAAGAAGTCCTGGCCATGAAGGTGTTGTAAGCCGTATTCTTGGTCAGATCAACCTCGCCGGAAGGCTGCTGCGGAAAGAAACCAGCGTAATAGCTGTACCCTGCCGTCGATTGCGAAATGCTCGATAACAAAAATCCTTCTTGCTGATAAAGCGACTCGGGTTCGGATTTGGGTTCATCATCGCTGCTGCATGAGATCAGCCCGGTTGCAAAAAAAATGGACAATAATAGATTGGTTGTTTTCATTGGGATTGGATTTGGTTGGAAAGTTGTGGTCGGTGGCAGTCGGTATTAAGCAATAGGCAGGCTTATAGCTTAATGCCAGACACATTCTGCTAAAAGCTTGATACCTCCCAGATGAGCTTTACATTGAAATTCGTCCCGGCGCGCGGCACCAGGTAGTTATCAAAAAGCTTGGCATTGAAGACGTTAATGACATTCAGGGAAGCTGTCAGGCTACGTTTCACGAACTTGTAGGAGAAACCCGCATCCAGGCGATGCTGAACGGGCACGTATGCTTCCGGCGTATTTTTGATGCTGTTACCTTTGCCAACGGTGATGTGATTAAACGGGGCGATGTAGTTGTAAAACAGATAAGCCCGGAAACGATCTTCGGTTTTCAATAATCCTGGTTTCTGCCATGATAACTCAGAATTTCCATAAAAATTGGGATTGTTTGGAAAGTCGGTGCCGACCAGAAACTGACTTTCTGCCAGCTTCATTTTTGTGAAAGTTTTACGCAGGAAAGTCAGATTTGTTTTCAGGCTGAATGCATCTTTGAAGGTCAGTGCCAAGTCGCCTTCCACACCCAATGTCCGCACCTGGTCGGCATTGTCGTATCTTCTGATCACACCATTTCCTATGAAAATAAGGTCGTGCTGGCTGCGGTAAAACCCATTTATGTTCGTAGCGATGTTTAAAATTCCGCCGACCGGCCTGCTCATTACAACACCCATATTCACATTATCGCTACTTTCCGGCAACAGGTCCGTATTGCGCACGATATCTGAGCCGTTGCCTACGAACTGGGCAAACTGCGGGACCAGATAACCTTTTTCAAAAGATACGCGGGTAAAAATACCTTCGGCGATATCATACTTGAGTGCCGTGTTGTAGCCCCAGATGCCATCCTTTTTCTTAACCAGCTCAAATGTGTTGTTTTCCGCACCATCGAGGATATAATCGTATTTCTTAATGGCGGCTGAAAAAGTAAACCTTCTCAGAAAGAAGCCCTCATATTGCGCTCCGGCGACATTCTTGGTCAGATATTGAGGAATGCGCAGGTAATCCTGCATCGGGTCCGCTTCCAGATAATCGATGCCGGTCAGCTTTTGTCTGGCATATAAATTGGAAAAAAGTAGTTTGTGATCAGGGTTTATTTTAAAGGTAAAACTGCTCCGGTTGATCCAGCCATGAATGTAAGTATCCGAATTTGCCTCGTAATATTCGCCAGGGCTCTGCTTTCTGCCAATTACTTTTCCACTCCAGCTGTACACATTCTTGGTCGTATCCACATAATTCAAAGTCTGACTGCTGTAATTAGCGGCCGTGGAAAACAACGCACGTTGATTCCAGAATGCCTTTTCATACTTTATAACCGCAGTCAGGTTTTCGGCCCTGTACTTCGCCTCTCCGAACGCAGTCCCGCTCACTCTGGCGCCGTTTTGCAACTCCTTGTTTCCGCCTGAGACATTTACCGAAAGTTTCAGCTCGTCAGCCCACGGCTTACTGTGGGTGCCGACGGTTATACCGCCAAAAAAGATCTTATACTGGTCATGAAAGCGCTTGATGCGTTCAATCCGGTTGCCATTTTCAAAAATCCTGGCGTCCATTCTATAACTGTTATCAGAATAATTGACAGCGCCGGTAACATTGACGAAGTAATTTTTCTTATTGGCCAACCCCAGTGCAAAATCGCCCAGATGCGTATTGTAAGAGCCCACGTTATAAGAAGCGCGAAGCGAATTGAACGATTTCTGCTCGGTTACCAGGTTAATGCCCCCGCCTAACGCATCAGTACCAACGTCGACCGGCAATACGCCTTTATAAACATCGATCCGTTTCAGGTTTCCGATCGGCAAAGTCGAAATGTCGAAGTTCGGGTAGATGAATTCCATCGGCAGGCCATCGATGTAGACCCGTACCGCATTGCCACGTAAACCGTTAATCGAAATATCCGAAGGTTCTCCCAGTGAACTGGAACGCCTGATCCGCACGCCCGAAAGCCGGTCGATGATATCAGTGATCAGCACATTCTGGCTCACCACATTTTTGATCTCCACGCTGCTGATCGTAATCGGCCTTATTTGCTGCATGTGGCTTTGCTTTTCGGTTTTTACCAAGACCTCATCGAGATCTTTGGTATCGTCGATCAGAACGGCGTCTTCAACCACAACATGGCCCAGGATCTTGACGTCTTTTTCAAACGTTTTAAACCCCACATGACTTATAACAAGCTTGTAATCACCAGCCGGAATATTCGGGAGCCGGAATTTACCATCCACTTCCGACGCGGTCTCATATCTGGTATTTTTCAACGAGACCGTAACAAAGGGCATTGCGTTGCCCTCTCCATTTTTAACTTTTCCGGACAAGGTAAACCCCTGGCTATATGCAACTACATTAATAAGCAGGAAGATAAAGAGAAGGAAAAATGTTCTCATAATAGATCATTTTCGAATTTTTCGTCAAATGTAGACACTTATTTGTATTTAGTTTAAATAATATCAATATTTGTAAAAAAAATTTATGCTGCAATTCTATCTTGTTTTCGTGGGGATGTACTTGTACTATTTCAAGTCGAAATATTACCCGCACTTTTTGTTCAGCCCGCGGATCCGTAGCCCTCGGCTCATTGGATTGCTTTTCTCGATAGGCGGATCATTGTTGTATGTGCGGACTGGTGGCTGGGCCGGCGGGCTTTTGCTTGCATTGGCTGCAAGTGTGCTTGCTATCAGTATCGTCCAGCTTTTTGCGGTGCTTGGTAAATTTTACTTTTATGGGATGGCCGTAGTCATACACTTCTTGTTACTTATGCAATTGATCTGCGATGCCAGCTAAAAAGGAATATCTGACAACCCCTGGCCAGCGTGCCCTCAAGATCACTGCCGGGCTTTTCGGCGGCTATTTTCTGGCTGTGGCCGTTCACATGCTACTGGCGGCCGCGCTTCCTTATCGCATGGAAATTATCCTTACGGGCGCGTTTTCGGTCTTTCTGCTTTGGACAGCACTGATGATCATCGCATTCCTGATTCGTAATGCATGGACCGTATGGGCCATATATCTTCTTTCGATTACTTTTTGCGCGGCAGGAATATATCTGCTAAAATGATTATGAAACTAAAAGGTTTATCGCCGCGGCTCTATAACATCACTTTTAACACCCACACCGTTTCGGGCATTGTGATCAGCTTTGCCTTATACGTAATATTCTTCGCCGGAGCATTCACGCTCTTCAAGGATGAATTTTACCAATGGGAAAATCCGGTGATACGGCAGGCATTGCCACAGCCGGTCAACTATGATCAAATGCTGCGCAGCCTGAAAAAGTCCACCCCCCGATTTGATTTGTCAGAAGACATTACCATCGTCACAGAATCCGCAAAAAGACCTCTGGTGAAGGTTTACGGGCATTTGATCGTACCCAAAGGCAAACCCGAGCAACATTACTACACGACCTATTTCCCGGTGACCGATGAATTTTTGAAGGATGAAAAAACTACGGTCGGAGAGACCTTATACCGGTTGCACTTTTTTGACCAGATCCCTTTTATAGGCAGATACCTTTCCGGCTTTGTGGCACTGTTCTTCGCTTTCGCGGTGATTACGGGCGTAATGATCCATTGGCAAAATATGCTTACCAAACTTCACGGCTTTTCACTCAAAGGATCACTGAAAAATCTCTGGACTAATGCACACACCGTTTTTGGTTTACTTGGACTGCCTTTTCAGCTAATGTATGCGATTACCGGGGCTTACTATATGCTCTCATTTCTGGTTTTACTTCCTGTGGTCGTGGTATTCTATGACGGCAGTCAGCAAAAGGCTATCGATGACATCTTTTCGGAACGTGCCACGAAAGTGAGTGAAGAATCTGCCTTTACCACCAAGAATCTAAGGCTAACCAGCGTTCTTGAAAAAGTAAAAAGTAAACATCCGGAATTGGATTTGCATTACCTGCTAGTCAAACATTATGACCGGCAAGACGGTATAGTTTCGGTTTCGCTGGAAAACAGCAAAACGTTCGCGGGTAACGGTTCGGTGACGGTAAGGTTGAAAGATGGAGAGTTGATCTCCGACAAATTACCGGGCAAAAGGACTTACGCAGAATCCGTGCTATTTGGAATATCCCGGCTGCATTTCGCGACTTTCGGAGGGTTTGCCCTGAAGGCGATCTATTTCCTGTTGGCCCTGTTTACCTGTTTCGTAATCATCAGCGGTGTGTTGCTCTGGAAAGAGGCGAGGAATAAAAAAAGCTATACTGACAAACAAAAGCAGTTCCATCACAGGGTAACCATGTGGTATCTTGCCATTTCATTCAGCCTTTTTCCCGCCATAGCCATTCTTTTTAGTACGGAACTAGTGATGCCAGATATTGAAAATCACGTTTTTCTGGTCAGAACTGTGTTTTTCGTATCGTGGCTGGCGCTAAGTATAGCAGGTTTACTGTTGAAAACCGAATCCAGGATCACCTGGTTTTACCTGCTTGTTGGTGGGCTGTTTTCGGTTCTAGTCCCGCTTGTCAATGGATTCACAACAGGTGACTGGATCTTTGATGCATGGTCGGAAGGACTCTATTATACTGCCCTTACAGATGCGTTTTGGGCTGCAACTGGGGTCATTTCTTTAATCCTGGCCATTTCAATTAGCCGGAGTTTCAATAGATCATCCGCTGAATTTGACGATGATACGAAATCACTCCGGACCGCTATGAAGCATCTGCATCGCATTTGAAGATAATTAGCAAACATTACTCAACTCATGCGAACCATAGCCTCGCCGATATACAGCCTAGGCGGCCAACCCAAAACAGCTATATCGAACGATTTAACCGACTGTACCGAGAAGCAGTGTTAGACGCATATTTGTTCTTCTACCCAGATCAGGTCAGGCAATTAGCAACCGAAAGATTGAAGAATATAATCAGCGACGATCATACGAAGGGCTGGGTAATTTGACACCATTTTGAATGGAAAGAATCGCTGGTAAAAGGAAATTCACCAACAAATAACTGTCTGACAAATGGGGCACTTACATATCCCGAGTAATTTCGCGTGTAGAAATATCCATTTTACGGCGGCAAAAGCTTCGAGTTTCGCAGCCTGCACGCCATCAGAACAACTGCTAGGTATAATTTCGCAGGCCGTTGGCAGGATCTGCCCATATGAGCCGCGAACGACTGCCGGTATATCTGCTTTTGCTTACTGCAAGACGATAAAAATAGAAACGGTGATTTCTTCCGCAAAAAAGAGCGGCCCAGCAACGTGATGCCTAAACTATAACCCACGTAATGCTGGTGGTACTCTCTCACGGTTTCGCCCGATGAAAAAGGAAGCCATCGGTTGAAACACTCAACGGGTTTACCGTCTAACTCGATTGTGTCGTCCAAAAAAAGCTTACAGTACCATACTTCATTGCGGTTTTAGGTAGCCTGCATCCAAACCGGTTAGATGGGTTTCGCAGCAGTGTTTACGGTTGATGGAGCGAACATCTAAAATATAGCCGTATTTGCTAGCTGACGGAATAAACTTAAAATAGATGTCACCGTTGGACAGTTTATCCACTCAGGTCAGTTCGTGCGAACATATCTGTAATAGAGTCCAATGAACAAGACAAAAAATGATTTGATTAGATGTGAGTTTATAGTTATTTCCTACCCATTAACCTCACTAATACCCCTTTTAAAATTTCAACGAGAGTACCAAAGTTGTTGGGTTTGACTATGAAATCACTGGCACCGGCGGCAAGCGCTTTTCTTTTTAGCTCTGGGCTGTTTGAAGTTGAAAGCATTACAGTTGGAATTTCAGCCGTTTTCGGTTCCGACCTGATTTCCTGGATCGCTTCAATGCCATTCTTTTTCGGCATATTCATATCGACCATCACCATGGTTTCACCCAGGTCGCCTGACCTTTTCACATTGTCAACCAACTCTTCTCCATTTTCAGCTTCAATAACATTAATTTTAGGGTTTATTTCCTCCAATGCGTCTTTGATAAGCATTCTATCGTCCTCATCGTCGTCAGCAAGGTGTATGGTCTGATCCTGGTTCATATTGTTATTTGATAGCGGTCCAACAAATATATCAATCCTTCTTTGGCGATCAAACTGCATGTTGGTTCAAGTGCTTTACAGAACCTTCAACATCATCGGACATCACGATGACATTCTCTAAAACAACAATTTCAATAAGCACGACCCTAATACGCGGAGATTTTCGACGGAGTGACCGCCAGCTTGCGTGGCAGATTGACCAACGACCAGCAATCTTAATCAAACTACTAATTTGCAATAAACTAGACACTTAGCATGGCCAATTCAGCCCGAAACATTATGACTACAATTTCCGAATTCCGATGGTCCCTTTGCTGTACCACAATTTTGACCGTAAAATGGAAAACATTCCCGCCTCAAAAAAGCAAAGGGAGAGCCTTCTATGATCAGTTAATTGAAGGGGACTTGCCATGGGGACTGACTCGGAATGCATTTGCCAGCGAGATCACTGGCATGCCTGAGCTGAATTCAAAGCAACAATCAGCCAACCAACAAATTTCCGAGTTTACCGTACGCCTGCGTGATTATGATGAGGTATACCCTCCAATAGATAAGCAGTTTTTAATTCTGGTCAGCTCCCATCCGCTAGCAGTCGTACTCAAATAGTGCAAAACAACCACAAAGCAGCAGTATGAGGCATATTGGTAACTTGATTAAAGCAATGGCCGTCGGATTACAAATCTAACCATCACTCCTCAGATGCCGTAACGAACAATCGCATGTTCCCAAAGCTTCTGGTTCAAAATCATCTGCTCGAATTTAATATGACTAAGGCTTGCTAATATGATACTCAAACATATATATCAAAGCAAAGACACTGCGATACCAATAGGAGACCGTCTGATCATCTAGAGTACGCACAAATTTAAATAAGTTTCCGCCTTCCGACAATGGTCTTTTGCGAATAAACCGAGCTCCCTTGTTTGGGATCAGTCGATATATATGTATGAATTAGCGTCAACGAGTCCCCATACAAGTATAATCCATAAATTTAGTTGAACGAGGCCCGGAATTCCAGTGGTGAAAGGCTGGTCCGGGCTTTGAACAATTTACTAAAAGACTGCGGGTACTCAAAGCCAAGCTCATAGGCGATTTCGCTGACGGTTAGCTCCGTTGTCGACAATTTTTCCTTGGCTTTTTCGATCAGATGGTCCTGGATATGCTGCTGCGTATTCTTCCCGGTCAGCACACGCAGCACAGAGCCAAGATAGCCGGGGGAGATATGCAGTTTCTCCGCCAGCTCGGCCACGGTCGGGATGCCTGGCCAGCCCTGCAGGGCCTCTTCGAAGCGCTCCAGCAACTGGTGGTTGCTGATCTTCCGGGTGAGGAACTGGCGGTGGTAGAATCGCTCGGCATAGGTCAGGATGGAATCCAGTTGGCTGACCATCACCTCCTGGCTGAAGCGGTCGATATTCGAGCGGTACTCCCGCTCGATATTTTGCAGCATACCTGTAATGATCGCCTCCTCTTTGTCCGACAAGTGCAAAGCCTCGTTGACGGCATAGCTGAAATAGTCATATTTTTTGATCTTCTTAGCGAGCGGCGTATGCCATAGGAAATCCTGGTGCACCAGTAGCAGCCAGCCGGAATGTTTCAATTCTTTTCCGGGTTCCACTTCTATGCGCAAGATCTGGCCCGGCGCCATGAAGGTCATCATCCCGCAGTCAAAATCATAGGACTGCTGCCCGTATTTCATTTTGGCATCGAAGTTATGTTTCAGCCCGATCGAATAAAAGTCATTGACCAGGCTCATAGGCTCATCACTTTCCGGCGCTTTGATATCCTCAAAGCGAACCACGCTCACCAGCGGGTGCTCCGGCGCCCGCAAGCCCATCAGGCGATGGTATTCACTAACCGTTTTGATCTGCCGCAGCATAGGACAAGATACTTATTTAAATGCCAAAGCGAATTCCCGCGCAAAGTCTTCGATCTTGACTTTGCCCAAGACTGGTGGGTGCAGATCATAATCCTCGCGCATCTTGCCCGTGCGGATCGCTGCGTTCAGTTCCACCAGCAAACCGGCCGTTAAAGGCGGCACGCCATGTTGCTCCATCGTAGCTTTCACCTGCTCATCAGGGAAGGACAGCCATTGTAGGTCCGGTATACCGATCGCCGCACCCAGCACGGCTGCCACCTCGTTACAACTGCGCTCATCGCTGGCCACATAACGTATCTTCTGAACGGACGGTCGCACCAATTCTTCCGCAGTGGCTTCCGCGATATCCCGCGGTGATACCCAGACCACTTTGTTTTCACCGCCGTAGTTCGTCGCGATCATTCCCGAATTTTTGATCATATCCACATAGTGGTACAAATTGTTGTAAAAGGAGGCGGGACGCAAATAAGTGATATCAACACCATCTAATCCATTAAATATTTCTTCTATCCGGTGCGAACCAACAATGATGCCGGTACCGGCAGGTAAATGTGCGCCCCAACTGCTCAGCTGTACTACCCGTTTGACGCGACAGGCCCGGATCGCCTCCGCATAGCTTTGCCCCACCTGCTCGTAATAAGCGATCGGGTCGGGTGCCGCGAAATTTGGCGGCACCATCGTATAGACCGCATCGGCACCGGCGAACACCCGGCCTAAAAATACCGCATCCGTTACGGAACCGGTTGCTGCTGTTGCACCTAAAGCACTTATCACCCGTGATTTCCCCGGATCGGTCGTAATGATGTGCACCGCATGTCCTTGCGCGATTAATTGCTCGGCCAAACGCTTGCTGATATTTCCCAAAGAACCTGTTATAATGATTTTCATCGTACAAAGTTCCGCATTGATCAGTCGGATTGCTTAACCAAATCGACGGATATGGTGTTCATATCCGCGGTCAGATCAGCACAATGTCATATCGCGGTACGAGATTGGATGTATTTCAGTCTTAAAGAACGCAGTTTATTTCTTTCTTACGGCCTTGCCGGACACAGAATTATATGTAAAGAAAGTGCCGAAAGATTCATCATTGTTTCCGCAGGAGGCAGTCAGAATATACTTAACTGTTATTTTTGGCAGCATGAACGAGCCATTTGTTATACCGGTTGCCTACCAGGGTATCAAACGTGAATTTGAAGCTCGTTTTGAACGCTGGGGCTATACCCACCGCATCGCGGTACTAATCGATGAAACGACCTTCTCTTTCGAGCCGAACACAGAATGCGGCTACCGGGCTATCACAGAAAATCCAGCAATTTCACCTAATGTCGGCCTGTTTCCGCGGTCGCGGGGCAGCTTGCAAACCTAGATCACTGATTTGAAGCTTCCGGAGATTGAAGAACGGCCTGCTCAGGGCCGGAGAATAACGCTGCCGGTCGTTTTTCGTGATTCCAGATCGGCATGCGCTGCCGCCGCATCGGCTACGGCATAAACCGTCGGGTCCTGGAGCTCAAAAATGCCCCTGCGCACCAGTTCAAAAATTTCCGTGATGGCCGTGTTAGTTTTTACTTTATCCATGACATAGTGATTAAGCACGGCCTGTAACAGACTGATCTGTTTTTGAGACAGGAGATCTGTATCTATGACGGGTATACCCGAGGGCCAGCCATACAGGACTGCCGTTCCGCCAACCTTAACCAAGCGGACAGATCTGTTAAATGTGGACTCACCGGTACCGTCATAAACCACGTCGACGCCCTGCCCTTCAGTGTTCTCCTTAACTTTGGCCGTAAAATCTTCGGACCCCAAATTGACGACATGCGCAAAGCCTGCCACCGGCCCGCGCTACCGACTTGGATTTGCCGCAGTGTCTGAAAGTAGCCTTATCGGTGCCTGAGAGCTCCGGGGCAACAAACCGGTGTTTTAGTCAGTTACGAGAACGGTTCCCAGGCATGCCAAATTTGGACCACTGGATAAAGTAACTTTGGACTGTACACGAAACCTTACCTTCTGGATATCGCCGAAATTTGTAGTGTCAACAAAACGGACTGGAAATGAAAGAGCAGCAAGAAATAGTACTCGTCACCGGCGGGACCGGCTTTGTGGGGATGCGCGTTATCCTGCAACTACTCCAAAAGGGCTACACCGTCCGGACCACGGTACGTGATTTATTAAGCGCCGAAAAAGTAAAAAAGACTTTGACTGCAAACGGGATCGCATCTTTTGAGCGGCTCTCATTCGCACAGGCTGAATTGACCGGCGACGCCAACTGGAAAGAAGTCATGGAAGGCTGCAAATATGTATTGAGCGTTGCCGCACCGGTTTTCTTTGACAAGCCAGAGGATGAGCAGGAAGCATTCCGCCCGGCCAGGGAGGGCATTCTAAGAATATTGAGGTTTGCAAAGGCTACTGGCGTGAAACGTGTGGTGATGACCTCCAATTTCGGCGCGGTGGGTTTTACCCAGACCGACAAGACCAGGAAAACAACAGAAGAGGATTGGACGGACACCAGCAATACCGCCGTCTCCGTCTATGAACGGTCCAAGACGCTGGCGGAGCAGGCTGCCTGGGATTTTGTCCGAACAGAAGGGGAAGGCTTTGAATTTGTGACAATCAATCCGGTGGCCATCCTGGGTCCTTCGCTGGATGTCCACGTATCGGGCAGCTTTCATTTGCTCGAAAACCTGCTCAATGGCAAGATGAAAGCTGTCCCTAATATCCCGCTGAATGTCGTCGATGTCAGAGATGTAGCCGACCTGCATATCCGGGCTATGGAGACCCCGGCCGCAGCAGGGAACCGTTTCATTGCCTCGGCGGACGGGAAGATTTCTCTACCGGAAATTGCCACCTTGATCAAAAGACAGAGGCCGGAAATTGCAGGAAAGGTTGCGGAAAGAAAATTGCCCGGCCTGGTGCTGAAGGTAGCCTCCATTTTCAATGACCAGGCAAAAGAGGGGTTGCTGCTAGCCCGAATGAACAGGGATGTTAGCACACAAAAGGCAAAGGAGATACTTGGATGGTCGCCGATTGGAACCCAGCAGGAAACGGTCCTGGCAGCAGTAGATTCACTAGTCAAATATGATTTAATAAAAAAATAGGCTGATCATGACTTTAAAAATCATTAGCGGGCTGTTGATGCTGGTAACCGTTTATTTCGGCATCACCCACGGCGCGCGCGTCTTTCAGAAACCAACTCCCGAATACCAGCAGATGATGGCATCGCTGGGGATCACCCAAACTTTGCGGCCTCTAATTGGCATCGTATCCATTGTCTCGGCATTGCTGATCCTGTTACCACATACCTTCTTTATTGGTAATGCGGTCAGGGCAATGCTGCTGGTCTTAATGATGGCTTTGGCACTCAAGGCCAGGAGTTACCGCTTTGCACTCATCGAAATCCCTTTTGTCATCATGCCGCTGGCCCAGATCTACCTGGGTCATCCGCTGAGAACGATCACCTCATAAATCAAAAATCAACATCAAGTGAGAGCCATAGCCGAAAACGTAACCGCGGACATTTTACGGGAACAGTTTATTCCCGATCATGTATTTATATACATCGCTAAAGGCGCTATCCGGATGTTCGATGGCAGCAGAAATTATATGATCAAAGCAGGTGATGCGTTTGTCGCTCGAAAAAACAGGCTGGCCAAGTATGAGCTTTTGTCTACTGACGAAGGCTTTGAACCTGTGGTGTTCTGTTTTGACGAACCTTTCCTAAAGGGATTCCAGGAAAGATATGCGCCAGAGAGGTCAGATCGCCAGATAAAGGATGCTATTATCGAGATCAAGAACGACCTGCTTATTAGCAGTTTTATCGAGTCCATCAAACCTTACTATCGGGGTGTGATGGCCCTGGACAAAGATTTCGAGGATGTGAAATATGAGGAGCTATTGATTATCCTGTTGAAAATGCATCCGGAAATCTCCTCGTTCCTGTTCGATTTTGCACCTCCGGAAAAAATTAACCTGGAAGCCTTCATGAACAAGAACTTCACTTTCAATGTCGGTGTCGAACGTTTTGCAACCCTGACCGGCAGAAGTATCTCGGCCTTCAAACGGGACTTTAAACAGATATACCACCAACCGCCCAGTCAATGGCTTGTGGAGAGACGGCTTCGGGAAGCCCATTTGCTCATCAGTAAAAAGGCGCAAAAACCCGCCGATATTTATCTTGACCTGGGTTTCAAAAGCTTATCCCATTTTTCAGTAGCTTTTAAAAAGCAGTTTAATTGCACGCCGTCTGAATTGGGTAACGGTAAATAGTCCGCGTTGGCGCTACACCATAGATCAACATCTTTCGCAAGCGGGATCCGCTTAGCTCAATTGCCTTAACCGCCGGGTCAGCTCGGTGAGGCCCGCCTTTTCCAAACAGTCATTGGAAATGGTGCGGACTCGGCCAGAGCTTCGACCGGGAAGATTTTACTCTGCCGTCCAACAGCGAACAGAACTTGTGCGTTTCCGGACAACATAGCGTATGTTTGATCTTTTAATGTATTGATAATCATACTCTTAAATTTCTGGCACTTAATTTGTTTAGCAAATAGTAAGAAAATCAAATCGAGCACATATGACTAGAACGTATCTGGGAGAATTTGAAGAACTCGTCCTGCTGACGGTGGCCATTCTCAACGGCACGGCCTATGGACTGTCTATTGCCGAGGAGCTCAAGCTACGGACCGACCGCTCCATCAATCTCAGTGGGGTTCATGTTGCTTTGTACCGGCTGGAAGATAAAGGCTTCGTCAATTCAGAGCTGGGCGGAGCAACAGCAGCTCGGGGAGGCCGCCGAAAACGACTTTTCTCGATCACCGCCTATGGCAAACGCACGTTGGATGAGCTGCGGCAGACCCGCAATGACCTGTGGGAGGCTATACCGAACCTGTCCTTTTCGTAGACCATGCCGCAACTACCACATACAGTGTTACCGCCTGTTTGGGCCGACCGGATGCTGAGGTTTATATGCCCGGAAGAGTTGCACGAAGAGTTGCTGGGCGACTTACATGAGCAATTTGAGCATCAAGTTGCCGAATTGGGCGAGCCGACTGCCAGACGCTTGTACATCGAACAAACCATCAGATTTTGTCGGCCTTATTTCATTGCCCGTCGGCTTCGTGGCCACTCTAAGCATAGGAGCACCTATTCATCCCCCCTTTTTCTCGATCCGCATATGATTCGCAATTACTTCAAAATCGCCTGGAGAACTATCTTAAAGCATAAAACTTTTTCCCTACTGAATTTATTCGGGCTGGCTTTGAGCATGTCGGCGGGTTTTCTGATTTTACTGTTGTATCAAGACGGCTACAATTACGACAAATTCCACAAAGATGCGGAGTTAATTTACCGTGTAAATACGATAGCCACCCGAAAAAATGGTGAAATCGAACCGTATGCCACTAGCCCCAAACCTATCGGAAAGGTTATTGAATCAACCTTCACGTGGGTAGAAACCGTGACGGTTTTAAAGCCATTTGATGATGTGATTATTAAAAACAATCAACGGTTTGATTTTCAAGGAAAAGTCACAGATGAGAACTTTCTAAACATCTTTTCTTTCAGCCTTCAGAGTGGCGATGCTGCTCATGCTCTAAAGGAGCCAAACTCCATTATTCTTACATCTAAATTAAGCGAAAGACTCTTTGGAAGTAAAAACCCCATTAACAGCACGATCCAATTAGGTAACCGGGATATATACAAAATTACTGGTATTCTCGGGCCTAATCCGGGTAAAACCCATTTTGAATTCGATGCGTTGCTTTCCGAAAAATCGAGCGAGGACACAGTCGATAATTGGGCTAATATCAATGCAGCCTATACGTACCTTAAAGTCAGGCCCAAAACCAACGCCGAACAGGCAATCAGGGCGATTAACAAGTACGCGCTGCCGAACTACAAAAACCTTGCAATAGACAATCGGGATGCACATTATAAATTTGATTTACAGGCTCTTCCGGACATTACGCCGGGTTACAGTATCGCCAATGCAATGGGAAAAGGGTTGCCAAGCCATCTACTCTGGTTTTTGGCGTTGATGGGCTTTATCGTCATAGTCTCTGCCATTTTTAATTACAGTAACCTGACGTTGGCAAAAACGTTTAGCAGGGCCAAAGAAATAGGGGTGAGGAAAGTAATGGGCGCTAACAGATCCCAGGTTTTATTCCAGATCATTAGTGAGGGAATCATACTTGCACTCATTGCTTTGATAATAGCGATAGGTTTTGTGATGTATTTCAAAGCGGAGTTGAGCGCGTTGCAGAGTTTTCAGTTTTTCGATCTGAATGTAAGCCCGACGCTAAGTTCCTTTGCCTACTTTATCATTTTTGCTATACTAATGGGCGCAATGGCTGGCTTATTACCAGCTATTACTATTTCAAAACTCAATCCGCTCAGGGCGATTCAAAAAATCGAAAATCTCGCTATGTTCAAACGAATTGGGCTAGTTAAAATACTTTTAGTGGTTCAATTTGCTTTTACGATGCTGTTTTTAATGATAATAACAACCCTGCATAAGCAAATAGAATTTGCCATTAATATGGATTACGGCTTTTCAGCAGATCAGGTTTATTCTATTCGTTTGCAAGGTATTCCGGTTGAGATTGTCCGGTCAAAATTTGCCGGGATTGCGGGTGTAGAGCGTATTTCGTCAATGGATATTCCGATAGGTACGTATTCGAATGCTTCGGCCAAAATGAAGATACATGAAACCGATGAGTATAAGTCGGTTAGCAGTTATTCCGTTGACAATGAATTTATACCGGGGTTAGGCTTGACACTTATTTCAGGAACAAATTTTTCGTCCAATCCATCTTTAAATACCACGAACAAAGAAGTAATTGTCAATGAACTTTTCACAGAAAAATATCAATTAGGTAATGCTGCGGAGTCGATAGGCAAGCAGATCTTCTTAAATGATTCTACGACGGCTACGATAAAAGGCGTAGTAAAAGACTTTTTATTCAAACCTGCAGACGATCCGTTAAAGCCATTACTACTCAGGAATGAGCCGTCCGAGTGGAAGATGCTTAATGTCAAAATTGCTCCGCATAGCACCGAGAAAACAGTTGCCGCACTTCAATCAGCCTGGAAAGAATTAGCCCCTGGATATGCGTTTCGAGGCGAATTCTATAAAACTACTATTGAAACCAACTTCGCGATCGGGAAAGATGTGAATAAGATTATCACCTTTTTCACTTTCCTAAGCGCCGTAATCGGAATCATGGGCTTATTAGGCATGACCATCTACTCGGTTGAAAAAAGGCAGAGAGAAATAAGTTTACGAAAAGTACTGGGGGCTACTAAACGGGATATTATTATAACCTTATCCAAAGGATTTGTGCTTCTGCTACTTATCAGTTTCTGCGTAGCCATACCACTAGGAGTTTATGTCAGCGATTTGATTTTGACTAACTTTGCTAACCGCATCAGTGCCGGTTTAAACATTGTCCTGCCCGGATTCATCCTGATTTCCCTGTTGGCAGTTATAACCGTTTGTTCACAGACTATTCGAGCCGCTTTAATGAATCCAGTCAAATCGTTACGAAGCGAATAATGGGGCGACCTGCCTGAACGCGCATCCTCAACGGTTCATATAAAAGGCTTCCCCACGAGTGGCGGGCTTGGTCTTTAACAAAAAGGTGGAAGTCATAAACTCCCACCTTTATTTTAACTGTACCTGCAAATCGACCAGGAAACCTGGAGAGCCACTTTACTCCATCATCATCAGATTGGTGTCGCTTAATTATTTCATTGATCCGAGTTCCGATAATGAGTATCCAATGCGGCCTGCAATGGAAGCGATCTTAAACGTATTCCGGATAGCTGATAAATAGCATTAGCAATAGCTGGTGCGACAGGCGAAATGGGAGGTTCTCCCACACCGGAAGGCAATTCCAGGCTTTCTTGAATGATCACCTCGATCTGAGGCGTGTCCCTGAGCGTAGCTACCTGATAATCAACAAAATTTGTTTGCATACACTGGCTATTTTCAATGGTGGCCTCTTCAAAAAGAGCAGCACTGACTGCCATGATCGTAGCTCCCTCTACCTGCTGTCTGACCCCATTTGGATTTACAATGATTCCGGCGTCAATGGCTTGAACGACCCGTGTAACTCTTATTTTTTTATCTATAATTTGTACCTCAACCAGCGCCGCCGATATGGTACCCCGGTCTTCACAGGCCGCGATGCCCCGACCAATCGGATCTGTTTTAGGTGTGTTCCATCCGCCTTTTTCTCCAAGCTTCAATAACAGCTTTTTACGGCGTTGCAACAGTTCGGTATTGCCGCAATGTGCAATCCTGAATGTCAGTGGGTCAGCGCCAGCTTTGTCCGCCATTTCATCCATAAAGCTTTCGATAGCAAATGTATTGGCAAACATGCCCACACCCCGCCACAAGCCGGTCTGAAAAGGAAGGTCGCCGCCCCATATTTTTGCTGTTTTGTTTGGAATGGAATACGGAATCCTGGCTCCGTGACCAGCCGCCGGGAAGTCGGCTCCAATAATGGGTTTTGCTATGGGAACAGCTAAGAATGCCATAGAGCCAGTCGCAAATTCATGTTGCAAAACCGAAATTTTACCATTTGTATCCAATTGGCCGTGAAGGATATGATGCGTGTTGGGTCTTACATGTCCGTTTTGAAATTCCTGTTGCCTGCTGTAAAGCAGGTGTACCGGCTTACCCACAGCTTTGGAAAGTTTAACGGCCTCAATTCCATTATGTTTATATCCCCTGCGGCCAAATCCTCCCCCGATGAATCTTGGAATGATTTGAATATTTTCCTCCTTGAAATCAGTTTCAGCGGCAATCGTTTCGCGCATGAAAGCTGAATTCTGTGTAGAGGCATATAATGTTACGGTTTCGCCAGATACATCTGCTATCATGACACTGGGCTCCATCGACGCATGATATCCAAGCGGTGTCCGGTACTCGCCGATCACCCGCTCACTTTTTGTATCAATCGTGGCATCACCCTCGTCTTGCATGACTACTGGTGTACCGTTGCCTACTGTAATGGCCTTAATCGCATCCTTTGTTGAATAATTTGGTTCAAAAGCCCAGGAAACTTCAATCTCGGAGACGGCTTTCTCCGCTGCATACCTTGTTTTCGCTACCACGCCGATCCACTGCTTATCCTGAACAATCTTTAAAACGCCGGGGCTATCTGCGGCATGGGTGGTATCCGCCGTTTTTACCGCACCGCCAAAGTACGGACAATACAAAACGGCACCATAAAGCATTCCGGGAATGTCCGTATCAATTCCATAAACCGCTTTACCCAGTACTTTTTCCCTTGCATCGACCCGTTTGTGCTCCTTACCGATCATTTTGAAAGCGGATGCCGGACGTAAGGCAGGAGTTTTGGCCAGCTCCCATTTTTTGGTTTGCCGGGCTATTTCCGCATAAGTCGCGCGATGGCTCCCGGATGTGACCACACCATGGGCAGTTTGCAAGGTGGTTATCGGGCCGCCCCATAACTTCGAGGCGGCCAGTTTTAAGGTTTCCCGCAATGTAGCAGCCACTTCTCTGATACTGGTGTACAAAGAAGCGGTGCTGTTGCTCATACCGGTGCTTGCAGTGGTTTGCGGGCCCGATAACGTGGATGCATGAACGACCTTGATCGCGTCAAAATCTACATCGAGTTCTTCGGCCGCCAGTATAGCAAAACCTGTGAAAATACCCTGTCCCATTTCTACTTTGGGAGACTTCAATGTGATGCTATTATCGGCATTAACCTCAAACCACACCGTCGGGTCGAAATCGGTAACGCCGGAGTCAAACTTCATATCAGCGGCCACATTGCTCAGGGCACCGCGGACTCTGGATCTTCCAAAATAAAGCAAGGCAACCGACCCGAGTATCGTTGCGCCGGAACGTGCCAGGAACTTCCTTCTGGAAAATCCCTTTTTTGGCTTTTCAGTTGATGTTTTCATGTTTTATTGTTTGCGCAGCCAGGAGAATCGCTTTGATAATGCGCGGGTAGGTCCCGCAACGGCAAATGTTGGAAATGCTGTTTTTAATGTCATCTTCCGTAGGATTTTTGTTCTTTTCCAGAAAATCGGCAGCAGCCATCATAAAGCCGGGCTGACAATATCCGCACTGCGGCACCTGAACTTCCAGCCATGCTTGCTGTACGACGTGCAAGCGATTCTGATCCTTTGACAAACCCTCAATGGTGGTCACCTCTTTTCCATGGGCCATATGTGCCGGATATAGGCATGAGCGGACCAATTCTCCGTTTACATGGACCGAGCAGGCTCCGCATATTCCCTTACCACACCCAAACTTTGTCCCCTTTAATTTCGCTTCGTCCCTGATAAGCCATAAGAGAGGCATGTCAGGATCCGCTTCAAATGTGCTGGCTTCGGCATTAATTTTGAGCGCTATTTTCATATTTTCCAAGTAAAGATTTTACCGACTTTGTAAGACTATAGCAACAAGGTTTGTACCCTCGCAATTTTTTCACTTCATCGATCGCGGGAACAATGCAAAAGTGCTATCTATACAGTTGGTGTAATTAGTCAAAACACCTTTTGCTGTAGCCAAAAAGTATAGCTTTAAAAACGGATCCTGATCCCGCCTCCAATCTTGACAATATCTGTAATTGTCAGTACGGTCGGATTGAGTATATAGCTGACCAAATACAGATCATTGGTGTTTAAGTCAATATATCCGGTTACCGTTTTTACTGCACCTGTATTTTTTAATTCAAAGGTAACAGAGGACTCTGTCGCCAAATGAAGCCGGAGCGCAGACTTCCACCAATAATAACCCCGGGGAAAGCGTTCGGGCCAGTTAAGGTAGAACTGGTCGCCAAAATGGTAGGCTGCTTTTATTCCAATATCCAGCGGATGAATAGCAACGGTTCTGCTGACCTTTATCTTCAATGGCTGGTAATACACCGAGGCGGAAAGTATGTGCAACTCCCCACCCAAATCTTCAGGTACATAGCCGTACTGCAGGCCGATCCGTATTCGGCTGCGGAATAAATCGTAACCGGCACCCACGCTAACCCACCCGATGCTCCCCGCATATTGAATCCCGAAGTGATCAGGCAGCAAATTTCTCACGGATTGCGCATAGCAATTCATATCTGCTGATCCGATCAGCAGCGCAAGCATTACCCCTATTTTTGGTTTCATTCTAGTATCCCACTATCGATTTGAGGACTTTTCCGTTTACTATTTTAAGCAGTACAAAAGCATTTTGGTTAAAAGCGTAGCTGGTCATATACCTGACCCCATCCCCAAATGGGTAAAAATCCAGATGCTGGTGAACATGCCCGTGAAGAGACAGCAGCATTTTTGGCGTTTGGCTTAATAATAATGGGTACGATTCAGCCAGTTCACGATCAAATTCCAGCGGGCTGAAAGGTGGAACGTGAGAAACGGTCACAATATACGCAGCATCTGTTGTGCCGGACAATTCCCGGGAAAGCCAGGTCATGTCCGGTATTTTACGATTTGAGTATTCCAGACTGTTTGTGTTATGACAGATAAATTTGACGCTGTCATAGACAAACGAGAAATCAGTCCGCCCAAACATCCTTGTATATACTTCCTCCCCGTTCGCAACCAGGTCGTGGTTCCCAATTACGCCGACGTATGGTTTTTCCAGACCGCTGAGGCGATCGTTGACCCACTCAAATTCCTGTAAAAGGCCAAAATCCGAGATGTCGCCTGCAAGGAGAACCAGGTCGACATTATCCAGTGTATTTATCTTTTTTACAAACCGGTCGAGCTGATCATACCAGCGCTGCGAATCCCCAACAAAAACAACAGTTACCGTATCGTCGGTCGGATTAGAAAAAAGCTTGGTCAGATTTTTCGAATTAAGGTCCCTGGGCGAGTCCCTGTCGCTGACCTGGTTGGCACTAAATTCGAAGCTGTCGCAACCCGTCAGCAGCAAAATGCAAATGATCCAGCTTACAGATTCGATCTTTAATTTACGTTGCAGTCTCATCAAAAATCATCAATTGAACGATGCCCTGAATTCCAAAGGAGACACTTTGGTTTTGGTCTTAAAAAGTTTGTTGAATGATTGCGGGTGCTCAAAGCCCAGGCCATAGGCAATCTCGCTGACCGACAAGCTGGTCGTAGATAGTTTTTCCTTGGCCTTGTCAATCAGCTTTTCGTGAATGTGCTGCTGCGTGCTTTGTCCGGTCAAATTTTTAAGCAAACTCCTCAAATAGCCTGGTGAAACGTGAAGCGCCTCCGAAATAAACTCTACCGTTGGCAAGCCGTTGGTCACAAGGTCATCACTATCAAAATAATTGTCCAATAAATCATTCAGCCGGTCAAGGATCTGGTGATTGGCGATCTTGCGGGTAATGAACTGCCTCTGGTAGAAGCGTTCTGAGTAATTGAGCAGGGTCTCCAAGTGCGATACGATGATGTTTTGCGTGAACCCGTCGATATTCCCGTTGCATTCGTGTATAATATTTGCAACGATATCATTCATTACTTTTTCCTCCTTCTCCGATAAAAACAAGGCCTCCTTTACCGAGTAATTAAAAAATTCGTACTGCTTAATCTTTTTGGCAAGCGGTGTTCCCCAAAAGAAATCCGGGTGCACAAACAGCATCCATCCTTTGGGTTCATATCCAGGCGCATGCTCCTGCCCGCTTAAAATTTGGTTAGGTCCCACAAAGGCCATAAAGCCTTCGTCAAAATCGTATTTCTGCTGCCCATACATCAGGTTGTTGCAATTCCGTTTGATCGAAATCATATAAAAATCCAGCACGACGCTCATGCCGGGACTTCCTTTCAGCTGGCCACATTCAATAATGCTGATCATGGGATGCGGCGGCGGCGCGAACCCCTGCATTTTATGGGCCTGAGAGATGGAACTTATTCTAATCGGTGTATTCATCGTATTTTTTGTTAGAACTTGAAAGGATATTAATCACCATGAGTGATCGATTAAGTGACGCCTATTTTTTTGTTTGCGATAAATAAAGCACCCGCACAAAGCACACTTGCCATCGGGCCGATCAACAATCCCCATCTGAGCCCATTGCCTGCGTTTGAAGCCGTAGCAAAATCACTGATAAAACCTACCAACACAGGCGCCAGCGACGGGCCCAAAAGACTGGACCCAAACAAAAGCAAACCCGTGGACAATGCTTTATTGTCATTTCCAGCCACCAAATGGCCGCTGCCAAATGCGTAAGGCAACAAAAAGGCAAAAGAAAACATACCTGGCACCAGTAACGCGATGGCCCAATTGCTTGTAGGCATAAACAAGGCCGCAACAGTACAGAAAGCAGCAATTATGATCAGGACAGCTGGTGGCCCCAACAAATACCTAGAATGTTTGGCAATTGCCCGGTCGAAAAACCTTCCACCCAGCAGCGTTGCTGCGATGCCAAGCAGCCCCTGTATCAACCCAAACCTGAGCCCAACTTCACTTGCCGTCAGCCCGTAAGTTCTTATCAGGAATGGAGCGCTGAAAACATAGAATGGCGCGGACGCAAAACCCAGCAGATTAGCTGCCGCAAATAGCCATAGGAAAGCGGGTTTCATCAATAATTTTTTGCCTGCTACGAGAAACCCATCGGGTTCTGCCGTTGTCAATGCAGATGCTCCGTTTCCAGGCACAAACAGCATGACCGATAAGGCTAAAACCAATCCAAAGGCACCTGCCGCAAAAAATGCGCTACGCCAGCCAATATGGTCTCCAGCCCACCCTCCCAGGGCAAATCCAAGCATAGTGCCCAAGGGAATTCCCATGGAGAACAACCCAATCGCCCTGCCCCGAAACAAATCAGGAATTCTTTGGCCAATAAGAAAATGACTGGCGGGTGTACTCCCCGCCTCTCCTAGGGCTACCCCAATGCGCAACAACACCAATATCAGGAAGCTATTAGCCAGCCCGGCCAAGGCGGTCATAACCGTCCAAATCACAATACAACAAACCAGTACATTTTTTGCACCGCCCCTGTCAGAGATGCGGGCCAGGGGCAAAGCTGCAAGCGTGTAACACATAGCGAATGCAAGGCCGGTCACCATCCCGAGCTGCGTATCGCTAAGGCCCAGATCCCCTTTGATCGATTCCGCCAAAATGAATGGCAAAATCCTATCGACCTGGCTGACAATACTTACCAATAGCAAGGTGGTTAAAAAGGTGGCTTTTTTCCAACCACGTAGATATGCATCATTGCTGGCAATCTCACCAATGTTCATCATAAGATCAATTTATGCGTTTTTTTGCCCACCTTTTTTGTCTCTTTCCTTAATTGGCGGAATAGAATTCCTTGCCCGCTTTACTTGCCTGTTCTAACAAAAAGCGGGGCGCAATCCTGCTCATCACCCGAATGAGCTTCGATAGGCCCGGGTAAACTTCATCCTGATCGTCTTTTATCCCTTTGATGGCCGCATCCACAATTTTATCAGGTGACATCAACGCGCTTGCATTCACAGCCCGGTCGGTTGTAAATTTTTCGTTCAGCGGTGTATTCGAACCAGGTGCGACCAACTCGATCACCTTTATCCCCGTATGCCTGAGCTGCACCCTGAGCGCCTTTGTATAAGCCCTGAGCCCCGCCTTGCTGGCGCTGTAAATCGGCGAGATCGGAAACGCCATTAACGCGATACCCGAAGTTACATTTATGATTGCAGCCTTTTTCCGGGTCTTTAAATGTGGCAAAAACTGCTGTACCAAATGTATCGGCCCTGACAGGTTGATGTCTATCTCCCGGGTGAGATCAGCGAGCTCATGAGGCTGGTTCAAGCTTATCTTCCGCATTTCGCCGGCGTTGTTGATAAGGATGTTTAACTCGGGAAACCGTTGAGTCACTTGGCTGAATAGGTTCCCAATATGCGCTATATCGGAAACATCACTTTGAAAGATTTGCACCCCGGGAAACAGTTTTTTTGTTTCCTCTAATCTGGCCATGTTTCTTCCGGTTATGATCACCGTATTGCCCAGCTCTAAAAATCTTTTTGCAAATTCAAGACCAAAACCGCTGGTTCCGCCTGTGATCAGGATGGTATTACCAAATAAGTCCATTGATGTTCAATTGTTTTTTATAGTTCAACCCTTACCCCAAAAGTTGGAAACATCCCCAGGCCGGCCCTGTACACGTTTCCGGTATTAGGAATGAATACCTCCGTATTTACATTAAACTGGTTGTTGATGTTGGCCAGGTCTACAAAGGCAGAGAACATTCCTTTTTTCAAAGGCACATTGTAATCCACGCGGACGTCCAGGCTGACATAATCAGGCAATCTTCTGCCATTGATCTCAGTGATTTCCTGCGAATAACGCAGCATGTTAGGATTGCCAAGCACATTGGAATGAAGGGTAGAGACATCGGCAGGGCGGCCGGTACTGTAGCGGAATTTACCCGAAAAGATCCATTTATTGTTAGGCTTGTAGCTGCCCAGTAAGGAAAGGTTGTGTGGTATGCTAAAAGTGTAATCATATTCACCCAAGCCGTTGTTGTCATTTCTTTTGCTTTCCATATATGAATAACTGAGGGTACCGTACCAGCTTTGTGAAAGTCGTTTGGTAAGGCTCAGGTCAGCGCCGTATGCGTAGCCGGTACCGTTATTGTTGAGGTAGCTCTGCACCCGGTTAGGCTGGACAACCACATCGTCGAACTGTTTATGCCAACCTTCCACGACCAGTTTCAGATCGCCTGAAAACTGGTATTTATAGCCTAAAATGTTTTGAAAGGTCCTCTCATTTTTCAGCTTATTGGCAGCGCTTTGCCCTGCCAGGTCGGAGAAAGCAGCATCCTGAAAATAGACACCGGAAGCAAAATTGACACTCTGTTTATCACCCAACAGAATACTGCCGCTTATTCTTGGCGAAACGGTATGCTGCTCGGTGAAACCTGTGTAATCATAGCGAATGCTTGGGTTCAGGGTAAAACCATTAGCAATTTTCCATGATACCGCAACGTAACCAGAACCGTTGAAGGCACTGTTATCAAAGCTGGAATTGTATTGGGACGGGTTCAGAATCTGATAATATTGGCCAGGGCTTGGTCTTGGATCCGTACGGCGGAAAGTGTAGACCGTATCTACACGTTTCAGGGTCCTTTCATAATCCAGGTTCACCATAGCCGCATCAATCCCGGCGGTAAAAGTGACTTTATTGAAGCGTTTAGTATAAACCGAGCGGTAACCAACCTCTGACTGGTTGTTTTTGATCCGCCTGAGATCGTCTTCGTATCTGCCATATCTTGGGTCTAAGACCATGCCTTCTTCATCCAATGATGGCGTAAAATTGCCGAAGTTGTTATCCACCGTCGATGAACGGAAGTACAGGACGTTCCTGAGGTAACTTTTGCTATCGATCAGAGTCCTCAGATTCAACCCGACCAGCGCTTTGCTACCCCTATGATTAAAGAGCATGGTGCCGCCACTGTTGTCATCATTGATATTGTAGTTTGGATCGACATCATCAATGCTCCGGCGTGGCCTTTCCGGATTATACATGGCAATAAATGAAAGTTTATTTTTTGCATTGAGCTCTGTTGTCGTTTTGACCAAATAATCGCCAAAGCCGATGCTGACAGGATTTTGCTGATCCAACACCCTTTGCAACACTGCAAAATTCTGATACCTTCCCGAAGCGAACATACTTGTCTTTTTAGAGACCGGGCCATCGGCAATTAAAGTAGCCCCCAGCAAATCAAACTGTCCTGCAAACGACCAGGTTTCTTTATTACCTTCCTTGATGCCAAGCGCGAGATAGGACGAAGATCTCCGGCCATATACCGCGTCAAAACCACCATTCTGGAATTGTACGTTGTCGACAATCCTGGGTGCAAAAATGCTGAACCGCCCGCCATTGGGATCATTAAAGCCCGAGTTGAAACCCTCCGCTTCCAAATGGGACAAGTTGAACACCGGTATATCATCTACCATATAAACGTTGTCCTGAGTGCCCTGGCCCCTTGCGGCAATGGCGGAAAACTGGGCTCCGCTGCTTACCACGCCGGGCAGGCTTCCCAAGGCCCGCATGATATCGCCCTGAGCACCGGGATTTCTGAAAATTTCTTCCCTCGAATACGAAAAAGTGGATACTGGTGTCAAAAGATTGTTTTCTCCCTTAAATGCGCGGACCGTCGCCTCGTTTAAGTTGGCTACCGCTTCCAGAATTTCTAATTCGGAATAATAGGTTTTACCCGGTGTGATGACGACTTCACTGATATTCCTGGTCTGGAATCCTATGGAAGAGATCGTTACCGGATAAGTACCGGCCGGGATGTTATTGATTGTAAATATCCCGGATGTATCGGTGACCGCCCCGAATTGTGAGTGCTCGATCTGCACAGTGGCACCGATAACCGGCTGCTTGGTGGACTGATCCAAAATTTTCCCTTTGAAATTTCCCGTTGTTTGTGCGAATGACGCCAGGCTCACCATACTGAAAAGTAGGGTCAGTACATAGGTCTTCATCTTGCTTCTTTGTTTCATTTTATCCTGTTTTCGTTTCTGCAAAATTGCAGCAGGAATAAAAAGCGGAAGTAGCCAAAACGCCTTTTGATGTAGTCAAAAGGAATATGAATTGCCTGAACAGCCTATTGTTCCATCAGGTGCACATTCTATCACAGAAGCTGATAATCTTCCTTTTCACTACAACCTGGCGACTTTTGGATACATCCGCCAATTGACATTGGCTGAACTTTGTATCAACAACAGCGAGAAAAATATGGATTTAAAGAATAGCACTATCCTGATCACAGGAGGAACCAGCGGTATAGGTTTGGAATTGGTCAAGCAACTTACCCGGCAAGGATCAACAATCATTGTTACAGGACGTAAACAAGAGGCCTTGAATGAGACCAAGAGGCGTTTCCCCCAAGTACACGTCTTTCAGAGCGATGTAAGTGATCCGCAGGATATCGAGCGCCTCTACAAAGAGGTGACACAACAATTCCCTGATCTGAATATGATCGTTAACAATGCGGGTGAAATGCGGTTGCTTGACGTTCAGGACACCAGTAGGGACCTGGAAAACATAACCCGTGAGATTGATATCAATCTGACGGGAACGATCCGGATGGTTCATCAATTTTTGCCGCACCTGATGAGCAGGCCCTCTGCGGCC